>NZ_CP174292.1:3715000-3717500 GCF_052466775.1 Microbulbifer sp. CnH-101-G
GGGTGGCCCTTTCGGATTAGAAGCCTGACGATGACCTACTCTCACATGGGGAGACCCCACACTACCATCGGCGATGTTGCGTTTCACTTCTGAGTTCGGCAAGGGATCAGGTGGTTCCACAACTCTATTGTCGTCAGGCAAACTGGCTTGGGTTGGCGTTGGTCTTATGGGCGTTTGCCCTGCGCTGCCGTTTGACTGTTCGTTTGCCACTGAGTTTTTCTCAGTTAACAATCAACCCAAATAATTCGGTGAAACAATCTGTAGTAATACACCGCAAGCGATTGTATGTCTCTAACTCACAATCCGCTAGCTTAGCTAGTCGTTAGTAACCATCTCTGTTGTATGGTCAAGCCGCACGGGCAATTAGTACTGGTTAGCTCAACGCCTCACAGCGCTTCCACATCCAGCCTATCAACGTGGTAGTCTTCCACGGCCCTTTAGGACTCTCAAGGAGTCAGGGAGATCTTATCTTGAAGGAGGCTTCCCGCTTAGATGCTTTCAGCGGTTATCCCGTCCGAACATAGCTACCCGGCAATGCCACTGGCGTGACAACCGGAACACCAGAGGTTCGTTCACTCCGGTCCTCTCGTACTAGGAGCAACTCTTCTCAAATCTCCAACGCCCACGGCAGATAGGGACCGAACTGTCTCACGACGTTCTAAACCCAGCTCGCGTACCACTTTAAATGGCGAACAGCCATACCCTTGGGACCGGCTTCAGCCCCAGGATGTGATGAGCCGACATCGAGGTGCCAAACACCGCCGTCGATGTGAACTCTTGGGCGGTATCAGCCTGTTATCCCCGGAGTACCTTTTATCCGTTGAGCGATGGCCCTTCCATACAGAACCACCGGATCACTATGACCTACTTTCGTACCTGCTCGTCATGTCTGACTCGCAGTCAAGCGCACTTATACCATTATGCTCATTGCATGATTTCCGACCATGCTGAGTGCACCTTCGTACTCCTCCGTTACTCTTTGGGAGGAGACCGCCCCAGTCAAACTACCCACCATACACTGTCCTCGATCCGGATAACGGACCAGAGTTAGAACCTCAAACATACCAGGGTGGTATTTCAAGGACGGCTCCACAGTAACTAGCGTTACTGCTTCAAAGCCTCCCACCTATCCTACACAAGTAGGCTCAAAGTTCAGTGCAAAGCTGTAGTAAAGGTTCACGGGGTCTTTCCGTCTAGCCGCGGGTACACTGCATCTTAACAGCGATTTCAATTTCACTGAGTCTCTGGTGGAGACAGCGTGGCCATCGTTACGCCATTCGTGCAGGTCGGAACTTACCCGACAAGGAATTTCGCTACCTTAGGACCGTTATAGTTACGGCCGCCGTTTACCGGGGCTTCGATCAAGAGCTTCGCCGAAGCTAACCCCATCAATTAACCTTCCGGCACCGGGCAGGCGTCACACCCTATACGTCCTCTTACGAGTTTGCAGAGTGCTATGTTTTTAATAAACAGTCGCAGCCACCTGGTCACTTCGACCGGCCTCAGCTTAGGGAGCAAGTCCCATCACCAAAACCGGCGTACCTTCTCCCGAAGTTACGGTACCATTTTGCCTAGTTCCTTCACCAGAGTTCTCTCAAGCGCCTTGGTATTCTCTACCTGACCACCTGTGTCGGTTTAGAGTACGATTCACTATTACCTGAAGCTTAGAAGTTTTTCCTGGAAGCAGGGCATCAACCACTTCACCCACTAAGTGGGCTTCGTCATCAGTTCTCAGCCTTAGGGACCCGGATTTGCCTAAGTCCCCAGCCTACAACCTTAAACATGGACAACCAATCGCCATGCTGGCCTAGCCTTCTCCGTCACTCCGTCGCAGTAATAGCGAGTACAGGAATATTAACCTGTTTCCCATCGACTACGGCTTTCGCCCTCGCCTTAGGGGTCGACTAACCCTGTCCCGATTAGCGTTGGACAGGAACCCTTGGTCTTCCGGCGGGGAGGTTTTTCACCTCCCTTGTCGTTACTCATGTCAGCATTCGCACTTGTGATACCTCCAGCAGACCTCCCGATCCACCTTCAACGGCTTACACAACGCTCCTCTACCATGCTCCTAAGAGCATCCGCAGCTTCGGTTACCAGTTTTAGCCCCGGTATATCTTCCGCGCAGGCCGACTCGACTAGTGAGCTATTACGCTTTCTTTAAAGGATGGCTGCTTCTAAGCCAACCTCCTAGCTGTCTGGGCCTTCCCACATCGTTTCCCACTTAACTGGTATTTGGGACCTTAGCTGGCGGTCTGGGTTGTTTCCCTTTCCACGACGGACGTTAGCACCCGCCGTGTGTCTCCCGCGATTGCACTCCTCGGTATTCGGAGTTTGCATGGGGTTGGTAAGTCGGGATGACCCCCTAGCCCAAACAGTGCTCTACCCCCGAGGGTGAGACGCGAGGCGCTACCTAAATAGCTTTCGAGGAGAACCAGCTATCTCCCGGCTTGATTAGCCTTTCACTCCGATCCACAGGTCATCCCCTAATTTTTCAACATTA
>NZ_CP174292.1:3722500-4475000 GCF_052466775.1 Microbulbifer sp. CnH-101-G
TGGCGGAAGTGGCACCAATCCCGAGCAATTATTTGCGGCAGGCTATTCGGCTTGCTTTATCGGTGCGATGAAATTTGTTGCGGACAAGGAAAAGGTCGCCACACCGAACGATACCAGCGTGCGGGCTGAAGTTGGCATAGGGCCCAGCGGGAAGGGCTTTGGCTTGGAGGTGGACCTCTATATTGAGCTACCAGGGATGGATAAGGTGGTGGCAGAAAGAGTGGCATTAAAAGCACACGAAGAGGTCTGCCCCTATTCCAATGCGACTCGCAATAACATTACCGTAAAGTTGCATATTACGGTTTAACCATAAAGAGCTGCCAGTCACTGGCAGCCCTTCTTGCAAACCTCTTACCCCTAGCGCGATACGCGTGCGGCCTTATTGGCCATCTGAAAAGCCAGCCGTGCGGCGGTGCGCGCGCCATGATCCTCAATATCGAAATAGGGGTTAAATTCGGCCATATCCGCCAAGCAAACCTTATTTGAGTCCAAAACGGTATCCAGTAGCTCTTCGAGCAACTCCAGTGCTACCCCACGCCCGGAGGGCGCACTGACCGCGGGCATTACTGCCGCTGGCAATACATCCAAGCAAACGGTGAGATAAACAAAGTCCACCTTATCGATAAAATCCTGGACTTGCTGCTTAACCTTATCCAGGTTCCAGCTACTGATTTCTCGATCGCGAATGACTTCGGCACCCAGCTCATCGGCGCGGTTATAGAGTGCCGGGGTGTTAGCATTATCGGCAGCACCGACACAGAGATAGTTAAAGGGACGGCCATTGATCTGGCACTGTTCCGCAATTTGATAGAAAGGCGTGCCTGAAGATCCTTTAGGCGAGGGTATACGGAGATCCAGGTGAGCATCGAAGTTGATAATACCCAACGTCTTTTCCCGGTGCAGCTCGCGCATCCAACGCGCTATACCCAGATAGCTGCCATACGCAATTTCATGTCCTCCCCCCAGGACCAGGGGAAAGTGACCATTGTCGAGCAACTCATTGATACGCGCACCGAGCAGAGCCTGAGCGGATTCCAGATCCTCGCGGTCAACGCGCACATTGCCGGCATCATAAAGAGGTAAGTCAAAAGTAGCGGGCAGATTGGCCATAGCCAAACGCAGGATTCGCGGCCCTTTCGCGGCACCGATACGCCCTTTATTGCGTCGCACCCCTTCATCCGAGGCAAAACCGAGAATGGCGATCCCGGGAGGGTTATCCAGTTGCAGCGGAGAAATACGCTGGTGCCAGCGCTCTCCGGCGCGACCGTCCTCGCTGTCGGTGCGGCCACTCCATAGGCGCATATCAGCCAGCTGTAACATCTTTGCCTCCCAGGAAAATCTGTGCAGGTTTCAGCGCGCCAAACTCATAAGCCAACTGGTCCGGGGTATCCATTGGCCACAACACCATATCCGCGCGCAACCCAGGGCGCAGCACACCGCGAGAACAACAGAGCCCCAAAGCGCGTGCGGCAGCGCGAGTCACGCCGGCCAACGCCTCAGCCGGGGTCAGGCCAAACAGGTTGCAGCCCATATTCATCATTAACCGCAGTGACCCGATGGGGCAGCTACCGGGATTCAGGTCGGTGGACAAGGCCATGCAAACCCCCGCCTCGCGAAGCTTTTCTACCGGCGGCACCTGGGTCTCGCGCAATGTATAAAAGGCTCCGGGGAGTAGTACTGCCACGGTGCCACTTTCGGCCATGGCCAGCACATCGGCATCGCTGATGTATTCAATATGATCCACGGAGAGGGCGCTGGACTTAGCTGCCATCTCCGTAGCACCGGTGCGCGCCAGCTGTTCAGCGTGCACTTTAACTGGCATATCCAGTTGCTTGGCGGCATCGATCACCCGCTGGCACTGTTCTACGGTAAAACCAATGGTTTCGCAGAACATGTCCACCGCATCGGCCAGTTGCTCGCGCGCAACCGCCGGCAATATCTGCTCGCAAATCAGATCGATATATTCATCGGCACGGCCATCGTATTCCGGCGGCAGGGCATGTGCGGCCAGGCAGCTAGTGACGATTTCCACAGGATTGTGCTGTCCCAGTCGACGCGCTGTGCGCAGCTGTTTCAGCTCCGTATCCAAGTCCAGGCCGTATCCGGATTTAATTTCGACAGTGGTAACCCCCTCAGACATCAGGGCGCGCAGACGCGGCTCCGACAGGCGATACAACTCCTCGGCACTGGCGGCACGAGTGGCGCGTACGGTGGAAATAATGCCACCGCCAGCACGAGCCACTTCTTCGTAGCTCTCGCCCCCCAGGCGGCGGGCAAACTCCCCGGCGCGATGACCGCCGTAGACCAGATGGGTGTGGCAGTCGATCAGGCCCGGGGTCAGCCATTGGCCCTCGCCATCGATCACCTCGTCTGGAGCGCAGTCCGGCAACTCGCGGCGCGGCCCCAGCCATACAATCTTGCCACTGGTTACCGCCACAGCGGCATCCTCTACAGCACCGTAGCCCCCGACAATAGAAGGGTCCATAGTGGCGGCATTCACATTAGTAATCAGTAGGTCACAGCGTTCTGTCATAAGCTTCTAGCGGCGCGCTTTTCCTTCTTTAACCATAGATGCCCAGTCCAATACCGAGCGAGATTTAGGGCAGTCAGGATACAGACCATCGCCCCGGCTTGACAGTCATCTTTAAGACAACCATAGTAGCTATTATTATTTCTTGTATATACAACCATATACAAGCCTAAAAGGCATCTAACTCAAGCCTATGAATACTGCAAGCGAGCCACGCTACGCGGCGATCAAGCGCCATATCCGGCAACAAATCGAGAAAGGAGCCTGGCCGGTGCATTTCCAGGTACCCTCGGAAAATCAGCTGGCACAGGAATTCGGTGTCAGCCGTATGACCGCCAGACGCGCATTGAGTGAATTAACCGATGAGCGGGTGCTGATGCGCGCTCAGGGACTCGGTACTTTTGTGGCCGAACCGGTACCGGCAGGCTCCCTCTTAGAAGTGCGCAATATTGCCGATGAGATTTCCGCACGCGGTCATAGCTACAGCAACCGAATTTTGCTGGCACAGCAGTGTATGGCCAACGCCGAAGTGGCCCGTGCATTGGAAGTACCGGAGCAGGCCAAGGTTTTTCATACCATTATTGTGCACTGCGATAACGGTGTACCCATTCAGTGGGAGGAGCGCTTCACTAACCCGACCCTGGCCCCGGAATATCTACAGCAAGATTTCGCCCACACCACACCCAACGCCTATCTTTCCAGGGTCGCGCCATTGACCGAGGCCGACACCACGGTGGAGGCGATTGCCGCAGAGGCCTCTATTGCCTACGCGCTGGAGATCGCCACCGGCGACGCCTGCCTACAGGTGTGGCGGCGTACCAAGAGTAGCGCCGGCACTGTGAGCTTTGCCCGCTTGGTGCACCCGGGTAACCGCTACCGCCTGGGCGCGCAACTGAGGTTCTAATTTCTGAATGTATCCCCTGCGCCCCAACAATATTTGACTGATAACTACAGGGCGTAAGAATTTTTACCAAATATATTGAGAGGAATTTATGTCCGCTGATAAACGTCACGATCCCAGTCGCAAAATCCGCGCGCCTCGCGGCAGTTCGCTCAATGCCAAGAGCTGGCTGACCGAGGCCCCACTGCGCATGTTGATGAACAACCTGGATGCGGAAGTGGCTGAACGCCCGGAAGACCTGGTGGTTTACGGTGGTATTGGCCGCGCCGCGCGCGACTGGGAGTGTTACGACAAAATTGTCGAGGTACTGAAACGCCTCGAGGACGACGAAACCCTGCTGGTACAGTCTGGAAAACCGGTGGGCGTATTTAAAACCCACGCCGATGCGCCTCGCGTATTAATTGCCAACTCCAACCTGGTACCGCACTGGGCCAACTGGGAACACTTCAACGAGCTGGATAAGAAAGGCTTGGCCATGTACGGCCAGATGACTGCAGGCTCCTGGATTTATATTGGCTCCCAGGGCATCGTACAGGGCACCTATGAGACCTTTGCCGCTGTTGCTCGCAAACACTTTAATGGCGAAGCGAAAGGCAAGTGGATTCTCACCGGTGGCCTCGGCGGCATGGGCGGCGCGCAGCCACTGGCGGCGACCATGGCCGGATTCTGCATGATTGCGGTGGAGTGCGATGAAACGCGCATCGATTTCCGCTTGCGCACCGGCTATGTAGACAAAAAAGCCACCAGCCTCGATGAAGCGCTGCAAATGATTGAAGAGGCCATGGAAAAAGGTGAAGCTATTTCCGTTGGCTTGCTGGGCAACGCAGCAGATATTTTCCCGGAAATTGTGCAGCGCAATATTCTGCCAGATTCCGTTACCGACCAAACCTCAGCACACGATCCTTTAAATGGTTATCTGCCTAAGGGCTGGACCATGGAATACGCCGCAGAAATGCGCAAAAAAGACGAAGCCGCAGTGGTAAAGGCAGCCAAGCAATCTATGGCGATTCAGGTCGAAGCCATGCTGGAGCTACAAAAGCGCGGCGCCGCCACTCTCGATTACGGCAACAATATTCGCCAGATGGCCCTCGAAGAAGGTGTGGAAAATGCCTTCGATTTCCCCGGTTTTGTGCCCGCCTATATTCGCCCGCTGTTCTGTGAAGGTGTCGGCCCTTTCCGCTGGGCGGCCCTTTCCGGCAACCCGGAAGATATCTATAAGACCGATGCCAAAGTTAAAGAACTGATCCCCGATAACCCGCAGCTGCACAACTGGCTCGATATGGCCCGCGAGCGTATTCACTTCCAGGGACTGCCCGCACGTATCTGCTGGGTAGGATTGAAAGATCGTGCGCGTCTGGCATTGGCCTTTAATGAGATGGTTGCCAATGGTGAGTTGGAAGCACCGGTTGTGATCGGCCGCGATCACCTCGACAGCGGCTCTGTAGCCAGCCCCAACCGCGAGACCGAATCCATGATAGACGGCTCCGACGCTGTCTCCGATTGGCCACTACTAAACGCCCTGCTAAACACTGCCTCTGGTGCGACCTGGGTATCCCTGCATCACGGCGGCGGTGTAGGCATGGGCTTCTCCCAACACTCAGGTGTAGTGATTGTCTGCGATGGCACCGAAGCGGCACGCAAGCGCATCGAGCGCGTTCTCTGGAATGACCCAGCCACCGGCGTAATGCGCCACGCCGATGCCGGCTACGAGATCGCAAAAAAATGTGCAAAAGAGCAGGGCCTGGACCTGCCCATGCTAAAAGACTGATTTTTTACCGCAATAAAAATACCGTCGGAAAATTAATGCGCGGCCCTATATTTTTCTGCCGCGCACTGCCGACACCAAAGCTGTAAATTTTTTTGGTGAAATAATTTATGTATCAATTGGAAATCGATCCCGGTCAGCTAAGTCTTGCGCAACTGCGCCGCGTTGCCCGCGAGCCAGTACAACTATCTCTGGCAAAAAGCGCTTATCCGGCCATCGAAGCCTCCGCCCACACCGTTGCCCAGGTAATTACCGAGGGCCGCACGGTTTACGGTATCAATACCGGTTTTGGCTTATTGGCCAACACCCGTATTGAAAAGCACGATCTGGAAAACCTGCAACGCGCTATCGTACTGAGCCACGCCGCTGGTACCGGTAACTTTATGAGTGAAGCTACCGTGCGCCTGTTGATGGTGTTGAAAATCAACTCCCTCGCACGGGGTTTTTCCGGGGTGCGCCCGCAAGTTATTGAAGCTTTAATGCAGCTGGTCAATGCTGGGGTTTACCCTGCAATTCCAGAGAAAGGTTCTGTGGGTGCTTCCGGAGATCTGGCACCGCTGGCTCATATGAGCGTGGTGCTTCTCGGTGAAGGGGAAGTCTTTATAAACGGCGAGCGCAAGTGCACTCATGAAGGCCTCAAAGCCGCGGGGCTAGAGCCCATTACCCTGGCCCCCAAAGAGGGCCTTGCCCTGCTCAACGGCACTCAGGCTTCTACCGCTTTTGCCCTGCTCGGTCTGTTCGCCAGTGAAGACCTGTTCGCCGGTGCCCTGGTTACCGGTGCCATGACGCTGGAAGCTGCCAAGGGATCGCGCCGCCCCTTCGACGATCGCATCCACAACGCTCGTGGCCAACAGGCTCAGCGCGATGTAGCGGCGATTTACCGCGACCTGCTCGGCGAAACCAGCCAGATCGGTGACTCCCACCAATTCTGTGAAAAAGTGCAGGACCCCTACTCGCTGCGCTGCCAACCCCAAGTGATGGGTGCTTGTCTGCAGCAGATGCGTTTCGCTGCCGAAGTACTACTGGCCGAAGCCAATGGTGTTTCCGATAATCCGCTCGTCTTTACCGACGAGGAAAATCCGGAGAACTCCGACATTATTTCCGGCGGTAACTTCCATGCGGAACCAGTGGCTATGGTCGCCGACAACCTGGCACTGGCAATAGCGGAAATCGGCTCCCTGTCCGAACGACGCATGGCGCTGTTGATCGACAATAACCTGTCCGGCCTACCGCCCTTCCTGGTGGAAAACGGCGGGGTGAACTCCGGCTTTATGATCGCCCAAGTTACTTCCGCTGCTTTGGCCAGTGAAAATAAATCCATAGCGCATCCCGCCAGCGTGGACTCCCTGCCCACTTCCGCCAACCAGGAAGACCATGTATCCATGGCCACCTTTGCCGGTCGCCGCCTGCGGGATATGGCCGATAACACCTGCGGCATTCTGGCAGTAGAATTGCTCGCGGCCTGTCAGGGACTGGATTTCCGCGCGCCATTAAAATCTACAGAAAAACTGGAAGCGGCCAAGGAAAAACTGCGCGCGCGTGTCTCCTTCTATGATAAAGACCGCTATTTTGCTCCGGATATTGAAGAAGCTAAACAACTCCTCAGTAGCGGCACCTATCTGGAATCTATTGATCCGACCCTGCTGCCGAGTACCCATTGATTTCCAGAAATTTCTATAAATAGGTTTTTATAGAAGATGAAGTTACAAAAGACCGGGGCAGGATTCCCCGGTCTTTTTTTATCGTTTTTGGTCCGGCAACAACAGCGACCTTAAAGTAGCCAATTGTCCACCGACAGAAATTGCAACGTGGATAACTCCCATCAGTCTCCCGTCACATCCATTAAACCCTGTAGAACAATTTTTTTACTATGTGAGGAAATTCGCGCCAAAAGTGCTAGGCTGAGAATTAGACGTTTTACCCGCCAAAAGGTGTGGAGGTCTAGATGAAACCGCTGTCGCTTCGGCTGCTTCGTCACTCGGGCTATGCGCTGGCCATTGCCGCGGGGTTTTCCCTGTCGGCCTGCAATGGCACAGGATACCCCTGTGGAGGTTATGACTGCTCAGCTAGCTATTACGGATATAGCCCTTATTACAGCAAGTCATATTACAACCTGCGGGGCCGCTACGCCCACTGCCACCCCGATGGGGTCTGCCACAACATGCAGCACTGCAACTTTTATTGGGATGGGAATTTTTACCGCCTGAGACCGCCTGCAGTAGTGAACAGAGGCTACCAGGTTATCGATCCGCCCGACCCGCCCTATCAAGCCAGGCCCTACTAAGACCGGAATTCTGCGTGCGCCCATTTGGCACACATAAAGGGGCTTGGCCCCTGCCGGGCCTCTCCGGGGGGAAATTCCGCTTACCGGAGATTGCACTATGAATAGAGCTGTTAAGGCGGCCTTCATTGCCGTCACGGTATGCACGGCCCTGACCCTGGGTGCTTGTGCAACCGATAGTTACTATAACGGTGGCTACTATGGCGGTTACTATAGAGGGGGGGGAGTAGCCTATACCTCTTCTTTTGTTTACCCCTATGCAACCCCCAACTACTACCCTTCCAGTAATATCTATGTCTCTTACCGTACGCCGGTTTACCAGTATTACCGGGTGACCCCGCGCTATGGGTACTACTATGGTGGCTATGGCGGTGCCTATTCCTATTACCGCGCACCTGGCTTCCGCGGCAATGCCCGCTACCGGGCCAGGTATTATTATCGCGGGCTTCCCTACTACAACCGCTTTAATTCCCCCGGTGCTGCACAAATACGCTATCGCGCCCAACACCGTGGTTATCGCGGGGGCCATCGGGGATATCGCAGCCACCGTGGTTATCATCGCATTCGCGGTGGGCACCATCACAGAAGACGTTAAGGCGTAGCTGCCATTAACTTAACCGTGAAATAGCTGAGAATTCTGATATTTCACAGCGCCCGCGAAATGCCTGTGCAAATTAATAAATACACTGGTATTTCGCGGGTTATTCTGGCGATAACGCTGCGATCATAAAGTTTGTTCTCTCCCAGCCCATCAACTTCATTGAAAAAGTTACTAAAAAAATTCAAACCTGTAATTTTGTAATTAACTGCAGATCACTGATTAATTTTTGCGGTTACGCCTACCGATAACCCACAGAAAATGCACAGGAAAACCCTTGATCACTTATCAAAAGCGGGGGAACCTAGTTTGTTTTCGTAATCTCTGCCTCACTGTCGCCACATTTCACAAAATGACGCCTTATTCCTCATAATGACAGCTATTCCCTCTACTCTGAGATAAGACAAACGAAAACCCCAGCCAACCCGGCTCAATCTGTGAGGTAACCGCAGTGCAAAAACTCCTGCCGACGCTGCTTGCCGTAGCACTGGTAACAGGTATTGCCGGTTGCGCCACAACTGCATCACAGGGAAGTCCAAAGTCGCTATCGCTAAACGGAAAAAAATTTCACTGTGTTGAACAAGAGCTGGAAACCAAAACCCTGGTGCGCTGTGCCCGATCAGGTTAAAAATTCAAGTTGCTGTAAAAACGTGAAAAACTAAATATTTTAAGTTGTCTCGGGTATGGAAAATTATTAAAAGTACACAAGTTTAAATCTACTGAATATCGCACGGGCGTTGCCCTTGCCTTTCGAGAAAAACATCTAGTTTTCAGCTTTATCAGAAATGATTGGCCCGGATACGAAAGAAAATTTTATTCAATCCTGACGACCCGAAGGGTATCGGTCTGACCACCGGTATCTTGTCGATAACCCCGAGAAACCAGCACAAAGTCGCCCGTCTTCAAAAGATTGCGCTGCTTTAAATGACTGATTGCTTTATTGTCCCGCGACGGTCCATCCATACCCGCTACCGCCATCAAAACCGGATCGACTCCGCGATAAAGGGCAACCCGATTGCAAATTCTGCGGTGCCGGCAAAAGGCATAAATCGGGATCACCGCACGCACCCTGGACATCAAAAGGGCGGTATTACCAGTCTCTGTCTGGCAGATGATGGCCTTGATATCCTGACAGTGATTGGCAATGGTGATCGCGGCCATGGCGATACAGGCATCGCCGGCCGGATAATCGCCGCGCAGACTATCCGAGGGTCTCTGTGTAGCGCGGTGCTTTTCCGCTCCAATAATGACCTCGGCCATATGGCGCACTGTCTCAACCGGATAGTCCCCACTGGCGGTTTCCGCCGATAGCATGACCGCATCGGTACCATCCAGCACTGCATTGGCGACATCGCACACCTCCGCCCGTGTGGGTACAGGGCTGGAAATCATCGACTCCATCATCTGGGTTGCGGTGATCACTGTGCGATTCAGGTAGCGAGCAAAGCGGATTAAATGTTTTTGCACCCCCATTAATTCCGCATCGCCAATTTCCACAGCCAGATCGCCGCGTGCCACCATGATCACATCGCTCGCCAAAATCAGATCCTGCAGGTGCTCATCGGTCGAGATCGCCTCTGCCCGCTCAATCTTGGCGACAATCTGGCTGTTGCCCCCTGCCTGCTGCAGAAGCTCCCGTGCCCGGTGAATATCTTGCGCATCGCGGGGAAAAGACACCGCCAGATAATCCAACTGCAGATCGGCAACAACCTGAATATCGCGCAGATCCTTATCCGTTAGTGCGGGCGCGGTGAGGCCGCCCCCGCGCTTGTTAATTCCTTTTCGATTGGAGAGCCAGCCCCCGTCCTGCACCTCAGTGGTAACCACATGGCCATCAATTTTCTTTATAAGCAGGCTGAGGCGCCCATCATCCAGAAGCAGCGTATCCCCCGGGCGACAATCCCCGGCCAGCTCGGCATAGTCTACCGATACCCCGGCGCTGCTGCCCCGCTCCCTGGGCCAAGAGGGGTCCAAAATAAACTCGGCACCAGCGGTGAGCTGCACACCCCCATCGATGAATTTTCCCACGCGGATTTTCGGACCCTGCAGGTCCCCCAGTATGGCGATATGGCAGCCCTGGCGGGCGGCCTCTGCGCGCACCTGTTCGGCGCGGCGGCGATGCTCCTCAATTTCGCCGTGAGAAAAATTCAAGCGCACGATATTCACCCCGGCGGCGATCAACTGATGCAGGGTGTCCCCCTTATCGGTCGAGGGGCCGAGCGTAGCGACTATTTTTGTCCGTCGGATCATGCCGCACCTAGCCTTACTTTGCGCCTGGATAGCGCCTTCTTTCACAGGGGAAGCATAGCTTGTCATGCCTGACATCTCTTAACAGGGGGCAGCGACTAAGCTTTGCGTAGACCGGGTTTCAGGTTATGTCGATAGGCCCGTTCGAGTTTGTAGATGCAAGGGTCAGGGAGTAACTCGCCGATGAGCAGGTTGGTGCAACTGTGGCTAATGGGGGCTCTGCTGGTCATCGGCGGATGCCTATCGAACAGTGTGGAAGAAGCCAGAGTTGTACAGAGCGCGGGAACGGCAAGCTCCGTGTGCAATAAGAAGTGGCAGTTGGTGCGTTTGCGCATTAATGGCGGCGCCGTGTCGATCCATAAGCCCGCAGACTTTACCTTCGTGTGTAACCTCGATGGCAATGTGATGGGGCGCAGTGGCATCAACACTTACCGCGGCGAGCTACAGGTTACCGACAATGGCCTGATGCTGTGGGACAGCTCCAGCTTCGCTTCCACCAAGATGGGCGGTCCAGAGGATCTGCTACAACAGGAGAACACCTACCTGCGCGCCCTTGCTGGAACTCGCCAGGCATTTACTAAGTCCCGCGGGAAGCGTTTAATCCTGCGCGATGCCTCCGGCGATATTTATATCGAATATGTCAGGGCAGGATCTTGAACACCACCACAGACCACTGATAGCTTTTACGATTAAATGTCGCAAAAACAATGAGAACGACATCATGCCGCGATCTCACCTTCGCTTGCAGCTTGTAGTCCCAACCCTATTGAGCCTGTTTTTTTCCGGGTGCATGTCCTTTAATGAGCCGGCCCCCCAACCACTCCGGCAGCCGGCCTGGTCCGCTTGTGAGCACGACTGGATACTGTCGAACCTGCAGGATGGCGAGAACAACTACGAATACACGCTACTGTGGAAAAAGTTCTGGCGCGAACGTCCGTTCTTCACCTGTGATCGGTTCGGCTACGTTCGCGGTAATGGCGGCATCAACCCCTATTTGGGGCGCTTCTCCCTTGAGAACAGCGGAGAACTCTCCTGGCCCAGATCACCGGTCATTTCCAGGGTTGGAAACGGACGCCCCAGTGATGAACTGGAAGCCGATTATCTGAGAGCCCTGCGCAAAACCCGCTTTCTCGAAGTGGTGGGTGACAAGTTGATCCTAAGCAGTAACGACAGAGCCACACGGCTCGAATTTAACCGGGTCGATGAGATTATGCGCTGAGTCGCTGGTATCGCTACCACTGGAACAACCATAAAAAAAGGCGACCCAATGGGTCGCCAATATCACAATCAAGAAGAATCAAAAAGATGAGTCAGATGCGCAATCGCATTGGAAAGCCTCGGCGCGCATCATAGTTCTCACAGATGACAGAAAAATGACATAGCGGACCTCAAAAACGCCGCTGATGCCTCTCCAGATTCTCCTGACGCTTGCGTTCACTCTTGCGTAGTAATAGGTAAGTAGCCCCCATGCCACCGTGCTGTTTCTGCGCACTGTGAAATGCCAATACTTCATGCAACTGCGGCAGCCAGTGATTAATGCAGCTTTTCAAGAGGGCGGGCTGCTTGCGACCCTCACCCTTGCCGTGGGTGATTAGCGCACAGCGCACATCCGCCTCGACACAGTCGCGCACAAACTCCACAACGGCGCTACGCGCCATTTCCACCGAGTGACGATGCAGGTCGAGGCGCGCATCCACCGTGTACTTGCCCAGGCGCAAATTGCGATAGACCCCGTTCTGCACCCCGTCGCGCTTGAACTCGATGGGGTCCCAGGGCGCCACCAGCTCGATATATTCACCGGAAAGGGGGTTCATTTCGCGCTCGCTTAAACGAGTCGCAGCGGCACGACGCTCACGCAAGATACGCTCGGAAGGCTCGCTTTCCTTTCGCAGGGTTACACGGCGCTCCTGCACTAGCGGTTTGACGTCTCCCAGTTCACCGAGAGCGTCTTTAAATAACTTGCTGTCGCTGCTCATGAAATACCCCCCGCCAGCGTCAGTCCAAAAATAAATCCTTGGTCAGATTCCCCGCATTATCGGGGTTATGGGCATAGTCGGTAAAATCTTTTACCCCGCGTTCCACCAGAAGTTCCTCATCGATCAGCTGGCACCCGCTCAGAGCGGCCCCTTTTGTGACCAGTACTTCGTAGGCGGCATCGGCCATAATCGCCGGTTTGCGGCTCTGCTCGAACATCTCGCGATTACCCACCGCAAACTCAATGGCGGCAGTAGCCACCAGAGTGCGCGGCCACAGAGTATTGACGGCGATCCCCGCCTCGCGCAACTCCTCCGCCAATCCCAGGCTTAGGATGGTCATACCAAATTTGGACAGCGCGTAAGGCGCGAAGGGCCCCAACCATTTGGGCTGCAGATTGAGCGGGGGGCACAGGCTGAGGATATGGGCGTTATCCGACTTTTTCAGGTAGGGAATCGCCAGGTGCGCGGTCAAATACACTGCGCGGCTATTGATGTTCAGCATCAGGTCATAGCGCTTAGGCGGGGTGGACTCCACATTAGTCAGATTAATCGCGCCGGCGTTATTGATCACCATATCGATACCGCCGAACTTGTCCGCCGCCTGCGCCATCGCTTCTTCGACCCGCTGCTCATCGCGCACATCCACCTGCAGGGCCAGGGCCTTGCCGCCGGCACTCTCTACTTCCTGTGCCACAGAAAAGATGGTGCCGGGTAACTTCGGGTGGGGCTCTGCGGACTTGGCGGCGATCACAATATTAGCGCCGTCCGCCGCGCATTTGAGCGCTATGGCGCGGCCAATGCCGCGGCTGGCGCCGGTGATAAAGATGGTCTTGTCCTTAAGCGCCCCTGTGTTTTCTGTCAGGGTTACAAACTCTTCACTCATTGTTTTCAGCCTCCGGGGCAGTCACTGCCGGACTGTAGATTTCCTTGAAGATCGCCGGCATGCGCCTCGGTCTACCACTGGAAAGCTCGATGCATACCAACCGCCACTGGGCCCGCAATACCAATGCTCCATCGGCGGCGCGAAAGACTTGAAAGTGGCGGGTCATATTCAGGCGCCCGTCCACCTCTGTGAGCCAGGTACCGAATACCAGTTCATCCCCCTCTTTCGCCGCCAGTATATAGTCATACTGCCCGTGACGAATGGCCATTCCCCGATCGAGATCCTGGTAATTTATGACATCCAGGCCCAGTGCGGCACTGTGGGCCCAGGCAGCAGCTTCGCACCAGCGCACATACTCGGCGTTATTGGCGTGGTGTAAACCATCCACATGCTCAATCCCCACCTTTACCTTGTGGATAAAAGGATTGGGTAAATCCCATTGCATAGTCAGCCCCCGGCTAAGTCTCGAAACCATCGGATTTTATTTCTACTGAGCCCCCAAGGTGCACAAATAACAGATATAAAAAAAGGCCCCTGATGGGACCTTTTTCACAAGCTGGCGGGATTATGCGTCCGCTTTAGCCTGGGCGCCTTCGGCTTGCTGCTGCGCCTGATTCAGGGCTTGAGCAAACAGGGCGTCGAAGTTGACCGGCGGCAGCATCAAAGCCGGGAAGGAACCTTTAACAACGGCATTGTCGATCACTTCGCGAGCATAGGGGAACAGAATCTGTGGGCAGGCAGTATTCAAAGCCTGGGCCAGCTGCTGACCTTCCAGACCCTTGATACCGAACAGGCCGGCCTGCTTCACTTCCACCAGGAAAGCGGTGTCTTCTTCCAGCTTCACGGTGATGGTGAGCGTCAGCGCCACTTCGTACAGGTCTTCGTCAACCTTGGCGGTCTTGGTGTTCAGCTCCTGGTTTACTTGGGGCTTCCACTGTTTTTTGAAAACCTCGACACCCATGGGGGTCTCGAAGGAGAGGTCCTTCAGGTAGATGCGCTGCATCGCGAATTGTACTTGTGGAGCCTCTGCGTTTGCCGCGCCGTTTAATTCTTCAGCCATGTTACTGCCTGTTTTTATAAAAAGTTTATTGATGCCTTCCGTGAGAAAGACTCCTTGTATGAGCCTTCAGATGGGGGCCTGCAAATACCGTTTCAAGGCCCGGACCGGATTAATAGCAAATATCCAAAGCCGCGTGAGGCACGCGGCGTCAACCTTTATCAGCCAGCCGCTTTCAGCAATTTATCGAGCTTGCCCGCACGCTCATGGGCCATCAGCTCATCACAGCCACCTACGTGGTACTCACCCACCCAGATCTGTGGCACCGTGCGTCGACCGGCTTTTTCCGCCATCTGCGCACGCAGTTCAGGATCGTTATCCACCGCGATCTCGCGATATTCCACACCCTTGTTATCGAGCAGCAACTTAGCGCGAATACAAAAGGGGCAAAAGCGCGTGGTATAGATGACTACTTCCTGCATTACAAAACTCCGCCTGAGGCCGTCAATTAAAAGGTTTAGCTAGCCCTTGCCCTTTACTAGAGGCAGGTTCTGGTTGCTCCACTCACTCATACCGCCCTGCAGGCGGCGCACCTGGAAGCCCTTCTGCTTGAGCAGGCGACCCGCAGGCCCAGCGTGCTGCCCCATTTTATCGGCGACAATCACCACCTTATCTTTGAAAGGTTCCAGCTCGGCGATGCGCTCGGCCACTTCCCCGTGGGGAATATGCAAAGCATCGACGATATGCCCAGCGGTAAACTCGCTGCGGTCGCGCACATCCAATACCTTGGCCCCATCGCTGTTGATCAGCCGGGTCACTTCGTGCAGGGAAACCGGCACACCCGCCTTGTAGCGCTCGCTCAGAACCAGCGCATAAAGCAGTGCCACGAGCAGGCCGACCAGCAGCCACTGCTCACTCAAAAAGACGAAAAAATCCACTCCGCCCCCAAAATCCATAGTGGTTATCGTTACGACGCAGTTGCGCCAAAGCTGGCGGGAGTATACACGATTGTGGCGAATTTCTAACCAGCAAAATCATACCCCGGCGGTACCCTTAAAGACGCTAATGGACCCATCCAACGCTATTCGACATGGTTAAACGATGGCCGAACGGGTTAAAATCCGCGTCCGCAACCCAAACCACCCGATAGAGGAAACCCGTCGCTATGGCCGCTTCGCAAGCCCCGCACAAACGCCCCTTGGTCCTGCTGATTCTGGACGGCTTCGGCCACAGCGACAATGCCGAGTACAACGCGATTCGCGCCGCAAAGTCTCCGGTGTGGGACAACATCTGGGCAACCCGCCCCAAGACCCTGATCCAGACCTCCGGCATGGCGGTGGGCCTACCCGAAGGGCAGATGGGCAACTCCGAGGTGGGACACATGACCCTGGGAGCCGGGCGCGTGGTTTACCAGAATTTCACCCGTATCAATAAGGCTATTAAAGACGGCGATTTCTTCCGCAATCCCGCCTACACCGCTGCTGTGGATAAGGCCATCACCAAGAACGGTGCGGTTCATATTATGGGACTGCTGTCCGAGGGCGGAGTACACAGCCACGAAGATCATATCGTCGCCATGGTGACCCTGGCGGCACAGCGCGGAGCCCGCGCCATCTACGTACACGCCTTCCTTGATGGCCGTGACACACCCCCGCGCAGTGCCGAGCCCTCTATCGCGCGCCTGATGCAGGTCTGCGATTCCGTCGGCAATGCCCATATGGCCACTTTGGCTGGCCGCTACTTCGCTATGGACCGCGACCAACGCTGGGATCGCACTGAATCTGTCTACGATATGCTGACCCTCGGTACCGCAGAACACAAAGCCACTGACGCCCTGGCGGGATTGGCTGCCGCCTACGAGCGCGGAGAAAACGACGAATTTGTCGCGCCGACAGTAATCGGCGAACCCGCTCCCATCAAAGATGGCGATGCACTGATCTTTATGAACTTCCGCCCGGATCGCGCGCGCCAGCTGACCCGCGCCTTTACCGAAGCGGACTTCAGCGGCTTCGAGCGCAAAGCCCAGCCCAAGCTGGCAGACTTTGTCATGACTACCGAATACGCCGCCGATATCCACGCCAGCTGCGCCTTCCCCCCGGAAAACCTGGTGAATTCCCTCGGTGAATACCTGTCTGCCCAGGGTAAGACCCAGCTGCGCATCGCCGAAACCGAAAAATATGCCCACGTGACTTTCTTCTTCAGCGGCGGCCGCGAAGAGCCCTATCAAGGGGAAACCCGCGAGCTAATCAAATCCCCAGACGTAGCCACCTACGACCTGCAACCGGAAATGAACGCGCCGGAAGTGACCGACAAGCTGGTCGCGGCGATTAATAGCGGCGAGTACGACGCGATTATTTGTAACTACGCCAACGGCGACATGGTCGGCCACACCGGTGTCTTCGAAGCCGCGGTAAAAGCCGTGGAAGCCCTGGACCAGTGTGTAGAGCGCGTCGTGGACGCAGCCCTGGCTGCCGGTGGCGAAGTGCTGATCACCGCCGACCACGGCAATGTGGAGGAGATGTTCGATACCAGTTCCGGCCAGGTCAGCACACAACACTCCACCCTGCCGGTACCTTTTGTATACATCGGCGAGCGCAATGTGCAAATGTGTGACGGAGGCAGTCTGGCGGATGTGGCGCCAACCATGTTAGCGTTGATGGATCTGCCACAGCCGGCGGAAATGACCGGCCACAGCTTGGTAAAAATGGACTGATGAAAACTCTCGTACTCTTCCTGATCGCCCTGCTGTCACTGCCCGCCTGGAGTCAGGCGGAAGCGGACCAGCAGGCGCGCCTCACAGAAATCAAGCAACGTATTGAATCCCTACAACAGGAACTCAATCAGGTGCGTGGCCAGCGCGACCAGCTGCTCAAGGATCTGGAAGAGAACGAGAAAGACATCTCCGGGCTGCACCGACGCATAGACCAGATCAGACGGGATATGCGCAGCCGCACGGATAAACTGCGAGAACTGCAAGAGGAGCAGAATCAGCTGCAAGAGGCGCGACGAAGTATGCAGCGGCGGGTCGAACAGGAGATCGCCGCCGCTTACCGACTGGGCCGACAAGAACAGATCAAGCTCCTTCTCAACCAACAAAATCCACAGAACATCGCCCGCCAACTTCGCTACCACGATTACTTCCTCCAAAAACGCAGCCGCGTTATCGACAACTACCTGCAAACCCTCGCCTCGCTGGAAACGGTTTCCACCTCGATCGAGCGCGAGCGCAACAGTCTGCAGGCGGAGCGGGCCCAGCTGCAGGAGCGCCAGGACAAACTGCGCAGCGCGCAGCAGGTGCGCAAACGCACCCTGGAGAAACTGGCAGCGCGGCTCGCCAATGGCGGTGGCGAACTCAAGCAGCTGCAGGGTGACCGCAAACGCCTGCAGACTTTGATTGATGAGGTGGGCCGGGCTATTGCCACACTGGTCAACCCGGACCAACACAAGCCCTTCGCGAAGCAGCGGGGCAGATTGCAGTGGCCAGTTCAGGGCCGCCGCGCCAATGCCTATGGGCAGCGCCGCGCCAATGGGATTACCTGGAAGGGAGTGACTATCCGCGCCAACGAGGGAGAGCCCGTGCGCGCGATACACCGCGGGCGCGTCGTTTTTTCCGATTACCTGCGCGGTCACGGCATGCTGGTGATTCTCGATCACGGCGACGGATATATGAGCCTCTACGCCCACAACCAATCCCTCACCCGCGATATTGGCGAATGGGTGGAGAGCGGCGATACCATCGCGCGGGTCGGCAACAGCGGTGGCATCGCGCACAGCGGCCTCTATTTTGAAATACGCCATCGCGGCCAAGCCCAGGATCCCACCGCCTGGTGTCGTGGCTGACCGAACCCCGCCTTTTCCAACTGCTTTTTACCGGTTTTTCTATTCTGGCGCCGTACCCGTGCGCCAGTACTCAGAGCCGCTGTAAGGGAGTTCGGCTTTTCGCGACTAAGCTTCTGGCACAGTAGAATTTGGCGGCGCATTAGAATCCCTGCCAATCTCTGCGGTCTACACTTTCGCAAAGCAGCGAAGAAATAAGGCAGAGGTCACAACAATATGTCCATCTCTAAGGCGCTCACCACATTTCTCGGAGCCGCCGCCCTCACAACCCTGCCATTGATGGGTTTCAGCGAAGGTGGCCAGCAACCCGATGCCACCACCGTAAATAGCGGGCGCCTCCCCCTCGAAGATCTGCGTAGCTTCGCCAAAGTGTTCGAGCAGATTCGCCAGGGTTACGTGGAAGAAGTGGACGACCGCACCCTGCTGGAATACGCCATCAAAGGCATGCTGCAGGGCCTCGATCCCCACTCCTCCTACCTGGACCGCCGCTCCTTCGACGACCTGCAGGCCAACACCACCGGTGAGTTTGCTGGCCTCGGGATTGAGGTGGGCATCGAAGACAACCGCATCACCGTTATCACCCCCATGGATGACACCCCAGCCTCCCGCGCGGGCCTCAAGGCGGGCGATGTGATACTGCGACTGTCGGGCAAATCAACGAAAGGGGTCGGCCTCGATGAGGCGGTGGAGTGGATGCGTGGGCCCAAGGGCAGCAGCGTCACCCTCACCATCGCCCGCAAGGGCCACAAGGCACCCTTCGATGTCACCCTCAAGCGCGACACCGTGCGCGTGCGCAGTGTGCGCAGCAAAGTGCTCGACGAAGGCTACGGCTATCTGCGCATCAGCCAGTTTCAGCTGGATACCGGCGCCGATGTGGCGGAAGAGCTGATCAAACTTCAGAAGAAAGGCACTCTCAAGGGCCTGATTATCGACCTGCGCAACAACCCCGGTGGTGTGCTGCAGTCCTCGGTGGAAGTGGCCGACGCCTTTCTTGAAGAAGGGTTAGTGGTTTACACCGAAGGCCGCAATGAGGCCGCCAACCTGAGCTATTCCGCCGAACCCGGCGACTTGACCGAGGGCGCCCCGCTGGTGGTACTGATCAATGCCGGCTCCGCCTCGGCAGCGGAAATTGTCGCCGGCGCCCTGCAGGATCACCGCCGCGCCGTGGTGATGGGGACCGACAGTTTCGGCAAGGGCTCGGTACAGACGGTCATCCCCATCAATAACGAGCGCGCCATCAAGCTCACCACCGCACTCTACTTCACCCCCAATGGCCGCTCCATCCAGGCCCAGGGCATCACGCCAGACATCGTTGTGGAACGCGCCAAGGTCACCCGCCTGAAAGACATGCAGCGCCCCACCGAGGCAGATCTGGCCGGACATTTGAACAATGGTAACGGTGGTGCCGATCGCACCTCGGAAGACCGCGCTCGAGAACGGGAAGAGGGGGAGCGCGACAACTGGATGGATCGCGACAACCAGATCTTCGAAGCACTCAATGTACTTAAAGGGCTGAATCTCTACGCTCACAGGGACCGGGGTCTGCACGAACGCTTTGCGCGCGCAGATGAACAGTAGTAACGGCGCGCGGCGGGCTCCGGCCCGCCGCCAGCGCAACCACTCTGGCTGCAGCCACCCCGGCTAAAACGCCCCGCCCTTCTATCAAGCGTCAGTCCATTTCAAGCGTCAGTCCATGAGACTAGAGGCGCATCTCTATTCCCGCTTCCTGCATAAAGGCCTTGGCTTCGGCGATGCTGTACTCGCCGAAGTGGAAGATACTGGCCGCCAGCACCGCATCGGCGCCCCCCTGTAAAACCCCTTCGGCCAGGTGTTGCAGGTTACCGACGCCACCGGAGGCGATCACCGGCACCGGCACCGCCTCGCTAACTGCGCGAGTCAGGGCCAGGTCGAAACCATTTTTGGTGCCATCCCGGTCCATACTGGTGAGCAGTATTTCTCCGGCTCCGTACTCCGCCATCTGTCTCGCCCAGGCTACAGCATCTATGCCGGTGGGCTGACGCCCGCCGTGGGTAAAGATTTCCCAGCGGTTCTCCCCCACCTGCTTGGCGTCAATCGCCACTACGATGCACTGGCTGCCGAAGCGCTCGGCAGCCTCGCGCACAAACTCGGGGTTTTTCACCGCTGCGGAGTTGATCGCGGTCTTGTCGGCACCGGCATTCAATAGGTTGCGAATATCCATCAGGGTGCGTACACCACCGCCCACGGTGAGAGGAATAAACACTTCGTGGGCCATCTTTTCCACGGTGTGCAGTATGGTGTCGCGCTGCTCGTGGGTGGCGGTGATATCCAGGAATGTGACTTCATCCGCACCCGCCTCGTTATAGCGGCGGGCGACTTCTACCGGGTCTCCGGCATCGCGGATATCGACAAAATTGACACCCTTCACCACGCGTCCGGCATCGACATCGAGGCAGGGAATAATACGTTTCGCCAGTGCCATTACTTGCTCCGTTGATCGCAGAGCTGCTGCGCCGCGCGCAGGTCCAGCTTGTCCTCGTAAATAGCCCGGCCGGTAATCGCACCGTAAATTTCACCGGTTTCCAGCAGCTGCTCGATATCCTCAATGCTGCTGACACCACCGGAGGCGATTATCGGCACCTGTACCGCTCGGGCCAATTCCAGGGTGGCTTCGATATTCACGCCCTGCATCATGCCGTCGCGGGCGATATCGGTGTACACAATGGAGCTGACGCCGCAATCTGCAAAACGCTTGGCCAACTCGGTAGCTTTCAGCTCAGACACTTCGGCCCAGCCCTCGGTAGCGACCAGCCCATCTTTGGCGTCGAGTCCAACGATGATCTGCCCCTCGAATTCGCGACAGGCCTCCTCGACCAGCTTCGGCTGCTTCACCGCGGCGGTGCCGATAATGGCCCATTGCACCCCAGCATCCAGGTAGCGTTCGATGGTGTGCAAATCGCGGATGCCGCCGCCGATCTGCACCGGTAAATTGGGAAACTGTTTGGCGATGGCCGTGACCGCTTCACCATTGACCGGGTTGCCGGCAAAGGCACCATTCAGATCTACCAGGTGCAGGCGCTTGGCCCCCTCATTCACCCAGTGCTGGGCGGTCGCCAGTGGGTCGTCGGAGAATACGGTGGCGTCGTCCATTTCGCCCTGGCGCAGGCGCACGCACTGGCCGTCTTTCAAGTCGATAGCGGGAATTACAATCATGCTCTGCCTTTCGTCGGCGGTGGTTATCGAAGTCAGGAATCGTCGGCGGGGCTCAGGCCCGGCCATTCCAACTGACAAAGTTCTTTAAAAGTTGCAGGCCGGTATCGGCGCTCTTCTCAGGGTGGAACTGGGTGGCGAAGATATTTTCCCGTGCCACCGCAGCCGCCAGAGGCACACCGTAATCGGTGCGCCCAGCCAGATCCCCGTTGTCTTCAGCCGGTACATAGTAACTGTGCACAAAGTAGAAACGGCTGCCATCGGCAATGCCGGCCCACAGCGGGTGCCCACGGGTTTGCTGTACTTGGTTCCAGCCCATATGCGGCACTTTTAAGCGCTCGCCGGTGGCTGCCAACGGCAGGTCGTTGCCAAAAAACTTCACCGGTTGCGGGAAGATATCCAGGCAGTCGATGCCGTTATTCTCCTCGCTGTGGCGCATCATGATCTGCATACCCACGCAAATACCCAACACCGGTGTACCCGCCGCAATAGCGTCCTTCAACAACGGGGCAAAACCCGCTTCAACAAAGCCCGCCATACAGTCGCGAATAGCGCCCACACCCGGCACTAATAAGCGCTCGGCCCCCTGGGCCTGCTGCGGAGTTTGCGCCAGCACCACCTCGGCTTCCGGCGCCACCTTATCCAGGGCACTGGCAACCGAGTGCAGGTTACCCATACCGTAATCGAGAACCGCGATCCGGCCCATCACAACACCCCCTTAGTAGAGGGCATGGTGCCGGCCATACGCGGGTCCAGGGTGAGCGCCATACGCAAGGCGCGGCCGAAGGCCTTGAATACGGTCTCCACCTGATGGTGGGCGTTGTGGCCGCGCAGGCAATCTATGTGCACGGTCACCAGGGCGTGGTTGACGAAGCCCTGGAAGAATTCATAGAACAGCTCGGTATCGAAATTGCCGATGCGTTTCTGGGTAAAGGGCACATCCATCACCAGACCGGGGCGACCGGAGAAATCGATCACCACGCGGGAGAGCGCCTCGTCCAGGGGCACATAGCTGTGGCCGTAACGGGTCATGCCCTTCTTGTCCCCCAGAGCTTGAGTAATGGCCTTGCCGAGGGTAATACCGATATCTTCCACCGTATGGTGGTCGTCAATATGGATATCGCCATCGCAGCGAATATCCATGTCGATCATGCCGTGTCGGGCAATTTGATCGAGCATATGCTCGAGAAAAGGAACGCCGGTGGCAAACTGGCCGTGCCCCTGGCCGTCCAGATTGACGCTGACTTGAATCTTGGTTTCCAGTGTGTCGCGGGTGACGCTAGCCTTGCGCATCGAAAGCGTTCCTTTTATGAGCAATAAGACAGAGGGCGCAGATTATAAGATGAATGATGCCTTCTGTGGTTCGCTAGTGTCAGATGAAACTTGATTCGTAACCACAAGCACATATCATGCGCGGTATGGTTACCTTAAAGCGCCGAAAATCCCATTACTGGGCCAGCCTGTTCCTGCTACTCGCATTAGTAGCAGCTCAGCCGCTGTGGGCGGAGCACTTCCATCTCGGTAACAGCCAGGTGGAACTGTGTGACCTGTGCTGCATGCATTCGCCTGCAGCACTCGGCAGCGAGCCACCGCTCGTTCAGGCTGAGCCCCAAAGTCACTACAACCGGCCCTCTGCGCTAGCAGCGCGCGATCGCCAGCCGGAGCGCCAGAGCGCGCGCGCCCCTCCCCTGTCCCTGTCCCTGTCTCTCAGCTAACCCTAAAAAAACCAACAATTTATTTTGTGGATGCCCGCGCATGTGCGCGTTAGGCAGCATCCGCCTGTGACAGGACATAAAAAACAAATGACCAAGTTCAATACCTTGGCCCTGGCCATTGCCAGCCTGGCTGCGCCCGCTATTTACGCTGCTGAAAACAACCCGGCACTGGAAGAGGTGAATGTCACCGTTTCGCCGCTGGATAAACCCGCCGATGCCGTAGCGGCACCGGTTTCCATTCTCTCCGGCGACGCACTGCGCAAATCCGCAGCCGCGACCCTGGGCCAGACTCTGCAAGACCAGCCCGGTGTGGCCAATGCCTCTTTCGGCAGTGGCGTGGGCCTGCCGGTTATCCGCGGCCAAAGTGCCAATCGGGTAAAAATCCTCAGTGACAACCTGGATGTATCCGACGCTTCCAACACCAGCGCCGATCACGCCGCCAGCATCGAACCCCTATTGGCCGAGCGCATTGAGATACTGCGCGGCCCCGCCGCCCTGCGTTACGGCAGCGGTGCCGTGGGCGGTGTGGTGAATATTACCGACGGACGCATTCCCACCGCCGTGCCCGAGAAAGTGGAAGGCGCGGTAGAGCTGCGCCACAACAGCGCCGACAACCAGGATGCCTCGGTATTTCGCTTCACCGGTGGCGCCGGGCAGCTGGCCTGGTATGTGGACGGTGTCTACCGGGAAAATGACAATACCGAAATCCCGGGCCTCGCTATCGTTGAGCACGGTGAACATGAAGAACACCATGATCATGAAGAGCACGCCGACGAAGAAGGCGAGCACGAGGAGGCGTTCAACACCGATGGCTTCGTAGGCAACACCAGTGCCCGCGCCCACAGCTATAGCGGTGGGGTTTCCTGGATCAGCGACAGCGGCTTTATCGGCTTCTCCGTAAACCGGCTGGAAAACAACTACGGCATCCCCCTGGGCACCCATGAGCATCACCATGATGATGAGGAACATGCGGGTGAAGACCACGACGATCACGATGAACATGACCATGATGAACACGAAGAGCACGCCGAGGCCGGTGAGATCGATGCGGTACGTATCGACCTGGTGCAAACCCGCTATGACCTGAAAGGTGAGCACCGCTTCGACGGCGATTATTGGGACAAATTGAGCCTGCGCATCGGCTACAACGATTACGAGCATGTGGAGCTGGATGCCGGCAATCCGGGCACCCGCTTCACCAATGAGGCCTGGGAGAGCCGAATCGAAATAACCCACGATGCCGGCAACAGCTGGCGCGGTGCCTACGGCCTGCAATTGACCGACAAAGACTTTGCCGCAGCTGGCGACGAAGCCTTTATCCAGCCCTCACGTACCCGCAGTGCCGGCTTTTTCACCATGAAAGAGCGCGAGTGGGGCGACTGGCACCTGGATCTGGGCGCACGCCTGGAGCGGGTGGAGATAGACCCGGAAATCGACAAAGACCGCGATTTCAACCTGGTCGGCGCCAGCGCCACACTGCAGTACTTCCTCGCCGAGCACCAGCATATCAGCTTCGGCGCTACCCACTCCGAGCGCGCCCCCGTGGCAGAAGAGCTGTTTGCCGATGGCGCCCACCTGGCGGAATCCCGCTACCTCCTGGGTAACAATACGCTGGACAAAGAGAGCGGCGTTAACCTGGAACTGGGCTATCACCACCACAACGAAGCCGCCAGCGGCTGGCACGCGGCGCGCATTGAGGCCAGTGTGTTCTACAACCAGATCGGTGACTATATCTACGCGCAAAACACCGGCGGTGAGGAAGAGGAGCTGCCGGTCTATGCCTATGCCAACCGCGATGCAACTTTCTACGGTGCCGAGGCCTCGGTGACCTTCCCCTTACAGGGAGGCCACTATGTCACCTTGTTTGGCGATATAGTGCGCGCCAGCTTTGATGATGCCATCGCCGGCGAAAGCTCCGATGTACCGCGTATGCCGCCGCTGCGTATTGGCCTAGCCTTGGGGGCCGAGTACGACCAGTGGGGCTGGGAATGGCGCACTGTAAAGGCGGCGGACCAGGATCGCGCCGGCGCCTATGAAGAACCCACCGATGGTTACACCCGCATGGACCTGAGCGCCGAGTACAACCTCAAGATCGGCAGCAGCGACGCCGTGCTCTTCGCCAGCGCCCGCAACCTGCTCGACGAAGAAATTCGCAACTCCACCTCCCTGCTGCGCGACTATGCTCCGGCGCCAGGCCGCAGTATCGAAGCCGGCGTGCGGTTTATTTTCTAAGCCACAACTGCTTCAATGGCCCCGCGGCGCGCCCAGCTCCGCGGGGCTGCATCTCCTACACTTGCCGGATAGGCTCTCGGTGACAACCTGTGGGAACATCAACCCCCACCGCGGCGTCTGAGGTATTACTACACGCTCGACGTACCTTCAAAAAAACACAGGGACAATCCTCTCCATGGCCTGGATCAAGCGCACACTTATCGCTCTATTGGTCGTTTTCCTGCTGCTCGCCGGCGCTGTCGCCTGGCTATTGGCCGGCCTCGACATCAATCAATACAAGCCGCAACTGGAAAAACTCGCCGCCAAGCAGGGAATCTCTCTGCAACTGCAGGGCGATATTGGTTGGCAACTGTGGCCACAGGTAGGGCTGCAATTAAACGATGTCACCATGGCGCCATTACAGCTGCCCAAAGAAACCCTGGTGCGCGCCGATAAAATTGCTGTGGGTGTCGCCCTCAAGCCGCTGCTGCAACGCCGGGTGGAAGCCGAGGAAATCGTGCTGGTGGCACCGCAGATCGAACTCACGGTGGACAAAGAGGGGCGCGGCAACTGGGAATTGATCAGTGAGGCACTGGAAGCGCAGAAAAAACAGCCGCCCAAGCTTGAGATCCCCAAGGAAACAGAGACACCGGCCGAGCAACAGGTTGAGCTCAGCCTAAACAAGCTGCGCATTGAAAAGGGCTTGCTCTCCTACAGCGACGCCCGCACGGGCAAAGCCTATAAAGTGGAAAACCTGAATATCAGCGCCGACAACCTGGTGCCCGGCGGCGAACCGGGTCAACTCAGCGCCGATGCCAGTGTGACGGGCAGCGACTTACGCTACCCACTGAAACTTAAAATGGACAGTACCCTGGCCCTGGACGAAGGCCTCAACGGCCTGCGCCTGCAACCTCTGCAGCTGGTGCTCACTTCCGATAACAACGCCCAGGCCACCATGCACCTGCGCGGCTATGTGCGCCGCGACAACGGCAACCAACCCTGGCGCGTGCAGATGAACCTAAACGCCAGCGTCGATCCTCTGCGCCCCTGGCTGGAACTGACCGGCAGTGAAGTCGTGACTCGCGACAGCGCCGCACTTCAAAAGCTGAATATCGAAGCCAGCATCGAAGGCACCGAACAAAAACTCAACCTGACACCACTGCAATTAAAGCTCGACGGCACCACCTTTAACGGTAACGCCCAAGTGCGCAATGCAGAGATGCCGGGGCTCGACCTGAGCCTGCGCGGCGGCGCCTTCAACCTGGATAACTATCTGCCACCGGCAGAAGAGAAGAACGAGAAGACTGGCGAGCAAACAAGCGGGGAACCAGCAACGAAGGCCCCCTCTACCGAAGCCACCGCACAGAGTGAGGAGTCTACCCAGACTCCGACTTCCGCGGAGACCCTGAGCGCCCAGCAGACGGAAAAGAAATCCAAGCCCAAAGCCGGTGAGCAGCTACCCGCCGAACCCCTGCCTCTCAGCGACCTGCGTGGCTTTAACGCCAATATCAGTCTGGCCCTAGACCAGCTACAGGCTGCCGGCCTGCAACTGGACAGCCCGGAAATCCAACTCACCGTAGATAACGGCCTCTACCAGCTGCAAAAACTCAGTGCCGACCTCTACGGCGGCCAGCTCAATAGCAACGGCCAGTTCAACGCCCGCGCCCAAACCGCAGAGGGCCAGGTGCGCGGCGGCCTGGTCGGTGTGGATATCGGCAAGGTACAGAAAGCGTTGTTCCCCAGTGAAAAAGTGCAGATAGCCGGCGAAGCCAGCGTCAACTGGGACGGACAGACCAAAGGCAAGACCTCCACGGACCTGCAACAAAACCTGCGCGCCGCCGTCAATGTCTCCAGCAAGGAGCTATCCATAGCGCCCTTCAATCTGGAGAAGAGCATGTGCCAGCTGTTCAGCTACGCCGAGAATACTCCGCTGCCGGAGAGAAACTGGCCCGCCCAGACCGATCTGCAAGATGTGCGCGCCACCATCGCGGTGAAAGGTGACGAAGTAAAAGTGACCGAAATTCTCGCCGGCATCGAGAATATCGCCATGACCGGCGACGGCGAGGTGGACCTGAAGAAACAGGACTTCGACTTCGCCCTCGGCCTCGCTCTAGTGGGTGAGAGCACCTCCGCCGATGGCTGCACCGTCAAGAACAAACGCTGGCGCAACCGCCCGCTGCCCCTGCGCTGCAAAGCCGACTTCGACGATGTGGGCCCAACAACCTGTAAACCCGACAGCCGCCGCCTCGATGACTTGGTGCGCGAGGAGCTGAAATACAAAGCCAAGAAAAAATATGGCGATAAGGTAGAAGAAAAAGTCGACGAGCTGAAAGACAAACTGAAAAATCTTTTCGGCCGTTAATGTAAGCCGCACCGGGTTCCGCCCGGTGCGCAACTCCCCCCAGTCACCCACGCTGTTCAGTTGCGCAATCCTTGCCGTAACTCCAAAGCAGTTGTAAAAATACTGCCCTAAGTACAAGAGCGAAAAATAACCAGATAAAGAAAATTCGAATAATCCGCTCAAAAGGCGGTGTTATTGCGAATGACTTAGTGCGGTCCTTAGCTTATGTGTGGGGGTGGCCATCGAGTGCGCCGAGATCACTCAAGCTATTTTTTACACCAGTTGAGCTTTTTCTCATCGCACGACAATTTCCTTATTACCTGCACTTTCTTTTCCCAAAATTCGTTCAAACTCTATGGGGTTAATTGGTCAAATAACAGGAATAACAAATGCCATTACTGGAACGGAATCGAGACAATCAGTCCAAGCAGGTGATCACCAAGCTGGTGACTAGCGCTGCAAAAAACACACCTGCAGAGGAGGCCTGGGGTAACCACCATGTGAACTGCTATGCCTGGGCCGCAAACTGCGAGGAGCCCCACAAGGGCAAGCCTGATCCCGGCTCCTACTCCGGTTATGACGCGGGCTTGGACAATGACCGCCTGATTGAGGGCGCCAAGCGCGATGGTATGGCTTATGTAGCCAACGCCCCAGCAAATGATCCCCCGCCTTTCACCAAAGGTTATTACTGTGTTGCCCTGTATAAGTCCACAACCGATCACCACTGGTACCGGCGGGACCCGGAAACCGGCTACTGGACTCACAAACCCGGCGCTCACCGGGTGAAAAACTACGGGCCCGGTTTTGTGATTCTGCCCAAGCAGCTAGAGACCGCAAACCATAACTATGGTATGGCTGCCACCAATTATCGCTTTGTCGGCTATTTCTATGTGCCGGAAGAGGGCATACAGGTCTGATCGTTAAGGGGAGATTGTCACGGTGCTGCTCAGACTGAGCTAGACCTGAACTAGATAAGATGAACGGCAAGGCCTGCGCTCACCGAAAAAATATGGCGATTAGGCTGAAGAAAAGGTCGACGAATTGAGAGAAACCATGAAAAATCTCTTCCGTCGCTAAGACCCAGGCAAAGTGCACCGAGGTTAACTCGTGCACGGCCCCAAGGTTTCCATCACAAACTCCAGCCCGCAGTATCTCCATGACCCCAAAGCAGTTCCAAAACGCCGCTCTCAAATGGTTCGACAAACACGGGCGCAAGGACCTGCCCTGGCAGCAGAATATCAATCCCTATCGCGTGTGGGTTTCCGAGATCATGCTGCAGCAGACCCAGGTCAGCGCGGTGATCCCCTACTTCGAGCGCTTTATGCAGAGCTTTCCCACCCTGGAGAGCCTCGCCACCACACCGCTGGATAAGGTCCTAGCCCACTGGAGCGGCCTCGGTTATTACGCCCGTGCGCGCAATTTACATAAATGTGCACAGACGGTGTTGCAGGAACACGGTGGGGAATTTCCACGGGATGTAGAGGCGCTCACCGAACTGAGCGGCATTGGCCGCTCCACCGCCGGCGCCATCGCCAGTATCAGCATGGGGCTCAGGGCACCGATTCTGGATGGCAACGTAAAACGGGTACTGGCGCGCTTCCACGCCGTGGAAGGCTGGCCGGGGCAGAGCGCCGTGGCCAATCAATTGTGGGAGCTGGCCGAGACCTACACCCCGGACAAACGCGTTAACGATTACACCCAGGTGATGATGGATCTGGGTGCCACCCTGTGCACCCGCAGCAAACCCCGCTGTGAAGAGTGCCCGTTAAAGAAATCCTGTGTGGCCCACGCCCAAGGCAATCCGCAGGATTACCCCGGCAAAAAACCGCGCAAGGAAAAACCGGTGCGCAGCGCCACCCTGTTACTACTGGAATACCGGGGCGAAATTTATCTAGAGCAGCGCCCCGCCAGCGGTATTTGGGGTGGCCTCTGGTGTCCTCCCCAGGCAGAAGATGCCAAGGCCTGGCTCAAACAACAGCGCTGGCGCGCAAGTGAAATACACACGCTGCCGCTGCTGCGACACACCTTTACCCACTTCCACCTGGATATTACCCCGCTGTGGGTACAGCTCGACAAAGTCTCCACCCAGGTGGCGGAGAGCGACGCCGGCTGGTATAAACTGCGACAACTAAACCGCGCCCGCGCGGCCCAAGAACTGGGGCTACCCGCCCCAATCGTAAAGCTGGCAAAACAACTATTGGCGCTGCAGGCACCCCTGCTCGCCCCAACTACGGCCGACTAGAACCAGGAGGAGTCCATGTCCAGAACCGTATTCTGCCGCAAGTACCAAGAGGAATTGGAAGGCCTGGACGCACCGCCCTTCCCCGGCCCCAAAGGCGTCGATATCTTCGAGCACGTTTCCAAAAAAGCCTGGCAGGAGTGGATGTCGCACCAGACCATGCTGATCAATGAAAAGCACCTCAACATGATGGAACCTTCCAGCCGCGCCTACCTGAGCGAGCAGATGATGAAGTTCCTGAGCGGTGAAGAGTACGACGCAGCCGACGGCTACGTACCCCCGGAACAGCAGTAAACGGGCTCCGCAAAGCTTCCCCGCAAAAGAAAAAAAACTTTTTACAATCAAGGGGTTGACTCAGCCCCGCGATAAGGCTTTAATACGCGCCTCGCGACGCAGGGGAAGCCCAGCAAGATCGCAAAGCCCGGATAGCTCAGTCGGTAGAGCAGGGGATTGAAAATCCCCGTGTCGGTGGTTCGATTCCGCCTCCGGGCACCATACAAATAAAGGCCTGCAAGAAATTGTGGGCCTTTTTTGTTTCTAGCCGCGTCACACTCCTTTCACACTTGGCGATAACAAACCACCTCACAAGATAACTAACCTCATTCAACACACCTCGGTATCCTAGTGCGTCCTATGCGTGACTCGCCTCAAAGCCTCCACTCAATAAATCTAGGAGCCCACTGATATTCCAAGATTTTTTTAGGCTCTCCAATAACCCGTACGGTGATTATTAGTCCTTTGTTGTGCTTATTTGGCACTTCACATACCTTATTGGACAGCTTTCCAAAGCGGCAAGGAGGATTTCAGTGGCCTCAATTAGGGAAAGAAAAAATAGCAAAGGGGAGGTGCGCTACCAGGCACAAGTACGCCTAAAAGGTTTCCCTCCACAGAACGCAACTTTCAATCGCAAGACTGATGCGAAGCGCTGGATTCAACAAACTGAAGCAGCTATTCGGGAAGGCCGCCATTTCAAAACAACAGAATCTAAACGCCGAACACTTGCCGAATTAATCGATCGTTACATCAGCGATGTACTCTCGACCAAACCAAAGAGCATGAACGCTCAAGGGAGACAACTTACCTGGTGGAAAAATAAACTGGGCTATCGCTCTTTAGCTTATGTTACACCCGCACTTCTCTCAGAAACCCGCGACAAACTTCACCAAGGGCGCCAACTGGCGACTGTTGTTAGATACATGGCAGCCCTCTCTCATACCTTCACAGTCGCAGTTAACGAATGGGAGTGGCTCGAAGAAAACCCCTTACGTAAAGTTCGTAAACCCAGAGGACCACGAGGGAGGGTGAGATTCCTTAGTGAGAGCGAAAGACAAAAACTTCTTGTTGCTTGTAAAAGTTCAAATTGCAGGCAGCTATATCCGGTAGTCGTTCTGGCCTTGTCTACAAGCATGCGTCAGTCAGAAATTATGGGCCTGAAATGGAGAGATATAAACCTTAACCGTGGTTACATAACTTTACACGAAACAAAAAAAGGGGAGCGTCGCTCTGTTCCTCTTGTTGGACACGCAAAAGAGCTCATATCGGAACTAGCCGAAGTTCGCCGCCTGGATACTGACTTACTTTTTTTCAGTGATTCTAAACCCACAGCTCCAATTTTTATCCGCTCGCCTTGGGGTAAAGCACTTAAACAGGCTGCTATAAGCAATTTCAAGTTCCACGACCTCCGCCATACAGCAGCTAGCTATCTCGCCATGAACGGCGCATCCCTAACTGAGATTGCAGAAATTCTAGGACACAAAACCTTACAAATGGTTAAGCGGTATGCGCATCTATCCGAGCAACATACTTCTAAGGTACTGGAATCGATGAATAGCACCATCTTTGGGGTTGGCTCATGAAAATGAATCAAAATTTGAGTGATGACTCCCTGACCGCCTGGGAAATAAATAATCCATTCGTCCCAACGACTGAAGAGCTAGCCGATGGTAAGCATAGTTGTCAGGATATCATTACAAAATTTGATTTAAATAAGATTTCACCAGAAGACATCGCCACTTTTTTAAATGGGCTATATAACAATCACTACATAAAGCTGGCAAATGACAAAAGAGCTTCGACAAAGGCTAAGTCAGTACCGAAGTATAGGAATATTTCAAAACTAGCTGGGGGGCTCTCAGAGGTTATTAACAAGCTTTCTCTTCAAGAAAAGCGCTCACTAAAAAAACAGTGCCCACACACTTCTTTCAGCTTTTTTGAGCTTCAAGAAACACTAGATATTTTAGCTAAAAATGCTAACCAAAACCTGAAAATACTAGATAGTATTTCAGATAAGAGGGGCCCCAATAATATAGAGAGGCTGCTAATTGAAGACCTCGTATTTAATTTAAACAAGTTCTATTTCAAAAGTAAAAACGATGAAGCGAGAAGGAAAAATCAGCAGTTTACCGCTACGTGCCTATTTTATATGGATATATACCCTGGATATGACGTCAATTACATCTCCGGCAGGGTTAAAGACATCCTAAAAAAGCAAGGAGATAATTTCAGTTTTTAAATTGCTAAATACTCCCGTTTCATGGGAGGCAGCCAAAATCCACAATTAAGCCTCACTCTTAATGAATGGAACTATAAATGCCTACCACGAAACGACTTACCACAGTAAAGAACCTACCATCTTACTACCCTGATGCAGGTTTCACTCCAAGTATCATACGCTGGTAAATCTTTAACGCATCGCAAAATGGCTTCTCAGTCTGCATTGTTAGAGTCGGCAGGAAAGTATTGATAGACCTTGATGCCTTTGAATCCTGGCTTGACGAACAAGCTGATAAAGGAGGGTTATAAGATGAAGTACCCTCCACAAATTGGAGCAATGCCCTCCAGAGCACTCACTCGTTTACTCCGGGCCCAAAGGATTTCCCATCGCACCTTTCAAAATGAAACGGCCTCTTATCGACTATCTGCCCCCATAGAAAGGCTTCGAAATGAGTTCGGCTGGCCTATCATCAGCCAATGGCGCGAAGAGCGTACTTTAGACCCCACTGGGCGCAATGCCCGCTACTGTGTGTACTACCTGCCTTCAGAAGAAATCATGCGCGCGGGAGAACAAGGACAAAAGTATGCTTTTAAGGTTCTGATCTGGGAAAAACGGCGAAATAGCAAGAGATGAGATGGCTAGGAGCCGACTAAAAATGAGGAAGAAGGGCGCTTCACCACCCTTTTTCCAGCTATACCATCGTTTATTAGACCTTCCAGCCTACATTGCTCTTCCACACCCAGCCAAGTCGCTACTTATGGACATGGCAAGGCAGTAGAACGGTGATTTTAGCGTAACTCTAAAGGTTATGGGTTCAAGAGGTTGGACTTCTAACAGCACCCTTAGAAGAGCTCTCAAGGCCCTTATAGATGTGGACCTGGTAATGCTTACCCGGCAAGGTGGCCTCAACAAATGCAGTCTCTATGCCTTTACATGGCTTCCCATTGATGAATGTGCGGGCAAGCTCGACATAAAACATACAGCAGCACCACCTATTCCACTCGCAATGCACTCCTCAATAGAAAACTCCCAGTCCCGCTAACGGACTAGCCATGGCCCTCACAAGGCCCTATTCTCCGCAACACAGTTCTCTGTATGGCTCTCAGACAGTCTAGCCTCAAATACTTCTGGCATCCACTCAGGGCTCTCTGAAGGACACCTTTATACATATCTGCCATGTTAGGACACCTACTTCATGCACTTGTTAAAAGCCGACATAACACCCGTACTGATACTTGCAGGAATTATCTGGGCATGCTGGCACTTTGATATCAGGGGACCTTGGAAGGACGAAATAACTGTGCAGTTTGAGCAAAAAAAATGTGATGATAGAGAGGAATGTAAGTGGGCCCACATCCCAAGGAGAACTTTTAAAGTCAATGAATCGGCTGGAACAGTATTATCTTGGGAAACAAGTGAAGGCTGGCCAATAGATGAACACAAGGATTGTAAAATAATCAGCCGAAAGCATTGGCAATGCGGGAAAGAGAATAATTTCGGATTGAATGAAGGGGTTTGGGTATCAAGTAACAGCGAGTTTTATCGCTCAATTCCCAAGACCCAGTGGTGGATACTGCATTTTGCTGAGTCAGAAGTTCATCAACAATAGTTACGTCACACTTGTGTCACAGTTCCCCAGAACAAGCAGCAGTTAAAAATAGCTTAACTCAACCAATTAATACTTACAAATCAATAGGTTACAGAAACTGTCCCTATTGTGAGGTTTGGTGTTTTGTTAATCAAAAGCGATTGAAAATCCTCATGTCGGTGGTTCGATTCCGCCTCCGGACACCATTTTTAAAAAGGCTCATCCGCAAGAACGGGGCTTTTTTTATGCTCAGTACGCCTGTTTAATAGCCATGCAATTAAAATTGCATTAAGGTATGCAAAGAGCAATAGACCTACCTTATTTAACAATACCGTCAAAAATATTCCGCCCACTGATACGGCTTGATTGATCGCCACCTTCGCATTCATAATATTTAGAAAGGCCCACCATAAAGCTTCATTTGCTGTATCAATACTGCCACCATTGCTACTCTCAAATTGAAGGATCAAAGTGGCGCACAAGGAAAAAGATACAAAAGAGATTAGCAATACAAATAAAGTGATACTTTGGAGCTTATTTTCTTTTAAAACCGCATATAATAATCTTAACGATTTTACTGTGCGCAAGAACCTTAAGATCCGCACAACCTTTGAAATCCTACCCCATCTTAAAGGATCAAGGGCAGGAATTGATGCAACAAGGTCAATCCATCCCCATTTTAAATATCCGAGCTTACTTTTAGAGGCAAATAAATTAACAAAAAAATCTAATAAAAATATACAACATATCGTAATATCTATATATTGTAGAACTCGTTGTATTTCAGCATTTTCTACAAAAATAAGATCAACCAGAACAACACTCAGAACGTATATACTCAGCACCAAAAGAAATAGCTGATATATTACATTCCCCCTTTCTTGAAACTTATACTCGCTATGAGCATCCGGATTACCTTGAGCATTTATATATCTTCCTCTCTCTTCAATCACAGCATCTTGCCTCTACATAAAAAAATTAATTGTTAGATATGATCACCCACTTATTTCAAAAATAGACAAGCAAGAAAATAGAAAAAGTTATACGCCGAAAAAACATAATTTAATATTTCATCAAAACAAATATAAACTCACAAAAAATACAGAACACTCATGGACAGGAAAATTTTAATTAAAACACTCCTTAAAATAAAAATCACTCGCAAAGAATGGGAAAACCCTTATTTAAAATTACATTTCCTTCTCAGAAACTGACTCCCAAACCCCATAAAATCCAGAATCCCTCATAAGCTTTGTAATCTCATAATGTATATCTGGAATCATCTCTGAATTATCAACACTTCCTAGAACTACAACTTCATTCTCTTCATCTTCATTCATTTGGCCAACAAGTTGCCAAATGAATTTAGAAAAAAGTTCAGCATCCTCTGTATTATTTATTCCTTGAATAAGGATTTGTGCAATATCGTCTCGATCTAACACTTCAATGTAATGAGATACTAGATCATTAACATGCTCATACCTTGTAAACTTAATCATAGTGCTCTTCCCCCATCTTCTATAACCGCCATTCTTTGTGCAACGAGACGTAGTTTTTCTACTAGCTGCTCAACAAGCATTCTTTCTGTAACTGCCAAAAAATAATGACCTGGATTCCCAGTATCCTTCGTAAAAGCAAGACCTGGTGGGATATCTGCCTCAGAAAGGACCCAGTATATATCAACGGGCTTCTTCTTTGCTCTTTTCTTAAACATACCGTAAACAAACTTGAGGTTGTCCCAGGTGGCTGAAAAAGAGAGCCCCATTGCAGGATTTGGTAATACCCACCTTTCATCAGATGAAAATTGAAAGTCACACACCCTTACCCCCATCACAGTTCTGAAGCGGCCTTCCGTTCTTTCTTCATAGAGCGTGGGATGCTTCCCCCTGATCGTAGGTCTTCCTTTATAAGTTTCAATCTCGGCAATAAACTTTTGAAGATCAGACAGGCTCTTCAATTGCAGCAATTCAGACATAATAATCCATTATCTCTCTGATAAAAATTTAACTTAGCTCTTCTATTCAGCAATCTTATAGATCAAATAGCGAACTTAACTAATCACATATCATTTGGTCAAACCAAATAAATGACCTTTCAGACATAACAAATTATATTTTATTAATGGGTTCTATATTCATTTTTACGATGTTTTATAAGTAATCTCACTCTGAACCGAAAAAAAATTAGGTATATTTATTTTTATCGCGAGCGGATTACTTGAAAGCATGTCATTTCAACCATATAAAGGGCTTCAAATTCTGCTAAAGGTCGCTATCTATTAACTGTGAATAAGAAAATGAAGATCAGAACCCTGGCAGAAAAACTAAAATGCTTGACTGATAGAATGCCTGTTAAAAAGATATGGGTGCAGCACAGTGATTTTAATTGTCAGATCCCCACATGCTCATGACCTTGTTCAGTATTATGCCCATCAGCTAGATAACAGAGAGTGATCAATATTCTTGAGTCAGGTCTGCAATCAGAAGATGACGCCTACTATTTCAGTCATTTTATTTGGTAAATGATTGACAAAATGTCGGAAGATAGGGAGAAGGGTGTTAAGGTTTTAGGTGGAATTGACAATACAGCTATGTTGCCAGACGTGGCCTATGAACTCGATGTATTAATGGCAAAACACGGCTATAGTAAAATTTGAGAAGAGATCTCAGACCAGGCATAAAAAACTTGCTCTTACCTAACCCATTTAAAGCCAGCTAACACACCCTCCTAAGCGGCTCTAAATTTGAGCCGCTATCAAATTCGTTTTGAGAGTAAAGAAAATCTATAGCAATATAGATTTCTATCTAAAGCTTTACTTTGATCCAAAATGAAAAATACCTAAAGCTATCCATAGCTATGTCAACTCACTACAATCAACATCCTTAATGTATCAATTTAAATGTAATGACAATGAGTGAAGCCCCCCGCAACCTTCTACATCAGGAAACCTTAGCTGTACGCTGGGGTGATATGGACGCCTTAGGACATATCAACAACGCCACCTACTTCACCTACTTTGAGCAGTGCCGCTGCAGCTGGTTAGCAGCTATTAAACGCTCCGGCGCGGTTAGCAGTAACCAAGGAGACGGCCCGGTACTACTCAATGCTTCGGCCAATTTTCAATTACCATTGGTATTTCCAGCCAACATTATTGTTAGTATGTATGGCGGCACTCCCGGGCGTAGTAGCTTTAATAGCTATTACGAAATCCGAGATGCGGATAAGACCGATAAACTCTACACCACCGGTGAAGCTAAGATTGTTTGGGTAGACCAACAGGCTGGAAAATCTATGCCGGTACCTGATGATATACGGGCTTTATTGCCCACCGCATAAATTGGGTTTCTTCAATCAAAAAGACGGTTAACCCCGTCTTTCAAATAATAAATCCTGAAAAATTTTACCGTTAAACAGGGCTTAATCGACAAGGGTTTGATCACCACGTGTACACAGGTATCAAAAGCACCTGCTTGGCAGACAATTACTACGTCTTTACTACTCCTGCCAGAACATGGCCGCTATAACTTAACCCATGGATATTCAAGCTACGCTTTTCTTCCTGTAAAACATCAATGACCTTTTACGGAAAAATGTTTATGAATGATTATTTTGACCTGGAGCGATTCTGCCAAGCACAAAACGATTCTTATACACAGGCCCTGCAGGAGTTGCGGCAGGGGCACAAACACAGCCATTGGATTTGGTATATTTTTCCGCAGCTAAAAGGGCTAGGCCACAGTATCACGTCACAAAGATATGGGGTGACAGGTCTAGAGGAGGCGCAGGCTTATCTGAAGCATCCACAGCTTGGCCCTCGATTGCGGGAGTGTTGTCAGGAGTTATTAAACCTGCAAGATCTCAGCGCCCTGGAAATATTCGGTAGCCTTGATGCGATCAAGGTCAGGTCCAGTATGACCCTGTTCGCCCTTGCTGCGGGTGGCACTGATAATCTATTTATGCAGGTTTTAGAGAAATATTATGAGGGCAAACAGGACCCCCGCACCCTGGAGATCCTGCAAAGCTCTGATTAATCTCGAGCCCCCAAACCTCCCGAAAAAACACTCAAGCGGTCTGGGTTTCAGGTTCCTCCAGGCTGTCACTGCCTAGTAATTTATCCATCACCAGACAGGCGGTGAGATCGCCCGTGACGTTTACGGCCGTCCTGCACATATCGAGTATGCGGTCCACACCGAGAATCAATGCAATACCCTCTGGCGGGACACCTATTCCGGCCAGGATACTGGCGAGAATCACAATCCCCACACCCGGTGTACTCGGGGAGCCGATTGAAGCGCCCACGGTGGTCACGGTAAGCCCCACCAGCTGTGCCGTGCTGAGGTCAATGCCATAAACCTGGGTGAGGAAAATCGCCGCGATCACCTGATAGAGGGCAGTGCCGTCCATATTCACCGTAGCGCCAAGGGGCACAATAAATTTGGCTATAGAAGGTTTCACTCCCAGGGAAGTCTCGGCAGTGCGCATTGAAAGCGGCATTACGGCCGCGGAGCTGGAGGTGGAAAAGGCTAGTAGCTGTACGCCACTGATGCGCTGCAGGAAGCTCAATGGCCGCATTGGCGTGGCCAGTGCGACAATCAACAGATAAAACAGCAGTAGGATCAGTAGCCCCAGAATAACCGTGCCCACATAGACAGACATCCCCACGATTGCGGTTAAACCCACGCGAATGGCGATATCCGCCAGTAATCCAAATACCGCCAACGGCGCGAACAGCATGGCCCAACCGACTATTTTCAGGGCGATTTCCTGCACTATGCCGAAGGCATAGACTGCAGTTTCACGCTGCTTTTGCGGCAGCAACATCACTGCCACTCCGGTGAAAATCGCGTAGACCACCAGCTGCAGCATATTGCGCATAGCGATACTCTGATTCAGATTGGCTGGTATCAGTTCGGCGATGCGCTCCGGTAGCGGCTTGGATTCCAGCATCTGTGGCGCTGCGCTACTGGGTAGTTCAGTAGCCGCGGTGAGCAGGGCCTCATCGATATAGTTACCCGGTTGAATAAATTGGGCCAGGACTATGCCAATAATCACCGCTACCGTAGTGGTGGCAATAAAATAGGGCGCTATGCGCAGCCCAACCCGCTTGAGCTGGGATACATTCCCACTGCCGCAGAGCCCGAGGATGATGGAGGAGACCACCAGTGGAATCACCACCATCTGAATCATATTCAGGAATAGGGCGCCTGGCAGCTTGAACCAACTGGCCAATATTACGCTGAGATTCTCATCGACCAGCCCAGCTCCTTCCGGCGACAGCAGTAGGCCAATCCCAAGCCCCAGTACCATAGCGAACAGGATTTGCATCCACAGGCGCGTGCGCATTAACAGGCCCAGGGATTCCACCATTCTGAACAGGTAAACATTAGAACCATAATTCATGTGTGAATAACCAAATCCGAATTCATTAATACAGCCATTCCATAGGAAAGCCTCCATTATTCCGTAAGCCTACAGCAAAACCCTTTAGTCAGATCAAGTGCGGGCCAGCTAATCCTGTACCAAGGTAGGCGAACATTGGGCCCAAGCAATCATTGGCAAGACCTGTTGCAGAAAGATTACGTCTTGGTCCCTGCATTAGAGAGCGCTGTACAGATCAATTCGATTTGCTGCAGGATCGAGAAAACACCACTCTAAACCAACACCGACCCCATGTACTCACAATTGCCAATGATGTTTTGCGCAATACCGGGAGCAATAAAAACGCCTTTCCGAGCTTTTATTGATGAGAGAACGCTGGAGCAAACTGCTGCGCCAATAAATCCCTGATCCATTTGTGCAGCGGGTCCTGCCCACTGCGGCTGTGCCAGGCGGCGATCACATCGAAACCGGGGGGCTGGTCGGCAATCAGCAGGGTACTCAGGCGCTCATCGGGCAATAGGCGCGACGGCAGGAAAGCCACGGTATTGGTGGAGGCAATACATTCGGCTGCAGCGGCAAAAGAGGGAACCGACAACACCACATTGCGCTGCAAGCCAAACTCCTCGAACCAGGTATCCGCCATACCACGCAGTTCCCCACGGGAGGGAGACACCACCAATTGCGGTAGCGCCGCCAACTGTGCCAATGCCAGAGTCTTCCCTTTTAACAGGCCGGGTATTTTTGCATGGCGGCAGCACACGCAAACATAGTGCTCCCGATACAGCAGCATTGTCGGGCAGTTGTCCGGCACAAAACCGGGTGTACTGAAGACCAAATCTACCTCGCCGGTTTGTAGCTGCTGCGCCATGCGGTCGATTTCCAGCTTGAGCACAACCACTTTGAGGCCCGGGGCCTGTTCCCGCAGTTTTTTCAGCAGCCCCGGCAATACCACTCGCTGCTCAAAGTCGGTGGCGCTGATGGTAAAAATGCCGGAGTAATCGGCCGGCCGGAATTCGTGTCCACGCAACAGTGAGGCGATATCGTTTAATACGCTATCGATCCTCGGTGCCAGCCGTTCTGCCAGGGGAGTGGCTACCACTCCGTTGCTGGCCCGAATAAATAAACGGTCGCCAAAGATTTCCCGCAGTCGCTTCAACTGCTCACTCACAGTCTGCTGAGTCACACCGAGCTGATCCGCCACCCGGGATAAATTTAATTCCCGCAGAATTGCCTGCAGCAACCGCAGTTGCTTTAGTTCCAGCCGGTCCAGGCGATCGGCCCTGTTACCCCTAGTCAAACCTGTATCACTCACAATCGTTACTTGATTTTCATTGTATCTGCTCCAGCCTAGCATTGCCGATACATAGACTCCCATGTGTGAGGAACCCACTATGCCAGGCGCGACTCTGCACCGCTCAATGCGGGCAAATATCAACTACGCGGACCCCAGCGCAGAGCTGGTCTACGACCAGCGCCATACAGGCCCCGGCCCCGCTAGCCTGATTGATCAGGTAATCCCCCACCAGGTGACAGTTCATGACGGCAGGCAACTACAGGCTGCGGGGGAGACCTTCCGTTTGGACGAGCAGGGGTTTGAGCTGGTAGAGCCCAGCCTCGGTATCGACCTGCACCAGCTGGATGACACTTTAAAAGCGCTGGATAGCGGCAGGCCTTCAACCAATAGCACAGTGCTTTCGCCAGAATCCCGAGACACCTTGATCCGTACTCAGTGGTATCCGGCGATTGAGCGATGGCTGGCTGCTTATTTGGGCGCGGACCAGGTTGTGACCTTCGATCACACGCTGCGCGCTCAGACTAAAGCAGACGTCATCGCTGAACAGAGCCGCAGTCGCCGCGCCCCGGTAAAAATCGCGCACAACGATTACACGCCCTGGTCTGCCCAGCGCCAGCTCAAGCAGACACTACCGGAATACGGCTTAAATCCGGACGATTATTCCCGGTTTAAATTTGTGAACCTGTGGCTGCCGCTGCTGCACCGGGTTGAAGAGTCCCCCCTGGCTATGGCGGATCTGCGCAGCGTGGAAGCAGCGGATTTCCACAAAATGCGCCTGATTTATCCAGAACGGGAAGGGCAGATTTCTGTCATCAGCGCCAACCCTCATCACCGCTGGATTTGGTTTAGTGATATGCGCCCCGGCGAAGGGTTGCTACTGCGGGTTTTTGATAGCGAACACAGCGATGTGATTACCGGCAGCCCCCACTGCGCCTTCGACTTACCGGAAAGCGAAAATGCCCCCCGGCGTACCAGCCTGGAAATTCGCACTATCGCGTTGTTTAAACATTAATTAAATTGAAATATCGATCAATTCGTCATGAATAAAACCCTGAACTCAATAGACCCTTTAAATAACGAAGTCGTCGGCAGTGTCGAAATTTGTTATGAAGACGATTTAAAAAAATTGCTGCAACAGGCCAAGCAGGCACAGATTGAGTGGGGCAAAAAATCCATTCAGCAGCGTGTAGAGCTTGTACAACAAGCCTATAAAAAGCTTGAACCCATACAGGCGAAATTGGCAAAACTGATCAGCCGTGAGATGGGCAAAGATGCGCGGCGGGCCAGCTACGAGGCGGGTGGCGCCATTCACAGTGGCCCCTGGTTGGCCGGAGATTCCGGTGAGGCCCTGCGCAGCCAGCGCCAGAGTAACAGTGAAATTCAATATCGTCCGTTGGGCGTGGTCGCGGTTATTTCCCCTTGGAATTATCCCCTGGCGATGGCCAATAACCTGATCGTGCCGGCACTGATTGCCGGTAACAGCGTGATTTTAAAACCCTCCGAAGAAACCCCTCTGGTTGCGGACCTACTGGTAAAAACCCTGAACCAGTCGATGCCCAGCGGAGTATTACAGATTGCCCATGGGGATGGGAAAACCGGAGAAGCCCTGGTGAAAGCGGACATCAATATGGTCGCTTTCACCGGCTCCCGTGCAACCGGCCAGGCCATCATGGCCAATGCCGCTCCCAAGTTAAAACGCCTGATCATGGAGTTGGGCGGCAATGATCCCATGCTGGTTTTGGCCAGCGCCGATATTCACCGCGCCGCACAATTCGCTGTAGCCTCCAGCTTTGAAAATGCCGGACAAATGTGCACTTCAACCGAGCGTGTGTATGTTGACGAGCGTATCGCGGACCAGTTTGAACAAGCGGTAGTTGCCATTGCAAAAAATTATCACACTGGTGGTTGGCCAGAAGGGGATGTCGATATAGGTCCACTGGTCAATCCCCGTCAGCATCAAAAAGTGGTTCGGCATATTCATGACGCCATAGAGAAAGGCGCAACGCTTTTGCTAGGCGAAAAATCCCCCGAACTTCCTTTTATTCCTCCCACGGTCATCAGTGGTATCAAACCAGGTATGCAACTTGAGGACGAAGAAACTTTTGGCCCAGTAGTCGCAATAGACCGGTTCAGCACCATTGAAGAGGGGATTCACAGAGCCAACGACTCTGTATACGGCTTGGGCGCCGTGGTATTTGGCAAAGCGGATGCCCAGGAAGTCGCGAATCAACTACAGGCGGGCATGATTGGTATTAACCAAGGTGCCGGTGGGACACCATGGGTAGGCGCCAAACAGAGTGGTTTTGGCTACCACGGTGGGGCTGAGGGACACCGACAATTTGCCCAGCTCACCCTTATTAATCATTAATTAAAAAACCGAGTGCAGATATTTTGGACGAAGTCATTATGCCAAACTCTCCAGACATCGCGATGAATCCAGCAACTGAGGCCAACAGCAGCCTTGAGCAGGATTTCTTTATTATCGCCAGGGAACCCGGTGCGGAACATCCTGCTCTGCCCACCTGGGCCGCACGATTTGAAAACCCAGCCTCACTCAAAGATAGCGCCCCGTCTTTGGTTCAGCGCAGAGAGATTGCCGAGGTGCCCGGCGCTTTTCAATTACTCAATGTATTTTCCAATGAGGAATGTCAGCGCCTCATCGATATCACTGAAAATATCGGTTATCTGCCAGATGCCGCCGTTTCTTTGCCCAGGGAGGTACGCCATAACGACAGCCTTACCTGGGTGGTAGATGAAACTACCGAACGGCTAATCTGGCAGCGGTGCAGCGCATTTATGCAGGACCCCAAAGACTACTTTGAAGGGCGGGAGCCAGTGGGACTCAATCAGCGCTTTCGCTTTTATCGTTATGGAGAAGGTGATTACTTTCAATTTCACACCGATGGAGCCTGGCCGGGCAGCCAAATTATAGATGGCCAGTTGGTGGCTAATGGTTTTCCAGACCGTTTTAGCGAAATGACTTTTCTAGTGTTACTCAGTGAAGATTTTGATGGCGGTGCCACACGTTTTCGTGTCAATGCAGATAACCCCTACCAACAGCCCAGCCGGCACTCCATGATGGATATTGATGTAAGAACCCCCGCTGGATCTGTACTGTGTTTCCCCCATGGCATGCATCCCTTGCATAGGATCCACAGCTCAACGCCAATTACTCGTGGAATAAAATATATTATTCGTACAGATATATTATTTCTTCAGGATTGATTAACAAGGTTAACAATTTTATTTAAAAAATATTAATAAAGCATTCAGTCGCAAGGAAGCGGCTCGAACCAAAATAACAATAAATCACCACTTAGAGCTTCCCCAAAGCCGCTGTATATAATCTAAGGCCCGACTTTCATACTACGCCCTCCATCGAAGTGTTGCCGTAAGATTTATGTCAATCTGCACTGCCAATCTGATCGCAACAGCACATTCGAGTGTGTACTTATGAAATTGATAGAATATTTACAGAGTCACTTTTATAGCAAAGAGGAACTGCTATCGCTAAGCGGTTTAAGGCAGGAAGAGTTTGCAAACTACCAGAATACCCTTGTTATGCCTAAAGCTTCCTACACGCTGGTACTGGACCTGCAATGCCATTCATTCTTCGGCACCCATAATGAATCCCATAACCAGGAGTTCTACGCCAAAGGTTATGTGTCCTGGTTAAAAGACCTTCGGCTACAAAATAATCCGAAACAGATTTTTGATCTATTTAAGAAAAGATACACCGACACAATCTATCAGTTAAAGTCTATTGGCCATAACTGTTCCGATATAAGAATGAACAAGGGGCTTGCCACACATATCGAAAGCGAGTGGAAACACTTTATCGATGGAACTTATGGGTTATGCACCAAAAGCGGACTCCCCGAGGATATAGCCCGTAAAGAACTGGCCTCCCTAGAGATCAAGGAGCTAGCGAAAGAGAAAAATCTCAGCAGAACAGGCCTACAAAAATTACAGAGGGCTATTGACCTGTTAGAGAGCGCCAGCAGCCTTTTCGCACCTCATGAGCGCCACAAGAGTTCGAGGAAAATACTGATCAATGACATTCGTCAACAATTTAATCTCAGATAAAGACACTGTAAAAGTCAACGACACAAACTGAGAGACATGCCGTCACCATAGGCCAAGGAAAGCGGGATAGACAACACTTATACCAAATGACCATAAGATTTTGCATGTACTAAACGTATATGCCCCTATAAAATCCCGCCCCTTTAATTGGCTCAAGCCTCTCCGCACTTATATTAGAGATATTCCATGAAAAGCAGAGTTTACTGCCTTATATCCTTTCTGTTGCTATCCGTCTTGACGGTATCAGCCTACGCCAGAGACTGGCGGGAATATAAAAGCACTAACTTTACCGTCTACTCCGATGTTTCATCGAAAAAAGCTGAGGCTTTATTGCGCGAGCTGGAAAAATTTCGCAGTGCCTCACTTATGGTAACAGGCATGGAAGATCGTCCTGAAAATTCTAGGCTTAGGGTCTATCACTTTAATAAGTCTAGAGAATTTGAAAAATTCTCTGGAAAAAGAAGTATCGCAGGCTTCTACATCAATACCATCGATGGCCCCTTAATTTTTTCCCAGGAAAACAAACGTGGCATATTGAACGGCCAAGCAATCATGTTTCATGAATATGTTCACCATCTTATGCGTGAGCGCGGTTCCATGCGGTACCCCAGGTGGTATTCAGAAGGCTTCGCAGAGTTACTAGCCAGCGCGACTATTGATCAGGATTCCATCACCATCGGCAACTTCCCTGAGTGGAGAGCTTACGATTTGGAAGAGGGTCCCTTGAAAGTCAGGGAAATTCTTCAGCCGGATTACAGTAGAAAGGGTTGGAAACATAGCAGTCAGTATTACGCCAGTGCATGGTTATTATTACACTATTTATTTTTCAGCGAAGATGCCAGAGAAAAGGCATATCATGAAAAAACCAGAAATTACCTAGCGGATATTAATAATGGTGGAGATCCACTAGATCTCTTTAGCCAGCATTATGATATCCGAGTGGAAGATTTGGATATCGCATTAACTCGTTACCTGAAGGAACGGCGCCTGTCCGGCTACAAGGTTAATCTAACCAAAAATGTCTTTAAAATCGAAAAGCGCAAACTGAACCATAATGAAAAGTCCCTATTACTGGCGGAGCGCGCAGTTGATCTAGAAAGATACGATCAGGCGTTAAGTTATCTGAATAAAGTAAAAAAAGATGCTGCCAAGTTACCTGGAGTTATCGCTCTGAAAGCGAATCTATTAATGCACAATCAGCAGGAGGCTGCGGCACAGGCTTTACTTCAGGAATTATCAGAAATATCTGATTTGAATCATACAGCAGCAACGAATCTATCTATGTACCATTTATATAGCTTACAGAATATGCTTGAATCCCGACAATGGGATGAGGGGAGTTATACCAAAACGGTGCATTATGCAGATATGGCTATAGCGCTAAATCCGGCTTCCCTATCGGCTTACCAGTACAAATGGATGGCTCAGCAGTACAAAGGCGAAAGTGTTGCCGCGCTGAAAACCATGATGGCGGCCTATCAGAAGAATCCAAATAGTATTGAAATAAATAGCGCTATTGGCTTTCACCTCGCAAAACTTAAAAAGCCAAAGCTTGCAAAACCATTTCTGGAGAGAACTCTGGCCTGGTCCCACAATCACAAGGTTCGATCACGCGCTAAAAAATTGCTCGATTGGGTAGCAAAGGAAACCTCCACTGACAGTGGAGTGAGTTCAGGACAGGTATCCTGAGTCCGAGCGCTAGATCAAGCTCATAACACGTAGAGAATTGCTCTCTACGTGTTATGAAAGCGAAGAAATTAGCCTCTCCCCTAACTCTTCTTTTCCTCTTCCCGCAAAGTCAGTACTTCATACCCATCCGCCGTAACCAGCACTGTGTGCTCCCATTGCGCGGAGAGCCTGCCATCTTTGGTCACTACGGTCCAACCGTCTTTCTTGAGCTTGGTTTTGCGATTGCCCTGGTTAATCATGGGCTCAATCGTAAATGTCATTCCCTCGCGTAAAACAGCTCCGCTGCCCGCTCGGCCAAAGTGCATTACCTGGGGTTCTTCATGCATTTCACGGCCAATACCGTGGCCACAGTACTCACGCACCACGCTGAACCCGCGCTTTTCAACATACTGTTGGATCGAATGACCCACATCACCAAAAGTCGCGCCGGGTTTTACGGTGTGAATGCCGGCCCACATGGCATCGTAACAACACTGCACCAGTTTTTTGGCAATGGGCGTTACGCTGCCGATCATATACATCTTGCTGGAGTCGGCGATATAACCGGACTTTTCCAGGGTGATATCCACGTTGACGATATCCCCATCGCGCAACGCCTGCCCCTCGCGAGGCATGCCGTGGCACACCACCTCATTAATCGAAGTATTAAGAGAGTAGGGATAATCGTATTGCCCCTTGCTGGCCGGGCGCGCCTGCAACTCCCGGGTAATAAACGTTTCCACCCGGTCGTTAATTTCCATGGTGGTAATACCCAGCTTCACAATACCATCGAGCATAGCGAACACGCGGCTCAATAATTCACCGGAGTTACGCATCAACGCCTGTTCCCTGGCGGTCTTGATTTTTATGTTATTCACGAATGAGCTCTTCCAGAGTAAATGATTCGGTGCGTAGTAGCTTCTTGCACAACTGGCTGTAACTGAGCTCTGGATTCAGCTCGGCCAACATACCGATCTTTATCCAGTACTCGGCCTGGGCGTTAATAGAACGTGCCAGCGTGGTACTCGCCTTACGGATTTCATCGTGTAATTCATCCGAGATCTTAACGATACCCATTTTATACACCGTATATATAATTTATATACATAGTGTATATCGCCTTATATTAGATAGGCAAGGCGGTATGAAAGGTTGAAATTATGCAACTTGTTGCATAGTCAATATTTGAACGATATGGTTGAGAGATAAAAATAAAAGTGATGAGGCCACCATGTCCGAAACTACTGAAAAGAAACGCAGCGCCCCCAAGCCCAGCCGCCTGCGTATTGGCCAGCGTTACCGTGCCAGTCGCTTGAACGGCCCCTACGATGCCCTGGTAATCGGCTCTGGAATCGGCGGCCTGACTACCGCCGCCATGCTGAGTGCCACCGGTAAGAAGGTACTGGTCCTGGAGCAGCACTACACCGCCGGCGGCTATACCCATGCCTACGATCGCAATGGCTACGAGTGGGATGTCGGCGTGCACTACATTGGCGATGTGGGCGAACACCCCACCATGACAAGCAGGATTTTCGACTTTATCACCGGTGGTAAGTTGCATTGGGCGCCGATGGACGACACCTACGATCGCATTTGTATCGGCGAGGAGCAGTTTGATCTGCGCGCCGGTCGCCAGGCGTTTATCGATGAATTGGTCAAACATTTCCCCGCCGAACGGGAGAATATTGAACGTTACCTGGCCCGTCTCAACGAGGTGGCCAAGTCCATGCAGCGCATGGCAATGGAGAAATTGTTTCCCAGCTGGTGTGGCCCTTTTATGCGCCTGTGGCGCAAGCTGCGCGATCCTTCCTGGTTGAACAAAACCACCCGCGAAGTGCTGGGCGAGATCACCGGCAATGAAAAACTGATTTCGGTGCTCACCGGCCAGTGGGGCGACAACGGCATGGCGCCGGCACAGAGCAGTTTTATTATTCACGCCCTGATCGCCAAGCATTATTTGTATGGCGGCTACTATCCGGTAGGCGGTGCCAGCAAGATTTCCGAGACCATTATTCCGCAGATTCAGGCCAGTGGCGGCGATGTTTTTACCTATGCCAAGGTGGAAACCATTCTGTTAAATGGCAATAAGGTTCGCGGCCTGCGCATGAGCGATGGCACCGAAATCGAGGCGCCCGTGGTGATTTCCGGGGCCGGTGTATTTAATACCTTCGAGAGACTGCTGCCCCAGAGTGCCAGTGAGCGCCTCGGCTATCTGCACGACCTGAAAACTGTCACTCCCTCCATGTCTCATCTGTGCCTGTACATTGGCCTGGAAAAAACCGCCGAAGAACTACAGCTGCCAAAAACCAATTACTGGCTCTATACCAGCGAGAACTACGAGGAGGATATGCAGGCCTTCCTGCAGGATAGCGACAAAGATATTCCGCTAGCCTATATCTCTTTCCCCTCGGCCAAGGACCCCACCTTTACCCAGCGCTATCCTGGGCGGGCCACTATCGAAATCGTTGCCCCAGCCAATTACGATTGGTTCGCCCAGTGGAGTGACAAACCCTGGGGCAAGCGCGGTGATGACTACGAGACCCTAAAAGAGGCCTTCAGCCAGCGCTTACTGGAGCACCTGTACAGGCATTTCCCTCATCTTCGTGGGCAAATCGATTACTACGAGTTATCCACACCACTGTCCACGGATTATTTCTGCTTCTATCCACGCGGTGAAATCTATGGCCTCGACCACGATCCCAAGCGATTTGAGCAGCGCTGGCTGAGACCCAAGACGCGACTCAATGGGCTCTATCTCACCGGCCAAGATGTAATGAGCTGTGGCGTGGCTGGGGCGATGATCTCGGGGGTACTAACGGCCCAGAGCATTCTCGGCTTGCGCCAGGGTGGGAAGTTGATGCGTCAGGTTATTAGTGGCCAGCCTTTCCAGGCTCCGGCAAGCGGCGGTGAGGAGTTGGGTAAAGCATCCACCTGATAAGCCGACAATAAAGATGGTTCGACAACCGCAATAATAAAAAACCCGGCATTTATCGCCGGGTTTTTTATTTGAATTTATGGGCTCGGAGATGTCTTCAATCGAGGCAATCTACTGGGCATTCGATCAAAATTAAGCACCCGGATAACCAGGCGCCGGTTTTCCCTTTGCCCCGCCTTGCTCTCGTTATCGGCTATAGGATCGGTATCGCCATAACCCTGGGCGCGCATGCGCTCGCCATCGATACCGCGCTCTATCAAAAAATTGCGCACCCAGTCAGCACGCCACTGAGAAAGATGCAGATTTTTCTTTGGGTCACCGTCATTATCTGTGTGCCCCTCAATCGTAATACGCATCTCGGGGAAATCGCGCATGATCACCAGCAGTGCTTCCAGGTCGGCGATGCTATCCATGCGCGGTGCGAAACCACCGGGGTCAAACTCTAAACGCAACCGGAAAGTATCCCCCCCTTTGCGGGAATTTCCACGCAGGAAGCGCACCAAATCATCGGCAAAAGGAGCCGCCTGCCGCGCCTGCTTCTCGCTCTCACCAGACTGCACCACTGACTGAGGCTCAAGGGCGTATTTCCTGTTGGGATCGGGGTTGGGGCAGCCGGCAAGTAGCAATACCAGCAGGGCGAGATAGCAGACGAATAAAGGCTTGCCCGCCATAGACAAAACTTCCGGTTTGCAGACGTCAAATTCAGTGTAGAACAAGCTGCCGGAAGGAGGAGATGTCTAGCCGTTAGAGGAAGTTCAACACCGCCATCATATCGCTAACTACCCGGGCACCGCGCTGCTCCAGCTGTGGCGCTCTCTGACTATGGGTGCTGTAGCCAACCACGCGCATGCCGGCGGCTACCGCGGCTTCCACACCGGCGTTGGAGTCCTCCACTACCAGACAGCGCTCCGGCTTCACCCCCATGCTAGTGGCCGCATGCAGGAATAGCTCCGGCCAGGGTTTACCGCGGGAAACATCCTCAGCACTGTAGATCCTGCCGTCGAAGTAGTCGTAGAGACCGGTTTTATTCAGGGTCAGCTGCATTTTCTGGTGCGAGCCCGATGAGGCCACACAGCTGCGCATGCCGATCTGCTGTAAGTGATCGAGCAAACCCTCAATGCCGGCTATGGGCTCCAGCTCCGCGTGGAATGCCTCGCGGATACGGCGCTCGGTATTACCAAAATAATTGTCCGGCAGGGGGCCGCCGAAACGCTTCTCGATTTCCAGTAGGCAATCCCTGGCGGGCCGGCCGCTGAATTGCTCATCCAGCTCCTCCGCAGTGGTGGCCATACCCAACTTATTCATTTCTTCAGCGAGGATGCGACAGACGATGCTCTCGCTATCTACCAGCACACCGTCGCAATCAAAAATGATCAAATCTGTGGAAGACATGGGACCCCATAAAATCAGCGTGCGGAGAGCAGCATAATACCGATGATCAACCCGAGTATGCCGCTGATACGCAGGAAGTTTTCATTGCCCTGGGAGATTTTGATGGCCAGCGCTTTGCCGCGCTCAAAACCAATCTGCAGCATATAGGCGCCACTCAACAGCACCAATACACCCAGGGCGTTGAAGAGGATATACCAGTTGCGAGTGTCGGCGACCAAAAGCAGAAAAAGACCGACAAGAATGCGCAGCCAGGCGGAAAAGAAATAGCCTGTTTCGCTGAGCCTCTCACTGATGGTTTGCGCCAACTTGGGCTTGGCAATCACTGCCAGTGACAACAAGACAATGGCAATACCCAATAACCCTACAATCACTCGAATCATAGTTTCCCTTCCTGGTTTTCATCCTATCCAATTTTGGGTTGCGCCGGCTCCTACAGGTCACCCCATTGGAACTGCAACACCGACAGTGCGGCGATAGGCGCGGTTTCGGTGCGCATAACCCTCGGCCCCAGGCGCAGTGGCATAAAGCCGTGGCCCAAGGCCAGATCAATCTCCGCCTGGGACAATCCACCCTCTGGCCCCACCATCAACAGGGCCGAATCCGGCTTGCCATTGTCCGCTTCCCAGCGGCGCAGATCCAGCTCGGTGCGGTGGTGTAATACCAGTTTGGTTTGCGGCTCGCCCTGTTGGGTTGAGGTTTGTAAATACTGAGGGAGTTTTACCGGTTCGGCAATTTCCGGCAACAGATTGCGCTCACACTGCTCACAGGCGCTGATAGCAATCTGGCGCCAGTGACCGAGCTTTTTTTGCAGGCGCTCACCGGATAGTTTGACCTCGCAGCGCTCACTGAACAGCGGTTGGATGGCCGCTACTCCCAATTCAGTGGCCTTCTGTATCACCCAGTCGAATCGGTCACCGCGGGAAATGCCAATAGCCAGGGTTAACGCCAGAGGCGACTGGCGATTGTCTTCGCGAAATGCACCAACACCCACCTGCGCGCGCTTACCCGTAGCCAGCAATTCCGCAGAGTACTCGCCACCCAGCCCATCGAACAGAGTCATCGGGTGGCCGGCGCCGAGGCGTAGAACTTTTACCAGATGCCGGGAGGCACCCTCATCCAACTCGATTTGCGAAACACCGGCCAGGGCCTGCTGGGAGTAAATACGCGGGATGCGCATGAGTGAAGATCCTGTAAAACACTATAAAAAAGCCGACTGGAATGTCGGCGTTTTGCAGGCGGGTAGTTTAGGCATTAATGCGCAGGCCAGGCAATGGCAGAAAACCCCCACCATTGCCTGAAACGCAAATTGCTATCAGGCCGTTTCCAGAGACACCGGGGTGTCAATTTGGCCCTGGCGCTTGCCTTTCGGACGCAGCACTTCGATCACCTTGTACAGGTTTGGCACCAGCACCAGAGTCACGGCGGTGGCAAACAGGACGCCGAAGGCGAGGCTGATCACCATGGGGATCAGGAACTGCGCCTGGATAGAGCGCTCGAACATGATCGGCACCAACCCGATAAAGGTGGTGATAGAGGTGAGGATAATCGGGCGGAAACGATCGCGACCCGCCTGCACCACCGCATCCATAACAGCTACGCCCTGGGCGCGAAGCTGGTTGATGCGATCCATCAATACCAGGTTATCGTTCACCACAACCCCCGCTGCGGCGAGGAAGCCGAGCATGGACATAATGCTGATATCGTGGCCCATCAACAGGTGGCCCACTACCGCGCCAAAGAAGCCAAACGGCACTGCAGTGAGGATCAACAGCGGCTGCGAGTAGGAGCGGAAGGCGATGGCCAGCAGCGCGTAAATAGCGAACAGTGACAGTACGAAGAACGCCAGGATCGCACCGTTGAACTCTTCCTCCTCCTGCATTTCACCGGCGGTTCTCAGGGAGAAACCGGGGAACTGGCGCTCCAGCTCAGGCACCAGGGTCTCGCGCATATCCTTGAGAATTTCCTGCGCAGTGGAGGTGTTCGGCGTCAGCTCGGCAAACACACGCACGGTGCGCTCGCGGTTGTTGCGGCGGATGGTGGTGTAACCGGGCACATAGACCGCTTCGGCTACCGCAGAGAAGGGCACCTCACCTTGCGCCGTGCGAATACGCACACGATCCATCTGCTCTTCGCTGGCGCGCTCTTCCTGCGGGTAGCGCACCATCACCCTAACGTCCTCGCGACCGCGGGGAATACGCTGTACTTCTTCGCCATAGAAACCCTGCCGCACCTGCCTGGCCACATCCGCCAGGTTGATACCCATGGTGGTGGCGTGGGGCTTCAGCTGAATTTCGATATCGCGACGCGCACTGGTGAGATTGTCACGCACATCGTAAACACCGGCATAGCTGTTCATCTTCTTCTTCACCGCATCGGCGGCAGCGCGCAATTCGTCCATATCCCCCGAAGCGGTGCTCAGGTTCAAGCTCATACCGTTGCCGCCATCGTTGATGGTGGCATCAATATTGAGGTCTTCAACACTGGCCGGCATTTCACCGATCAGCTCGCGCCAGCGCAGCGACAGGGTTTTGGAAGTCACATCGCGCATCTCACCGTCGGTGAGCTGCAAGATCACAAAGATGTTGCCGCGCCAATTGAACACCATGGAGTTCATTACGAAGGGCTCGCCGTCGTTGAGCTTCAGCATTTCCTCATCAGTGGAAAGTTTGTCTGCGGCCTCCAGCACCTGATTCATCACGCGCTCGGCCTCATGGAAAGGCTCGCCATCGGCCATGCTGGCACGCAATTCCAACAGATCCGACGGTACCTGTGGCGAGAAGGAAGACCCCACATAACCACTGCTAAAGACACTGATGGCAAGTACCAGCGCCATGAAAAAGACCATCACCGTGGTGCGGCTGTTGCCAAGGGACTTCTTGAGCAGCGGCAAGTAGTACTTGTCACCAGCGGTCTTCATGGCCCCGGCGAAGCGGCCACGCAGTTTTTGCAGCTTGATGCCCAGGTTCGATTTAGCCGGCTGTTCCGGTTTCATACCCACCAAGTGCGCGGGAAGGATCAGCAGGGATTCCACCAGGGAGAACACCAGACACAAGAGCACCACCACCGGCAGTGCCAACATCATCTGCGCGGTATATCCGGGCAGGAACAGCATGGGGATAAAGAACACCATGGTGGAGGTCACGGCGAAGATCACTGGCGCGGAGACCTGCTTCACACCTTCTTCCGCCGCGGCCAGACCGGTCACACCGCGATCGTGGGCCGCATGCACCGCTTCCCCCACAATAATCGCATCGTCCACCACAATGCCGAGAATCAGCAGGAAGGCGAATAGCGACAGCATATTCAGGCTGACCCCGGTGACCGGCAGCAACCAGAAAGCACCGAGGAAGGCCACAATAATGCCCACCGTTACCCACATCGCCAGCGCCGGACGCAGGAACAGCATCAGCATGATAAAGACCATGGCGAAGCCGCTTAAGGCGTTGGTGGTCAACAGGTTCATGCGGCCTTCAAAAGCTTTGGAGAAGTCGAACCAGACGTCGAACTCCATACCCGGCGGCAACTGGGTGCGCGCCTCCGCCATAAACGCCTTGATACGCTCGGCAGTGGCCACCACATCCAGCGGCTCCCCCTGAACCACACGCAGGTTCATAGCCGGGTTGCCATTAAAGAGAATGACGTTGTTGTACTCCTCGAAGCCATCGCGCACGGTGGCCACATCGCGCAGCAGCAGTACAGAGCCATCGGCACGGCTGACTACCGGAATACGCTCGAAGTCCTCAGCGGTATAGGCCTGACCGCGGGTCTGCACCTGGATATCACCGCGATCCGAACGCACCATACCCGCGGGCAGGTCGAGGGAGGAGCGGCGCACCGCGTTGGCTACATCATTGAAGCTCAGGTTGTAGCGGCGCAGGTCCAGCTCGGAAACCTCGATGGACAGCTCATCCGGGCGTTCGCCCCAGATATCCACACGGCGCACACCGGGAATCAGGGTGAGTTTGTCGCGCAGATCCAGCGCGGTCTCCTTGAGCTGGCGCTCGGAAACCGGACCGCCAATGGCGATCATCATCAGCTGGGTATCCCACTCCTGCAGGCGAATCACCGGGCGCTCGATACCCTCGGGGAAGGTGTTAATACTATCCACCTGCACCTTGATATCGTTGAGCAGACGCAGCTCGTCGTAACCATCCACCGCTTGAATTTCGATGGAGGAGTGGCTGCGGCGGGAGGCGGAGTTCACCTCCTTGATGCCCTTCACCTCAGAGATAGCCTCCTCCACACGCACGGTCACCTGCTGCTCGACTTCCGCCGGACCGGCACCGGGATAGGAGATTTCCACCTCGACAATACCGGGCTGAATCGCCGGAAATACCTCGCGATCAATCCCACTGATTCCGAAGAAACCGCCGATGATGATCATAATCATCAGCAGATTTGCGGCCTTACTGTTGCGCGCAAACCAGGAAATAATGCCGTTCATCAGTGGCCTCCGTGGGCAGCACTATTTGTTGCTGCGGTCTCGCCGGTGGTGTTTGAATCGGCTTCAGCATCGCTCTTAACACTATCAATCAGACCGGCTGGCTTCTCGTTGAGTGGATTAGCAGTAAGTGCCATACCCTCGCGGGAGTAGCCCAGGCTGGACACCACGACGCGGTCACCAATGGCGATGTCGCCGCGCAACCACACCTGGTCACCAATGCTCTGCAACAGCTCCACAGTTTTGAACACCAGCTTGCTCTCTTCATCCAACACCAGCAGGTGGTCGCCCTCGTGCAGGGCCTGGCGCGGCAAAACCACAATGCCGTCCAGAGTGCGACCGGCAATATCGGCCTCCACAAACAAGCCGTTCATCAAGGGAACATCGCCTTCATAAGGGTTCTGTACCTGAGCCACGGCATAAATAAAGCGGCTATTGGTATCGATGCTGGCCTCGGTGCGCACCAGCTGGGCACGCCACTCGCGCTCAAGCCCAGCCACCATTGCCCGCAGGCGTACCTCGGGGCCATGTTCAAAGGATTTACCCAGAGGCAGATCGAGCAGTGCCAGCTGTTGGTCGGTCAGAGGCAGGCGCACTTCGGCGATACCGGTGCTGTGGATTTTTGCCAGGGGCGTGCCGGGAGTGATGTATTGACCGAGATCGACATAGGTCTCCACTACGCGACCAGCAAACGGCGTTTTCACTGCAGTTCGCGCCAGGTCCAGCTTGGCCTGGTCGCGATCCGCGCGCGCGGCGGCCACTGCAGCTTCGGCGGCCTGTAAGTGCGGCTTGCGCAGGAACAGTGCGTTGGCGGCCTCGCTGCCCAGGTCGCGCCACTCGCGCTTGGCCTGCTTGGCTCTGCCCTGCTCTTGTGCCAGGGCGGACTTGGCATCGGCCAGCTGCGATTCGGCGCGGGTCACTTTGTGGGTGTAGTCCGCCTGTTCAAGCTGAAGCAGCGATTCCCCTTCGGCAAAAAAACCACCGGGCACAAAGGCCTCACCCACACTTTCAATCACACCGCCGACACGAGCCACCACTTCGATTTCATGGCGGGCGTGCACCGTTCCCTGGCTCGGTACCAACAGGGTCTGGCGCCCCGGTTCCGCATATAGGACATCCGCCACCGGCGGTACCACCGCTTCCGGTGGTTTTTCTTCCGGCTTCGGCTTCAATAACACCACCGCAGTAATGGCGGCCACCCCAATAGCCAAAACGGTAAATAAAAGCTTGTTCTTGCTCGACACTTTCACAGGCACCCTCTACCCCATTCTGTGACCGGAACTGGTCAAATTTTAATTAGCGCGCATTCTACTGGAGTTCGACGCAGATAAGAGTCGATTTGGATGCAGGTCGCCGCAGGAGTTTGTGCCTTATCGCAAACCTTCCTCGCCGGGCTCGGGTAACGCATAATGCCCGCCCCAATTTACCGTTGCAGGAGAGACAGCGGGCCGCGCAAAGCCAAGGAAACCGAAGGGCTATTTCCCGGTCAAACGCCGCTCCTTAAGGTACGAACCCCCGGAAAACGGATATAGACATCACATGCTGGATATCAACGCTCGCATCGCCGAAGAACTCAACGTACGTCCCCAACAGGTTACCGCCGCAGTATCACTGTTGGATGAAGGCTCCACGGTGCCTTTTATTGCCCGCTACCGGAAAGAAGTCACGGGGGCCCTGGACGACACCCAATTACGTACCCTGGAGGAGCGCCTGCGCTACCTGCGTGAGCTGGAAGAGCGCCGCGCAGCCATCCTCAAGAGTATTGATGAGCAGGGCAAACTCACCGCGGAATTGGCGCAACAAATCAATGGCGCTGACACCAAAAACCGCCTCGAAGACCTTTACCTGCCCTACAAACCCAAACGTCGCACCAAAGGGCAAATCGCTATCGAAGCGGGGCTCGAACCCCTCGCCGACGCCCTGATTAACAACCCATCCTTAGATCCCGCCGCAGAAGCACAGCAATACCTCAACACCGATCACGAAGACGCCTCATTACAGGTAAAAGACATCAAGGCCGCCCTCGACGGAGCCAAATTTATCCTGATGGAGCGCTTCGCCGAAGATGCAGAGCTGCTGGGCAAACTACGAGATTTCCTCAAGCGCGATGGCCAGGTCAAATCCAAGCTGCTCGACGGTAAAGAGGAAGAGGGAGCCAAATTCCGCGACTATTTCGAATACGCCGAGGACTGGTCCAAGGTGCCATCCCACCGCGCCCTGGCAATTTTCCGCGGCCGCAACGAAGGCATCCTCGCCATCAGCGTTGGATTGCCCGAAGAAGAAGGCACTCCAGCCACCGCCGGCCACCCCTGCGAGACCATGATCGCCAGGCATTTTGATATTACCGACGAAGGCCGCCCGGCGGACAAATGGCTCGGCGAAGTAGTGCGCTGGACCTGGCGTATCAAACTGCTTACCGCGCTGGAAACTGACCTATTGGGTGAACTGCGCGAGAAAGCGGAAGAGGAAGCCATCAAGGTCTTCTCTCGCAACCTCAAAGATCTACTATTGGCCGCACCTGCCGGACACAAGGCCACTATCGGCCTGGACCCGGGCCTGCGCACCGGTGTGAAAGTTGCGGTAGTGGATGCCACCGGCAAGATACTGGACCACACCGCCATCTTCCCCAACCCGCCGCAAAACCGTCATCAGGAATCCGCCGCGGTTATTGCCGCCCTGTGCAATAAATACAATGTCGGCTTGATCGCCATCGGCAACGGCACAGCCAGTCGCGAGACCGATAAATTTGTCGGCGAAACTATCAAACAATATAAGCTCAGCGCACAAAAAGTGGTGGTGAACGAGGCCGGAGCCTCTGTGTACTCCGCCTCCGAATTTGCCGCGCGGGAATTCCCCGATCTGGATGTCACCATCCGCGGAGCCATCTCTATCGCCCGTCGCCTGCAAGATCCGCTGGCTGAACTGGTGAAGATCGAACCCAAATCCATTGGCGTTGGCCAGTACCAGCATGACGTTTCACAGACTCAGCTGGCACGCTCTCTCGACGCCGTGGTGGAAGACTGTGTAAATGGTGTTGGTGCCGAATTGAATTCCGCCTCGGCGCCGCTGTTGGCCAAAGTTTCCGGTCTGACCGCCTCCATCGCCAGCAATATCGTCACCTACCGCGATCAAAACGGCGCCTTTAAAAACCGCAAACAGCTGCTGGAAGTACCGCGCCTGGGGCCCAAAGCCTTTGAGCAGGCCGCCGGCTTCCTGCGTATTAATAACGGCGAAAACCCGCTGGATAAATCCGGCGTACACCCCGAATCCTATATCGTGGTGAAACGCATCGCCGAGAAAAACGGCCGCGAGATCAACAGCCTGATCGGCGACTCCGCCTTCCTGCGCCGCCTCAATCCTGCGGATTACACCGATGAGAAATTCGGTGTGCCCACCGTCACCGATATCATCGCCGAGCTGGAAAAACCCGGCCGCGATCCACGCCCGGAATTCCGCACTGCACGCTTCGAAGAGGGTGTCGAGGAAATCAAAGACCTGCGCCCCGCCATGGTGTTGGAAGGCACGGTTACCAACGTCACCAACTTCGGTGCGTTTGTAGATATCGGCGTACACCAGGACGGTCTGGTCCATATCTCCGCGCTTTCAGAAAAATTCGTCAAAGATCCCCACGAGGTGGTTAAAGCCGGCGATATCGTCAAAGTGAAAGTGATGGAAGTGGATGTCACACGCAAGCGCATCGGTCTTTCCATGCGCCTCTCCGACGAGCCCGGCGAGCAGGGCAGCGGCGGTATCAACAAAGGCGACCAGCGTGAAAACCGCCAGGCCCAGCGCTATAACAAGCAGCAGGGCAATCGGCAGCAAAAGGGCGGCCAAGGGAATAGCCGTGGCAGCATGGGTGACATTTTAATGGCGGCGATGAAGAATAAAAAATAATACTGCGGACCAACAAAAAAGGGCGATCACCAGATCGCCCTTTTTTGTTTAATGAAAAATCAAAGCCGGCTGTAAAGCTAGCATTAACGATTATTCAGCTGAGAATGCCTCTGGCAATTCACTGGTAACGCTCAGGCGCTCTTGCGTCTCTGGATGCAAAAATTCCAGAGCACTCGCATGCAATAATAATCTCGGGGCCGCAGCTAAGGCTTCTGAGTGTGCATAGAATGGATCACCCAATATCGGGTGTCCCATCGCCTGCATATGCACCCGCAGCTGATGCGAACGGCCTGTAACCGGCAAGAGGCGCAGTAAGCTGCTGTCTGCTGTACTAGATATTTTTTCCCAACGCGTGAGAGAGGGCTTACCCACCTCATGATCTACTTTTTGTTTTGGCCTGTTTGGCCAGTCACAAATCAGAGGCAGATTCACCTCACCTGAGTCTGCAGTGGGTACCCCCCACACTCTAGCAAGATAGGTTTTATCGACCTTGCGATTTTGAAAGAGTGTGCTGAGTTTGCGGTGAACTTCAGGACTCCGCGCCATTACCATTAGGCCCGAAGTATCCATATCCAGGCGGTGCACTATTAATGCTTCCGGGTAGTTTTTTTGTACCCTGCTTGCCAGACTATCTTTATGGGCCGGGTCTCTACCTGGCACACTGAGGAGACCACTGGGTTTATTTAAAATTAGAAGGGAGGAATCCTGATAAATAACCGATAAAAAAGGCTCGGTTGGTGGGCAATATTTACGCATTATTTAACTCTTACAACCTGCTAAATACTAATGCCCACACCCGGTGGCACTATAAAATATCAAGGAGGACTAGCGAGCCTCAAGGCCCAGGTCCTTTAAAATACTCTCTGAGGCACCAATCTGATTCATCGTATAAAAATGCAATCCCGGTGCGCCCCCCTCCAATAAGGTTTCACACAGGTCGGTAACTACTTCGAGACCCAGCTTACGGATATCATCCGGGTCACGATAACTTTCCATACGTTTTTTCAGCCAGCGCGGAATCTCTGCGCCGCAGTTACGCGAAAAACGCACTAAATTATCGAAGTTAATAATTGGCATAATCCCCGGATAGATCGGTGCATCAATACCGGCTTTCTCACACTGATCTATGAAGTAAAAATATGAATCCGGGTTATAGAAGTATTGGGTCAGGGCGCTATTCGCTCCCGCCTCAAACTTCCCTTTTAGATAGCGTATATCATCGTCATAACTGTTGGATTCCGGATGAATTTCCGGATAGGCGGCGACTTCCAGATGGAAGTGATCGCCGGTATGGCGGCGAATAAAGGCCACCAACTCATTCGCATAGACCAGTTGCGCCACCGCACCCATCCCAGAGGGCATATCTCCACGCAGGGCGACGATCCGATTGACGTCGGCCTCTTTATAAGTATTTAACAATCCGAGAATGGTTTCTTCGTTGTCACCACCAAATGACAGGTGCGGCGCAATGGAAATACCATCTTTGCGCATATTGGTAACAATATTGGCGGTAGTTTCGCGGGTGGTACCGCCGGCGCCATAGGTGACGGAGAAAAATTCGGGATTAAACGCCTGTAAAGCCTCGCGGGTTTTATACAGCTTGGCGCGGCCTTCGGGGGTTTTGGGTGGGAAAAATTCGAAACTGATGCGAATGGGATTTTTCATTATATTTTCCAGGCCCTCCGAAATTCAGGTGCCGGCACAGCCAGCACCTTCTATGAGGGTATTAGTATTTATAACTTTCAGGCTTGAACGGACCGTCGACAGAAACACCGATGTATTTGGCCTGCTCCTCGGTCATACGGGTAATTACCCCATCGAAACCTTCCACCATGTAGCGCGCCACTTCCTCGTCGAGGTGCTTGGGAAGTACCTTGACGTAAAGTGCAGACACTTTTTGGTCGGAGGGCAGGTCGGCAAACTTTTCTTCAAACAGGTGAATTTGCGCGAGAACCTGGTTGGCAAATGAACCGTCCATAATACGGCTGGGGTGACCAGTGGCGTTGCCCAGGTTTACCAAACGGCCTTCGGACAACAACAGCAGGTGATCATTGGTTTCGCTATTGCGCACTATCTTATGCACCTGGGGCTTCACTTCCTGCCACTCCCAGTTCTCACGCATAAAGGCGGTATCGATTTCATTATCGAAGTGACCGATATTGGAAACTACAGCGCCGCTCTTCAGTGCCGCTAGCATATGCTTGTCGCAGACATTGGCATTGCCGGTAGTGGTGACAATCAGGTCGGTATTGGCCAGCAGCGCTTTATTGATGCCTTCGGCGGTGCCGGTGTTAATACCGTCAATATAGGGAGAAACCAGCTCGAAACCATCCATACAGGCCTGCATGGCACAGATGGGGTCCACCTCGGATACCTTGACGATCATACCTTCCTGGCGCAGGGAAGCAGCGGAACCTTTACCCACGTCACCGTAACCGATAACCAACGCTTTCTTACCCGCAAGCAGGTGGTCGGTGGCGCGCTTAATGGCATCGTTCAGGCTGTGACGACAGCCGTATTTGTTGTCATTCTTGCTCTTGGTTACGGCGTCGTTGACGTTGATCGCCGGAACCTTGAGGGTGCCATCGCGCAGCATTTCCTGCAGGCGGTGTACACCAGTAGTGGTTTCTTCGCTGATACCGTGGCAGTTATTCAGAATACCGGGGTATTTGCGGTGCAAAAGCTCGGTCAGGTCGCCACCGTCGTCCAGAATCATATTCGGGCGCCAGCCGGCAACATCGGCACCCACGGTGCGCTCCAGACACCACTCGTACTCTTCCTCGGTTTCACCTTTCCAGGCAAACACAGGAATACCGCTGGCGGCGATAGCTGCAGCGGCGTGATCCTGAGTAGAAAAAATATTGCAGGAAGACCAGCGCACTTCCGCGCCCAGGGCGACCAGGGTTTCAATCAGCACCGCGGTCTGAATGGTCATGTGGATACAGCCCATAATATGCGCGCCAGCGAGGGGCTGCTGCGCACGGTATTTCTCCCGCAGGGTCATCAGTGCCGGCATTTCACCTTCGGCAATCTCAATTTCACGACGGCCCCAATCGGCCAGAGAGATATCCGCGATCTTAAAATCTTTAAATTCAGTGCTCATTTGATTCATTCTTTTTCAGTTCCAATCACATTCTTCTTACACTAAGAGACGTCGTAACGCCTCCTCACAACGGCCCCAGTTCGAAGCCGCAATTAACAAGGGAATTACAGACCCGCCTGGGCACGCAGGGCATCGACCTTGTCAGTCTTCTCCCAGGGGAAGGCGGTGAAAGTTTCACTGCGCGCTTGGCCGTTGCCATCCACCCAGTTATAGGTGTGGGTAAAGGGATCGCGGCCAAAGTGGCCGTAGGCTGCAGTCAGCTGATACATGGGGTGCAGCAGATCGAGGGATTTTGAAATGGCATAGGGGCGCAGATCGAAATTCTCGCGCACCAGCTCCACCAGTTTCTCTTCGGAAACCACGCCTGTACCAAAGGTATTGATGGCAACCGAGGTGGGCTCGGCAACGCCGATGGCATAGGACACCTGGATTTCACAGCGCTTGGCCAGGCCTGCGGCGACAATATTCTTGGCCACATAGCGACCGGCATAGGCCGCGGAACGGTCCACTTTGGACGGGTCCTTACCGGAGAAGGCACCGCCACCATGACGCGCGGAACCGCCGTAGGTATCCACAATAATTTTGCGCCCGGTCAGGCCACAGTCACCGACGGGACCGCCAATCACAAAGTTACCGGTGGGGTTAATATGGAATTTGGTGTCCTTGTGTAGCCATTCGGCCGGCAGGGTGTGATGTACGATCAACTCCATCACCGCATCGCGCAGATCCGCCTGGCTCACATCGGGATTGTGCTGGGTGGAGAGTACCACCGCATCGATAGCGCAGGGGCGGCCCTGCTCGTCGTAGCGGAAAGTGAGCTGGCTCTTGGCATCGGGGCGCAACCAGGGCAGCAGGCCGGACTTACGCGCCTCAGCCTGACGCTCCACCAAGCGGTGGGAATAATAGATGGGCGCCGGCATAAAAGTCGGCGTTTCATTAGTCGCGTAACCAAACATCAGGCCCTGGTCGCCGGCACCCTGGTCTTCCGGCTTGGCGCGATCGACACCCTGGGCAATATCCAGGGATTGTTTGCCGATAACGTTGATCACACCACAGGTTTCTCCGTCGTAACCCACGTCGGAGGAGGTGTAGCCGATATCGGTAATCACCTTGCGCACCAGTTCCTCCAGGTCGACCCAGGCGGAGGTGGAGATTTCCCCGGCAATAACCGCGATACCGGTCTTTACCAGAGTTTCACAGGCAACGCGCGCCTGCTTGTCACGAGCCAACAGCGCATCCAATACCGCGTCGGAAATCTGGTCGGCGATTTTATCCGGGTGCCCTTCAGACACGGATTCCGAGGTAAACAGTTTGTATTCACTCATGTGAGAGTCTCCATGTGTTCCGCCGCGGGCGGTTAGCAAAATTCTGGGCCTGACGATCGACTGCAGTCGTCAGGGTTTTACAAATTCTCTGATCTGGATCTGAAAACCATTGCGCAGCGCACTGTAAACACTGCGGCCATCACTTAAACCGGCAGCTTGCGCCCACTGGCTCAGCTGTTCGGGGGCAAATCCCAGCCATAGATCGCCACAAGCTTCCCGCGCCCAGTCCTGACCGTGCTCCTGTAGCTCTGCCACCAGTAACTGGCCACCGCTTTTCAGGGCGCCTTGTAAGTCCTGGAAAATCTGCGCGGGATCAGGGGTGTGGTGCAGCACCATATTAACCACAATGCTGTCGGCGCTGGCCGGCCGCGCAGCAGCCGCACGGGTATCACCACAGACAAATTCGATATTGGCCAGGCCCTGCTCATCGGCAAATGCCTGGGCGCGCTCCAACATAGCCGAGGACAGATCCAGCGCAGTGACTGTGGCAAAGCGCAGGGACAACTCCTGTAGGAACTCCCCCTCGCCGGGCCCCACCTCCAGGGCATGGCGGCCAGAGTTGAGCAGCTGTGCCACCTGCGGGCCATACACGCTGTAACTGGCGATCAACTCCTGCTGCTCCCGAAAGCGATTGCCGTAGTCCGCAAAGAAGCGACGCGAGGCTTCGGCGCGCTCCTCCGAGATACGCGCCACCGATTGAGCCCGCGCGTCTGATAACGGCAACTGGTCCAGGTTGGCGAACAGCTGAGCGAGCAGCGCTGAACTGCTTGTGCGCCGGTAAAAGAGGTTGTTGCCCTCGCGGCGCTTGCTCACCAACCCCGCTTGGGCAAGCACCTTGAGGTGGTGACTCAGGGCCGGTTGGCGCAGATCAAAAATTCGACAGAGTTCCAGCACGCTGTAGGAGTCCTGGCTGAGCAGACGCAATATCTCCAGGCGCAGGGGATCGCCCGCCGCTTTTAGGGTCGCCGCAAGTTGGGGAATTTCCGCGCTGGTGCCGGATTGAGAAATGGGCTGGATTTCAGACATGCGGACGAGTCTATCAGGCACACCACCCTATATCAAAGAACTTTGATATAGCTTTATAAAATTATTTTGATGTAGCTGCTTGTGGCCACCATCTGCACATAAACCTGGGCAATTGTTGCTTCACTTAATAGCAATTTCCCCCGCAAGCCTTTGCGTGAGGCACGCCTTTACGGGAAAATACGCCCCCATTTTGTCGCTGTGGGAAAAGCCTGTAGAGCGCCCCGCGGCCATCCGAAAATCAGAGAGTTCTTCCTATGTCTTCTACTCCCTCTCGCACAGACAAGGCCAACGCTATCCGCGCCCTGTCTATGGACGCCGTCCAGAAAGCCAACAGCGGCCACCCCGGTGCGCCTATGGGTATGGCGGATATCGCCGAAGTGCTGTGGAATGACTACCTGAAGCACAACCCGGCCAACCCCGAGTGGGCCGACCGCGACCGCTTTGTGCTTTCCAACGGCCACGGCTCCATGCTGCTGTACTCACTGCTGCACCTGTCCGGCTACGACCTGCCGATCGAAGAGCTGAAGAATTTCCGCCAGATGCACTCCAAGACTCCGGGCCACCCGGAGTACGGTTACGCGCCGGGCGTTGAAACCACTACCGGCCCTCTCGGCCAGGGTATTACCAATGCTGTCGGTATGGCATTGGCCGAAAAAGTACTAGCCGCACAGTTCAACCGCCCGGGTTACGAGCTGGTCGACCACCACACCTATGTATTTATGGGTGACGGCTGTTTGATGGAAGGTGTTTCCCACGAGGCCTGTTCCCTAGCCGGCACCCTGGGCCTGGGCAAACTGATCGCTTTCTACGATGACAACGGCATCTCCATCGACGGAGAAGTGGAAGGCTGGTTTACCGACGATACGCCCAAGCGCTTCGAATCCTATGGCTGGCACGTAATCCCTAATGTGGATGGCCACGACGCCACCGCTATTAAAGCCGCCATCGAAGAGGCCCGCGCCAACAGCGACAAGCCCACCATTATCTGCTGCAAAACCGTGATCGGCTTCGGCTCACCCAACAAACAGGGTCGCGAGGAATGTCACGGCGCACCTCTGGGTGATGACGAAATTGCCCTAGTCCGCGAAACCCTCGGCTGGGCGCACGCCCCCTTCGAAATCCCCGCGGAGATCTACGCTGAGTGGGACGCCAAACCCAAAGGTGAGGCGCAAGAAGACGAATGGAAAGACATTTTTGCCGACTACCGCGAAGAGTTCCCCGAGCTGGCCGCCGAGTTCGAACGCCGTATGAGTGGCGAACTGCCCGCAGACTTCCTCGCAAAAGCCGATGACTACATCCAACAGTGCCAAGATGATGCGCAGAAAATCGCCTCGCGTAAGGCGAGCCAAAATGCATTGAACGCCTACGGTCCGCTGCTGCCGGAATTCCTCGGTGGTTCCGCCGACCTGGCCGGCTCCAACCTCACCATCTGGTCCGGCTCCAAGGGCGTCAGTGCAGAAGATGCCTCCGGCAACTACGTCTACTACGGCGTGCGTGAGTTCGGCATGAGCGCCATGATGAACGGCATCGCCCTGCACGGCGGCTTCGTCCCCTACGGCGCCACTTTCCTGATGTTTATGGAATACGCTCGCAACGCCGTGCGCATGGCCGCACTGATGAAGCAGCGCGTGATCTTTGTCTACACCCACGACTCCATCGGCCTCGGTGAAGACGGCCCAACCCACCAGCCGGTTGAGCAGCTGAGCGCTTTACGTTCTACCCCCAATCTGCACACCTGGCGCCCTTGCGATGCCACCGAATCCGCAGTGAGCTGGAAAATGGCTATCGCACGTAAAAATGGCCCCAGCACCCTGGTGTTCAGCCGTCAGGGCCTGGCGCCGCAACCGCGCAATGCCGCACAGCTGGCCCAAGTAGAGAAGGGCGGTTATGTACTGTCCGACTGTGACGGTACCCCGGAAGCGATCATTATCGCCACCGGCTCCGAGGTGGAACTGGCCATGGCCGCCCAAGAGAAGCTCGCGGGCAAGAAGGTACGTGTGGTTTCCATGCCCTGCGCCGAAGCCTTTATGGAGCAGGACGAGTCCTACCGAGAATCGGTACTGCCCTCCGCCGTGCGCGCACGCGTGGCCGTAGAGGCCAGTCACCAGGATTACTGGTATAAGTTCGTCGGCTTTGACGGCGCCATTATTGGTATGAGCAGCTTCGGTGAGTCCGCCCCCGGCGGCGAGCTGATGCGCCACTTCGGTTTCACCGTGGAAAATGTGGTGGAAACCGTCGAGAAAGTGCTGAACTAAGTTCAGCACTTTAGCCGGGCGCCCCTTGCACACAATATCGCGAGGGGCGTCTCGGCTACGCCTTCAATTCCTACCCGGCATGAACCGCTATGACCACCCGACTCGCCATTAATGGCTATGGCCGTATCGGCCGCTCCGTTCTGCGTGCTCTGTATGAATCCGGCGCCCGCGATACCCTACAGATTGTCGCCATCAACGAGCTGGCAGACTGCGCTACTATCGGCCACCTCACCAAGTACGATTCGGTACACGGTCGCTTCGCCGGTGATGTCTCTGTGGAAAATGACACGCTAACGGTTAATGGCGATTCCATCGCAGTCACACATTTCGAGCGGTTGGAAGACCTAAATTGGCGCGAAGAGAATGTCGATATCGTGCTTGAATGCACCGGGAGTTTTAAAGAGCGACGCTGCGCCGAACTTCACCTGGCCGCAGGGGCAAAGAAAGTTTTATTCTCCCAGCCCGCCAGCCGCGATGTGGATGCCACCATTGTTTATGGGGTTAACGATCACACCCTGAACGGCAATGAAACTATTATTTCTGCCGCCTCCTGCACCACCAATTGCAGCGTGCCGGTAATCGCAGCTCTCGACAAGGCGTTTGGTATAGAAGCGGGCGTGCTCACCACCATCCACTCCGCCATGAACGATCAGCCGGTCAGTGATGCCTATCACCACACCGATTTAAGAAAAACACGCTCCGCCGTTACTTCAATTATTCCCGTCGACACCGCACTCGCCCGCGGCATCGAGCGCATATTGCCGCACTTATTTGGAAAGTTCGAAGCCCAGGCCATGCGCGTACCCACGGTCAATGTCTCCGCAATTGATCTATCTGTGCAATTACAAAGAGACGTAAGTCAAAGTGAAATCAACGCTTTACTAAAATCCACAGCCGCGACAGAGTTTAAAGGCGTACTTGGCTTCACCGAAGAACCCCTCGCCTCCTGCGACTTTAATCACGACCCGCGCTCGGGAATTATTGATGCCAGCCAGACACGGGTTGCCGGCGGTAAATTAGTGAAGATATTGATTTGGTTTGATAATGAATGGGGGTTTGCGAATCGGATGTTGGATGTGGCTTCGAAATTAACAAACAAGAAAAACTATCACTTAGACTAAAAATCTTCAGATGCTTCAACATCAAAAAAGGGCATCGATTTTCTTAGCATTTAAAAAAAAATCGATGCCCAATCAACATAAAATCTGATCTACTACCTAATCAATTTAGTTTTCAGTATTAAATTTTCTATAAGAATGAAAAAACCAAGCATCACGAAGTAAGTGACCACCAGGATCAGAAAAATCAATCAACTGATCTCTATATTTATCGGCAAAAAAGGTTTGATGATAGTTAAACCAATAATGCCCTGCCCCATCAATCTGATATAGTTCCCAGTCTCTTTCAAGATATAAAGCACAATCTGCATTATCTAGAGTATCCCAAGAGTCTGGAACACAAAACTCAGAGTCATTGCGATAAGTTCGGATCAATAGCCTTCCATTATCTGCTACCTTCCAAAGTCCTATTTGTACAAATGGCTCTTCATCTTCTATAACACCATCACTGTCATTATCCCTTAAAGATCTAATTTCCACTGTACCATCTGATTTATATTCTTCACTATATTCATCTAAGGGCCCAAAAAAGTTAGGCTCAAAATAATGCTTGCCTATTATTTCATCTTTATTCCACCCGGATATTTCTTTAAGGAGAATTGAGCCTCTAGATCCCACTACCGTTCTATTAGCAGATTTCTCCATTACAGACGCATATAGGATTTCATCCTTAGAATGATCGGTAAGTGCATAAACATAGGACAAATCTTCAGAGATATTAATAACTAATCGGTTATTATCATCTACGCTCCAGCTTCCAGAAATATCGCTCTCAGTTATCTCGCCACTTCCTGAAACAATAGGCATTATTATTGAGGTACGTCCACCACTATCAAAGTCACCCAGCAAGCCTAGCTTTATTGAACCAACAGTAGAACCTTGCCACAAACCCTCGATTGGATCCCTAATTTCCCCTTCTTTTTCAGGTATTGAAAAACTATATTCACGACCAATCAGTAATACATCTTTAGGATCCAGCACCCCTGCTGAGCGTACAGCCGAGCCTAAAATATAGCCAGCTTTTGTTTCCTCTGATTTATCTTGAACGGAATCAGGATAACCTAAAGTATCAAGTGTTTCGAATACGACAGTGCTGTGATTCTTGTCATCTGTCACCCACAATAATCGTTTAAGCTCTCTTTTTCTATCTACCCAAATATTCCTATCATCAATATTCTCTATGACTCCATCAGTTATGGTTTGAGCGGCCTCTAGTCTGATGCCATCAATTTCTTGAGTCCAGCTTAGGTCAATAATTCCACTTGAGTATATATATGTACCCGACCCATCCTCATTTAAGGTAAGTTGTATATCTGGGTATTGTATATAATAAGTATCAGCGATAGATTGCAAACTATTTGGAGATATATTAACTAAGTTTAAATCTAGAGCTATATCCGCCTTAATATCCTCAAATAAATCAGTAAACTGAGTCTCCATCAGATTTACATACTTAGAAGATTGCTCGAAATCTTTCGCATATAGATAAGTATCCTGTACTTCCGCAGGAAGAGCTATACCCTTATCTGAGTATTCTATAAGGAATTTAAGTGAGGCTGCTACGGCAAGAGCTCTTTCGCTATTAATTCTTTTTAGTGCTTGCTGTAATTCCAGCTGAGTACTTACCTCAGTATCCTCTTCTATTTCCAAAAGTGCAGAAATTGAAGTTGAAAGACTACTAATATTGACTGAATGATGTTCAGATTTTTCTAATACGCCGTCTTCACCTGCATATTCAATTAATGAGCTTAGAGACCCCAGCACCGTGGCAAACTGGACTCTCCTATTATCTGATGAGTAAGCTACGGCTTTCACTATGCTTTCGGCTTGTGTTTCAGGCACTTCAATATCAATTGAATAGTTACCCTTACTATCAGATTCAGTTGAGACTTGAGTATCGCCGATGGCGAAATCTATCTTTGCGCTGGATACAGGTCCATCTACTATCTTCCCCTCAATTGTGAGGCCAATAGTATTTTCGGTTGTTCCTCCACTGCCTCCGCTGCCTCCGCTGCCTCCGCTGCCTCCGCTGCCTCCGCTGCCTCCGCTGCCTCCGCTGCCTCCGCTGCCTCCGCTGCATGCGGCCAGTAGGCTAAGAGCACAAATTCCTATTGACCTAAAAAGTCCATGTCGATACATCTTATTAAATCTCTCCTTAACAAAAATTTACATAAAGTTTCCCTAACTATAAATTTTTCGGATAAAAAGAGCTATTAATCTTGCGTTAAAAAAGTTCACTTCTACTAAAAAGTCAGGTTCTGACTATTAAGTAAGTGCCTTAGTACTAAAGCCAGAAATTTGATTGCAACCTCAATCAACAAGCACCCCAAATCATGTAGCAAATAGATGATCTTGGTGAGCCCTTTGTATCTGTGGTTACGGTGTTTCCTTCCCTACTAAATTCTCTGAAGAACCTTTGGGAACTCATCTTCTGGCTCAACCTTCATGGCGATCATCAAATGGCCACTCACTGCCCAGTAGTTACATGGTGTTTTTTTAATCTTTACAATAAATAAAGTTGATTGTGCATATATGACTACTAAAAATATCCCTGTTAACTCTTTTATTCAAAAATCTAATGCATGATGTGTATTAAATCAGCTAATATTTTAGAGTCTTTATTACGATCATTAATGCAACAACATGAGTCTACATATATTATTATGCCAAATGTAAATGATTTTTACTGGGAACATATTGACAGGCTGAATCTTTGGCAGCCGCATAAAGACAGCGGCACATTTGTGCCGCCCTTAATAGGTCATATCATCATAAAGTACAAATATACCTTTTAATCTAACAAATAAATTAATTTTTTTGTACACTAGGCAAAACAATGGGCCTTTCACTAACTTTATACATAAATGAGTTATATATATGCCCACCACCAAATATATTATTCGTTAAATCAGATAAACCAGGAATTTCATCATGTTTTTCATTTGAGAAAAATTTCAACTCCTTTCTAATCCAGAACAACTGCTCCTCTTTTGATACCTGAGAGAGGTTCCACTCTCGCTCACTAACAAGTGAGCAATCTGTATTAGATAGGGGATCCCAGTCACTAGGCATACAGCTGTCGCCATTCATTCTCCGGTAAAATCTAATAATCAAATTCCCATCATCAGATAGCTTCCAAAGCCCCGAATAAACATCAAGTTCATCACTAACTAACTCTCCATCAGAATCCCAATCAAAAATAGTTATTCTTTTTACTGTGCCGTCAAAATTCACCTCAAACCAAGCGTAATCTAATGGTTGAGCAAAGTATGAGCTAAATTGATAAATACCCTCTACTGTATTCTCTTTCCATGAATCCAGATCTTTAGCTAGTACAGTATCAAAATCTATTAGCCGTCCTTTCTCTGACTCTTCTAGAACAAACGTTAAATTTTTTCCCTTATACATATAGTCTAGAAAAACATAAGTGAATTTACTTCCTGCAGAAGTATCTATAATGATTTTTTTATCGTCTTCCAAGCGCCAAACCCCTGACATATTAGTGCTTGTCTTTCTTCCATCTCCCTCCACACCAGGAATAGATATATTGACCATCCCACCAGTTTCAAACTCTCCGCTAAAGCTCATATCAAGAACTCTAACTGAAAGCCTGGGAGAAATTCCATCTACAGGATTTATAACTTCTCCAGGCATAACTGGTATCGGCATGCTATATTCTTGTTCCAACTTAACTGAGTCAGGAACTTTTATTATGCTTGAGGAGCGAATCGCAGTTTCTGCATAAATATTGCTCTTTATATCTAGATCAGAATTAATAGGCTCAGAACTGACATCATATTCTTCCACTTGCAGAATAACTGATAAAATAGCATCACTGTCTATCATCCATACGAGATCTTTGATTACGATATGACTTTCTTCAGAGTAGGGTCCAAAAAAACTAATGTGTCTTATCAAATCTGCATCTTTAAATGTAATTCCATTATCATTTTTTGACCATGTAAAACTAGTATTATCAACTTCTCCATCAATTTCACCGGTTCCATCTGGTCGTAGAGTAAGCCTCATCTTCAAATATGGCAGATAATAGGTATCTGCTATTTGCAAATCACTATTAGATAAATAGCCAAATAATTTTATACTCTCAATTAGACTTGACTGTGCCTTATCGAACAAATCAGCAAGCCTTTCTTTTGCGTTATATACAGAAATAGATACTGCGGATTTATTGGCTGCCAACTCATATATATCACGATAAGCATTAGGGATAGAAAGACCGGAACCTTCCATTAAACTTTCATTACTACTATATAAACTAATGAAAGCAGCCATATCAAAAACTACGGAAGCATCAAGACTCTTCAAGGATAAAGTTAACTCTGACTCTGTCTTTATCTCCCCTGCATTTATGCTTTTAAGATGCGCGGAAAAGGCTGTAGAAATACTGGTAATATTTACCTCATTCTTTTCCTCCTGCACTAAAACCCCGTCTTCACCAGATTTCTCTAGCAAAGTTCTTACAGAGCCAAGCAGACTCACAAATCTTATACTACTTTCGGCAGGAAAAATGGCTTCAGCTCTTACAAAGCTATCAATCTGAGATTCAGGGATTTCTATATCGATAGAGTAATTCCCTAACGTATCTACCTCCCCATAGAATTCAGTATCAGCTACCTGTAACCTCACCTCAGCATTGGTAAAGCTAGTAGTTTCCACATATCCTTCAATCGTTAAGCTAACCGTTTTCTCGGGGAGCTCATTATTCTTGTCTTTATCATCGCTGCTACAAGCTGATAGAAGTAATAAGCAACCAATTATTAGAAAATTGGATAAGAATTTAGGGTACATCACTCTACTCAATCTTAATGGATGGAATTCTGATGGACGGGACTATAAAGAAACAAGCAGAGCCAGGCCAGAAAAATTAAGAGATGAAGTTTTGAAATTACGTTAACCAACTGTCACAAAATGCAAATATATATCTGAGCATGGCTTACTGATAATGATAGGATCAGGTTTGATCCTTCTTATGGTTAGAAAAAATTCCTAATAAAAATCCTTTGTCAAGAAAGGGGCGTCTACGAGATTTTTATATTAATCACGTAAAATGCAACTCATTTCATCTAGCCCTCCTTGCTTTATCTCTGAGTTTGACCGGCGATATTCATCCCCCAACTGGCGTAAACGTTCTTCGCGATTAACCTTACTTAAATCCCCCAACCTTTGCGCAGCATTATAAAAAGCCTCCCAGCTACCACTATCCAAATAAAGCTGCTTAAAGGCTGGTACTTGGGATTCATATTCAGCAGCCAGGGCCAGGGTGGCATTGTTGGTTTTTTCTATATAGCTTTGATAGCGCGTAGGATTGGGCCAGTTTGCAGATAGCTTTCTATAGCATTGACGTAATCGGGATAAAACCCGGGCTTTTTGTTCGCGCTTTAAACTATCTGGTTGTGAAGATTGATAGACTGTTTGTAGTTGGCTGCGTGTGGCAGCCATCAATTGACGCACAGACATGGTTTCTGCGCGGGCCTGAGCTGCGGAGCTGACCAGGCCCTGACTGCTGAGCCAGCCGGGTAGGGCAATTTCTGAGACGGCGGTGGCAAAGCTCTCGTTGAACTGGGTATCACCGGAGATATAAACCCTTCTATGGGCCAGCTCATGAATTAAAAGACCGGCTAGGCGTTCCTGAGGCCAATTAACAAAACTGGATAATATTGGGTCGTTAAACCAACCGAGGGTGCTGTAAGCGGGCACCGCGCCCAGATATACATCATAGCCCTGTCCACGCAGCTGATTCGCTTTTGCCTCTGCCGCAGACTTGCGAAAATAACCACGGTAGCTGGCGCAGCCGGCGATAGGATAACACCAGCGCTTAGGCTCAAGGGAAAACTCCGGCGCTGCCAGGACATTCCAAATTGGGTAGGTGTCATCTAGCTGTACATAAGCGCTATAGGCATCACCTACCGGCAGTTGCAAAACTTCGGCTGCATAGGCCCGAATCTGCAATACAAGTTGTAGCTGCTGTTGTAATTGCTCACTGGTACCCGGTTCATTAATGATTTTTTCAATCGGCTGACGCCCAGATAAAATGCGCCACTGGCCGGCAGCTGCTTGAGCGTAATAACCGACGGTTTCACAGCCCGCCAAATACAGTGATATGAGGAGCAGCCATATGCGTAAACTAAGCCGTTTTTTTGACAGGCCCGTGATAGGCAATCTGCTATACACTTCCTTTCCTATTGTCATTTTATTGTGATCTGGCCAGGGCCTTTTCTTTCCCTTCAATAGCCTCTAAGGGTTATAGCATGATGCCAGTTAGCGCGGTTCTGACAGTATTTGCCCTGGCTTTTGCCGCCATTGCCTGGCTGCGATTAGTGAAAGTGTGCTTTGACGACAGCACTATAGCCGGGTTCCTCGCTCTGTTTATTCCTCCCTTGGCACTCATGCTGCTTTTACCTCGCTGGCGCCAGGAACAGGAGTTGTATCTACTATGGGGCGCAGCACTTGCCTGCCTGCTTTTAAGCTTTGTGCTGCACTGATGAAAAAATTCCCTATGCTCTAGGAGCCTAACTAACTCTATCAAGTAAAAACCGGTCAGTCGCAGTACTGCACCTTCCCCTCTAGGAAAAGTAGTCCCCTAAGAACACCAGCACTTGGTATCAGCTTATATACGCTCAGACAGGGACCACCGATCCTCCTCTTCTCCAGTAACTCAAGCCCAGTTGATTTAGGTCAAGAGATTTGTAGCACAACTCCATACACTGCATAACTGAAGCATTGGCGTACTGGAGAGAAAGATGGATGCCTTAATTGATCTATTTACCAGCTTTTCCGGCTTGCTCAGTCTGGCCGTAATCGGGTTTATATTCCTGATGGCATACTATTTTTATCGACTGGTTAGCAACAATGTGGAAAAAGCAGTAGCGGAGCAGGAAAAGAAAGAGCGCGCTGCAGCCACCCGTGTCAATAAAGCGGCGGCTACATCTCGCTAATACCTGGGGTCTCAGGGTAGTACCATTGCCGCAAGTTTTTTGCGGTGCAGGCGGTTATGTTAAGAAACAGGAGTTTCTGATTTTAATCGCTACTTTCCTCAGCTGACCGTTTGGTTTTTGTTGCGATGGGGGCTTGCCAGTAGTGGCGCAAAAACCAATATCGTTCGGCTTTTTATTGCATGGAACGCAGACTGTCTATCCACAACCAGCTCTGTTTGAGAGCACGGCGTTGGATTTTGGTTTGGGCAGGTAAAACAACAGGGCGACTGCCCCGGCTGCGAAAGCAGTCGGGGCATTTTATTGCACAAGCAAAATGTTGATTTGAAAAACTACTTCGAGCCGTTTAAATAGTAGCGGAAATGTAATTTTTAGAAATCTGCAAATTAAGACTGTTCGGCTTGCTCTTTAGACCGGCGCGAAGTAATCCAGCGACCAAATAAAATACCTACCTCAAACAGCAACCACATGGGTACGGCCAGTAGAGACTGGGAGATAACATCCGGTGGAGTGAGCAGCATACCGATCAGGAAGCAGCCCACAATCACATAGGGACGTTTACTCCCCAAAGTTTTGGCATCCACTGCGCCACTCCAAATCAGTAACACCGTAGCGATGGGTATCTCGAAAGCGAAACCGAAAGCAAAAAACAACTTCAATACCAAATCCAGATAGCTGCGCATATCTGGCATAACTTTGATATCTGCGTGGGCCGAGCCAACAAAGAAATCAAATAAAATAGGAAACACTACGAAATAGGCAAAGGCCACACCGGCGTAAAATAAAAATACACTGGTGACCAAAATAGGGATCGCTACGCGCTTTTCATTTTTATACAGACCGGGAGCAATAAAAGCCCAGGCCTGATAGAGCACAAAGGGAATGGCGATGAAAAACGATACAATAAATGTGGTCTTAAATGGAGTAAGGAAAGTGGAGGTTACCTCTGTGGCAATCATCCCCGCATCGCCGACCAAGCGCTCTTGCAGTGGATTGGCAATAAAGTTGTAGATATCCGAGGCAAAGGGCACGAGGCAGGCAAAGAGAACCACCACAACCAGTAAAGTGCGCAGCAGCCGATCCCGCAGCTCGATCAGGTGATCGATAAAGGGCTGATGGCTGTCTTGTGATTGATCGCTCATGGTTGTTTGTCTTTTTCCTGTTGCGATTCTTTTTCTGTATCTTTGGGTATATTTTCCGGGTGATCTGGATTCAATTCTGGATCGCCGTAATCGTGCCAGTGCTCTGGGTATTCGGGATCTTGCAGCTCCTCAACCGTCTCATCCTGCTCCGGCAAATAATCCTCTTGTTCCGCGCGTGGGTGCTCGGGTTCAGGTAGGGTTTTTTTAGCCGGAGTTTTTTCCTCCGTTTCAGTCGATTCGCCGGGTTGAGGTTTATCCTCTTGCTGCAGAGATTCACTCACCTCGCGGTTGGCCTCATTGAAGGTGCGCTCCATCTCCCGGCGGCTTTCTTCTATCTCCCGCAGGATGCGCTCATTGTGCAGCTCTCGGCGGATATCATCCGCACCCACCTCCCGCTCTAACTCCTCGCGCGCCCCCTGCAAGGTGCGCTTCAGGCCAGACCACCAGCGCGCCGTTGTGCGGATGGCATCGGGCAGGCGCTCCGGGCCCACCACAAGCAGTGCCACTACCGCGACCAGTAGCAGTTCAAAAAAGCCAATATCAAACACGGGGCATTACTCGCGTTAACAGTGCCGAATTATTTGTCCTGGGACTGCTTGTCTTTTTCCTTGGAGGCGCTGCCCTGTTTTGGCTTTTCTTCCTCATCGTGCTGAAGACGCTCAGGGTCTTTATCTTTGTCCTCATCCTTATCATCATCCTTCACTGCTTTGCGAAAGCCTTTCAGTGCACCGCCCAGGTCACCACCGAGGTTTTTCAAACGCTTGGTTCCGAACAGCAGCAGGACAATGACCAAGATAATCAACAGCTGCCAGATGCTAATTCCACCGAATCCCATAATCGTCTCCATGTCATTTAATACGGCAGCCACTTTGCATTGCCATTGGCCGCCATGGGTAAAACCACAACTTATCAGAGGACTGTTACGCCAGTCCTTCCAACTGAATTCTTATCCCTCGTTACTGCGGGATGCCTTTTCTTCCAGGCCAGAGAGGCCAAAACGCCGGCCCAGTTCACGCACTACATCCTGGGAGTCCGCTCCCAGGTGCGAAAGCATCACTAATGAGTGAAACCAGAGATCGGCCGTTTCGGCGATCATATCCCGGTTGTCGCCACTGGTCTGCGCATCCTTGGCGGCGAGAATTGTTTCGGTGGCTTCTTCACCCACCTTTTCCAGTATTTTGTTGAGCCCCTTCCTATGCAGGCTGGCAACATAGGATTTATCGGCATCATCTGCGCACTTGCGGCTCTCTAGTACCGCGTCGAGTTGTTGCAGCAGATCACTCATTTCCGGGCTCACTTGTAGATGACTTTGGGGTCTTGCAATACCGGTTGGCTAACCCGCCATTCGCCGTCCTGCAAGAGGTTGTAAAAACAGCTGCTGCGGCCCGTATGGCAGGCAATTCCACCCTCTTGCTCAACCATTAACAACACGGTGTCACCATCGCAGTCGAGGCGTATCTCACGCACTTTTTGCAGGAAGCCGGACGACTCCCCTTTGCGCCACAGGCCTTTGCGCGAACGCGACCAGTAGACCGCATAGCCCTCACTAGCGGTCAGTGCCAGGGACTCACGATTCATCCACGCCATCATCAGCACGCGACCGCTTTTAAAATCCTGGGCAATGGCGGGCACCAGGCCGTCACCGTTCCAGCTGACCTGATCAATAAAGCCGCTTGTCGGCACAGCTTGAGTCAATGTTTCTTCCATCAGAATTCCAAGTGTAGGCCGGCGCGACACCGGCAAAATACTGCCGCCAGTGTCATTAGGGCCAGAGCAGTAAAATCAGGGCGGCGATACCCAATACCCAACCAGAGGGTGGCAACTGCTCCAGCCACTGCGGCCGGCTTAAGGCCAGGGCCCCTACAGCGAGCACTACCCCGCCGAGCCGGCGCAAATACTGCCAGCGCCCACGGCGCTGACTACTCGCCAGCTTTTCACCGATATTTTCTAATTGTGGTGCCAATTCCCGCGACTGCTCCAAAGCTGAATAGACCAGTTGCGGCATCTGCGGAAACTTCTCCAGCCACTCGGGACCGTAGCGCTTGATCTCGCCCACCAGCGTTTTGGGGTGGATACGCTCCCGCATCCACCGCTCCAAAAATGGATGAGCAGTCTTCCACAGATCCAATTCCGGATAAAGCTGGCGTCCCAAACCCTCGATATTCAACAGGGTCTTCTGCAATAACACCAACTGTGGCTGCACTGCCATATCGAAGCGTCGTGCGGTCTGGAACAAGCTGATCAAAACCCGCGCAAAGGAAATCTCCCCCAGCGGTTTCTCAAAGATCGGCTCGCACACGGCGCGGATTGCCGCCTCGAAGGCATTCACAGGGGTATCCGCGCGGACCCAGCCACTCTGTACGTGCAGCTCCGCCACCATGCGGTAATCGCGCCGGAACATGGCGAGCAGGTTGCGCGCCAGGTAGTACTGATCTTCTCGCGATAAGCTGCCGACAATGGCGGTGTCGATGGCAATATACTGCGGGCGCTGCGGGTGCTCCCGGGAGACAAAAATATTGCCCGGGTGCATATCCGCGTGGAAAAAGTTGTATTCAAAAACCTGCTTGAAGAAGATCTCCACGCCGCGCTCGGCCAGCAGCGGCATATTGGTATCCTGCTCGCGCAGCTGCGCTAAATCAGTGACAGGAATACCATTGATACGCTCCAGCACCAGCACGTTTTCGCGGGTGTAATCCCAGTAAACTTGGGGGATATATAGCAGTGGGGAATCAGTGAAATTACGCCGCAACTGGGTGCCGTTGGCCGCCTCGCGGGTCAAGTCCAACTCGCCCTCGATGGTATGACGGTAGTCCTCCACCACTTCCACCGGGCGCAGGCGCCGGCCCTCTGGCACGAAGCGCTCGATAGCCCGGGCAATCACCCGCAGCAGGCGCAAATCTTCCTGGATCACGTCACCGATGCCCGGGCGCAGCACCTTGACCACTACCGACTCGCCGCTCTTGAGCACGGCAGCGTGAACCTGCGCCACTGAAGCTGCCGCTAGGGGCTCGTGCTCAAAGTTGGCAAAGACTTCATCGACACTAGCGCCAAGGGCTTCCTCAATCAGTGCGCGACACTGATCACTGGGGAAGGGTGGCACCTTGTCCTGTAGGTAGTCGAGCTGCTCGACCACATCCGGCGGCAACAAATCCGGGCGGGTGGAAAGCAGCTGGCCAAATTTAACGAAGATCGGTCCCAGCTCTTCCAGGGCGCGGCGCAGTCGCTCGCCGCGCTCCATCTTTGGTTGCGGCAACAGTTTGAGAGGAGCCAGTAATCCGCGCAGCCACAGGGGGCGGCGTTCGGCCGGTAATAACAGGTCCAGGCGATGGCGCAGGAAAACCCGCGCGATGGTAACAGTACGGGATATAGGCAAGACTACTCGGCCTCCCCGCGGGAAAACTGTTCCTGCAGCAAGCGCACCCGCGCCTCCAGGCGCTCGGTGGCCAGGGACAACTCGGCGAGGTCATCCGCGAAGGCTTCAAATTGTGCCTGTGGAGGCGTCAACTGCCATTCCTCACTGATCGTCTCTGCCGCCGCAACCGGGGCGCGGCTGAGGCTGGCACTTAACCAGCTACCGGCACTGCGCAACACATTGCCGATGGAGTGGGCGGGAATATCGCCAATCACTTGCGCAAGCGGCGCCTCCCAGTCGATATCCAGATCGCTCATGATCCACTGCAACTCCGCCAACAGGGCACTGGAGCCACTAATGGAGACGCCCAGCGCCGCAGGCGTAGCATCGGGGTCCTTTAGTAATCGCACCAGGGAAATAGCCGAGCCACTGATGGTGGTCGTTACATCTCCCTCCCAGTGCTGGCGCACGCGCACCTGATCGCCCTCGATACATAGACAGCATTGCAATTTGGGAGCCGTCAGGTCGAGCGCCATGGTTTTGCCATCCAATGCCTGCAGGCGCGCTCGGGTCGCGGGATCGTATTGCAGCGCAGTATTAATAGCGGTTTCCAGCGCGGCGTCAAAACCCGCGCGATAGGTGGGATCGCTCATGGTGGTTATTGGCCTCGTGCCATCACTTGGGAGTCAATCACGCCGGACACCTCTCAGGGCTTGATGCCACGGTGCAACGCCACAATGCCACCGGTCATATTGTGAAATTCACAATCGACAAAACCGGCATCCACCATCATCTGTTTGAGCGTTTCCTGATCCGGGTGCATACGGATGCTCTCCGCCAGGTAGCGGTAACTCTCCGCATCGTTGGCCACCAGCTTGCCCATAAATGGCAGCAGACGGAACGAGTAATGATCGTAGACTCTTTCCAACAACTTCGATTCCGGCTTGGAGAATTCCAATACCAGTAAACGCCCACCGGGTTTCAATACCCGCAACATGGAGCGCAGTGCCAGGTCTTTATCGGTGACATTGCGCAGGCCAAAGGCGATGGTGATACAGTCGAAGGTGTTGTCTGGAAAGGGCAGGTACTGGGCGTCCGCCTGTACCGGCACTACGTTGCCGGCGATGCCGCGATCGAGCAGGCGGTCGCGGCCAACCCGCAACATCGATTCATTGATATCCGCCAACACCACCTGACCACTGGCGCCCACAATACGCGAGAAACGCGCGGTGAGATCGCCAGTACCCCCGGCGATATCCAGGATTTTCTGTCCCGGTCGCGCACCGGACAATTCGATGGTGAAACGCTTCCAGAGGCGGTGGATACCCCCGGACATCAAGTCGTTCATTACGTCGTAACGCGCCGCCACTGAGTGGAACACTTCCGCCACACGACCGGCCTTTTCCTCCACCGGGACCTCTTGGTAGCCGAAGTGGGTGGTCTTGCGATCCTTCATGCTGTGCTGCCTGCTGAGCCAAATTCAGTGCGCCATTGTACATCGACCAAGCCGGCGGAACAGCGCCCATGATTCCCCCAGCGGCAACTCACTAAAATTAATTCACACAAGAGTAACAACGGGACCCAGGGTTCTCTCATGGATTACCGGCTCGATAGCGACACGCCCGTTGCAGTGAGTCTGCGCCGTGCAGCACGCACAGAAATACACGCCGCCAACAGTAATTCCCAGTTGTTGCCAGATGAGCACGCCGTGCACGAACTGCGCAAACACTGCAAGAAACTGCGCGCCCTGCTGCGCCTGATTTATCCAAATAAAAATCCACTGTTCCGACGCGAGAACGATCGCTACCGGAAATTAGCACGATGCCTGTCAGCTGGGCGCGACCTGGTCTCCATGCGCACCGCGCTTCTCACCCTGGCTCCACCCAATCACTTTGAAAAAACGCATAGAGTGCTGCGTCAGATACAGCAGTCACTGCGAGACGAAGAGCATCTTATTCGGGTCGAAGGGTTGTTGAATGAAGCGCGGGAGAGCATTGAAGAATGGCCCCTGCACGATATTCGCTGGGGTGATATCGATGCCGGATATTTACGTGGCTACCAGCGCGCGCGCAAAGCCTGGCTGGAGGCACGAGAAGGAGACAACGCCCATAAACTTCACCAATTGCGCAAAAGAGTAAAAGATCACTGGTACCACTGTCGCCTACTCAGAGAGAGACACCCTCAATCTATTGCGCTGCGCTGTGAACCGCTCAAACAACTCGCGCAACTATTGGGAGACTGGCGCGATCTCTACCTGCTCTGCCGTTTTGGCATCACGGTTGGAGAACCATTGGGGAAAGAGTTAATCAAGCTGTTGGAAATGTGCGACTGGCACAAGGTGCGATTGCGCCGGGAAATAGAAAAAGGCTGCGCTGAGTTCTTCGCCCACAAAAAACTTGTGATCTAAGTTGAGCAGGCATGCAGGCATAAAGGGATTCGAGATTATTCGTTATAAAAACGAAAAAAGCGCGGGAATATTTCCCGCGCTTGAAGATCGCCGATTTATTGGGCGCTCTGCTCCAGCAGGCCGCCGGCGCGGGCCATCACATGGAACAGGTAGTTCTGCTCATTGGTGCCACTCACCAGGTGGGCACCAGGACCGCGGGCCCAGACACCCACATCTTCGCCGCCGTGGGTCTCCCCAGAAAGAGGAACAAGGACTTCCTGGTGGAAGCCGGGGGCGGTGGTGTCCACATCGGTAAGATCCTGACGCCCTTGAACAATGTCATGATCGTAACGGTCATCAGCATCGGTATTGTCACCGTAATGTGCAAAGCCGCGACCATTTGCATAGTTCAGGGTGGTGTAAGGCAAGCCGGTTTTATCCAGCTTGGGCATCTCTTCAGCCACACCGGTCTTATCATTTTTAACTACTTTACCGAGGATTGGGTTGCCACGGGTAGTCCCACCGGCAATGGTCATCACGTGACTGTGGTCCGCGGTAACAACGATTAGGGTATCCTCGGCACTTGTGTTATCCAGGGCTACCTGCACCGCCTTGGCAAACTCTTCCGCATCGCTGAGAGCATTGTAGGCATTGTTGGCGTGGTGACCGTGGTCGATACGCCCGGACTCCACCATCAGGAAGTAACCCTTATCGTTTTGCTGGAGCATCTCGATGCCCTTGGCAGTCATTTCACTCAGGGAAGGCTCGCCGCCAACGTCGTTGCCACGATCGGCCTCATAGCGCATATGAGAGGAGTTAAACAACGCCAATAGCTTATCGGTGTTATTCACATCCAGCTGGTCAAACCCAGCTTTGTCTTCCATATAGTGCGCGGTGGTTACGCCATCGTTGTAACGAGTTTTCCACGCTTCAATCAGGTTGCGCCCATCGGTGCGCTTACCAGTCTTGCCTTCCGCATCGGTAAAGTCCGCTGGCAGGAAGTTGCGGCGTCCGCCGCCCATTACCACGTCGATACCGTCGCCAGCTTCCAACTCAACCAGGTGGGTGGCGATATCGCGACAGCCATCCGGAGCAGTGTATTCCCACTCGCGCTCGGGCACCTTGGCATAGGTGGCTGCGGGCGTGGCGTGGGTGATACGCGCGGTGCTGATAATACCGGTGCTTTTCCCCAGTTCCTCGGCCAGTTCCAGGGAGGTGGTCAGGGGACGTTCGAGGCTGGCAGCGCAGTCACCGCGGGCGACATCTTCGGCCACACTCAGGATACCCGCCTTGGTTTTCACACCGGTAACCAAAGCAGTCATGGTGCCAGCGGAATCCGGGGTCTGCTGGTTGGTGTTATAAGTTTTTACCAAGCCGGCAAAGGGCATCTTTTCGAAGCTCAGCTGGTATTCCTCGCCATCGAGGCCCAGTTTTTGGCCTGCGAAGATACGCGCAGCGGTGACAGTGGAGATACCCATGCCATCGCCTACAAACAAAATAATATTTTTCGCGGCACCCGGCGTATTGTTGATCTTCTCGGCGCTCGCCGCAGCTACGGCTTTCTGGCCATCTTCGAACCAGCTGCTTTCACTTTGGGTTGAGGAAAGGCCCAAGTAATTCTGCTGCTGCGGTGTTTCAGTAGCATCCGGCACTTCGGCAACATCGTTGGTGCTGGAGTTATCGTCGCTACAGGCACTGGCCAGTACGGCAACGGAAAAGGCCAGCAGGGTCTTTTTAAACTGTTTCATGGTCAATACCCCCAATTATTCTTCTGACAGCGACAGGTCGGTCGCGGCAGTCATTATGTGGAAAACCGCATTCTGTTCCAGATGTCCCTGCACTTTTTCGGCACCGGCGCCGATCGCGTGCAGGCTGATATCCTCACCGCCGTGGCTTTCGCCCCCCAGGGCAACCAGGGATTCCTGGTGGAAGCCTGGCATCTCGGTATCCACATGCGTCAAATCATGGCGGCCGGCGGCGATATCATAGTCATCACGCTTGTCTGCATCGGTTTCAGTACCCAGATCGGCAAAGCCACGGCCATTGGTGTAAGTCAAAGTGGTGTAAGGCTTATTGTCCTCGGCCAGGGAGACGGCCTCATTCGGCGCGCCGCTGTCATCGTTGCCGATCACCTTGCCCAGGATAGGGTTACCCCTGGTGGGATAGCCCGCCATGTTCATTACGTGACTGTGGTCAGCAGTCACCAGGATCAGGGTTTCTTCCAGGTTCACTTTCTGTAGCGCTGCCTTGACCGCATCAGACAGCTCAATAGCTTCATTCAGCGCGTTATAGGCGTTACCGGAATGGTGAGCGTGATCGACTCGGCCGGATTCCACCATCAGGAAGAAGCCGTCTTCATCTTTTTGCAGCATATCGATAGCGGTAGTGGTCATCTCGACGATGCCGGGCTCTTCGCTATTCTTGGCGATGCGGTCGGCATCGTAGCTCATGTGGTCTTCGGTAAAGAGGCCCAACAACTTATCTGTTTTAGCGATATCCACTGCCGACAGTTCGAAACCATTTTCGACGTAAACCGCATTTTGCTCACCGTCATAGCGCAGCAGCCATTCACCCGTTAGGTTGCGCTCGTCCTCACGCAGGCCACCCTCGGCCACCGGTGTAAAGTAGTTGCGCCCACCACCGAGCATGACTTCCATGCCATCGCCGATATTCATTTCCACCATTTGTGTGGCGATATCGGTACAGCCCTCATCGGCCGCGTGTTCCCACTTGCGGCTGGCGCTGTGGGCATAAGTGGCTGCCGGAGTCGCGTGGGTGAGGCGTGCGGTAGAAACAATGCCGGTAGCCTTACCGCGGCTTTCCATCATCTCGAGGAAGCTGTTCAAACCCAGCTCTTTACTCGCAGAACAGTCAGCCACCAGGCCCTTGCCATCCACATTGATCATACCGGCGCGAGTTTTCACCCCGGTCATCATCGCAGTCATGGTGCCGGCGGAGTCGGGGGTCTGCTGATTAGTGTTGTAGGTTTTGATCAGGGCACTGTGAGGAAACTCCTCAAAAGAAAGGCTGTTCTCCTCACCGGGTTCACCGCGGCGCTGCCCCTCGAAGATACGGGCTGCGGTCAGGGTGGATATCCCCATGCCATCGCCAACAAACAGGATGACGTTTTTGGCAGTTTTGGCTTCACGGGTAAGAGAAACACGATCTTCCAGGCGATCGGACGCCTCGGTAAACCATTCACTCTTGGTTTGGTAATCGGGCAGGCTCGCGGCGGAAACTGCAGAAGCGAGAGGGATCAAACAAAAGGCGCTGAGTGCGCGGGCAAGTTTTTTTGCCACGGTGGGCCTCCGGAACTCGTGAATTTGGCGAGCATTAGAGTCCGGAAATATGACAAAAGAATTACGCGCCGATTAACATCTCGTTTTCTTTGCCATAAAGATTTGTACGCTTGTTACAACTGCAAAAAGACACCCACACAATTGTTACAGCATTACGAAACAATGAGGAAAATTATTGTTTTTCCTCACTTTTTAATACTTTGCAGGAAAAGGAAAGTGCGCCACTGAAGGGCGCACTTGGCAACTAACCGATAAATTTCACCACACTTTCATCCGGGTCCCGCCCCTTACCCGCCGCGCGCAAGCGCTCCAGGTAGGCCTCCCAATTGATGGTGTATTTTTCGGCCAGTTCCCGCAGATATTCCCAGGTGTAAATGCCGGTGTCGTGACCGTCATCGAAATCGATTTTCAGACCATAGCGACCGGCGGCTTCGACCCTGTCGATACCCACATGGATTTTTCCATCCACCAGCAGTGCGGGGCTATTGCCGTGGCCGCGCACCTCGGCGCTGGGGGAGTAGACACGCAGATACTCTGCCGGCAGGCTGAATTCGCCATCGGCAAACAGCAACTGCAGGGTTTTCTCTGCGCGATTTAATCGTATTTTTTGCGGTTTCATTTACAGGATAAAACGCGAAAGGTCCTCGTTCTGGCTCAGCTCACCCAGGTGGCTGTCCACATAAGCCGCATCCACTTTGAGAGACTTGTCGCCATCACCGGCATCGAAGGAAACTTCCTCCAGCAGGCGCTCCAGCACCGTGTGCAAACGGCGCGCGCCGATATTCTCGGTGCGCTCATTCACTTCGTAAGCCACTTCGGCGATACGGCGAATGCCGTCTTCGGTGAATTGCAGTTCCAGACCCTCTGTCGCCAGCAAAGCCTTCTGCTGTTCAGTCAGAGACGCGGAGGGTTCGGTGAGAATACGCTCAAAGTCGGCAGAAGTCAGCGAGCTCAGCTCCACGCGAATCGGCATACGCCCCTGCAGTTCGGGAATCAGGTCCGAGGGCTTGGACAGGTGGAAGGCACCAGAGGCGATAAATAGAATATGGTCTGTCTTGATCATGCCGTACTTGGTGTTGACGGTGCTGCCTTCGATCAGCGGCAACAGGTCGCGCTGCACCCCCTCGCGGGAGACATCGGCACCGCCACTCTCCTGGCGCTTGGCTACCTTGTCGATCTCGTCGATAAAGACAATGCCGTTTTGTTCGGCAGCGCGAATCGCACGGGTTTTGATATCTTCATCGTTCACCAGCTTGGCAGCTTCCTCATCGGTAAGCTGTTTCATCGCCTGCTTGACCGGTAGCTTGCGCTTGCGGGTCTTGCCCTGGGACATATTCGAGAACATACCCTGCAGCTGGTTGGTCATTTCCTCCATACCCGGAGGGGCCATAATCTCTACGCCCATGGGCGCGGCGGCCATATCGATTTCCACTTCTTTGTCGTCCAACTCGCCCTCGCGCAGCTTCTTGCGGAATAACTGGCGGGTACTGGAATCCTTGTCATTCGGCTCGGTTGAGCGCGCCGGTGGCAGTAGGGCGTCGAGGATACGCTCCTCGGCCGCATCCATAGCGCGTTGCTGTACACCACCCATGGCCAGCTCACGTTCCTGCTTCACTGCCATTTCGACAAGATCGCGCACGATAGACTCTACATCGCGACCCACATAGCCCACTTCGGTGAACTTAGTCGCTTCGACCTTAATAAAAGGCGCATTGGCGAGCTTTGCCAAGCGGCGCGCGATTTCGGTTTTACCTACACCGGTGGGGCCAATCATCAGGATGTTTTTCGGGGTGATTTCTGCGCGCAGATCCTCACTCACCTGCATACGGCGCCAGCGGTTGCGCAGCGCAATCGCTACGGCGCGTTTGGCGTCCTGCTGGCCAACGATGTGGCGATCGAGTTCATGGACGATTTCACGGGGGGTCATCTGGGACATACAAATTCCTGCAAAACGGTTGTGCGGGCCAGGCTGCGGCCCGCTGGACTCAGGCGCTTCTTGTGAGAGCGTCCGGTCAGTAGGTCAATTCTTCAATGGTGTTGTTGTGGTTGGTGTAGACGCAGATATCGCCGGCAATTTTCAAACCCTGCTCGACGATGGAGCGCGCGTCCATATCGGTATTGTCGAGTAGTGCGCGCGCTGCCGACTGGGCGAAGGGCCCGCCGGAGCCGATAGCAATCAGGTCATCTTCCGGCTGAATCACATCGCCATTACCGGTCACAATCAGGCTGGCGCTGGCATCCGCCACTGCCAGCAGGGCTTCCAGGCGACGCAGGGCGCGGTCGGTGCGCCAGTCTTTGGCCAGTTCCACCGCCGCGCGGGTCAACTGACCACCGTGGGCTTCCAGCTTGGCTTCAAAACGCTCAAACAGGGTGAAGGCATCGGCGGTACCACCGGCAAAACCGGCGATAACCTTGTCTCTGTACAGACGGCGCACCTTGCGCGCATTGCCTTTCATGATGGTGTTGCCCAGGGATACCTGGCCGTCGCCGCCAATCACAACTTTGCCGTTGCGGCGACAGGATAAAATGGTGGTACCGCGATACTGTTCCAATGGAGACCTCTCGGATTACGCGTATGCTCTAGCTGCGCAAGGCATGTTGCCTTGCGCGCCGGGAAATTTAATCAGATTAGATAAGTGAGGACGGGACGCGCCGTTTTCAATAAGAGAAGGGCCAATTGCTATAATGAGAACCCATCATCCATCGCGGATTCGCCTCTTGGCTCTCCTTCCCTCCCGCTACTTCGAGCCACTTTTCACCGTCGTTATGACCTGCTTGATGTCTGGGGTGATTTCCGGGGCGATCACTTATTCCCACCAGGGTTTCAGCGGAGGATTTCTGCCAATATGGGGCCGGGCCTGGTTGCTGGCCTGGATCATCTCACTGGGATTGCCGCCGCTGATCAGGCCCGCAATCAAAAGTCTGCTGGGCAAGCTGGCAGCGCCAGACGGGGAGTCCAGCGGTTGATTTAATTAGCGGGGCGCTTCAATACCAGCGGCATCAGACGATGCTCAGCCAAAACCTGGCGGGCTTTGGCCATGCGCGAACGGTTGTCGAAGGGACCGACCAAAACACGGTGCCAGGTACCGCGGCTATCACTGGCGGACTCCACTTTAACATCCAGGTTGGCCAGGGTGAGCTGGGCGCGCAAGCGCTCGGCTTCTGCCGCCTCACGAAAGGAGGCGGCCTGCAGGATATACACCTGTGCTTTGGCCTTCTCGGCAGCGCCCTGCTGATTAGATGAAGAATCCCCGCGAATGGCAGGCTTGACCACCTTGGGTGGCGGTACCGAGACTTCGTTTTCCTTGAGCATGGTGTAGAAATCAAAGCGCGGTTCAGACGGAGCCTGCGCCGCCGGCTTGGCTGACGCTGTCCTGTCACCAGCGGTGCCTTTGTTGCCGGCCACACCAAACTGCAGCAACAAGAACACCGTAAAACCACCCACGGCATTGCCCAGCACAAACCACACCCATGCGGGTTTGCCTGAGGAACTCTTGCTGCGGCGTTTGGTGTTGCGACGGCTCATTACGGAATTCTTCCCTGGATAGTCTGCTCAGCGGGCGAATTGTACCGCCAATTTCCTCGCGGGCATTGTTCTCCCGCAAAATTCACGATAATTCCTGCGCATCCATATCCACCGCCCAGCGCAAGCGGCGATTCTTATTGCTCTCAGCCCAGGCGCATACCCGAGCTAAAAGAGGTTGTAACTGGGCGCGATTTTGTGCGGTCACCTGAACATAAAAACGGTAGCGCCCGGATTTGCGCTCCAGTAACGCCGGTACCGGCCCCAAATATTGTAACTGTGGCGAGGGTGGCGCCAGCGACTGCATAAACAGGCGCGCGTTGTGCAGAAACTCCTCGGCCCAAGTGGGCTCTTCACACTCGGCCCGCACCAGCGCCATGGCATGAGTGGGAGGCAGCTGTGCCACCGCGCGATCGCGCAATAGCTGGCGCGCAAAAGTCCCGTAACCTTTTTCCAGCAACATTTGCAGCAGCGGATGCTCCGGGAAGCGACTCTGCACCAATACACGGCCACTCAGGCTGCCGCGCCCGGCGCGCCCCGCCACCTGCTCCAGCAACTGGCCTGTGCGCTCGGGCGCGCGAAAATCGGCACTGAACAGACCGCCATCGGCATCCTGGATCACCACCAGAGTCACCCTCGGCAGATGGTGCCCCTTAGCCAGCATCTGGGTGCCCAGCAATAGGCAGGGCTCGCCATCGCGGGCCGGCGCCAGCAAGCGATCGAGGGCCTGCTTGCTGGTGGTGGTATCGCGGTCGACGCGGATTACCGGGTAGTCGGCAAAGCGCCGCGCCAGCAACTCTTCGCTGCGCTCGGTACCTCCGCCCAAAGCGGAAATAGAGCGACTGTGGCACTGCGGGCAGCTGTCTACCAGGGGGCGGCGATAGTCGCAGTGGTGACAGCGCAACTGGCGCTGGCGCCTATGCATAGTGAGCTTGCTGGAGCAGTGCGGGCAGTCGGCAATCCAACCGCAGTCATCGCAATTGAGCGCCGGCGCAAATCCGCGTCGGTTAATAAACACCAGCACCTGCTCCCCGCGAGCCAAAGTCTCACCGATATGCCGCAGCACCTGTGGCGAAAAGCCTTCTTCAAGGGGCTCGCGCAGGGTCGGCACCACATGGATCTGCGGCGGGCGGGCGTCGCCCGCGCGCTGGCGCATGCGCAAGTGTTGATAGCGACCATTAAGGGCGTTGTGCAAGGTCTCCAGGGAAGGAGTCGCGGAACCCAGCAATACCGGCACATTGCTGTTGCGCGCCAGTACCACCGCCAGGTCGCGGGCGGAATAGCGCACGCCATCCTGCTGCTTAAACGAAGCGTCGTGCTCTTCGTCCACCAACACCACACCGAGCCTCGGCAGTGGTGTCATAATTGCCGAGCGGGTGCCAATAACAATATCTGCCTGTCCCCCAGAGGCAGCGAGCCACGATTGGGCGCGCTCGCCCTCGGCCAGCCCCGAGTGCAGAGCGGCGATACTGTGTTCGGGAAAGCGCGCGGCGATGCGTCGCAGAGTCTGCGGAGTAAGACCGATTTCCGGCACCAACAGCAAGGCCTGGCGCCCCTCGGCCAGTACCCGCTCCATTAAACGCAGGTAGACCTCGGTCTTACCACTGCCTGTGGTGCCTTCCAACAGGGTGGCAGAAAAGCGACTACAATCCACCGCTTCGAGCACCTGCTGCTGTTCACTGTTTAGCTGCGGTGGCGGAGTGGCCTCCGCTGCCGGCATGGGCGGCGGCACCGTAGGACCCGAGACCCACTCCACCAGATGGCGTTCCTGCAGGGCGCGAATCACCGCCGGGGTATGCCCCTGGGCCTTCAGATGAGTGCGGCTCTGCTGACCAGCGCGCAGCAACTGTTGCAAAAGAGCCTGCTGCTTGGGCGCCCGCGCCAGTGCAGATTCCGGTAAGCCCTTGCCCTCGGTAGTCAGCTGCAACCACTGCTCGGCCCAGTGATCGGCGGGCTTGCCCTTGCGCAGTGCGGCGGGTAGGGCGGCGGCGTAGACCTCTCCAACCGGGGCCTGGTAATAATCGGCGATCCAATTGAGGAATTTGCGCGCACCGCTATCAAACAGGGCAGCATTATCGATGAGTTCCTGCGCCGGCTTGAGCTGTGCCTGCGGCGACTCCCGCACAATATCCACCAACACGGCTACCAATTTTCGTCCAGCAAAAGGTACCCACAAACGCTGACCGGGTTTCAATTCGGCGGGATCAAAGCCCTCCGGGGGCAGATAATCGAAGAGACGCCGCAGTGGCACGGGCACCGCCAACCTTAGGATGATCCCCTGTTGTACTGTCTGTGGTACCGTCTGTTGCACCCCGCCCCCAATGCGCTCTTGAAAAGGCGCTAGTGTACTGGCTGCCACAGTAAGGTACAGAGACAGCAAAATTTACTTGCATACTCTGAGATTCAGAGTACTCTATAAATCAGCTCTAATATTTAGAGTTCTCTAATTTAGCAAGGAAGACAACCATGACCGATGTGGAAAAACTCAAAGACAGCCTGGATTTTGTCAGCGATGCCGTGCGTAGCAACGAAGCCGAGGGCGGTATTCCGTCACTCTATTTCTTGTGGGGCCTTTTGATTTTTATCGGGTTTGCCTCGGCGGACCTGGCCCCGCAAATCACCGTGTATTACTTCCTGGTGGCGAGCACCGCCGGTGGCCTGTTCAGTTGGTGGCTGGGTGAGCGCACGGCACGTCGCGAGGGTATCAATAACATTAGCTTTGGCCGCAGGTTTGGCTGGCACTGGTTGGTGACCGGAATAGGCTTTCTGCTGATATTGGCCACAATGATCGCCAAGCCCGGCGTTGCGGGCCCTGAGCTATTCCTGCTTTTAGGTGGCGTATCCTATAGCCTCGCCGGCATTCACCTGATCCGCCCTCTTATCTATAGCGGCATGTTGATGTTGGCAAGTTACCTACTGATGATTTTACTGACACCGCCCTACGCCTGGGCACTGACTGGCCTGGTGATCGGCTTCGGACTCCTATGGACCGGCTTGGTGCAGCGAGCCAGGCAAACTAGTGGAGCAGCATGATGAAAGCCCTTACGGAGCTGGACCCGGTACTCGAACACCGGGTGCGCCTCGCGATCAGTGTGATGCTGGCGAAGTATGAGGAAATTAGTTTCTCCCGCTTCAAGGAACAGCTACAGGTGACCGATGGAAACCTCGGCGCACAGCTGCGTCGCCTGGAAGAGCAGGGCTATATCGCCCTGCGCAAAGACTTCGTAGAGCGCAAACCCGTCACCTGGTATCGCCTCACTGAGAGCGGGCGAGAGGCACTAGATAAGCATCTGCAAGCCCTGCGACAGCTCATCGCCTCTGCAGACTAAGGTGACCACTGGGGCCCGGTATTTAAGCTTGAACCCCGGCGCTAATCTGATAGTATGCGCCGACTTTTTAATCAGCCTGGAACCAATCCGGTTCCTGCTCCAACGACGATGCCGTGCCCGGCAACAGATCGGGTGGCGGTTTCGGAAAGAGGCAATCATGAAAGCAGATATCCATCCTAACTACACCGACATCACTGCCACTTGTTCCTGCGGCAATGTTGTTAAGACTCGCTCCACTTTGGGCAAAGACCTGCAGATCGATGTCTGCTCCCAGTGCCACCCCTTCTACACCGGCAAGCAGAAGCAGGCTACTACCGGTGGACGCGTGGATCGCTTCAAGAAGCGTTTCGGCAGCCGCATCGGCAAGTAATCCGAATAGCGAGGCACTGCGGTGCCTCGGAAAGGGCGCCCTGGAATTTTCCTCGGCGCCTTTTTTTATGCCCGTTTTATGCCCGAATTTCGCCTATCTGCACAGCTCTGGGGCACTTGGGCAAAATCGATTTGTATCGCTTAATATATTCGTTATGGGCAGTAAAATTATCCTTCAAAATAGATTTTTGGCGGCTGATCATCCTGAAATTGGCCAGATGTTAAGGGCAAAATAGTAATAAATGGCTGTTTCATTGCCCCTATAAGCTTGTGACTGCAAGTGCCCCTCGGTTATTCTCTGAGGCCCGCAGTAACCGGGATGACGCCACAGGTGTTGCCCCCCGTTTTCGAGAGAACAGCCCCCAAATGACGGATTCATTGCGCCAGGCAGCGCTGGATTACCACGCGCTCCCCAGCCCCGGCAAACTTTCGGTCGAGCTGACCACCCCTGCCGAAACTCAGGAAGACCTGTCGCTGGCCTACAGTCCCGGCGTAGCGGAACCGGTGCGCGAAATTGCCAAAGACCCCGAGGCCGCCTATCGCTATACCGGCAAAGGCAACCTGGTAGCGGTCATTTCCAATGGCAGCGCTATCCTCGGCCTCGGTAACCTGGGTCCGCTGGCCTCCAAGCCGGTGATGGAGGGCAAGTCGCTACTGTTCAAGCGTTTCGCCGATATCAACTCGGTGGACATCGAGGTGGACGTCAACAGCCCGGAGCAGTTTATTCAGACCGTCGCCGCCATCGCCAATACCTTCGGCGGTATCAATCTCGAAGATATCAAGGCGCCTGAGTGCTTTCATATTGAAGAGGCATTGATCGAGCGCTGCCCGGTACCGGTATTTCACGACGACCAGCACGGCACCGCGATTGTGACAGTCGCCGGTATGCTCAATGCCCTGGAGATCCAGGGTAAGAAAATCAGCGACGTGCGCATGGTGTGCCTGGGGGCGGGTGCCGCCGCCACCGCCTGCTGCAAACTGCTGCTGGCCGCGGGCGCGCGCAAAGACCAGATCACCATGGTCGACAGCCGCGGGGTAATTCACTCGGGCCGCACCGACATCAATGCCTATAAGGGTGAGTGGGCGCGGGATACCGATATGCGCACCCTCGATGACGCCATCACCGGTGCCGATGTTTTCCTCGGGGTATCCGGCCCAGACCTGCTCTCCGCCGAACAGTTACAGCGCATGGCACCGAATCCGGTGGTATTTGCCTGCTCGAATCCAAACCCGGAGATCAAACCGGAGTTGGCCCACAGTGTGCGCGACGATTTGATCATGGCCACCGGGCGCTCGGATTACCCCAACCAGGTCAACAATGTGCTGTGCTTCCCCTTTATTTTCCGCGGCGCGCTGGATGTGCGTGCGGCGCGTATCAATGAAGAGATGAAGCTGGCCGCAATTGAAGCCATCCGCAAAATCGCCCACCTGCCGGTGCCGGACTCGGTGCGCGAGGGCTACGGCGGGGTGGAGCTGAGTTTTGGGCCCAGTTATATCCTGCCCAAACCCACAGACCCGCGCCTGCTGCCGGAAGTCGCCGCTGCGGTGGCGCGCGCAGCCGTGGACAGTGGCTGTGCACGCCTGCCTTACCCCGAAAACTACCCGCTGCAAACGCTCTAGGGCCTGTTAATAGGCCCGGAACAGCCCGCCTTATCCTCTCGGGGCGGGCGTTTGCCGCTTTCGCCCCCACAGACTTCTTGAGCCAAAAAGCACCCGTCGCTAAACTGCCTTTCTGTCACAGCATCAAAGTTGCCCAACACAATGAGTCACGTGTATGTGCTGACCAACCAGCACCAGCAGTTCCTAAGCAAAAGCGGCGAATGGCTCGATGGCCGCGAGCCCAACAAACTGTTTCGCAGCGAACATAAAGATGTCGCCATCAACCAGATGTTCGAGGCCAATACTCGTGATGTCAGCCTGCGCATCGAACTGCTGCAGTGTGCGCTGAATCCCAAGGCCCAGCCATCGATACCGGAGGAAGCCCTGGGTGAACAATCTGCGCCGCCCGGAGATCCGGAAGTCGAGCCAGGCGCACCAGAGGAGATGCCGCCTGAGGAGCCCCCAGAGCTGGAACCGCAGCCACAACCGGAAGTAACCCCGGAACAGGCACCTGAGGTCCCGCCAACACAAGCCCCGGATGAAACGCCCGCACAACCCGGCGAGCACAAATCGGAATCGGAATCTGCCGCCTAGGCGGAGATTCTTTTAGCACCGACACAAGTTGCCCCAACGGCGACAACAAGAAAGAGTTCCGGTAGTACCAAGGAGATTCGAGTGCCCATTCCCCATCTGGCCGCCCTGTCCCAGGCCAAACCCGTGCAACTGCTAAAGGGCATACGCCGCGGTCTTGAAAAAGAGAGCCTGCGGGTCGGCAACGACGGCACCCTGGCGCAAACACCGCACGCGCAAACACTGGGCTCAGCACTGACCCACGAGAGCATCACTACCGATTTTTCCGAAGCGCTGCTGGAATTTATTACCCCGCCGGTAAACACTCCTGAAGAGGCCCTGCGGATTCTCGACCGCATCCATCGCTTTACCTACAGCCAGATCGGGGACGAACGCCTGTGGGTCAACAGCATGCCCTGCGTTATCGGCGCCGACAGCGATATCCCGGTGGCCCGCTATGGAAACTCCCACAGCGGCACGATGAAAACCATTTATCGGTTGGGACTCGGCCTGCGCTACGGCCGCGCCATGCAAACCATCGCCGGTATTCACTACAACTTTTCCCTGCCGGATGAGTTCTGGCTGTGGCTGCACGAGTTCGAGGGCAGCAGTGAAGCCCTGTGCGAATTCAAAACCCGCCGCTACTTCGACCTGATCCGTAATTTCCGCCGTAACTACTGGCTGCTGATCTACCTGTTCGGAGCCGCGCCTGCAGTGTGCTCCTCTTTTGTGGAGGGGCGCCAACACAAGCTCGAGGCCTTTAACGGCGACGGCCACACGCTGCACGCTCCCTACGCCACTTCTCTGCGCATGGGCGACCTGGGTTATAACAGCGAAGTGCAAAAGTCCCTGGTGGTTTGCTACAACAACTTGCGCAGCTATCTGTCCACACTCTGCTCCGCTATCAGCCGGCCCTACGGGCCCTATAGCGAACTCGGGGTAAAGGATAACGATGGGCAGTATCAGCAGCTCTCTGCCGGCGTGCTGCAAATCGAAAATGAATTTTATTCGCCGATCCGGCCGAAAAATCCCGCCAAGCGCGGCGAGACCGCCCTGGCGGCCCTGAACAACCGCGGGGTCGAATATATCGAGGTGCGCTGTCTTGACCTGAACCCCTTTATGCCGCTGGGTATCGATGCGCAACAGATGCGTTTTATCGATAGTTTCCTGCTGCACTGCCTGCTGACAGAGAGTCCCGAGACCGACGAAGTCGATTACCGTTCAACCCAGGAAAACCAACAGCGCATCGTGTATCGCGGCCACGAGCCCGGCCTCAAGCTGCTCTGTAATGGCGGTGAACGTGAACTCGGTGAGTGGGCTTCCCAACTGCTCGGGGAGGTGGACGCGATGGCAGAACTGCTCGACAGTGCCTGGGGCGGAGACCAGTACCGCGGTGCTGTTGGCGTACAGAGGGCCAAGGTCAAAGGGGAGATCGCCACCCCGGCCCAACAGATCCTGGCAGAAATGCAGGAACAAAACCTGAACTTCTACCATTGGGCTATGCAAAAGGCCGAGCAGCATCGCCGCTATTTTCTCGAACGCCCTCTCGACAGCGATTCGGTTCGAGATTTCTCGCGCGAGGCGGAGGAGTCTTTACTCAAGCAAAGGCGCGTGGAGGCTGAGGACAAAGGCTCTTTCGAGGAATTTCTCAGCCACTATTACGCGCAGTATATGTGCTGCCAGGGCTAGCCCCGGCGGAAAAGATCACCGCGCAGGGCCCGGATTTCCGGCCCACAGGGATTAAGCACATGAATTATCTGGCCCACCTGCTGCTTTCAGGCCCCGACGTCCGCTGGCGCCTGGGTGGGCTACTCGGTGACTTCGTGAAAGGCCCCCTTAAAGGTGAGCGGCCAGAGGCCATTGAGGCCGGTATCAGGCTGCATCGCCGTATTGATGCCAGTACCGACACCAATGCGGCCTACCGCGAGTCCCTGTCGCAACTGGACCCCAGCTGGCGCCGCTATGCCGGTATTGCACTGGATATCTGGTTCGACCACTTACTGGCCCAGCGCTGGCAGGAGTGGCACCCACAGAGCCTGGAAGATTTTTGTGACCAATGCTGGAGAGACTTTCGCAGCCACAGTCGGTATATTCCGCCGCATGCGAGAGCGTTTATGGCGCGCGCCGAGCAATTTAAGTTACTGCAGAGTTACCGCGAAGAGCGAACCATTGGTCTCACCCTGGAGAGGGTTGGCCAACGCCTGCGCCACCCGGTTGCGCTGCAGGACATACTGCCCGAGCTCAGTAGCGGGCGGGCAAAACTGGAATACAACTTCAATAAACTATTAACCGACTTGAATCTCGAAGCCCAAAGGTTTCGGCAGCACTATTCAGGATCCGATAAACCATGACCTTACCCAACCCGCGTATTACCTTTTTGTTGGTTTTTCTAATTGTCGCCTTTTTACTCGGCTCTGCCTTTTACCTGGAGTACGCGCGAGGCCTTGAACCCTGCAAGCTGTGCATTACCCAGCGGGTAATGCTGCTCGGTATCGGGGTAGTCTCCCTGATCGCCTTTCTACACAACCCGGCAACTATCGGCCGGCGCGTGTACGGGCTACTAGTTTCTATCTGGGCTCTGGGTGGCCTCTATTTTGCCGGGCGCCAGCTGTGGTTACAGAGCCTGCCAGAGGGTCAGGTACCCGCATGTGGACCCAGCGTCAGCTATATGCTGGAAGTTTTTCCCATGGCCGATGTACTCAAGGCACTGCTCACCGGTGACGGCAACTGCGCCGAAGTGCAATGGACCATGATGGGCATTAGTATCCCCGGCTGGTCTGCTATCGGTTTTGCTGGACTGATCCTATTCGGAGGCTGGCAGGCATTTCGCAGAGCCTGATTAAAAACCGAAAACCAGGTCGCGGCTCTGTGGAGCCGCACTTTGCCAATGACACCACCATCCCCGCGTGAAATAGCCCATTGGGTGCTCGGTATTGCAATCCTATTTGGCTGCGAACGACTCGGCAGCCTGATCGGGGCGGCACTTGCCCTGCCGGTACCCGGCGCCGTAGTGGGTATGCTACTGCTACTGATCGGCCTGATGGTCTACGGCAGCGTGCCCCGCGGCCTGGCCAAGGTCAGCGCACAACTGCTCTTTTTGTTGCCCCTACTATTTTTGCCCGCCGCCACCGGGGTCTTTTTCCTGCGCGATCTCACCTTGTCCGATTGGCTGGCCCTGCTTGCCGCCATTCTTTTTGGCACCCTGATCAGCCTCACCCTTTGCACTCTGCTGCTGCGCCGCCTGCTCAGGAAGACCGACACGGCGCACAGCCATGATCAGTGAATTCCTGCACAGCCCCTTATTTGCCCTGCCACTGAGCATCTGCGCTTTCTGGCTCGGTGTACTGTTATATCGGCGCACAGGAACGGTTTTGCTGCACCCGATAGTCACCGCAAGCCTGTTACTATTTGCGGCGCTCCATACTCTGGAGATTCCTTACAGTGACTACCAGAGTTCCAGCGGGCTGCTCTACGCCCTGCTGGGACCAGCCGTTGTCGCCCTTGCCGTGCCGCTAAAACAAAATCTGACGGTTATCCGCCGCGCTGGCTGGCCACTGCTGGTGACCATTGCTGTTGGGGCCCTGTTAGCCCCGGCAATTGCCGTAGTGATCGCGCTTCTGCTCGGGGCGGGAAAATCGGTATTGCTCGCCCTTAGCGGAAAATCCATTACCACGCCTATCGCACTGGCACTGGCCGAAAAAATACACGCGACCTTGAGTCTGACCGCGGCTATCGTAGTACTCACCGGAGTAGTCGGGGCCCTGGCAGGGCCACCACTGGTGCGCGGCTTGGGTATTCGCGACGAGCGCATTCTCGGAGTGGTGCTCGGTATCAATGCCCATGCCGTAGGCACTGCGCGCGCACTGGAAATCAGCGCACTTTGTGGCGCCTGCGCCGCCCTTGCCATGGGGCTCTGTGGCGCCTTGAGCGCAGTGTTGTTGCCGCTGATTATCGGAACCTGAACCGCCTGTCGATGCAGGCTTTTAAATTCACACTGCCATCACAGTATTTTGACGTAGTTTGCGCCTCCCTCCTTGCTGCAGGCGGGGGAATCTCCTATCTTCCTAAGGGCCTTCGAGATCGGCAATAGGCTGCCACTGGGGCAACAGTAACAAAAGGACATCTTGGCGATGCTGGAAAATTGCAAGTCGGCGCGGGAGCGCTGGGGTGGTGTTAGCGAGATTATTGATCGCTGGCTTCAGTCACGACAAAACCTGCTGGTGAGTTTCTACCACCTCTCCGAAAAAAAGGAATTCAGTGAAGACGATCCAGAAACTGAAGACCGGGTACGCCAGCTGTGCCAGTTACTGGTGGATTACGTTTCGGCAGGTCACTTCGAAGTCTATGAGCAGCTTATGCGCGAGGGTCAGGCTTTCGACGATAAGCAGGGTCTGCAAAAAGCCTGTGAACTCTACGATGATATCGATACGACTACAGATGTCGCCGTAGACTTCAACGATAAATATTTAGAAACAGACGACCTCTCCAGCCTGGCACCAGATCTCTCCGAACTGGGCGAGGCGCTGGAAACTCGTTTTAGCTCCGAAGATAAAATGATCGCTCTGCTACACACAGCCCACAAAAGCTGAACCGCTTAGCGAGTCCCACCTCTGTTACAGACAGTTTTGTCTTTGCTCGGGACTCTTTGTTATTGAAAATCTTTTGCTGCGAGCAATCAACGACTGGCTAACAAATCGGTTAGCCAGTTCACTTCTGTGTGCCCTGACTACACGGCTAATCAAAAACAGATTACCAAGCGCAACCCCTTTTAAAGGCAAAAAGAAAAAGGGCGCCTAAAGGCGCCCTTTTTCAGTAAAGTTCGAAAAGTCAGATTATTCAGCTGGAGCTTCTTCTTTCTTTTCTTCTTTTTTCTCGGAACCTTCATCACCAGCAACATTTGCTTTGTGCAGTTCCACCTCAAAAATCAGAGTCGCATTGGGGCCAATTTTGCCGCCTGCGCCACCGGGACCGTAAGCGAGCTCAGAAGGAATATAAAGCTCCCACTTGGAACCTTCTTTCATCAGCTGCAGAGCTTCGGTCCAGCCCTTGATCACTCCGTTCACCGGGAACTGAACCGGCTCACCGCGCGCGTAAGAGCTGTCGAATTCCTCACCGTTAATCAGGGTGCCTTTGTAATCAACTTCAACGGTGCTGGTAGCGCTGGGCTTGCTGCCGCTACCTTCTTTAATCACTTTGTACTGCAGGCCTGAATCGGTGGTAACTACACCATCTTTTTTGGCATTCTCTTCGAGGAACGCCTTGCCTTCCTGCATATTTTTATCGGCGCTCTCTTTAAAATCTTTCTCCTGCTGGGCCAGCATCTCCTGCTGTTTCTTCTGCATCTGCTCCTGGAAAGCGGCGATAGTCTGCTGCTTTTCTTCCTCGGTCAAGCGATCCTCGCGGCCGCTGGCAACATCATTCAATGCCATCGCAACCACCTTGGGATCCAGCTGCACATCCTGAGCCTTGAGGCGCTTGGCCATGTCTTCGGCAATGATGTAGCTGACCTTCTTCTCCTGAGTGTCCAGGGCAACTTCTTTATCTTGCTTCTGTCCTTGTTCGTTACAGCCGGTCAGCGCCAGGCCAAGGGCAATTGCTGCAGCCAAAGGATATTTATTCATGGGTGTTGTCTCTTTGTCCGTATTGCGTTTATAGATTCGCGCTTGACCTTGGTCCAACGCCAACAGCGGTAGTTTAAGCAACTCTGTTCCGGCCCTAAGCCACCAGGCGCACAGTTTCCGCCAGTGCGCTCAAGTCTAACTCAAGGCGACTCTCAGTGCATACTGATGACGCGCACACTGTGCAGGACACCACATTCCCCCCACTGGTTCCGGCCACTCAACAAAAAAACTGCAGACAACACTTTTTTCACAGCACACGGCATACATTTTTTATAAAAACAGCGCTATTATCGGCCAGTAACCGGTTATTGTTCTGGACTGTTTGAAGTGCTTTTCAGTTTGGGGCAGTGCGCAGTGCGCATATCTCTTGCTAGAGCGGTACCCATCGTATTAAAGGAAGATGAGCGCACTACCCGGAAGTGCCAATCGATAATAAACGTCAGGACATTTACTCATGGCTGCCAAACAAAAAGCTGTCAATCCGGTTGCAGAGCTGGAAGCACAAATTTCCAAACTCTCTGCAAAATTGGACAAAGCCCGCGATAAGAAAATCACCGATGCCGGCAAAGCGGTGCTCAAGGCCGGAAAAAGCCTGACCTCGGCTAAAGACAAGCTCAGTAAGGCAAAAGACAAGCTGAGTGAAGCTCGCGCTAAGGCTAAAACCACCAAAACCGCCGCAGCCTTAAAACGCGTGGAAACTGCCAAAAACAATGTAGATAAGTTCAACGAAGCATTTCAGCAAGCTAAGCAGGCTGTTGCCGACGCCAAGTATCTGCAAGCCAGGGCCAAAGCAGAGCTCAAAGCGGCAGAAGCTGTGCGCAAAGCCGCAGCTAAAGTGGAAAAAGAGCTGCTTAAGGCTCAGCCTAAAGCGAGAAAAGCCACTACCGCTAAGAAAAGCACCACGACTAAAAGCACCGGTAAGTCCCTAAAGGCGACTGCGACAAAGTCTGCAAGAAAAACCACTACTCCAAAAGCCCCTGAAAAGAAGGCCGCAGAGAAAAAGACCAGCGCAGCTAAATCCCCGAAGAAAACAGCGGCCAAGACCGCAAAGAAAGCCACAACCAAGCCAGTAAAAGCTGCTACCGACAGCAAGCAAAAAGTGGCAAAACCCGCCGGCAAGAAACCTGTTCAAGCCAAACCCACCAAAGCGGTAAAAGCTTCTGAACCGTCCAAACCCGAGCAGGTAAAAACCAAAGAAGAAAAACCACAGGAAGACAAGTCCAAACAGGCCGCCCCCACTGAGGCTAAGGCACAGGAAAAGCCCACAGAGGAAGTAAAGAGCAGTGCGCCTGAAGAACAGCAAAAATCGCTGGAGCAATCTCCGCAGGCACCCACTATCACGCCTGCCACGCCAGCTAACAGCCTGTTTTCCACTGAAGGGCGCCGTGGAGAGTAAGCACTCGTAACATTACCGTTGTTCAGTTGGCGCCGGACAGCCAACTAAATTGCAGTCGCACTTTGTTGGAGCAATAAAATACATGCAACGCATAAACTTTATTGCCAGACAGAGTGTCCACTGAAACCTCTCGCGAGAAGCTCAGAGAGTATCCGGGTTTTCCGCCGAAGCCATGAAACTTTCGATCAGGCCTGCCCAGCAGGCCTGTTCTTTTTGCAAAAGCCCATATTGCTGACCCGCGAGCTGCAGAGCCGGCCTGTCCCCCGGCCACTCCTCCTGACAGATCTTCCACAGCGCCGCCAACTGCAAGCGCTCCAAATTCAATTCATAGCGTTTGCACATCTCATACGCTCGCATGGTATGAGGCCGAAAGCGCCCCAATAAGCGACGCAGGTGGCGCACACTGATAATCATGCGTCTACGCGGTGCCAGACCCCGATCGGCCACTCTCCAGCCCTCCTCACTCAGCTGGTGTCCACACACCGCCGCGTAGCTGGCCCAAAGTAGCAGGCATACATCGGCCCCTTTTGTGTCCTGGCAGTCGAGCAGGAAGGCCTCCACCCCTTGATGGCGATAGAAGTCCAGGCTGAATTGCCACAATAGGTTTTCCTGGGAAGAAGATGGAGGTGCGCTATCTGTCACGTTAGAATCCAGACCTTTTTGTGATTCCGCGCGCTCAAGCGGCGGCGATCGCGTGCAAATACGTCGAATAGCCTAGCATTCATCGGCCTGTTCAAAAGAGGTTTTTCCAGTGATCAATCTGCAAGGTGTCTCCCTGCATCGGGGCGAGCGCGACCTGTTAAACGGTGCTGACTGCCGTATCTTTCCCGGCCACAAGGTGGGAATCATCGGCGCCAATGGCTGTGGTAAGTCAACACTGTTCAAGCTGCTACTCGGTCAATTGGAAAGCGACGCCGGTCAGGTGGATATCCCCAGCGGCTGGCGGATTGCCCATATGGCTCAGGAGGTGGAAGCCAGCGATCAATCCGCCCTCGACTATGTGCTCGACGGCGATAGGGAATTACGCCACCTTCAAGACCAGCTGGCGCAGTTAGAGGACAGCGGGGAATCCGATGGGCACAAGCTGGCCGAGCTACACGAGCGGATGGCCAACATCGACGGCTACAGTGGACCCGCACGCGCCGCACAGTTACTCGACGGCCTGGGCTTTACTCACGCAGAACAACAGCGCCCGGTGCGCAGCTTTTCCGGTGGCTGGCGTATTCGCCTCAATCTGGCCCGCGCGCTGATGTGTCCCGCGGATTTGATGTTGTTGGATGAACCCACCAACCACCTGGATCTCGACGCTACCCTTTGGCTGGAGCAGTGGCTACAGCGTTTCCCCGGCACTCTGCTCATTATTTCCCACGACCGCGATTTCCTCGATGCAGTGGTCGATGGCATCGTCAGCTTCGAACGGCAAAAACTGGTGCTTTATAGCGGCAACTATAGCGCCTTCGAGCGCACGCGCGCCGAGCGCCTGGCCCAGCAACAAATACAATATGAAAAACAGCAGGCCGAACGCGCACATATGGAAGACTTTGTGCGGCGCTTTCGCGCCAAGGCCAGCAAGGCCAAGCAGGCACAGAGCCGCTTAAAGGCGCTGGACCGCATGGCGCAAATCGCCCCGGCCCATGTGGATTCGCCTTTTCATTTCACCCTGCCATCCGCAGAGAAAACCTCCAATCCGCTGATCGACCTGCGCGAAACCGATATCGGTTATGCCGATAAAGTGGTTGTGAGAAAAGTACAACTGGGTATTCAGCCGGGCCGCCGCATCGGCCTGCTCGGTCCCAATGGCGCAGGTAAATCATCGCTCATAAAAACGCTGGCCGGCGAGCTAGCCCCCAAGAGCGGTGAGCGTCAATGCGGTGAACATCTGGCCATTGGCTATTTTGCCCAGCACCAGTTGGAGGCCCTCGATGGCAAGGCCTCTCCGTTGCTGCACCTGCAACGGCTGAGCCCCGAAGCCAGTGAGCAATCCCTGCGGGATTTCCTCGGTGGCTACGGCTTTATCGGGGATCGGGTCTTTGAAACGGTAGCCGGCTTTTCTGGAGGAGAGAAGGCACGCTTGGCGCTGGCCATCCTCGCCTGGCAAAAACCCAACTTGCTACTGCTCGATGAGCCCACCAACCACCTCGACCTGGAAATGCGCCACGCTCTGACAATGGCCCTGGCCGAGTTTCCCGGCGCGGTAATTCTGGTATCCCACGATCGCTACCTACTCGCCAACACCGCCGATGAATTTATTCTTGTCGCCAATGGTCGCGCCGAACCCTATAGCGGTGATCTCGATGACTACAAGCAATGGCTATTGGGGTTTAACCGGGAAAAGCGACGCGAAGAAAAATCGGTAGGCAGCGGCGACAACCAGGAAAAACCTGGCGAAGACAAAAAGGCACAACGTCGCGCCGCTGCAGCCCTCCGTGAGCAGCTTAAGCCGCTGACCAATAAGCTAAAAAGTGTCGAACGACAGATGGCTGCGGCAGAGGAGAAACTCCAAAAGGTTCAAGACAAGTTGGCCGATGAGCAGCTTTACAGCGGAGGCCAGCAGGATGAAATTGCACGTCTCAATAAAGAGCAGACAGAGCATCGTGAAGCTCTCGATCTTCTGGAAATGGAGTGGTTGGAAATTTCCGAGCAACTCGAGCAGCTGCGCGGGGAATAATTCGACACTTTGTCTCTCAAGATCACACCTGGAGGGCGCCTTCATACGCCCTCCAGGCTAACATCCGCAAACCTTTAAAAAGCCTTGAGTTACCTGCGAATACAGCCATATTCATCCACGGCGATACCGATCGGAGTATTCGGGCACTGGTCTATATAGGCCGGTACGCCATCAAAATCGATATCCATAGGGCAACCATCGGGTCCTACATCCACACCCACCGGCGTCTGGGGACACTGATCGGTTGCATCGATAATTCCGTCCGCATCCTCGTCGTACCAAAAGTCCGGGTACTCAATCCACTGGTAACCAATCGCGACGCTGGCAAAACCATCCAAGCCACCGTGATCTACCCCCTGGAAAAGTCGCACATCCGCACGGGCCTGCCAGCGGGGACCGAGGCTGTATTTTACCCCCAGACCGAGATTGACCATGGTTTGGCGATCATGCCAGTTGCACGGATATTTCCGGTAGGGGTGCCAGTCAGGATATTTATAATCGTGTTTATACCGATATTTACAGTCGTAACGCTCTATCCCATCCTCGTCCGTGTAATATCTCCTGTAACGTTTTTTCGGCGCTTTATCATAATTAATGCGCATCTCGCCAACGCCAAAAGCCACATATGGCTGCCAACAAAAATCACCGCAAAACTGCCCACCAAATTGGTAGAGGAGGTCCAGGTGGTAATTGTAAATTTCAAGCTTTTCGGGGAAATCATCCACTCCAACAATATAATAATCGACCACCCCCTCCATCGCCCAGTAATTGGTCATATTGAATCCCAGGCCACCACCACCGCCGGTAGTGTCCTGCAAGGTCAACCCTTGAAAAGGGGTTCCGTTTAAGCGATCACTGTTGAACCAGTATTTACCACCGTTGGCATAGAGATTAAGGGTGCCGACAAAATCAGCCGACACATTGTTCATAAAGAGGAAAAATACAAAACCGCAGAAGGTTGGCAGGGAAGAAAGGCGTTTACCCATTTCTGACACCGGAATCTTTTTAAACCTATCCCCCTTTGAATTTTTATTAACTTGGTTGACTGCTTAAAACTCAAATTAATTCGATTATATTTGTGTTATTTGTTCTGCATTTTCAATAAAACTGCTATTTAATGCCGCGCCCAATATGAAAATCATAGACGGGAAATAAAAAATATACCTATAAATACCGGAGAGATAACCGATGCTGGCGCCAAACATAGATAACTACGTAAGAAATCTGGTTAGGCCAGAGTTGATACAAACCACCTGCCGACCACCGAGAACTATTCGGGAATACGCCACCGACTTCCAACAGAATTCTCGCTGCAGCTGGAAATACAGTCGCAGTAAAGATGGACTGACGCGAATCGATCAGTTAGTAACCCAGGCCGCATTGATCCAGACCCTGGATTACACTCGAATCGCCAATACATCCCAAAGTCTGGTCGAGGCAATGTACACATGGCTGACTGGCTTCAACCCCTCCAATCCTGTACAACAGCTCACCTCAGATGGAATACAGCGGCGCCAAAATGCGATTACCACGTTACTGGGTGGCGCCTATTGCTGGTATCGCCAGGCCAGTGAAGCCGCGCTGTCAGAACCTTTGGCCCTGGGCAATATACAGAATCACAATGACATCCCTTTCAATCTGTATCGCTATCGTTTCAGCCGCTCAGGTTTTAACCTACACATGACACCGGGACGCCTGTACCGGGGCGATACCCGGCCGCCGCAAATGCTGTGGCAGTCAGGGGGATTTTTTCCAAAAATGGACAACAGCAATCGCCATGACCCCCACCTCGGAAGTGGCGCCTCCTGCCAGGTAATATCCAGTACCGACGATCCCAACGTGGTAGCACGCTTTGCCTGGCACAATAAAACCTACTGTCCGGTGCGTTACTACTACCTACACCATACCGACAGGGTGGATAAAGCGATCGCGGGATTTGTCTATGAATTCGACAAGAATGGACATGAATGTGTGGAGGTCGCCAATGTTACTCCCGGTCGTGAAGTAGCGTTCCTGGCAATTCCCAATCAATATATTCGCCGTTTCCGCATGCGCTACTACGCCGGCAGCCAAAGCAATATCGTGCTGTCAGATTGGATGTACTACAACGAAAATTCTGTAAGAAATATCCGTATCACCGCAGATAAGCAGCGCTGGGAATCCTTCAAGAGAAACTGGCAACAATACGTTTAAAAAAGGGCAGGGGCCCCCCACCAAGCGGGACCACGCCGGCCTATGGCCGGCGGTTTTCATAATGCGGTTAGCAGGAGATTACTCAGCCTCTGGCTCTGGGCTGGAAGACGTTTCAACTGTTTGTTCGCTCGATTCCAGGGCAACAGCTTCACCCGGAAGACGACGGTACACCAGATCCCATACGCCGTGCCCAAGGCGTTGACCGCGGCGCTCAAACTTGGTTTCCGGGCGCCATTCTGGGCGCTCAACATAGTCATTGCTTGAAGAGGTATTTTCCAGCAGCGGCTCCGCCTGCAACACTTCCAGCATATGCTCGGCATAATTCTGCCAGTCCGTAGCCATGTGCATCACGCCACCAGTTTTCAGCTTGCTGCAAATCAGGCGCACAAACTGCGGCTGCACGATACGGCGCTTATGGTGCTTTTTCTTATGCCAGGGGTCGGGAAAATACAATTGGAACCTATCCAGAATGCCATCCCCAATGCAGTCATTCAAAACATCCACCGCATCGGCCATATAAATTTTGAGATTCTCAACTCCCGCTTTACCGGCGTTGTTAATCAGTCGGCCCACACCAGGGGGATGTACTTCGATGCCAATAAAGTTTTTATCCGGCTCTGCCTGGGCCATGGCCAGTAGGGAATCCCCCATACCAAAACCAATCTCCAATACCAGCGGTGCCTCACGGCCAAAAGCCTCAACCGGATTCAGGGGACCGTCGAAGAGGGACAGGCCATACTGGCCCCAATAAGTATCGAAGGCGCGGCGCTGTCCCTCAGTCATCCGCCCTGCGCGAATCACGTAGCTGCGGATAGATTTTTTCTTGTACTCGGTGCGGTAGGGAAACTCTTCCGCGGATTCGTCTTGCATTGTTCGCGACCTCTTATGCGAAACGGTTTTCTCTTGATCAGATTAGAGTGGGCTCGGCCCTGCTACTTGGAGGTATTCGCGGCGGCGATAAATAACGCCACCCAACCGGCGATCATCAGAGTCCCACCAATCGGTGTAATCGGCCCCAGCCAACGCGGCCCTCCAAGAGCGAGGGCGTAGAGACTACCGGAAAAAAACACCATTCCAAATACAAAGAAAGCGCCGCTCAGGGTGAGTGACAAGCGATCTCCCCAATTCTGTATCAGCAGCGCCACAGCCAATAGCGCCAAGGCGTGGATCATCTGGTATTGCACGCCGGTCTTATAGGCTTCCAATAGCGGCTCGGCGACCTTGCCACGCAGGCCGTGTGCGCCAAAAGCCCCGAGAGCGACGCCGCTGGCGCCGAACAATGCCGCAAGTAAAAGGTAAACTTTGACCATGGTTTATCTCACTTCAAGTGCCAATAGAACGGGGCTGTTCGTTTCATTACGGAAATAAAAAAACCGCGCTACTGCGCGGTTTTTTCCGAACTACCAGGGCGCGCTATCAGGCTTCCATAGCCGCACGCACTTTTTTCATGGCGTTCTTTTCCAGCTGGCGGATACGCTCGGCGGAGACACCGTATTTATCGGCCAGCTCGTGCAAGGTGGACTTTTCCTCGCTCAGCCAACGCGCCTGGATAATATCGCGGCTGCGCTCGTCGAGCTGTTCCATGGCACTGGCCAGGCTGTTGAGGCTGGTTTCCTGCCAGTTGTCGCGCTCGAGCTGAGCTGCGGGATCAAAACTGCGGTCTTCCAGGTAGTGTGCCGGTGCCTGCCAGGCGGTGTCGTCATCGTCATCCACCCCCGCATCGAATGCGGCGTCATGGGCGGCGAGGCGGCCCTCCATCTCATGGACCTGGGCGACATCCACGTTCAAATCTTTTGCCACAGCCTTGGCTTCATCGTTGCTCAGCCAGGCCAGTTTCTTCTTCTGCCCGCGCAGGTTAAAGAACAACTTGCGCTGTGCCTTGGTCGTAGCGATCTTCACGATACGCCAGTTGCGCAGAATAAATTCGTGGATCTCCGCTTTGATCCAGTGCACGGCAAAGGAGACCAAACGCACCCCTTTCTCGGGGTTAAAGCGCTTGACCGCCTTCATCAAGCCAACATTACCTTCCTGCACCAGATCTGACTGGTTGAGTCCATAACCAGAGTAGGACTTGGCAATATGCACAACAAAGCGCAGGTGGGACATGACCAGTTGGCGGGCCGCGTTAATATCTTCGCGATAATAGAGGTCTTCTGCCAGGCGCTTTTCCTCCTCTGCGGACAGCACATCGAAGCTGCTGACCGTTTGGATGTAAGCTCCCAGGTTGGCGCCCGGAGACAGCGTATGCACTGGCTGTAGGCTGGTTCCCATTCAGGTTTCTCCTCTCATTATTAGTCGGCCGGTTCCCGCGGCCGCTGTCGTCGGACACTTTATCCGGCGACAAGCTGGACTCAGTGTAGCACTTGCACGAGCGGTTAAGAAAGTCCGCCGCCAACTGCCGTATTCCCTTGTATTGCAGCCGGTTAGAGGGCCTCAATACCCCCGAGGTTCCCCGCTTTGTAACGGCTTTACGTTTCTTGGCGAAACCAAGTCTGCTGATACTAGCCGGTCAGCTGGGCTCTATCTCGCGCAAGTGACGGCTCGTCGCCAGCCAAGCCCCCAGCAGCCCGAGTAAAGCGGCGCCACCGATAAGGCCGGCAAAGTAGCTGAGGCCAGGCCCCGCCAAGGTATAGCTGCTGCCGTAACTGGAGGAGAGGCCGGAAATCGGACCAGACAGTAACAGCACTGCCCCCAGCAGCAGACACCAGGCCAGCAGTCCACCAAAAGCCCCGTAGCAGAGGCCGCTATAAAGGAAAGGCCTGCGCACGAAGGCATTGGTGCCACCCACAAGTTTCACCACCAGAATCTCCTCCCGACGGCTCTCAATATGCAGACGAATCGTATTGACCACTACCAGGATCACCCCCAGTGCCAGCAGTAGGGCGAGTCCCGCGGACAAACGCTGCCCCAGTTCCGTCAGCTGGGTGAGGCGCTGTACCCAGGCCAAATCGAGCACTACTGAGTCACTGAGGGCGTGCTCACGCAGGTTTTCCACGATGCGCTGCAACTTGTCACTGTCCCGCGTATCCCGCGGGCGCAGCAGTAATACCGCCGGTAGGGGGTTAGCATCAAGCCCCACCAGTAGGTCGCCGAGTCCGGAAGCCTGCTCAAACTCCGCCAACGCATCTTCGGGGGAGATATAAGTTACCTCGGCGATGGCCGGATCACTGCGCAGCTTGGCAGCGAAGGACTCTATCGCCGCTTTTTGTGCCCCTTTGTTCAGAAACACCGAAATCTGCGGCTGACCATCCCAACCGGCCACTGCGCGCTGGAAATTGGACAGCCCGAGCTGCAAAGCCGCAGGCAGGGCCAAGGCGATAGCGATCACCAGGGCTGTCATGGCACTGGCCATGGGCGTAGCGAAAAAGCGCCGCAGGGATTCCCGCGCTACTTGGCGGTGGTGATTGAGCCAGGATTGCCAACGATCCGCAATACCGGTGCGGGCAGCCACGGCACCGCTGCTGCGCGGGCGCTTTTCAGTGGCGCTGCTCGCCGGGCGCTGGGCCCTAGACTGGGTGTGCTTCACGGCTCGGAACTCCGTCGTAGATCAACTGGCCGGCTTGCAGGGTCAAAACCCGCCGGCGCATGCGCGCTATCAATTCCAGGTCGTGGCTGGCCACCAGTACAGTGACACCCACCGCATTAAAATCGGAAAACAATCGCATGATTTCCTGGGATAGCTGCGGGTCCAGGTTCCCGGTGGGCTCATCCGCCACCAGGATCGCCGGCTTGTTCACCACCGCACGGGCGATACCCACCCGCTGCTGCTCACCACCGGACAGGGTGATGGGGTTGTGCTTCTCCTTGTCCAGGAGACCCACCTTATCCAGCGCGGCGCGCACCCGGCGGCCCACTTCGCGCTTGCTGCAGCCGGCTACCGCCAGTGGCAGAGCGATATTGTCGAAGACACTGCGATCAAACAGCAGCTGGTGGTTTTGAAAAACGATACCCAGGTTGCGTCGGTAATAGGGGATCTGGCTATTGCGCAGGCGGTTGAGGTTCTGCCCGGCGACCAGAATAGAGCCTTTGGTGGGGCGTTCGATGGCGGTGAGCAGCCGCAAAAGTGTGCTCTTACCCGCTCCCGAATGACCGGTGAGAAACACCATATCGCCGCGGGGGACTTCCAAGCTGATACGCACCAGGGCGTCCTGCCCCGATGCGTAGCGCTTATTCACATTATCAAAGGTGATCACGATTTTGTTCTTGTTATTCCCTAAGAGGGTTTAGTAGCGATCAGGCGGTATCGCGGCCAAACAGCGCCGAGACAAATTCGCGCGCGCGGAACGGCTGCAGATCCTCGGCCTGTTCACCCACACCGATAAAGCGCACGGGAATACCGAAGCGCCGTGCCAGAGCGAAAATCACCCCACCCTTGGCGGTGCCGTCGAGCTTGGTGAGCACCAGGCCGGTAACACCGGCCGCCTCGCGAAACTGTGCGGCCTGGTTAATCGCATTCTGGCCGGTGCCGGCATCCAATACCAACAGCACCTCGTGGGGGGCGCTGGGGTCCAGCTTGCCCATTACGCGACGCACCTTGGTCAGTTCTTCCATCAGGTTGGACTTGGTGTGCAGGCGGCCGGCTGTATCGGCAATCACCACATCGATACCACGGGCCTGGGCCGACTGCACGGCATCGAAAATCACCGAGGCGCTGTCCGCACCGGTATGCTGGGCCACTACCGGCACATCGTGTCGCTGCCCCCAAACCTGTAACTGCTCCACCGCAGCGGCACGGAAAGTATCGCCAGCGGCGAGCATTACCGATTTGCCCTCGCCGAGGAAGCGGTGTGCCAACTTGCCGATAGTGGTGGTCTTGCCGACGCCGTTAACGCCGACCACCAGAATTACATAGGGCTTTTTGCTGGTGTCCAGCACCAGGGGCGCATCGACACTGTTAAGCAGCTCTGCCAACTCCTGCTGCAGCGCTTTATAGAGCGCATCGCCATCGGCGAGTTCGCGGCGCGAGACGCGCTCGGTGAGGCGATCGACAATTTCACTGGTGGCCTCGACGCCCACATCCGCCATCAGCAGCTGGGTTTCCAACTCTTCCAGCAGATCTTCATCAATCTCCTTGGCCCCGAGGAACAGGTTACCCATCCCCTCGACAAACTGATTGCTGGTGCGACTGAGCCCACGGCGAATACGCGCAAAGAAACCCTCTTTCTTCTTCTCTGCGGGTTTTTCCTGCACAGGAGCGGGCTTGGGCGCAGGCTCCTGTACCTGAGGGGCCGGTTCCAACACCGGTGGCGCCGTGGCGGCTGGTGGTTCAGGTTCAGGTTCAGGCTGAGTTTCGGGCTGTAAAGTCGTCACACTGGCAGACGTAGGCTCAGGCAATTCTGCAGGTAACTCCTGCACATCAGCCGTAGGTTTTTCCTTTGTCAGCGCTTCCTTTGTGGGTTCTTCCTTCAGCGCAGCGGGCGCCTCTGCCGGCTCGGCTGTGGGCGCCTGCGGTTCAGCGGGCTCTTTACCGGTGACAGATGGCTCCTGCCACTCTTCCGCCGACGCCTCCTCGGGTGCGGCAACAGCTTCCGCCTGCTCCTTGTGGGGCTCGCTTTGTTCGGGCTTGCGCTTTTTCTTTTTGCGCAGGAAATCAAAGATCATTCGTTTATCCGGGTGTACCGCTTGCAGAAAGACGCTAATCTTAGCATCGCTAAGCCCCCAGTAGAGATTTACCTTGGCCAGAAGTTCATCGCGCAAGCAAAGCCCACAACCCCTTTCCCAGTTGCGTATCATCGGAGGGCAGTGGCGCGGACGGAAATTGCAATTTGCCCCGGTTGAGGGATTGAGACCCACCGGTGATCGCTTGCGCGAAACCCTGTTCAACTGGCTCCAGTTCTATCTACCTGACGCGCACTGCCTCGATCTCTTCGCCGGCTCCGGCGCGCTGGGCCTTGAGGCTCTATCCCGCGGTGCCGCCTCGGTGGATTTCGTCGAACTGAATCCCCTGGCGGCGCGCACCCTGAAGCAGCAACTCCAGCTGCTCGAAACGACGGATGGCCAGGTGCATAACTGTCGGGCGGCGGATTTCCTGGGCAGTGGAAACAAGCCCTACGATATTGTCTTTATCGACCCGCCCTTCGCGGACGATCTGTGGCAGGAAAGCCTTAGCGCTCTTACTGACAGGCTCTCGCAGGGCGCACTCATTTATATCGAGACCCCCCGGGATACGGTTTTGTCTACTGCGCCCGACTGGTCGTTAATCAAGGAAAAGCGTGCGGGTCAGGTTTGCATGCGACTGTATCGCAGTGACTCCGCCGCATCCGCTGATTACTGACCGGTCAGCAGGTCCGGTTAACGCATTCGGTTTTGAGCCTTAGCCGTAAATTGTTTACCATTCGCATCCCTTTCAGCCCGCATTAATCCTTGGCGTATGAAAAAAGTTGTCTACCCCGGAACTTTCGACCCCATCACCAATGGTCACCTGGATTTGGTGGAGCGGGCCTGTCGCCTGTTTGACCACGTCATAGTCGCCGTTGCCGCCAGCAATCGGAAGAATCCCCTGTTTACCCTCGATGAGCGGGTGGAGCTCTCCCAGCGCGTGCTCGGCCATCTGCCCAATGTGGAAGTGATCGGCTTCGATATCCTGCTGGCTGACCTGGTACGCCAGGTGGATGCCTATGGCGTTCTGCGCGGCCTGCGCGCCGTATCCGACTTCGAATACGAGTTCCAGCTGGCCAATATGAACCGTCAGTTGGCGCCGAATATGGAAAGCCTGTTCCTGACCCCGGCGGAACATTTATCCTACATTTCCTCGTCCCTGGTCAGGGAAATCGCTTCTCTGGGCGGTGATGTCACCAAGTTTGTTCCAACCGCCGTGCAGAAGGCACTGGAAGAGAAATTCCGCTAACTCTGGAATTGGTTATTTCTGATACACTCGAGCGGATTTTTCCACAATCCGCGGAGTGTTTCGTGCGTCACCTTCTCCTCGCCTTCGCCTTTGTTCTGAGTCCGGCCATAGCCGATGAGCCGCAGCCGGAAGTCGATACCGGCCGCAGCGCAATCAAGTCTGCCACGGCCGAATCTTATATGGCGGTTACCGCCAACCCCCACGCCAGCCGAGCTGCCGAGCAGATCCTCGCCCTGAACGGCAGTGCCGTCGATGCTGCGATCGCTGCGCAGATGGTTTTGGGGCTAGTGGAACCTCAGTCATCGGGTATTGGCGGCGGCGCTTTTATGCTGAGCTATGACGCTAAAGATAAGCAGCTGCGTTATTACGATGGCCGGGAAACCGCGCCAGCGGGTGTGGATGAAAATTACTTTATGCACGACGGTAAACCGCGTTCATTTATGCAGGCGGTTATCGGCGGCTACTCAGTGGGAGTACCCGGCGTCATCCGCATGCTGGAAATGGCACACCAGCGCGATGGCAAACTCCCCTGGGAAGTTTTATTTCAGCCGGCCATCCAGCTTGCCGAAAATGGCTTTGAGGTTTCCCCACGCCTACACCAGCTGTTGAGTAAGCTCCCCCACGTAGATGCAAGACCGGCGATCGCCAATTACTTCTTTGACAGCAACGGCAACCCCTTGCCTGTCGGCCACCGGCTGAAGAACCCGGAATATGCCCGCACACTTCGCATAATCGCCGCTGGTGGTGCGGACGCTTTTTATAAAGGTGAAATCGCCGAGGCCATCGTCAAGGCAGTGCGGGGTGACACAAAAAATCCCGGCCTGCTTAGCCTTGAGGATATGACCAATTATCGGGCCAAACAGCGCCAACCGCTCTGTTCCGTTTTTCTCGAATACCAGATCTGTGGTGCGGATGCCCCCTCATCGGGTGGTACCACCGTGGGTGGAATTCTGGGCATGTTGCAGGAGTTTCCCATCGCTGAAATGGAAGCCGGGGACGATCTGCTTACCCATTTGTTTATCGAGGCTTCAGAACTGGCTTTTGCCGATCGCAACACCTATTCCGCCGACTCAGATTTTATCAGTGTACCCAGCAAGGCCCTGGTATCCCCCGCTTACTTGAGCGAGCGTGCAACCCTGATTGACCCCGACAGCGCCAGCATAGCCAAACCCGGCAAGCCCAATACTGGGGCGGCCAAGCGTCTAACGGCCCAATCACCGGAGATGCCCAATACCAGCCATTTAGTGATTGTGGATCGCTACGGCAATGGCGTGAGCATGACCAGCAGCATCGAAACGGGTTTTGGCTCGCGCCTGTTGGTAAAGGGTTTCCTGTTGAATAACCAGTTGACCGATTTTTCTTTCACCCCAAAAACAGCCAATGGGGACTTGGTGGCGAACCGTATTCAGGCCGGTAAGCGACCCCGCTCTTCCATGTCGCCGACGGTGGTATTTAATAAAGATGGCAGCTTGCGCCTGCTAGTGGGCTCCCCTGGGGGCTCACGCATTATCGACTACACCGCCCGCACCATCCTCTACCATCTGGGGCTGGATATGCCTATCGCCGATGCCATCGCCGCCGGCAACATTGGCGCTATCGGGCGGCGTGTCGAGCTGGAACCCGGCTTCTTTAGCCAGGACACCATCGATAAACTCAAAGGGCGCGGGCATCAGGTCATTGAGCGCAATCTCAATAGCGGTATTCACGCGATCGCAATAAAAGACAATACACTCTATGGCGGTGCCGACCCCCGCCGGGAAGGCAGTGCCCTGGGGCACTGATTTTCTGGAGGAGGCGTATCATACGCCTCCTCAAAACCAAATCCCTCCCCGGAAAGCTGCCATTTATAAGCCAACTTTCCGGATAGCAACGTCCCTTCTTGAGACTGGTCCATACTTCCCCCTAGCTAGCGAGAAGCCAAAACGCAACTGGAGGGCCCCTCTTGGACCAGCGCAAAGTGGATGCCACTGGCATCGATCTCCTGCACGACCCCCGCACCAATAAGGGCACGGCCTTTACCGAGGCCGAACGCAGCAAGTTTGGCCTTAACGGCCTGATTCCCTACGCCCTGGAAACCATAGAAACCCAGGTAGAGCGGGTGATGATGCAGCTGAGCCACAAACACTCGGATATCGATCGATTCGTCTATCTGACCGGCCTGCTGGATACCAATGAGACGCTCTTTTACCGGGTGGTGATGTCCGATCCGGTGCGCTTCCTTCCGATCATTTACGATCCCACTATCGGCGAAGCCTGTACCAAGTTCAGCCATATCATGCGCAGGGTCAGGGGTGTCTATCTGTCTATTGCACAAAAGGGCAGTATCGCCGACTCCCTGTCCCACTGGCCGGACCGGGACATTCGCTTTATTTGTGTCACCAATGGAGGACGAATTCTGGGGCTTGGGGATATAGGCGCGAACGGCATGGGCATCCCCATTGGCAAACTGCAGCTATACACCGCCGCAGGGGGCGTGCCGCCAGAACATTTACTGCCACTCTTTTTAGATGCCGGCACCAATAATGAGCAGGTACTCGCAGATCCTCTCTATGTGGGTCTGCGTCGTAAACGCCCGGATACCGAGACGCTATACCGCTTCGTAGATGAGTTTGTGGACACCGTTCAGCAGCGCTACCCACACTGCTGTCTGCACTTCGAGGACTGGACCGGTAGTGACGCCGTCCACTTACTGCAGAGGTATCGAGACAAGGTCTGCTGCTACAACGATGATATCCAGGGCACTGCGGGTATTGCCCTGGCCGGCATGATTAACGCCCTGAAAATCAAACAGGGCTCGTTAAAGGATGAAAAGATCTTCTTCGCCGGTGCCGGCTCTGCCGGCATAGGGCTTGCGGATTTATTTGTGAGTGAACTGGTCAATGAAGGGCTCAGTAGGGAAGAGGCCCAAGCCCGCATTATTATGTTCGATGAGAAAGGACTGCTGGTAAAAAGTCGTGAAGACCTTTTCGATTTCCAGCGCCCCTACGCGCACGACCAAGCCCCAACTTCACAATTATTAGAAGCGATAAAAACCCACAAGCCAACAACCTTGATTGGGGTCAGTACTGTCGGCCAATTATTTACCCAGGAAGTCGTGGAAACAATGGCCGCGCTCAACCCGCAGCCAATTATCTTTGCACTCTCCAATCCCACCGAGCACGCCGAGTGCAGCGCGGAGCAGGCCTATAGCTGGAGCCAGGGTCGAGCCATCTATGCGGCAGGCGTACAGTTTCCCAAGGTCACGTTCCATGGAAAAACCTACCTGCCGGGTCAAGCCAATAATTTATATATTTTTCCCGCTGTAGCCATGGCTATTTATGCAACGCGTGCTAAACGCGTTCCCGACTCACTCTTTATTGAGGCCGCCCGTGGGGTTGCCGAGCAAGTCGATCAAGATCTGTTACAGCAGGGCTGTCTGTTTCCACCACAAGCAAAAATTTTAGAAATAGCCCAAAATACAGCCGCAAGGGTTAGCAAGAAAATCTTTGAGCTTGGACTCAGTGAACTAGAGCGCCCAAAGGATTTACTGGTATTTATTAAGGAGCACACCTACAAAGCTGAGTACTTCTCTTATTGTTAATTCTAATCTTACTCAATAGACAAATTAGAGTGCATCTATTTGTAAACATACATATTAATTGCTGAAACTCTTATTTTTTAGAGAGTTTGGATCAAAAACCAATCTTCCTTTGTAAAAAGTTTTTATAATTCTGGCTTCAGTTTTCTGATCTGTAGTACTCTTAAATATATTTCTATCTAAAACAATAAAATCTGCCCACTTACCCTTCTCGATACTACCTGTTTCTTTTTCCAGGTTACCGGCATAGGCAGCATTGATTGTGAAAGCCTCAACCAAATCAAAAATAGGGATATGGTGATTCACTCCCCGATGAATAACCACTAAAGGACTTACCATGCCATTAACCTGAGAGAGGTCGGAAGAAAGAAGTGAGACACCCATGGGAAGGTATTTATTACCTCTCTTTAAGCGTTTATCTAAACGCTTCTTTGCCTTCGAGGAATCAGAATACTTTTGCAAAGCAAAAATATTTTCCGGCTGTACAAAGGCCACACTATGCGCTTGAGAGATGCCTTCCAGGGCTGTCTCTCCTTCCAAATAAGCATTGACGATAGCATTACGCATTTCCGTACCGAATCCCGCCGACTCCAGGTCTCCCAGTACTTTCCATGCCTTATTGGTCCCCTCTTTTCCGGAAACCAATATCTGTAGAGGAAGTTGGTAAGCGTGGGCTCTCTGCGCCAAGGCAGTGACTTCTTTTAAAGATCCCGACTCACCATCAGGCACTTCCTCAGCAATCCTCATTTGTATTTTTTTTGGAAGCCACTCGATAAAGCTTACCGAAGACAGCTTATAATCACTGATAGATATTTGACTAATTTTCTGCTGTAACTGTGAAAAATCTTTTTCGCTAAATGTTGGACTCACCACCAAAGAAGACAGCACACGAATATCCATAGAGTCGATATCGGATAGCATATCAAAATAACGATTTCTGGCTTCCTTATCCTTTAAGTAAACAGCCGACTCATACAGGGTTGTCACACCACTGCTAGCCGCCAACTCCTGAATACGCAACAAATCTGTTCGGTAATCGCCGTCAGGATCTTTCGGTATTAATGCTTCTATTAACGCAACAGCGCCAGGGCCGCGTAACCAGCCGGTAGCAATACCGTGCTCATTTTTTTCTATAAATCCATTGACGGGATTCTCACTATCATTATCGATTCCAGCGGCAGCCAAGCCCTCAGAGTTTGTCCAGATACTGCTTCGATCGGATGAGAATAAAATAATTGGGATAAGGTCATTGATTTGATCGAGTATCCCTTTATGCGGAGGCTCTGCAGAAAATGCCTGCATATTCCAACCATCACCAACAATTACCTGTTGCCCGGGGTTTTCTCGAATATAACGTGATACCGCCAAACGGTAGTCTTCGATGGAGTTTCCAGGAAACAAATCGATTCTTGATGCAGAACCTCGAATTTTTGCCCGTTGAAAAAATCCGGGCAATACCAGCTTACCGTTTAGATCTACAATTTTACTATCGGCTCCAATATAGCCCTCAACATCCGCCTCACTGCCAACAAAGACGATGCGCCCATCTCTAATTGCCATTGCCGAAGCCATTGAGCGCACCTTATCCGCGGTGTAAATAGTAGCGTTGCGGATAATTAGCTGGGCAGGCTGACTTGGGGGGGAGTCAGAGCTTGCGCTCTTCGCCATAGGATCGCAGGAAAGAAGTAAAAGAATCGATAACAAAATTAGCCAGCGCATATAACTACCCATCGTGTTGCCCTAACCACGCCCAGTTTTGCATGGTGACAGCAACCTTATTCGATTGAGCGATCCACCAATTTACTCAAGGCCAGAGCCAGTGATAACCAAATGAGCCACTCACACAGGGACCCAGACCACACTCCAGCAGCGTGCTGGCCAGATTCGCCATCGCAATGGTAAGAAACACGATCGCAATAAATTTCTCGGGAAAAGAGAACCGACGCGGGGAAAGATTTCGCCGTAAAAAGCCCAACATCATTGCGACCCCGCAATAAGCGAGTAGAGCAAAAAAAGCCAAAGCCGCCCAGGTATAGAGGTGCAGGCCGAGGAAGGGCTCTCCAAATCCGGAATTTTCGGGCAGGATATGCAGCAACACTTGGCGCCCGGCAGCGGCCAATCCGGCAATACACGACAGAATGACAATACCGTAATGGGCTGGGCGCACACCAAAACGCAAGTTCATCAGCAGACCCAAACCCGCCATGGTAAAAGCCACTCGCTGCAGCAGGCATAGGGGGCAGGGCAGTTGGTGCTGGTATAACTCGATAATAAAAGCGATCCAGAGAACCGCAGAAAGGCCGAGAAGAGCCAGGGCATCGAGCCTTCGAACCATATACACCATAGTGGCACCCCGGCTAAAAGGAGAGGTCCAGCGGAGTGGCCGAGTGATAAATCAACCAGATGATGTAGATCACCATGGTCAGCAACCACCACACGGTAGCCGCGCGCTGGCGGCGCTTCCATATACACCAGGCTGAAATCAGAACGGTGAGAAAAGGCAGTACCAATACCACTGGCCATCTCCACAGACAGCAATACTCTGATACTAGTAGTAAATTCCCGCCACCGCCCTACTCAGCGCTGGCAGCGAGCGCAAAAGAAGGTACTGCGCTGGCCCAGAACCATGTCCCGCACCGGGCTTCCGCAACTGGGGCAGGGTGCGCCCGCGCGGCCGTAGACATTGAGTTCCTGGGCGAAATAGCCGGGCTTGCCATCCCCCCCGATAAAGTCCCGCAGGGTGGTGCCCCCCTGGGCAATGGCGCGACTCAATACCTGCTTAATCGCCTCTACCAAGCGCAAGTAGCGGGCTTTGGAAATAGACCCTGCTTCACGATCCGGGCGGATCCCCGCTAGGAATAGGGATTCACTGGCATAAATATTCCCCACTCCCACCACGATGCGCCCATCCATAATGAATGTTTTCACCGACTGCTTGCGCTTGCGGGAAGAGGTGAACAGGTAGTCAACACTAAAGTCCTCCGACAGCGGCTCCGGTCCCAAGTGGCTGAGCAGGTCGTGGACCAGTGGGTCTGCCGCAGTCCACAGCAGGGCGCCAAACCGGCGCGGATCTCTATAGCGAAGAATCAGCCCGCTATCGAGCCGCCAGTCGACATGATCGTGTTTCTCGGGAGACTCACCCTTCTCGACCAGGCGCAGGCTACCGGACATCCCCAGATGCCAAATGGCACACCCCCTGTCTGTATGTACTAACAGGTACTTGGCGCGCCGCTCCAGCTTCAGGATATTGGCATTTTTGATATGCTTGGCAAAATCCGGGTCCACTGGCCAGCGCAGCCGGGGCTGTCGCACCACAACGGATCTAACCCGCTGTCCTTCCAGGTGGGGAGCAAGGCCGCGGCAGGTGGTTTCTACTTCGGGAAGTTCGGGCATCTCTCATCTCACGACGGCTTTAGCCGGGGACCGGACACAAAAAAGCCCGGCAAAAACCGGGCTCTTCTGCGAGTACGCGGGGGCAATTACTTGATTTTGCCTTCCTTGTACATAACGTGCTTGCGAACAACGGGATCGTACTTTTTGATCTCCATTTTCTCAGGCATGTTGCGCTTGTTCTTGGTAGTGGTGTAGAAGTGGCCAGTACCGGCGCTGGAATTCAGACGAATCTTCTCACGCATTGCTCAATCTCCAATCAGTTAGCTGGATACAGCTAATTATACTTTTTCGCCGCGGGCGCGCAGCTCAGTCAGGACAGCGTCGATACCTTTCTTATCGATAACGCGCATGCCTTTTGCGGAAACACGCAGTTTCACAAAACGCTTCTCGGACTCAACCCAGAAACGGTGGCTGTGCAGGTTCGGCACGAAGCGACGCTTGGTGCGGTTCTTAGCGTGGGATACATTGTTTCCGGTTACCGGACGCTTACCGGTTACCTGACATACCTTGGACATCTGTTGGCCTCTTCAAAACGCTTGTGCCCGCATGGCGCCAATCCTGAAGAGGAAAAGGGTGTGCGGGAACATAAAAATCGGGATTCTAATCCGGTTCCTGGATGGCGGCGGAACCTGTGCAGAATCTGGCCCGGCCGCAAAGAGCGGCGTTTTATACCAAAAGAGCCCGTAGGGAGCAAGTTTTGTACAGTACTTCTGTGTCAATCAATACTTCTCTATTGAACTACCTACAACAGCCCCTGCTCAGCAAAGGATAGGGCCTGACCCTCGCCCACAATCAGGTGATCCAACACCTTGATATCCACAAGCTCCAGAGCCTGCACCAAACGCTCGGTAATCCAGATATCCGCCTGGCTCGGCTCACAGATTCCCGAGGGGTGATTGTGCGCCAGAATCACGGCTGCCGCCCCACGCTGCAAAGCCACCTGTACTACCTCGCGAGGATAGACGCTGGCGGCATTCAGAGTGCCCTCAAACAACTCCTCGAAACTGATAACCCGGTGCTGAGTATCCAGATATAGACAGCAAAAAACCTCGCGGCGACGGTGGCGCAACTGCATAGCCAGGTAATCGCGCACCGCTGCGGGGCTACACAAAGCACTGCCTTGCCGCATAATTTCTGCAAGATGACGCCGCGCCATCTCCAGCGCCGCCTGCAGCTGCACAAACTTGGCGTCTCCCAGTCCGCGCGCGCGGCAAAACTGCTCCCTATCTACCTCCAACAAGGCACGCAGGCCACCAAACTCGCTCAGCAGGCCCCGCGCCAAATCCACTGCGGAAACGCCCGGTAGCCCCACCCGTAAAAAAATGGCCAGCAACTCGGCATCCGACAGCGCCGCGGCACCCCGCGCCAATAATTTCTCCCTGGGCCTCTCAGCTGCTGGCCAATCCTTGATCTTCATCTTCGCTCTCCGCCTTCCCTGACAGTCTTTTTTCTGTGAAATCTCTCCCCAACTCACCACAAGCACGATTTTCGCGTCTATCCTGCGCCTTATAAGTCCAGACGCAGAAATGCTAATCTAACCCGCTCGCATATATTCGGAAACTGTATCTATGTCCTCGCTGGTCGAAAAACGCATACTTTTGGGAATCAGTGGCGGTATTGCCGCCTATAAGAGCGCCGACCTTGTGCGCCGCCTGAAAGAACGCGGTGCCCAGGTAAGAGTGGTGATGAGCGCCGGCGCGCGCGAGTTTGTGCAGCCTCTGACCTTCCAGGCCCTCTCCGGCAACCCCGTGCACACCGATCTGCTGGACCCGGCGGCTGAGGCCGCCATGGGGCATATCGAGCTGGCCAAGTGGGCCGACCTGATCCTGATTGCCCCCGCCAGTGCCCAGGTGATGGCAAAGCTGGCCTGCGGCATGGCCGACGACCTGCTCACTACCCTATGCCTCGCCAGTGAGGCACCTGTGGCCCTGGCCCCCGCCATGAATCAGGCCATGTGGCGCCACCCAGCCACCGCTGCCAATGCCAAAACTCTGCGTGAGCGCGGGGTACAGCTGTGGGGGCCTGCGGCTGGCAGCCAGGCCTGCGGTGACGTGGGACCCGGCCGTATGCTGGAGCCCGCCGACTTGGCCCTACAGGCCGAGTCCCAGTTCGGCGCCAGCGACTGCCTACGCGGCAAGCGCGTGGCAATTACCGCCGGTCCAACCCGCGAGGCCCTGGACCCTGTGCGCTACCTGAGCAACCACAGCTCCGGCAAGATGGGCTTTGCCCTGGCTGAGGCCGCCCAGAAAGCCGGCGCCGAGGTAACCCTTATCGCCGGGCCGGTAAATCTGGCCACCCCTGCGCAAGTGAAGCGCGTTGATGTCATTAATGCGCGGGATATGCAGGAGGCCGCAGAGCGCGCGGCCGACCTCTGCGATATTTTTATCAGCGCCGCCGCCGTTGCCGATTTTCGCCCCGCCTCGGTGGCAGAGCAGAAAATCAAGAAACGCGAAGGCAGCGAAGAGAGTGCTATCGCCCTGGTTAAAAACCCGGATATCGTCGCCGGTATTGCCGCGCGCAGCGAGAGACGTCCCTTTACCGTGGGCTTTGCCGCAGAGACCCAGCAGGTCGAGCAATACGCGCAGAGCAAACTACAGCGCAAAAACCTCGATATGATTGTCGCCAATGACGTCAGTGGCAGCGACACCGGCTTCAACAGTGATCGCAATGCTGTCACAGTGATAGATCGCCATGGCAGCACGCAACTGCCTGAGGCCCTGAAGGCCGACCTGGCGCGACAATTAATAGAAATCATTGCCGCCAAAGCGCAGCAGTAAAGGTTTACAGGCAGGAAAATCAGTGGTTTCCAACAAGAAGAATCAGGGCGAAGCGCTATTACACAAGGGGCTGTTACTACCATCGCTGCTGGCGGCCGTCGCCTGGCTCTGCGGGGCCTATTTAATCGTCGAACATATAATCACCCCCTACAACCAGGCTCAGGTACAGCAGGCAACTCGAGTACAGGGAGAAACTTTCGCTCAAAGTGTACAGGCACTGCTGGGGCAGCGCGCCCAGCAGCTGCAACAACTCGAACGCAGTGAGCAGCCCCTTGAGGAGCTACTGAAAACAGCACAACTACCGGAACAGTCTCGGGTACAGGAATTCTCGGAGTCGCAGATCCGCGTGGGCGCGGGCGAAAACCCAACCCTGAACTTCGCCCTGGTGGACCTGCTAAAGCGTGCTCGACAAGACAGCCAACAACCTTTGGAAATACTGCGCACCGGTGCCGACAACAGCTGGGAGCTTCACAATGCAATCAGCCTGGCCAAACAAAAAATCCTGATCAGCCAGCCCTTTACCGTTCTGCAAAAATCCCTGGAGGCTCTCGATAAAAACCTGGGACAAATTCAACTGATCCAGAAGTTTCCCGAATCAGCTGCTCAGCCCCTCTGGCGCGGCGGGCAGGGCGGTGGGATCAGCCACTCTGTAGCGATTCGGGATAGTTTCCTGCAGGTGCAATTCAGCCCCTCTAATGCATTCACTCAGCAGCACAGCCTGCCGACACTGTGGATTTATCTCGCCGCTGGCGCGGGCCTGCTGCTCACCCTGCTGTTCCTGATGCGCTTCTTACCGCGAGACAGCCGCGCCCCCTGGGAGCGCAGCCCAAAAAGCGGGAAGCGCGAAAGTGAGAATTTCCCAACGTCTGAGCTGCAGCAGGATAGTCAATTGGCGGTGGACCCCATACCCCAGGGGCTGGCATCGGCGCCCAGTATCTCCCCAGAGGTCCCCGTGCAGGACATGGAAAACCGCGCTGCAGAAAGGTCAGCGTCCGCATCGGGCAAACCGCAACACCAACCCACTTCCGAGTTTCCCCACCACGTGTTTCGCGCATACGATATTCGCGGCATCGCCGGTGAGGAAATCGATGAGCCCTTTGCCTACCAGCTGGGGCGGGCGCTTGGCACCCTGGCACAGCACGCCGGAGAACAGATCCTGTTGGTGGGCCGCGATGGGCGCAACAGTAGTGCATTGCTCAGCAACTGCCTGATGGAAGGCATCCTCGATAGCGGCTGCAACAGTATCGACCTAGGCCTGATTCCATCGCCACTGCTCTACTACGCCTGCGCTAAAGGCAAGAACACCAGCAGCGGCGTTATGGTAACCGCGAGCCACAACCCGGCCGAATACAACGGCTTCAAGATCGTACTCAAGGGCCGCCCCCTGTCCGAAGAAAAGTTACAGGGCCTACACCAGCTTATGCAGCAGGGGCCTTTTAAAAATGGGGAAGGCAGCAACCGCGAGCAGGATATTAAAGACAAATATATCGACGAGATCTTTAACAACGTGGCCCTGGCCGGGCAGCCACATCTGGTGGTAGATGCGGGCAATGGCGCCACTTCTGTCCTGGCACCGCGGTTGTTCGAACAACTGGGCTGCGCGGTAACCCCGATATTTTGCGAAGTAGATGGGGACTTCCCCAACCATCCCCCCGACCCCTCGCGTCCGGAAAACCTGCAGGCGTTGATCGACAAGGTGACAGAGACCGGCGCAGATCTAGGGGTGGCCTTGGATGGCGACGGCGATCGCGTCACCCTGATTTCCAGCAGCGGCCGCATCGCCTGGGCCGATCAACTGGTGATGCTGCTCGCTCGAGACATTCTGGCGCGCAACCCAGGGGAAACGATCGTCTTCGATGTGAAGAGCAGCCGCACCCTGGCCCAGCTGGTCAGCCAGTATGGCGGCCGCCCGGTGATGTGGAAAACCGGCCACGCGCCGATGAAAAATAAAATGCTCGAAACCAAGGCAATTCTCGGTGGTGAGTTATCCGGCCATATTTTCATTCGGGATCGCTGGTTTGGTTTCGACGATGGTATTTACGCAGCCGCGCGCCTGCTAGAAATCATGGCCCTGCGCGAGCAGAGCTTGGATGAACTCCTAGACTCCCTGCCGCAAATGGAGAGTACTCCAGAAATATTGTTGCCCGTGGAGGAACAAGAAAAGTTCTCCCTGATAAAACAGCTGCGCGAGCAAGGTGATTTTAACAATGCCGATATCAATACTGTCGATGGTCTGCGCATTGAGTTTTCTGATGGCTGGGGACTAGTACGCGCCTCCAATACCACCAGCGCATTGACGCTGCGTTTCGAGGCCGAAAATAAAGAAGCCTTAGAACGCATTCGAAAAGTGGTCATGGCACAGATAAAGAAAATTGCTCCCACTGCTGTAGTCCCCAACTGGGAGCTACTTAACTAACGCGCCTATTTTATTCAGTGCGGCACAGGCAGGTGCCGCAACCGACTCGTGGTCGGTGCTTTATTTAATCCAAAAGACACCCAACCGCGCAGTATCTTCAGCGGCAACTGGATGGCGGGGGAAAGCCATTCAATCGCATCCCATCAAAAAGGAATGACCATGTCTCTCGATAAGAAGTCCGCTCTGCGCATCGCCCAAGTTTTGAATGAGGCTCTGCCCTATATTCAGCAATTTACCAATAAAACTGTAGTAGTGAAGTTTGGTGGCAATGCCATGGTGCATCACGAGCTGCAAAACAGCTTCGCCCGAGACATTATCCTGATGAAGCTGGTGGGCATGAACCCAGTGGTGGTTCACGGTGGCGGCCCGCAAATCGGGCTGCTGCTGAATAAACTCAATATTGAGTCCCGTTTTGTCGACGGTATGCGCGTAACCGATAGCGAGACCATGGATGTGGTGGAAATGGTGCTGGGGGGCACGGTCAACAAGCAAATTGTCAACCTGATCAATAAAAACGGCGGTCGCGCGGTGGGCGTAACAGGCAAGGATGGTTTGTTAATCGAAGCGCGTAAGCTTAACCGTAAAAACGAGAGTGCAGGCCTGCACGCCTCCGAAATTATTGATATCGGCCAGGTCGGCGAAGTGAAAAAGGTTAATACCGATGTGATCAATATGCTGATCCAAGGTGGCTTTATTCCAGTCATCGCCCCTATCGGTGTCGACAAGGAGGGCGTTTCTTACAATATCAATGCCGACCTGGTAGCAGGCAAGATCGCCGAGTGTCTGCAGGCGGAAAAACTGATGCTTCTCACCAATGTGGCGGGGCTGCAAGATAAGCAGGGAGAAGTACTCACCGGCCTGACCACACAACAAGTGGAAGAGTTAATAAAAGACGGGACAATTTACGGCGGCATGTTACCAAAGATCGATTGTGCCCTCGACGCAGTAAGAGCTGGGGTCACTTCTGCTCATATTATCGACGGAAGGGTACCTCACGCAGTGCTGCTGGAAATATTTACCGATACCGGCGTCGGCACGCTGATTACCAATCACTCAGATTAATCATAGTGAGACATAAGACGTCGCGCATTAGCGCTTGGCAATTGAAGACAGACGTACGAATCGGTAGGATTCCGCCGCCGCAATATGAAGGCGACAAGAGCAAAAATCACCGTCCGCTCCCCAAGTGGACTAAAGGCAGTCAATGAGCAGCGAAAAAATCAATCGGCGTCAACAAATTCTGGAAGCCCTGGCACATATGCTGGAAGCCAGTCCCGGCGCACGTATTACAACTGCAGCCCTGGCCAAGGAAGTTGGCTTTTCTGAAGCGGCGCTATACCGCCACTTCCCCAGCAAGTCGAAAATGTTTGAGGGTCTCATCGAGTTTATCGAGGAGACTATTTTCAGTCGTATCGCACTGATCCTCCAGGAGGAGCCCTCTGCCCTGGAGCGATGCCAGAGAATCCTGCACCTTCTCCTGGCATTCTGTGAGCGCAATCCGGGTATTACTCGTCTGCTCACTGGCGATGCATTGACCGGCGAGACCGAACGCCTGCACGGGCGCATCCTGCAGTTGTTCGACCGTCTGGAAACCCAAATCCGTCAGATTCTGCGTGAAGCGGAACTGCGCGAGCACCTGCGCCCGACCCTACCTCTGGGCGGTGCCGCGAACCTGTTGTTGGCCAGTGCCGAGGGCCGCATAGTGCAATATGTACGCAGCGGCTTTAAACGTAAGCCCACCGAGTATTGGGCCGAACAGTGGCCAGTACTGACCTCCGGCTTTTTCCGCGAGACCGTCGCTGCGGCCAGGTAACTGGCTGTGTGTCTACTGCACCGGGAAAATAAAAATAAGTGGTAAGTGGACACGCGCCTGTCAGCGCTGGGGAAATGCTTGAATGATCGGATCCGATCAGGATTTGGATGTGATTTCTGTGTAGCGTGCCGCGGCTTTATCAAACTCCTCACCGATAGAGCTGGCTTCCTCATTGCGCCGCTTGAGGCGCTCGCGCAAGACCGCGACTTCTTTCTGTAAATCGGCGATTCGCTGGAGAAGCTCCGGAGCTACCTCGCGGCCGCCGCGCTGAGTGCGCGCTGCCTGCGCTTCCTCCTGGGTAATCTGGCGGGTAAGACTGGTGATATTCGAGTGCATTATCGCCATGTCCTGTTCGACAATTGCCAGCTTGCGTTTGCGCGCACTCTCAATGTCGGCAAGGCTGTTATATCGCTTGAGCAGCTTGCGGTCCGCCTCTTCCTGTGCCTCCTGCCGGCGCTGTGCCTCAAATTCCTCGGGGCTCAACTGTGGCGGAACCACTTCTATAACACGGCCGGAGAGGTTGAGAATTTCGTAGCCCTTGCCCACGTATTCCGGCGGTACAATTTCGTTGAGCACCACGATGCCCTGCTCATCGGTATAGCGATAGAGCACCTGTTCATCGCTGGCAGCATTCGCCAGAGCACTAGACAACAAAGTGATTGAGGCCAGTAAACGTACTATGGGGGCGATTCTCAACGCTCTTCTCACTAAATGGGTGCGGCCCGCTACAATGAGCGGGCTTTTAATTAACCCGTTACGCCGTAACGTTGCCGGTAATTCACAATTTTTTGCAGGGTTTCACTATCTTGTGACTCCTGCTCGAGGAAACTGATTATATTATCCAGCTGTACAATGCTGATTACCGGGATATTAAACTGCCGCTCAACCTGCTGAATAGCGGAGAATTCACAATCCTCGCTGGCTTTTTCCTGACGATTTAAACCGATGACCACACCGGCCGCTTCGGCACCGTGAGATTCGATGATCTGCATCACTTCACGCACCGCAGTACCGGCCGTAATCACATCATCAATGATCAAAACCTTGCCATTAAGCGGCGCACCCACTAAGGTTCCGCCTTCGCCGTGATCCTTGGCCTCTTTGCGGTTGTAGCAGAAAGGCTTATCGACCCCTTTCTGTGCCAATGCCACGGCAGTCACCGCACCCAGCGGGATACCCTTGTAAGCCGGTCCGAAAATGACATCAAACTCTACTCCCGAAGCGATAATCGCCTCGGCGTAAGCCTGTCCCAGTGCGGCCAATGCCGCACCGGTGTGGAAGCGGCCGGCATTGAAAAAATAGGGACTTTGACGGCCTGATTTCAGAGTGAAGTCACCAAAACACAACACCTGATGATCCAGGGCCAGTTGGATAAAATTGCGCTGATATTGCTGCATGGAAAATTGTTAACTATTGGCTAAGGTGAAGGGAGACCTCCCCGTAGCATTTCCGGGGATAGGCATGCAAATAATGTTTCTAATGATACACAGTCCGCTGGTAAGGGGCTAATAATGCGAATAGTGAGCTTGTCTGTAGACGGCGTTCATCAGGCCGCACAACGCGGTCTCTACGATTGGTTAGCTGAGCAGGATGCAGACATTATCTGCCTACAGGACCTGCGCTCTTTGGAGCCGGAGCTAGACCACCCCATATTCCACCCCGACGGCTATTACAGCTACTTCTTTGATTCTGGAACGCCCCATGAGAACGGCGTGGCTATCTATACGCGCAACCAACCCAAAGCCATTATTTTCGGCATGGGCTTCGCCAACGGTGAGGATATGTACGGGCGCTATTTACAGGCGGATTTTGAACGCCTGAGCGTCGGCTCGCTGTTAGCGCCGGTGGCCACCGACGAGGCTTCGCTGGAAAAGAAAGTCCAGTTTTTCGACGATATGCAAGCGCATTTGCACAAGATCAGCCGCAAGCGCCGCGACTTTATTTTCTGTGGTAATTGGGGCATGGCACACCGCCGCGCCGATGTGCAGAACTGGCAGGACCACCAGGACAGTCCCGGTTTTATGCGTCACGAACAGCGCTGGCTGGACCAGTTGTTCAACGAGATTGGTTATGTCGACGCCTTCCGCCGCGTCGTCAAGGACACCGATGAATTTACCTGGTGGCCGAGTGGCACCGTGGGTGAGGGCGATGGCTGGCGCACCGACATGCAGATCGTATCGCACGGGTTGAAAAACCGTATCGAATACGGCGCGATCAACAAGAATGTCACTTTCTCCAGCCACCTGCCGCTGATGATGGATTACGACCTGGAAGTGTAAGCGGCGAAGGACTCGGCTCGATACAGAGTGGGCCGAGTCCCTATACGAATGGGCCCGCTCTACAATAGAGCCGGCCTCATCTCAGCAAACTATAAAATCTCACTCATCCAGGGCTTTCTGCTGCAATTCGATCAGTTCATCGATTCCCGCTTTACCCAAGCCAAGCATCTGCGCGAACTCTTTCTCGGAAAAAGGCTTGCCCTCCGCCGTACCCTGCACCTCGATCATGCCGCCGTCTGCCGCCATCACCAGGTTCATATCGGTATCGGCCGCACTGTCCTCCGGATAATCCAGATCCAGTACCGGCTCGCCTTCATAAATGCCCACAGAAACCGCCGCTACCAGATTGAGCAACGGGTCCTCGGTGAGAATTTTTTCCCGTTGCATGTGCCGAAGAGCATCCACTAACGCCACACAAGCGCCAGTAATCGCCGCCGTGCGCGTGCCGCCATCGGCCTGGATCACATCGCAGTCCAATGTAATTTGGTTCTCACCGAGTTTTTCCAGGTCCACCGCTGCACGCAGGGAGCGGCCAATCAACCGCTGGATTTCCACCGTGCGGCCGCTCTGTTTGCCCTTGGCAGCCTCGCGCGGCATACGCGAACCGGTGGAGCGCGGCAGCATGCCGTATTCGGCAGTAATCCAGCCGCTGCCCTGGCCGCGCAGGAAGCGCGGCACTTCACTCGATACTGAGGCGTTACACAGGACCTTTGTGTCGCCAAATTCTACCAACACGGAGCCCTCGGCGTGGCGGGTGTAGTTTCGGGTAATTTTTATCGGACGCAGTTGCGCCGCCGCGCGGCCACTGGGACGCTGCATAGCTCACCTCAGTCAATGAATGAAAGCCCTGCATTATATACCCCCACATGGATATCCGAACGCTGTGCTATGATGCCGGGCCGATAAATACGCCTGCAGGGGACGAGCAATGGCCAATAACCGGGAACAGAACAAAGTGCGAAGCATGACAGCCTTCGGTCGCGCCGAAGCCGCTTATGCCACAGGAAACGCCATTTGGGAGCTGCGCTCGGTCAATCATCGCTACCTGGAGCCGCACTTCCGCCTGCCAGAAGTCGCCCGTCCCTTGGAAGCTCAGCTGCGCGATATCTTGCGGAAAAATTTATCCCGCGGAAAAGTGGAACTCACGCTTACGGTGAAACCCAACAATGTGGAAACTAGCGGGCTCGAAATTAACCAGCCGCTGGCACAGGCACTGGTTCAGGCTGCCAAACAGGTCACCGGCGGCGTAGAGGCCCAGCCGCTCAACCCCCTGCAAATTCTCCAGTGGCCCGGCGTCATCAGTGAACCGGAAGCCGATACCGAACAGCAACCCACCACTATTTTGCAGGCATTTCGCGAAGCGCTGGAACAACTGCGCGCAAATCGCGAACGCGAAGGTGCAGAGCTGGCCAAATTTATCGAGGCCCGTTTAAAAAGTATTGAAGAGCAGGTGGCATTGGTGCGTGAGCAGCTGCCCCAAATTTTAGAGGCACAGAGAGAAAAACTGCGCAGCCGCCTGGAAGAGCTGTCTGTGGAACTGGACAAGGAGCGCCTTGAACAGGAAATTGTGCTGCTCGCTCAAAAAGCTGACGTAGACGAAGAGCTGGACCGTCTCAATGCCCACACTGCAGAAACCCGCCGGGTACTCGCCGGTGGTGGCGCTATAGGCCGACGCTTGGATTTTCTTATGCAGGAGTTTAACCGCGAGGCCAATACTCTGTCCTCCAAGTCCGTGGTAACCGATACCACCCAGGCTGCGGTAGAGTTGAAAGTATTAATCGAACAGATGCGTGAGCAAGTGCAGAATATTGAGTAAGGAAATTATGGGGTTTTTAACTGCAGCCAAACTAAAGACCCCATATTAACACTACCCATCAGCCTTTTTTTGTCCTCTCACACCGTACATCGAACAGTATTAACTATGCAAAACAATATAAAATGGGTTGGGGCTATATTCTTAGTTTTAACCGCTATTGAAATTGTTAATCTATTTACCGGCCGAGCACTGAACTATTTTGGCCTGATTCCTCGCTCCATCAACCACCTCCCCCATGTTTTTTCCGCTCCCCTGTTGCATGGAAGCTTCTGGCACTTCCTGTCAAACATCGTAACCCTGTGCGTTTTCAGCTTTTTGCTATTGCAGTATGGAGTGAAAACCTATTTGAAGGTGACATTGATGATTATTGTCACCACCGGGCTTGCAGTCTGGCTATTTGCCAGAGGGGGAAACCACCTCGGTGCCAGCTCAGTGATCTATGGTTACTTTGGATTTTTACTGCTGGCCGGGTTTATCAGCAAACAGTTTTTTCGATTAATGATATCGATTTTTGTCGGATTGGTTTATGGCGGACTTATTTTCGGAGTACTGCCACAAGGAAAGTATATTTCCTGGGAATCGCATCTGTTTGGTTTTCTATTCGGCCTGATGGCCGCAAAAATGTGGGCACACACACCTAACTATATTACGGCCCGAGAGGCAGCTTCTAAAAATTAGCGATTCCTCCTTGGCAGGTTCACAGCAAACCTAGAGGGAAGAGGTTAACTATTCCCAGATTGCACTCAAAAGAATTCAAAAAATAAATCCCCTTATCACAATCTGGATAAAGCATCGAATGATGTTTTAGGCGGAGTACAGATCTGCGGTGGTAATCGATAAAGAATTATCACCGTAAAATCCGGCTAGGCCATCACTGACTGACGACTCGTGTATGCTCCGGGAAAAATCCTGAGGCAAACAACCCCCTTTGTGAACTCTTTTGCGGACTCTCCTGTAAACGCCTCGGAATGGCATAAGGTGAGTTCCTGTCTTACCGGGAAATGACATTATTTTTTCTTACCGCTATTAGCCATTTCTCATCAGCCAGCCCCCGTGAACTACAACACACCCTCCCATTGACCAAGTTCTCGTTACCTGACTTTTTTCTGAAAATTTATAAATTTGTCGTCATAAGCCACACAAATTCCAACTCCTCTACTGAGGACAATAATTTCAAAATCGTTATATACCTGTATCAAAATGAAACCTTGGTACTATTTTGGGTCTTTTTAACCGCCAAAAGCCTAATAAGGCGGCTATCCAGATCTCTGTGCTGGCGGATTTTTTTCTGTCAGCGGGAGTTCTTTTCAGGAGTGACCGGCACACCAACTGACCTATTGGTGGCCGGAAAACAACAATTTCGAAGAGATAACAATAATGACCTCACCATTAAAAAGCCTTCGGCAGAAGACCGCTCTGGCAAGCGTATTCACACTGCTGTGCACCGCGCCATTCGCCGCCCTGGCTCAGAGTGCTGACAACACCCCGCTAACGGATCGCATCATCATTAAATACAAGGAAGGTGCCAAAGTAGGCCGTGCAGCCAGCATGGCCAGGGACACTGTGGAAAAAGCCTCCCGTCGCGCTGGCCACAAAATGCGCCACCTGCGCCGTATGGCCACCGGCGCTCAGGTAATGCGCCTGGAAGGTCGCAAAAACAGAGCGGAAATGAACGCGATTATCAACCGCCTGAAGCAAGATCCAGATGTGGAGTACGCCGAGCCGGATTTGATGATGCGCGCAATGGCTGTGCCCAACGACTCTAGCTATCTCAACCAGTGGCACTATTTTGAATCCACCGGCGGCCTGAACCTGCCATCGGCCTGGGATGTCACCCAGGGTGAGGGAGCGGTTGTCGCAGTGCTCGACACCGGTTATCGCCCACACCCCGATCTGGTGGACAATATTCTGCCGGGCTATGACATGATTTCCGACACCTTCGTGTCTGTAGACGGTGATGGCCGTGATAGCGATGCCACTGACCCAGGCGACTGGTATACGGATAAAGCCTGTGGCGATGATCCTCGCATCCCCTCGGAAAGCGACAGTAGCTGGCACGGCACCCATGTCGCCGGCACCATCGCAGGCGTCACCAATAACAATATGGGTATCGCCGGTGTTGCCTACAAAGCCAAGATCGTACCGATACGCGTGCTCGGCCGCTGTGGTGGCTATACCTCAGATATCGCTGACGGCATCATCTGGGGCGCCGGCGGCTCTGTCAGCGGCCTGCCATCCAACCCCAACCCCGCCCAGGTGCTCAACCTGAGCCTCGGTGGTGGTGGCAGCTGTGCCACGACTACTCAGAATGCCATCAACACCGCACGCAGCCTCGGCGCTACCGTCGTGGTCGCCGCCGGTAATGAATCCGATAACGCCAGCCAATACACTCCCGCCAGCTGCGATGGGGTAATCACCATTGCTTCAACCAACCGCGATGGTGGCCGCTCTTACTTCTCCAACTACGGCAGCGTAGTGGATGTTGCGGCACCGGGAGGCGCGCAGAGTTTTGCTAACGACCCGAACGGCATTCTCTCCACCCACAATAGTGGCAGTACGATCGCGGGCAGCGATAGCTACGTCTACATGCAGGGCACCAGTATGGCAGCGCCCCATGTTGCCGGTGCCGCCGCACTACTGTATTCGGTAAACCCCGGCCTGGGCCCGGACGACATCGAATCAATACTCACCACCACCGCACGTAGCTTCCCGTCTTCATGCAGTGGCTGTGGTGCCGGTATCGTCGATGCGGCAGCGGCCGTTGCCATGGCGAGTGGCGGTAGCGATGGTGACGGTAACGGCGACGGTGGCGACAACGGAAATGGCGGCGGTGTCAGCTGGACCGAAACCAACCTTTCCGGCAACTCCGGCAGCTGGAGCGACTTCACTATCGAAGTTGCTGCGGGTACCTCGAGCCTGAATATTGAGATGTCCGGCGGCAATGGTGAAGTCGATCTCTATGTGCGTCACGCCAACTACCCGACTCTGCGCAGATATGATTGCCGCCCCTACCTCTGGGGTAATGAAGAGACCTGCACCATCAGCAATCCAGATTCCGGTACCTGGTATGTCAGCGTGTATGGTTATGACTCCTACAGTGGCGTTACCCTGAAGGCCGAAACAACTCCTTAAGAGAACCCTCTGGCCGGCACTTTAAACAGCCGGCCTTTAATAGGGAGGTATTTTGGTGCGACTAAGCAGCAAATAGCTGAAATACCTCCCTTAAATGGTGCAAGGCACATAACAAAGGTTAGAACTTCTCCGCCTCTTAGGTAGAGGAGCGCATCTCTGTAACCTTGCACCAATCCCCAGCTTTGCCAGCAATACCGTCAGACCTCCTTAGTGCACTTTTTTCGGGCACATATTTTGCCTGTTAGTTAACGGTGCCTCGCCTTACGCAGCCCAATCAATAGCGGTGCACCCGGATTGATATCCATGTCAGCAAAATGCTGACTGGGGCAACAACCATCACGGAGAGATAACAATAATGAAAACATCACTGAAAAACCTACTGCAAAAATCTGCACTGGCCAGCCTATTTTCACTACTGTGCGCGAGCCCCTTCGCCGCCCAAGTGGAGAAGACAAGTAGCACTCAAATTACCGATCGCATTATCGTGAAATACAAGCAAGGGGCCAAAGTAGGGCAGGCTGCCAGCCTGAGCCCGGAAACAATGGCAAAGGCCTCCCGTCGCGCCGGCCACAAGATGCGCCATCTGCGCCGTATGGCTACTGGTGCACAGGTGATGCGACTGGAAGGCCGTAAAAACAAGGCTGAACTGGAAGCCATCATCAGCCGCCTGAGACAGGATCCAGATGTCGAATATGCGGAGCCGGATCTGATGATGAAGGCCATGGCCGTGCCTAACGATCCCAGCTACTACGACCAATGGCACTATTTCGAATCCACCGGCGGCCTCAACCTGCCTGCAGCCTGGGACAGCGCTCAGGGTGAAGGTGTCGTGGTCGCAGTGATTGATACCGGTTACCTGCCCCACGCAGACCTGGTCGCAAATATCCTGCCAGGCTACGACATGATTTCCGATACCGACGTCTCTGTGGATGGCGATGGTCGCGATAGCGATGCCACCGATCCCGGTGACTGGTACACCAACACCCACTGCGGCGACCCGAGCTACCCAGAGATGGACAGCAGCTGGCACGGCACCCATGTGGCCGGCACCATAGCGGCGGTCACCAATAATAATATGGGTATCGCCGGGGTGGCCTACAAAGCGAAAATTGTCCCGGTACGCGTGCTTGGCCGCTGCGGTGGCTACACCTCGGACATCGCCGACGGCATTATCTGGAGCGCCGGCGGTTCCGTTAGCGGCGTGCCGAATAATCAAAATCCAGCGCAAGTGTTGAACCTGAGCCTGGGTGGCAGTGGCCGCTGCGACACCACGACACAGAATGCCATCAATACCGCGCGTAGCCTTGGTGCCACCATTGTGGTTGCCGCAGGTAACTCGGCCCGCAATGCCCGCCGCTACTCGCCGGCTAGCTGCTCCGGGGTTATTACTGTCGCCGCCACAGACCGCTCCGGTGGTCGTGCCTACTACTCCAATTACGGAAGTGTGGTCGACGTGGCCGCTCCCGGAGGTGAGATCAATGTAGTCAGCAGCGATGGCGTACTTTCCACCCTCAACAGCGGCAACACATTTGCCGGTACTGATGCCTACGCTTTCTATCCCGGTACCAGCATGGCCACCCCCCATGTGGCTGGCGCTGCGGCACTAATTTATTCGGTAAACCCCAGCGTGACCCCGGATGAGGTGGAATCGATTCTCACCAGTACCGCGCGCAGCTTCCCGGCGAGCTGTTCCCGCTGTGGCTCCGGTATTGTCGATGCCGCCGCCGCGGTAGCAGCGGCCAGTCTTCAATAGAAGGACTTCTCTCTGGAGCGGTCGTAAAGGCCGCTTCTGTTTTCACCCCTTTACCCATTCACCTTTTCACCCCGCGTACACTTCTGACTTCCTTTCCGGTTCCACACCGGGTTTCATTCCTGAACCCAATCCCAGTCCAAGCTACCCCCATCTCAAAGCTGCCGTATTAACAGGCTCAACAATCACCCGAATCCGACTGGAAATACTGACGGATTTCGGAATCCAGATCCTGTGGATATTTTTACCTCTAGCCCCATGTGGCAAAGTCCAGCGATACGGTATGAAGCAATAACAATAAGAGGTCGCCGTGGATCTGATTACCTTCGCCATCCCCTTTTTCCTGATCGCCGTGCTCACCGAGCTCGCCCTGGACCGCTGGAAAGGTTGGGGGCTTTATCGCCTCAACGATGCTCTGGGCAACCTGAGTACAGGCATTCTCAGCCGTATCTTGGGCCTTACCTACAAAAGCCTGTTTTTGGTGATTTACATCCCGCTATTCCAGCTGCTGCAGCCTTACTACCAGGCAGTCGGCTTTAACTGGTCTATGAGCAACGGATGGCATCTGGCGCTGGCCGTTCTCGCTTACGACTTTTGTTATTACTGGAAGCACCGCATCTGCCATGAGGTCAACGTGTTTTGGGCGGAACACTTGGTTCATCACCAAAGTGAGGATTACAACCTTACCACCGCTCTGCGCCAGTCCAGTGGGGGCCTGCAGTTGGATTGGGTGTTCTATTTGCCCCTGCTATTGATTGGCCTGCCGGCGGAAATGGTGATCGCCGCAGGTGCTATAGATCTGATTTACCAATTCTGGGTACACACCCAAAAAATTCCCAAAATCCGCTGGATGGAATGGTTACTGATCACCCCTTCCAACCACCGCGTACACCATGCGCAGAACAAGGTTTATGTGGACAAAAATTATGGCGGTATCCTGATTTTATGGGACCGACTGTTCGGCACCTATCAAGAGGAACTGAAAGAGGAGCCGTGTATTTACGGTGTGCGCAAACCCCTCAATACTTTCGATCCGCTGGCGGCCAACCTGCAACATTTAAAACGCATGGCTCAGGACGCCTGGTATACCAAAAACTGGTGGGATAAATTTACCCTTTGGTTCCGCCCCACCGGCTACCGTCCCGCCGATGCCGAAGCAGCGATGCCAGTGCCCTCAACCAATTTGGCGCATTTCCAGCGTTACAATCCACAGATTCGTCGGGGCCGGCGTAACTATGCGCTGGGCCAGCACCTCTGCTATTCCGCCGCTACCCTGGCCCTACTCTGGTACTACCAGAGTCTGGAGATTTCCTCACTGCTGGCCGCAGTGGCCCTGTTGGTTTTTGGCCTTGTGGTCAATGGGCGCATTCTCGATAACCACCCCCTGGCAAAATATCTGGAGCCTCTGCGCCTGACCCTCTACTGCGGAGCCCTTCCGCTGTTAAGTGCACAATTTGTCCCAGTTTTTAGCACTTATATCGCACTCAGCGCTCTGGCCTGGGGGTGGTTGGCAATCACTGGCAAAGAGGATACAGTCGCTGTCGTTTGCGATTAGCAACCAGGAGTGAACCTCGATTGCAGGATGTTGGTGGTGATCGAGCAATCTCCCGCTGGGCGATCCCGGCCGGGCTCAGGAGGCAGTTTGTAGCGCCCCCTGAAACTCCCAACACATACCCCCCAACTCCGGCCGGGGTTTAGCCTTTTCTCCCTATATCTCCTTGGGATTCCGCAACTGCCGGTCACCGCTCGGGTAACGGCTTCGGTTATACTGCGCGCTTTGCCCCCTAACAGGATCAGTTGTGCAAACAGGAACCCTCTATACCGTATCCGCCCCCTCCGGTGCTGGGAAAACCAGCCTCGTCAAAGCGCTGGTGGATAGCGACAGTCAAATCACCGTTTCTACCTCACACACCACCCGGCCTATGCGCCCCGGTGAGGTCAACGGCGTCGATTACCATTTCGTGTCGCGTGAAGAGTTTCTGGCAATGCTTGAGCAGGATGCTTTCTTCGAGCACGCCCAGGTATACGGTGATAATTACTACGGGACTTCCAAGGGCAGTATCGAGGAAATTCTCGCCAGCGGACGCGATGTGGTTCTGGAAATCGACTGGCAGGGCGCCGCCCAGGTGCGTCGGCTGCACTCGGAAACCATCGGCATTTTTATTTTGCCGCCCTCCCAAGAAGCGCTGCGCGAACGCCTCACCGGCCGCGGCCAGGATGACGAAAGTGTAATCGAGCGCCGTATGGATCAGGCCATCGATGAAATGGCCCACTATGTAGAAGCCGACTATCTGGTGATCAACGACGATTTCGAGCAGGCCCTGGTGGAGCTTCGCTCCATTTTCACCGCCCAGCGCCAACGCCTGGAAAAGCAACAGAAACGCCACGGTGATCTGTTGCAGGCACTGCTGCGCCATTGAGCCGGTTGATCGAATTGCGTACACTCCGCGGTCCGGTAAAATAACCGGTCCCCCGAACAGAATTCGCCCTCCCGGGCACAGTGAATGGAACCGAAAGTTTATGGCACGTATCACCGTTGAAGATTGCCTGGAGCACGTCGACAATCGCTTCGAACTCGTAATCGTGGGTAGCAAGCGCGCCCGTCAGATCGCCACCGGCGGACAGGATCCGATGGTTCCAGAAGAGAACGACAAGCCCACAGTTATCGCCCTGCGCGAAATCGAAGAAGGCCTGGTAGACGCGAGTATTCTCGATCAGCCCGACCGCGAAGAGGCCCCGGCACCCATGGCCGCCCCGGCTTATCTATCCGACCAGGAAATCTGATTTCGATCTGTTCTGACCCAGAGTTTTATGAGTTATATGAGAGGCGCGCGCGGCATTGCACACCATCGATAGTCTGGCCCACCGCCTCTCCTCATACCTGCCTCCCGAGCAAATCCAGATAGTCCGTCGCGCCTATTTCTATGCGGAACAGGCCCACGACGGTCAGCAGCGCCGTTCCGGCGAGCCCTACGTGACCCACCCTCTGGCGGTGGCCACAATTCTCGCCGGCATGCATATGGATCACGAGAGCCTGGCGGCGGCCATGCTCCACGATGTGATCGAAGACACCGGAATCCCCAAAGCCGCTCTGGAAGAGCAGTTTGGTGGCGAGATTGCCGATATCGTCGACGGCGTTTCCAAGCTGACCCAGTTTGAGACGGATAGCGCTGCGGAAAAACAGGCGGAAAACTTCCAGAAAATGGCCCTGGCCATGGCGCGCGATATCCGCGTGATTTTGGTCAAGCTGGCCGACCGTCTGCACAATATGCGCACCCTCGGCGCGCTCAAGCCGCAAAAGCGTCACCGCATCGCCCGCGAAACCCTGGAAATCTATGCACCCATTGCCCACCGCCTGGGGATGAACGATGTGCGTATCGAATTTGAGGACCGCGCCTTTTTTGCGATTCATCCGCTGCGCGCCAGCCGACTTCGCGCCGCGCTGGTAGCCGCGCGTGGCAATCGCAAGGAACTGTTGGAGCAGATTCAGAACGCCATAGAACTGCGCCTGCAGCGGGAGGGGATAAGCTCCCTGGTGATCGGCCGCGAAAAGCACCTGTTCAGCATCTACCAAAAGATGCGCACCAAGAAGAAATCCTTTAAAGAGATCATGGATGTCTACGCTTTCCGCATCATCGTGGACAGCGTGGACACCTGCTACCGGGTGCTGGGTGTGATGCACAGCCTGTACAAGCCGGTCATCTCCGAATTCAAGGATTATGTTGCCATCCCCAAATCCAATGGGTATCAGTCCCTGCACACCGTGCTGCTGGGCATGCACGGTGTGCCCATTGAAGTGCAGATTCGCACCAAGGAAATGGATGAAATGGCCAACAGCGGCATCGCCGCCCACTGGCTGTACAAGGCCTCCGGCGATGAGGTAATCAATACTGGCGGTACCAGCCAGGTGCGCGCTCGCCGCTGGGTGCAGGGCCTGCTGGAAATGCAACAGCGCGCCGGCGACTCCCTCGAGTTTATCGAGAACGTTAAAATCGACCTCTTCCCCGACGAGGTCTATGTCTTCACCCCCAAGGGGCAGATTATCGACCTGCCCGCCGGTGCCACCGCGGTGGATTTCGCCTACTCAGTGCATACGGATATCGGCAACTCCTGTGTGGCAGTGCGGATCAACCAGCGCCTGGCCCCCTTGTCTCAGCCGTTAGCCAGCGGGCAGAAGGTGGAAATTCTCACCCGTAAAAACGCCCAGCCAAATCCCAACTGGCTCAATTTTGTGGTCACCGCCAAGGCCCGCAGCGCCATCCGTCACTTCCTCAAGCACCAGCGCCACCACGACTCCATCGCTCTGGGACGGCGCCTGCTCGAAAAGGCCCTGGGTAAATTTAATACCCGCCTGGAAGAACTGACACCGGAGCAATTGGAGCAGGGACTGCATGAAGCCAAGTGCCCCACGTTGGAAAAACTGCTGGAGGAGATCGGCCTCGGCAATAAGGTAGCCTTCTCCGCAGCCAAGCTATTGGCCCCCTCCCACAGCGAAGAGGCGGAAGCAAGCAACATCTCCTCACCACTGACCATCGACGCCCAGGAGGGCATGATGATCAGTTTCGCACGCTGCTGCCGGCCAATTCCGGGGGATACCATTATCGGCCATATCAGTTCGGGCAAAGGCGTGGTGGTTCACAGGGATACCTGCCGCAATACCAACGAATTCCGCGAGCACCCTGAAAACCTCATGCCAGTGAACTGGTCGCCGGATGTGCGCGGGGAATTCCTCGGCGATGTGCGGGTGGAAGTGGAGTCTGAGCGCGGCATTATCGCGCGTCTGGCCACTCGCATTACCGAAGAGGGCGCCAGTATCGAGCAGATCAACGTGGACGAGAAGGACGCCCACAACAGTGTGATTTCTCTCACTTTGGAAGTGAGCGGCCGGATTCATCTGGCGAGGGTCATGAAGAGGCTGCGCAATCTGCCATCTGTAATCCGTATCTCACGCCCCTGAGATAATCTGGCGATATATTTGCCACCGGATCACAGCTGATAGGTTTTTGGCTTTTCTTGGCCTTTAGCGTCGCTGCCATTCAGCATTAAAGCGCGCTATATTTACCCGCTTTCTGCAAATAGCAATAAGTAATGGAGTGCCCAATGCCCAACCGCGCGATTATCAAGACAGACAAGGCTCCCAAAGCAGCCGGCACCTATTCCCAGGCGGTAAAGGTTAACGATACTGTGTACCTGTCAGGGCAGATAGGACTGGACCCCAAAACCCAGCAGATGGTTTCCGGCAGTTTTGCCGATGAGGCGCGCCAGGTTTTCCACAACCTGGGGGCGGTATGTGAGGCCTCGGATGGCTCGCTTCAGCATATTGTAAAGCTCAACCTGTACATCACCGACAGCAGCAACTTTGCTGCGGTGAATGAGGTAATGACAGAGTTTTTCCAGGAGCCATACCCGGCGCGTGCTACCGTGGTGGTTAAAGAACTGCCCCTCGGGGCGCAATTTGAAGCCGAAGGAGTGATGGTGCCCTAACTCAGCGGAGCACCATACTGCAGAGCCGGGCACACACCCGGCTCATTCACTACTCTGCCTTTCACTCTCTTAGATTTCCCACTCTTAGCTTTTACTAGCCTTCCGCTTCCAATAATGCGCTGTAGCCCACTTTGTAATCGGGGTATTGAAGCCGATAGCCACTGGCGAGCATGCGCTGATTACTGAGCTTTTTCGAGCGGCGCTCACTGGTCTGCACAATCTCACGCAGATGGGCACTGGTGTAACCCATCGCCTTCACCAGCCATTGCTGCAGTTCATACATGGGCACCGGCTTGCTGTCAGCACCGATATACAGTGGCTCCGGCTTCCAACCCTGCTTTTGCCTTTCGACCAGGTGCAGCAAAAAGCCAATGCAGTCATCCACATGAATACGATTGCTGAATTGGGGGGGCTGGGGCGGCGCACAGCGACCGGCGCGCACCTGGGAGAGCAGGCGGTCGCGACCGGGGCCATAGATACCGGCAAAACGTACAATGCAGGCACCCGGTATCGCCGAGTGAATAATATCCTCCGCCGCGAGCAGTGCCTCCCCCTGAAACCCACTGGGCATAGGGAGCGTCTGCTCATCGAGAAAATCATCGCCGCTTTGGCCATACACGCGGGTGGAAGATACCCAAATCACCATGCGCGGCGGTTTTGACAGGCGCGAAACGGCCTCACTCAGCGCCCGGGCAGTCTCCACATAGGCGCGCTGATAACCGCTTGGGGTATGTTCATCCGGGGTAAATGTGGCGAGGATAATATCGGCACCATCCGCCAGCAGGCGTTCTATATCCCCCACCTTGGTAGCATCCCCGCGGCGCCAATTGACGGCATCTGCACGTCGCTTACTCGCCAAAGCCACCAGTGGATTGCGCCGCATGCCGTATACGCTGTATTGCTTGCGATCTATGTTGAGCGCAAGACGCGCCCCGAGGTCGCCACACCCAAGGATCCAAAGCTTCTCTTTTTGTGTCATATAGTTCCCGGCAATCGGGCGCCTGGGACAGCGTCGATTGCCATATTCCCTTGATATTATGCTGTTGCGTCCCGCTGGAGAAACCCTACCTGGGGAACCCCTAGCCTTTTCTCCGGCCGTTTATGCGATACGCCAAAAATAATCCGCAAACGATTGCGGCTTTACCGTCCATGAATAACGATGCGGGGCACTTTCGCGCCTCGCCATTCCATCTGCCACTCTGATATTGAACTAATTACCGCGCCGTTTGAGTAAGCGGTAGACAGCGAGAAAGATAATCGCACCAATGGTGGCCGTTATTATGTCGCCAAATCCGAAACCGGTCACGGGTCCACCGAATCCAATTAGGGCGCCCAACCAACCACCGATAAAGGCCCCAATGATGCCAATCACCATTGTGACTATCCAGCCACCGGGATCTTTACCTGGCATGATCCATTTCGCTAAGGCACCGGCAATCAGTCCGAGAATAATCCAGGATAAAACTCCCATGGCGTTTCTCCATTCTGTTGGCCCACATAAGATATAGCAAAATTTTGCGCCTCAATCCCATATACCCTTCCATAATTAGTAATTTTTTCCAACTTTGTGCTTGAGGCGACAGCTTGAAGTTCAGTAGTGGCCAGCGGCCATTATTTATGAATAATAGCTATCAACTACTATTCTTTAATTGTCTTTACCATGACCCTCAATGAACTGCGCTACATAGTCACTCTCGCTCAGGAACAGCACTTCGGCCGCGCTGCCGAACGCTGCTTCGTCAGCCAACCGACCCTGTCTATCGCGGTAAAAAAGTTGGAGAAAGAGTTGGGGGTCGCCCTGTTCGAACGCTCCAAGACCCGGGTACAAGCCACGCCGCTGGGAGAGCGCATTGTCGCCCAGGCCCAACTGGTGCTGGAGCAATCCGCCGCCATTAAAGATATCGCCAGCGCCGGTAAGGATCAGCTGGCGAGCCCCCTCTCGGTTGGGGCGATATTCACCATCGGTCCCTATCTGTTCCCTCACTTTATTCCGCAGCTACAGCACTTGGCACCGGACATGCCTCTTTATGTAGAAGAGGGCTATACCGCTACCCTGCGCCAGCGCCTGCGCAAGGGGGAGTTGGATGCAATCATTATTGCGCTTCCATTCACCGAGCCCGATGTGGTCACCCAGCCACTTTATGACGAGCCCTTTGTAGTTTTGATGCCGGTGGGACACCCCCTTGCACAGCAAGAGTTCATAGAGCCCGAACAGCTCACCAAAGATAATGTACTGCTGCTGGGGGAGGGCCACTGTTTCCGTGACCAGGTGCTGGAAGCCTGCCCACATTTGCAGGTGACTATGGACAAGGAGAGTGGCGGTGGAGGCATTCGCACAGCTGCCGATGGCAGTTCGCTGGAAACCCTGAGACACATGGTGGCTTCCGGGCTCGGCATCACCGTACTGCCATTCTCCGCTGCCACCGCCTCGCAATATGCCAGCGGGCTGCTGGAGACCCGCCCCTTCAAGGCACCCGGCCCTCGACGCACCGTCGCCCTGGCCTGGCGCGCCAGTTTTCCACGCCACCGTGCTATCGATATATTGCGTGAGGCCATCAGCCAGTGTCACCTGATCGAGCCATAAACAGCCTCGCGGATCAGCCGGTCACCAACCTCAAAGGGGTAGGGGACAAGTTTGCCCAGGTGCTGGCCAAACTGCATATCCACTCCCTGCAGGACCTGTTGTTCCACCTGCCACTGCGCTACCAGGATCGCACCCGAGTCGTGCCGGTGGCCGGACTCACCGCCGGCATGGACGCCGTTATAGAAGGTGAAGTGACCGCAGCCGATGTGGTCTTCGGCCGCCGACGCAGCTTGGTAGTGAAGCTGCAGGATATGAGCGGCAGTATCACCCTGCGTTTTTTCCACTTTTCTGCAGCGCAGAAAAACCGCTTTGCCCGCGGTGTGCGCCTGCGTTGCTTCGGCGAGGCACGACGCGGCGCCGCCGGCCTGGAGCTGTACCACCCGGAAACTGAGGTGGTCGGCAGTGAAAACGCCGCTACCGAGGAAACCCTGACACCGGTTTACCCCCTGACCGAAGGCGTCAGCCAGGGGCGTATGCGCGGCCTGATGCAGCAGGCAGTGGCTCTACTGCGAAGCGGAGCGGTTACTGAGCTGCTACCCGCTGAGTTATTGCCAAAAACACTGCGTTATCCCCTGAGTGACGCCCTGATTTATTTGCATTCGCCCCCTGCCGGCACTCAGCTGGAACAGCTCGCCGCCGGCACGCATCCCGCGCAGCAGCGCCTGGCATTGGAAGAACTGCTCGCACACCACTTGAGCCTGCTGGAACTGCGGCGCAACAGCGCCAGGGTCGCGGCACCGCCACTACCCGTAAACGAATCCCTGGAGAGGGATTTTCTCTCGCGCCTGCCATTTGCGCTCACCGGTGCACAACAACGGGTCTGCGAGGAGATCGCCGAAGACCTCGCCCAGGACATCCCCATGATGCGCCTGCTGCAAGGAGATGTCGGCGCCGGCAAAACTCTGGTAGCCGCCATGGCCGCCCTCAAAGGCATCGGCGCTGGGGCTCAGGTGGTGGTGATGGCACCGACAGAGATTCTCGCCGAACAACACCGAATCAATTTCTGCAACTGGCTTGAACCTCTCGGTGTTCAGGTCGCGCAACTCACCGGCAGCTTAAAGGCCGCCGAGCGACGCGAGCAGTTGGGAAAAATTGCCAGTGGCGAGGCGCAGCTGGTGGTGGGCACCCACGCACTCTTCCAGGAAGGCGTGGTGTTCCACAACTTGGTGCTGGTAATTATCGACGAGCAGCACCGCTTCGGGGTGCGCCAGCGTTTGGAGTTGCGCGAGAAAGGCGCTGCCAGCGGAGCGACCGGCAGGTTGCAACCACACCAGTTGATCATGACCGCTACCCCGATACCCCGCACACTGGCGATGTCCGCCTTTGCCGACCTGGATTGCTCCATCATTGACGAGCTGCCCCCCGGGCGCCAGCCGATCAACACCGTGGCAATCTCCAACGATCGCCGCGATCAGGTGATGGAAAGAGTGCACAGTGCCATCGCCGAAGGACGCCAGGCCTATTGGGTCTGTACCCTGATTGAGGAGTCCGAGAGTCTGCAGGCTCAGGCAGCGGAGTCCACCGCCGAGGAATTAGCGGAGATGCTCGACGGTGCGCGCGTAGCCCTGGTACACGGGCGCCTCAAGCCAGAACAGAAAGAGCAGGTTATGAGTGCCTTTAAAGCCGGTGAGGTTGACCTGTTGGTGGCAACCACAGTGATTGAGGTCGGGGTGGATGTGCCCAATGCCAGCCTGATGATTATCGAAAACCCCGAGCGCCTGGGCCTCGCCCAGCTGCACCAGCTGCGCGGTCGGGTAGGGCGCGGTTCTATTGCCAGTCACTGTGTGCTGCTTTACGGCACTCCGCTTTCACAAAATGGCCGCGCGCGTTTACAGGCACTGCGCCAGCACAGCGACGGCTTCGCCATCGCAGAAGAGGACCTGCGCCTGCGCGGCCCCGGTGAAATTCTCGGCACCCGCCAGACCGGGGAGATCCAGCACCGCATCGCCGATCTACAGCGGGATGCGGAACTGCTGCCGCAGGTGCAAAAAATCGCCGTATCTCCAGCTCTGAGTCAGGAAATGCGCAGCCAGCTGATCAAGCGCTGGCTACAGAACAAGCCCCGCTTTGCCGAGGCTTGATAGCTGGGCGCCTCAGTGGGCGCCGATAGTATTTTGCTGGTCGTTGGCGTTTACACTGTTGTAATTGGAGTCATAGTAGACCTCCTCATCCAGTGCGCCCTCACTCTTAGCCACCACGCTGCTCACCACCGCATCGCCGGTGATATTCACTGCAGTGCGCACCATATCCAACAAGCGGTCGACGCCGATAATAATGGCGATACCCTCCAGCGGCAGACCCACCTGCTGCAGCACCATACCGAGCATGATCAGACCAACGCCGGGTACCCCCGCGGTACCAATGGAGGCCAGAGTTGCCGTCAGAATTACGGTGAGATAGCCGGTAAAACCAATATCAATGCCATAGAATTGGGCGATAAAGACCGTAGCCACACCCTGCATAATCGCGGTGCCATCCATATTAATAGTGGCGCCAAGGGGTACAGTAAAAGCAGCGATCTTGTTATCGACGCCGAGACGCTTTTCCACCGTCGACAGAGTTACCGGAATGGTGGCCGCTGAGGATGCGGTACTGAAAGCGAAGACCATGGTCGACCACATTTTCTTTATCAGCTCCAGCGGGTTGAGGCCGCTCAAAAGCTTCAAGATAATCGAGTAAACACCCAGGGCATGGAGCAGCAGGGCAGATAAAACGACCAGGAAGTATTTACCCAGTTGCACCAACCCACTGAAGCCAAGATCCGCAAATGTCTTCGCCAATAGAGCGAAGACCCCATAGGGTGCAAATACCATCAGCACCCCAACCATGCGCAGTACAACGGTATTCAAATCGTTAAAGAATGCGGCAATTCGCTGGCCCGGCTCACCGCAACGGGAAATCGCGTAGCCCATCAACAGGGCAAACACGATAATCTGCAGCATATTACCTTCGGCCATAGCCGCGACCGGGTTAGTGGGGAAGATATTCACCAGGACTTCAGAAAGAGGCGGAGACTCCTTTGGCTGGAACGTAGAATTTACTGTCGCAGCGGCCTCACTCACACCAACCCCAGGCTGGAATACCAGTGCCAGGCACAAGGCCACTGTTATGGCAATCGCCGTAGTGAGCATATAAAGCAGAACAGTTTTACCCGCCAGCGGCCCGATCCGGCTGCCCTCTGACAGGGCACAGGCACCGCTGATCAGAGAAACCAATACCAGTGGCACCACCATCAATTTCAGCGAAGCGATAAAGATCCGACCGATGATGTCGAAGAGCCCCTCTGTCAGATAGAGATTGATGGCCTCGGTAACGCCGGCACCCAACAACTGGCTGGCATTCAAGTAATTGAACAAGACCCCCAGGCCGATGCCCGCCACCATCCCCAGAAGAATTTTGGTCGTAAGCCCCATAACAAGCTTCTCTTTATAAATTCATTGTTTTCATTAAAGGGAGCACTATATCCATTGCCGCCCCGGTGAGCAAAAATCCAACGGGGTGGCGCCAGCCGCCAGAGGGCAGGGTACAATGCCCACTTTTGCAGACTGCGGAGTTATCGTTGCACCAATCTCCATTTGTACCTGCGGGCGATTGGCAGGGGCGGCCATTTGAACCGGCGCAGTCCCAGCCACCGGAAAACCTGATGCCGTGGCTGGCGTACACCGGTTCGCTCACTGCAGCCCTGAAGCAATTGAGTGGAGGGGACTTTAGCGTGCGGGTACTCGGCCAAAGCTGGCAACTGCCCCGCGCCGAGGAGTGCCGCGCACTCAATTTAAATCGCCGCAGCCGCGCCCTGGTGCGAGAGGTTCTATTGCTGGGATGTGGCCAGCCCTGGGTTTACGCACGCAGTGTCCTGCCCCTGCGCAGCCTGCAGGGCAAGTCCCGCAACCTGCGCAGCCTGGACAGCCGCCCCCTGGGGGAGCTGCTTTTCAGCGAGCCGGGGATTCGCCGCGGTGAAATAGAGTTCAACCAGTTGCGCCGCAACCCCGATTTGCAGGCTCAAGGGCTCTGCAGCGAGGGCGATAATGTCTGGGGGCGCCGTTCAATATTCTGGCTGCGGGGCAAACCCCTGCTGGTGGCAGAGGCCTTCCTCACGCACTTTCGTCCCGACGGCCCACCCATAGCCCCCACAAACCAATAACCAAACACAGGGAGATAAGCTACCGTGATAAGCCAACAAATCGCCGCGCGCTGGCCCGCAGTAATGCCCTACTGGCAATTGGCGCGTATGGATAGGCCCATCGGCTCCCTGCTACTGCTATGGCCAACCTGGGCCGCACTTTGGCTCGCCGCGGGCGGCTGGCCAGGGCTGCACCTGTTTGCGGTGTTCACCCTGGGAGTCATACTGATGCGCGCGGCCGGCTGTGCGGTAAACGACTTTGCCGACCGCGAGATTGACGGCCATGTAAAGCGCACCGCCACGCGCCCCCTCGCCACAGGAAGTATTACCCCCAAGGCAGCCCTGGGCCTCTTTGCCGGGCTCAGCTTCGCGGCTTTTCTACTGGTCCTCACCACCAACCTGCTAACGATTTTATTGTCATTGCCAGCACTGGCATTGGCCTTCTGCTACCCCTTCGCTAAGCGCCATACTCACCTGCCACAAGTGGTACTGGGTGCGGCATTCAGTATGGGCATCCCCATGGCTTTTGCCGCAGTGACTGGCGAAGTCCCGCCACAGGCTTGGCTTCTTTATACTGCCAACCTGTTGTGGACTCTCTGCTACGACACCTTCTATGCCATGGTGGATCGGGATGACGACCTGAAAATCGGGGTCAAGTCCACGGCAATTCTGTTCGGGGATATGGACAGAGCCATAACTGCAGCCCTGCAGTTTTTGGTGTTACTGGCACTACTGTTGATGGGCCAGCGCTTTGCTCTCGGAGCCATTTACTATGTGGCTATGGCTATCGTGGCGGCGCTCTTTTCCTACCAGCAGTGGCTGATCCGCGACCGAGACAGAAACGCCTGCTTCAAAGCATTTCTCCATAACAACTGGGTAGGATTGGCGATATTTGCCGGAATATTCCTGCATTACCTCTTCAATTGATCCAGGCCTGGGAGTTGAGGCACAACCGTCATATATTTGTCATATAAATCCCGTTTAATCCCCGGTCATAACCGGGAACTTCTGACAACAGAACGGGTATGGCAGCCAAATGCACAGTAAAACAATCCTGATTGTCGACGACGAAGCAGCAGTCCGCGATATGCTGCGGGTGGCGTTGGAAATGGCAGACTACCGCTGCCTGGAGGCGGAGAACGCCCAGGAGGCCCACGCCCTGGTCATCGACGAAAAGCCAGACCTCATTCTCCTCGATTGGATGCTGCCCGATGTGTCCGGTGTGGAGCTGGCCCGCCGCCTCAAGCGCGATGAGCTGACCACTGCGGTGCCCATTATCATGCTCACCGCCAAGGGTGAAGAAGATAATAAAATCAAAGGGTTAGAGACGGGCGCCGACGACTATATCACCAAGCCATTCTCCCCCCGTGAACTGGTGGCGCGCCTCAAGGCAGTGCTGCGCCGCGCCGGCCCAGCCACCCCCGAAGACCCCCTCAGCGCCGGAGATTTGGTTCTGGACCCTATCAGCCACAGGGTCAACATCAAGGGACAGCCGGTGGATATGGGCCCGACCGAATTTCGCCTGCTGACCTTCTTCCTCTCTCACCAGGAGCGCGCCTACACCCGCACCCAACTGCTGGATCATGTCTGGGGCGGTAATGTGTATGTGGAGGAGCGCACGGTCGACGTACATATCCGCCGCCTGCGCAAGGCACTGGCACTGGATGGTCACGACCGCTATATCCAGACAGTGCGCGGCACCGGCTATCGATTTTCTGTGCAAACTGTCGAAAAAGTGTGACAATCCTTCTGGATCGGCACTGACTCCCGCGGTAACCCTTGGTCACTCCTGTAGAGGATCGGGTTTCTAAGATGTACTGAGTGCGGGGGTGGACACCAGCCCTCCCGACGACCGCCAGGTAACACGGCAAGGCTATGTTAGATCGCAGTATTGGCGAATTTTCGCGCTTTTTAATTATTGCACTGGGCTGCTTAACCCTAGGGTTCACCACCTCCGAGTGGTCCCTGACCCTGATTTTGGGGCTGGCAGCCTACCTGCTCTCGGTGCTGTGGCAACAGCACCGCTTCAATCGATGGCTGGCCAATGGCCGCCGCGGCCCTGCGCCTACCGCTTTTGGTATCTGGGGCGAAATCTACGACGACTTCTACCGCATGCAGCGCCGCCACCGCCGCGAAAAACAAAAGCTGCATGCCATGTTGCGCCGTGTTCAGGACAGTACTAGTGCCCTGCGCGAAGGTATTGTGGCATTGGAAAATGGCGACCACCTGGCCTGGTGGAACCCCGCCGCCGGCGAGCTACTCGGCCTACAGTCCAGTGATCAGGGGCAGTCCCTGGTGAACTTCGTGCGCGATCCCGGATTTGTCAGCTATATGCACAGCGAGGACAACAGTCCCCGCGGACCACTGACCCTGCAGGCGCCGGGTAATGAAGCTCTTCACCTACAGCTGGAAGTCACCCGCTACGGTAAGGATGAAGCCCTGGTGATCGTTCGCGATATCACTCGCCTGCACAATCTCGAGCAGATGCGCCGGGATTTTGTCGCTAATGTCTCCCATGAACTGCGCACTCCACTCACCGTAATCGCCGGCTACCTGGAAACCCTACAGAGCAGCGATATGGCCCCCCCCGCCTGGCGACGTCCCCTGGTTCAGATGGAGGAACAAGCCGCGCGCATGACCACGTTGGTCAACGATCTGCTTCTCCTGGCACGCCTGGAGACTTCCGAGCGAAAATCCAGCGACGTTTCCGTGGATGTCCGCGAATTGATGGAGCGGGTTGCCCGGGAGGCGCGCAGCTTTAGCGGTGACCGCCACCCGGTCACGGTGGACTGCGAAGGGGATTGCAGCATTCGCGGCGATGCCAGCGAGCTACACAGCGCCTTCGCTAATCTTGCGTTCAATGCGGTGAAATACAGTCCGGGGAATGGAGAAATCCAGCTGCGCTGGTGGCAGGATAACGATGGCGGACACTTCAGTGTGCAGGACCAGGGTATCGGCATAGATCCGATTCATATCCCGCGTCTTACCGAACGTTTTTACCGAGTCGACCCCGGTCGCTCCCGCGATAGTGGCGGTACAGGATTGGGCCTGGCCATTGTCAAACATGTATTGTTGCGCCACGGCGCAGAAATGAGTGTTCGGAGCGTCCCCGGTCAGGGCAGCACCTTCACCCTGCACTTTCCCTCCACCAAGCTGGAAGAAAAACCCTCCAGGGCACTGCTACAAAACGAAAAGGCGGATTCCTGATCCGCCCCTGCATCAGTAAAAGCTATTCAAATTCTGATAGTTTTACCGGCTCACCATCTTTTATGTAGGTAGCTTCCTCTTCATCGTGTACCGGGGTACTCTCCCGGCGCAAAATCAAGTGATGCAACTGCAAGTCTCCATCCCGCAATAGCAGATGCTCATTGCCGTCATCATCTATGGGCAGAGGTTTGGTACCGACCAATGCATCGCGCAACGCGCGCAGCCGCGGTACATCCTTATAGCGATTCAAGTCATTGGAGAGGCGTGTTTTCATGCGCTCACTCTCATGCAGGGCGGCGGCAGTCTCGCGGTATTTAGCGAAAAAGAAAACCGCCCCTATGGCAAAGGCCACAACGACCGACACTTCAAACCATACGGGCATAATCACTCCTTGTTATCGTTTTTACGCCAAACAACCAACTGATTGTTCGCCGGCAGGTAATTTAATTCTTCTCGCTGCATGCCCACACCCCCTGCCAACTGGTCCAACCACTCCAGATCGCGAATACCGCTGTCGGGATTGCGCTCTTTGAGATAGGTATCGAAATCTGCATTGCTGGGGCCGATAAAACTACCATCGATCTTGAAGGGGCCATAAACAACCAACAGACCACCAGGTTGTAGCAGGGTGCGCAGTTGGTGAAAAAAGCGCTGGACCGACTCCCGCGACATAATATGCAGGGTATTTGCACTAAACACCGCATCAAAATTCAGCTCAGGCCAGGACGCATCGACATCCAGGGCCAGTGGTTGGCGCAGGTTCTGTGCGGGCGCACTCGCCAGCCACGCGCGTACGCCGGGCAGCATTTCTGCGCGTTCCGAGGTCTGCCAGATTAAGTGGGGCAGGCGCGGGGCAAAGTAGACCGCGTGCTGGCCTGTGCCGCTCCCCACCTCCAATACCTGTTGGCTAGCCTCCAACAGGCGGCGCAGGTGGGAAAGTATTGGATCGCGATTGCGCGCACAAGCCGGCGCATCCGGCAGGCTGGAATCGCTCACGGCAGCTCATCCCGAGTAAAGACCCAATCCCGCTCACTGGACATCTCCGAATTATAGGAATAGCCAGCCATATCAAAGTCTTTAAGCTCCTCCGCCTTCTTCACCCGCTGCTCAATGGCCCAGCGGCTCATCATGCCCCGCGCCTTTTTGGCAAAGAAACTGATCATTTTGTACTGGCCATTTTTTAGATCTTTGAAGTGGGGAGTGATTACCTCCGCATCGAGCGCTTTGGGCTTTACCGCCTTGAAGTACTCATTAGAAGCGAGGTTGACCAGCTCCCGACTCTTCAGCGCCTGCAACTGTGAATTGAGCGCCTCAGTAATTTGCTTTCCCCAAAATTCATACAGATTTTTACCGCGACTGTTTTCAAATTTGGTCCCCATCTCCAGGCGATAGGGCTGCATCAAGTCCAATGGGCGCAACAGGCCGTAGAGGCCGGAGAGCATACGCAGGTGCTTCTGGGCATAGCTGAAATCGCGCTTGCCCATGGTTTCAGCAGCCAGACCGGTGTAGACATCCCCCTTAAATGCGAGCAGGGCTGGGCGTGCATTCTTATCGGTGAAAGGGCGTTTCCAGGATTGGAAGCGGTCGTAATTCAACACACCGAGCTTGTCGGAAATCTTCATCAGGCTGGAGATCTGTTGTGGGCTCAAATCACGCAACTCTTTGATTAGTGCCGCTGACTCCTTGAGAAAATCCGGTTGAGTGGTGTCCAGGGTGGGAATTTCGCTCTCATAGTCCAGCGTCTTGGCTGGAGAAATCACTATTAACATCGGGTGCCTTAGTTATCGCTGCTTTGCTTTCCGTTTGGGTCCAGCCACTCGGACCGGCGGTCAATAGCCTACTCTGGCTTCAGTATATCCTGCCACCAATTGAGTGGGGTCTGGCCATCTTTGGGATCGTAGACATTGCCGTAGTACCAAGCACTGTTAGCACCATCGCAGACACTATTAAGAATTTGTTCAATTTTGTCGAAACCACAGCTCACATGGATGCTGTATACCAGCATTCGTGGAACTTCCAGATCCAGCTCTCCTCCAAGTTTTTCCAGCTGTGGGCTCAAGCGGTCGGAAAGTTCGGCGCTGTTACCGCGACAAAAGACGCGGATCGCCAGATTACCCGAACGCTTTACCAGTTCGAACTGCTGGGTATCTTTATCCACCTTAATGCAATCGCCACTGGCGATGCCTTTTATAAATGCGGGAGAACGCACCAACTGGCAACTATCGTCCTCGTTGACACGCACCTGTAAGCGCTCCACCACCGGTTCGCCATCGGGATTGGTGCCCGCAAATAACTCAATTACCTGAAGTGCCGTCATAACCTCTATTCCCCGACTGTGTACAATGGGTGATCGTTGAATACTCGGCATTATACAGGGAGGCAAGCAATGATCTCGCGTAACCAGGCTTTCTTCGCCGCACTGGCGTTGACAGCGACCTCAATTCTCAGTGGTTGTGTCACCAATCCGGTAACCGGAGAGCAACAGCTTTCCCTGATTTCAACCCAACAGGAATTGAATTTAGGGCAGCAACAATACCCGATCAACCAGCAACAGCAGGGTGGCCAGTACACCATAGACCCCAGTTTGCAAGAGTATGTGAACCGGGTTGGGCAGAAACTGGCACGGGCCTCGGACCAGCCGCAGCTACCCTATGAATTTGTGGTGTTGAACAACTCCGTTCCCAACGCCTGGGCACTGCCTGGAGGCAAAATCGCCATTAACCGGGGCTTGCTGGTCCTGCTTGAGGATGAAGCGGAGCTAGCCGCTGTACTCGGCCACGAGATTGTCCACGCTGCAGCACGCCACTCCGCCACCGCCATGTCACAGCAACAGGTGCTCGAGGCGGGGCTGGCAGTACTCGGTGCAGCCACCAAGGAATCCGCCTATGCGGACCTGATTTCTACCGGCAGCCAGCTGGGAGGCTCCGCCTATATCGCCCGCTATGGTCGCGGTAACGAATTTGAATCCGACGAATACGGCATGAAATATATGGCTGCCGCCGGCTATGATCCCCAGGGCGCCGTGCGTCTGCAACGCAAGTTCGTTGAACTCTCGAAGGGTCGCCAAAGCAATGGCCTGGAAGCCCTCTTCGCCAGCCACCCGCCATCACAATCCCGTGTCAGCGCCAATATCGAGCACAGTAAATCCCTGCCCAAGGGCGGGGTTACCAACCGCGATGCCTATCAAAAAGCCATAGCGCAACTGAAACGTGATGCCGATGCCTATGAAAATTATGATGATGCCCTAAACGCAGCCAATAAAAAGCAGTTTGATACGGCACTGAATTTGGTACGAAAGGCACAAAAGCAACAACCAAAAGAGGCCTCTTTCTTCGCACTGGAAGGAGATCTGCTCGCCCAGAAAAAACAATTTGATAAAGCCCACCAAGCCTACGACCGTGCCGTACAGAAAAACCCAGCACTGTTTTCCCACTGGTTAAAACGCGGCATGGCAAGTGCGCAGCTAAATGATTACACCGCAGCGGAGAGAGACTTAAACCGCTCACTACGCTACCTGGAAACAGCCTACGCACACTTCTACCTGGGCGAGGTATATGAAAAGCAGGGGAATAAACAAAGTGCTTTCAAGCACTACGAGACTGCGGCCGGGGCGGGGGGAGAAATTGGCTCTAAAGCGCAGGCCCGGATACAGGCATTGACGGGAAAGGGCTGAATTTATCTTTTAGAAATTTTGATTTAAAAAATTAAAAAGGGCTATTAAATAGCCCTTTTCTTTCAGAAGATTATAACTGAACTCTCAAGCCCAGCCGGTATTCGTCATACCGATAAGCATCGCAATCATCACACCCATAATCTTCGTAATATCCATTGTACTTATTTGTTGCTGCAGCTAAGTAAACTACGTCAAAGGCAATATTCCGATTAAAGAAGTGGGAGAATCCTAATTTATAACGATGATTTTCATCATAGGCTATATTGACGGAAGTCTCTTTATTAAAATAGAACTCTGCACTCAACTCCGAGGCATCACCCCATACTCTTCCGTTTCCGTGATAATAACTCGCCTCAACACTTAGATACTTATCATTTCCGAAATCTACGAAATATTTAGAAGATAAAGTGTGATCGTCAGCTTCCTCACCGACATTCATTGTAAAACCAATATAACCAGCATCACTTAATTGGTGGCTATACTGAGCGGTTAATGAAAACTCTTCTTCCTCATCAAAATACTTAAAATCAGTATTACTGTAGTTTAATTTCACTAAAACATTCGGAGTGAAAAAATAACCAATCGATTGATCATAAATATTGGCATATTTTTTATCTTCTATACCAGCACTCAGTACCACACCATTTTCTAAAAAATACTCACCTTTTGTAGAAAGTGAATTTTGATGGTGATCATCCCGCCAATAATCATCCCGAATTTCGTGTCGAGAGAACTGTGCTGATATATTGCTAATCTTGTTAATATACTCAAATTCTTTTAGAGGCCCAAGAGTTTCTTTTCCTCCAAAAAAATAAGTAGTACCAACGGAAGAGGTTTTATACTTATTTTCTTCAACACTATAACCAGACGTTGGGCTATATGGCCATCCCATTGGGCTGTAGTAATGATCGTGATAAGAGTATTCTTTATCTGAATAACTCAACGTAGTTATCGACTTATACTCCTCAGCCGTTACGCCAGTAGCCAGCACCATCAGGGGGAAAATTGACATCCTCAGACTTTTCATAGAATCCTTTTCCAACTATAAATTCAAAGTTGCGAGATTTTAATGGAGGTTATTTTTTATTGCTAGAAACAATAACAATACGACAAAAAATAGGCGCTTAGGTAACAGGCGATAATGAACCAAGGAAAGAAAAGGGCTATCGAAGATAGCCCTTTCTGACTTACAGCTGTACGGTCATACCAATTTGGTAGATATCGTAATCATCATCACTATCAGTATTGGAAACATAAGCCGCTTCAACGGCAAAATTACGGCTGAAGAAATGGTTCATGCCCAGCTTAAACTCTTCATTTTCATCGAAAGTAAAGCCGACGGAGGTGCGCTGAGTAAAGAAGTACTCTGTGCCCAACTTCCAATAGTCATCGCCCTCATCGTAGCTAACATAAGCCAGTTCTGCTGTCAGGTACTGCTCGCCACCCAGGTGAGTAAAATACTTCGAGGACAAGCTGCGGGTATCAAACTCTTCGTCAACGGAAAAGTCGAAACCTATGTAATCTGTTGCATTCAGCTGATGGTTATAACGAGCATTTACAGACAACTCATTATCGCTGTCGTTATCTTCATGCTCCAGGCTAACCAGGAAGTTAGGAGTAAAGAGATAACCTATTGATAGAGTATCAATATTTTCTTCACCAAAATCTGCTAACTGAGCACCCAAAACGATCCCGTTAGATGCAAAGTATTCTCCACCAACTGTAAAAATATCAGAGTCTTCACTACCTTCATTGTAATGAGAAAAATCACCGTAAATATTACTAACTTTGTTGATGTACTCAAATTCTTTCAGAGGACCGAGAGTTTCTTTTCCACTAAAAAAATACTGGCTGCCAATAGTAAAACTATCTGCATCATTCTCTAAATTGGTGTACTTAGATTTAGTAAAAGAGTTGTACTCCTCGGCACCAGCGGTTGCGGCGAGAAGCATCAGGGGAAGAGCTGCGAGCTTGAATCTCATTTTAAAATCCTTCGTTAACTATGGATCCAAATTGGGATGCGGATTGTAGCAAAAGTTTTTTTGTCCGCAACCACAGCTAATTACACAAAGTCAGTTTATGAAGACTTTGCGACGAAGGGAGTGAAAACGGGGGATGTAGCGAATGACGCAGTCTGTACTAAATTATATGTTGCCGTAAGCAGTTATCTCCTTGTAAGGGTGTGTATTATTTGCTGTTGTTTAATGACTGAGAAAAACTTTTATTTATTCAGCTTCTATTCAGGTTTTCTAGTTATCCTTAGCGCTTACTATCTGTAAAAGAACTATCTACTTTTCGAAACTCCTCATACTCACCTAAAAGGCGTATACCTACAAAAGGAGCAACGCTTTGAATAATTCTGTCAATTTCTGTCGTGTGCCGAGACTGCATGGCATCGCGTTCAATTTTACTATGCCAGGTAGCGATGGCGATCAGAGTATTTTCGTCACCGATCTTTTGCAAAAGTTCCGTCCCCATAGCCCCAGGTGCTCGCTGAATTAATTGGGACGCACGTACCCAGGCATCGGCATATTCTTCCGCTGTGAAGCCTTCCTTAATTCGAACCTCAAAAATATATTTCACCGACTATCTCCTTGAGCTATCTACTTGCAAGTAGAAAAGTAGAAAAGAACGCTCCGCTCTTATGACACATTGTGAATAATTCCCTACGCACTGGTAGCAGTGCTTCTATTTCTCTCTCGACTCAAAAATTTAGTGAACTCTTCCTTTCCATCTTTTCAGTAAGCACACGCAATAAAAAAGGCCGCGTTAAGCGACCTTTTCTTTTGGGTGGGGAACTTAGGATTTCCTTAAGTTCAGGTTTCTCTCGTGGCCGTGGCGAATATCCGCCCCTTCCACCAGATAGACCACCTGCTCACAGATATTTTTGGCGTGGTCACCGATACGCTCCAGTGAGCGCAGTGTCCACAGCACATTGATTACACGGGAAATACTGCGTGGATCTTCCATCATATAAGTCACCAGCTCGCGAACAGCGGTGCGGTAATCCATATCCACCTGCTCATCCTCGGCGAGGGTGCGTAATGCGGACTCCACATCGAAACGAGTGTAGGCATCCAGGGCATCGTTGAGCATTTTACGCACGGCATTGGCCAGGTGGCGTATCTCGGTATAGCCGCGCGGTGAGGTGCCCTCGTCGGTGAGCGCAATCGCCATTTTCGCGATCTTGCTGGCCTCATCACCAATACGTTCCAGGTCGCGGGCGATGCGGGTTACCGACATCACCATGCGTAAATCCGAGGCGGCGGGCTGGCGCTTAGCGATAATCAAGGTCGCGTGCTCGTCCAGGGCCATCTCACACTTGTCGATTTCCTCTTCGATGCGCAGGACTTCCTCCGCCAGCTGGCTGTCGGCATTGGACAGGGCATCGACGGCATCGGCTACCTGGCGGGCGACCATGCCGCCCATCTCTAACATCTCGGTCTTGATTCCCTCCAGGTCCTCGTTGAACTGGCGGGAGATATGTTGATCGAAGTGCATTTCCATAGTTATCCCTCGGGGCAGAACTGGCTCAGCCGAAGCGGCCGGTAATATAGGCTTCGGTTAGTTCGTGCTCCGGATTGGTGAACACGGTTTCAGTGTCGTTAACCTCGACTAGATGTCCCAGATGGAAATAAGCCGTGCGCTGGCTGACACGAGCCGCCTGCTGCATCGAGTGAGTCACGATGGCAATAGTGTAGTTCTCGCGCAGCTCATCAATCAGTTCTTCAATCCGTGCAGTGGCAATTGGGTCCAGAGCGGAGCAGGGCTCATCCATCAGAATCACTTCCGGGCTCACTGCAATTGCACGGGCGATACACAGACGCTGCTGCTGACCGCCAGACAGGCCGGTACCTGGTTTATCCAAACGATCCTTGACCTCATCCCAGAGGCCGGCGCGGCGCAGGCTGTTTTCCACAATTTCATCCAGGTCCGCGCGGCGGCTGGCGATTCCGTGAATCTTGGGGCCGTAGGCCACGTTTTCATAGATGGACTTGGGAAAGGGATTGGGTTTCTGGAACACCATCCCCACCCGTGCGCGCAGAGGTACAACATCCACCTTGGGACCATAAATGGGGTCGCCATCCAAACTCAGCTCACCTTCAACCCGACAGCCTTCAATGGTGTCGTTCATGCGGTTGAGGCAGCGCAGGAAGGTGGACTTACCACAACCGGATGGGCCGATCATCGCCACAACTTCATTGCGACCGATATCCAGGCCAACGTTGTGAATAGCTTGGGTTTCGCCGTAGAACACATTCACATTGCGCATGCGCAACTTGGCGGTGTCAGAGAAGGGCTGGCCCACTGTTTTCCGCACCTCGGTCTGGCTGATTGCCATTTTGTCACCGGTCAGTTCGGATTGCGCCGCTCCAGTATGTCCGGCGGCATCCAGGGTCATGGTACTCATAAATAATCCCGTTTTCCGATTATCCGCGCTGTTACCAGCGGCGCTCAAGTTTCTTGCGCAGCATTACCGCGCTGGCATTCATAAGAATCAATACACTCAGCAACACCATAATGGCTGCCGAGGTGCGCTCCACAAAGGCGCGCTCGGGGCTATCCGCCCAGAGGAAAATCTGCACCGGCAATACCGTGGCCGGATCGGTCACCCCTCCGGGTACATCCACAATAAAGGCGACCATACCGATCATCAGCAGGGGCGCGGTCTCACCCAGGGCCTGAGCCATACCGATAATCGCACCGGTGAGCATACCGGGCATGGCCAGCGGCAGCACATGGTGGAAAACCACCTGCATACGCGAGGCACCCATACCCATCGCCGCTTCGCGAATCGAAGGCGGCACCGCCTTCAGGGCCGCACGGCTGGAAATAATAATTGTCGGCAATGTCATCAGGGTGAGTACCAGACCTCCAACCAGGGGCGCGGAGCGTGGCAACTCAAAGAAGTTGATAAAGATCGCCAACCCCAGAAGGCCGAATACGATGGATGGCACCGCGGCGAGGTTATTGATATTCACCTCAATCAGGTCGGTCCAACGATTCTTTGGTGCGTATTCTTCCAGGTAGATGGCCGCAGCCACCCCGATTGGGAAAGACAGCGCCAGGGTCACCAGCAATGTAAACAGCGAGCCCATCAAGGCCGCGCGGATACCGGCCTGCTCCGGTTCACGGGAGTCGCCGTTGGTAAAGAAGATGGTATTAAAACGCTTCTTCAGTTCGCCGCTTTCCAATAACTGTTCGATCCAGCCGGCTTTCTGTTCCGAAGTACGGCCGCGGAAGCCCTCTTTGGAATCCTTCAGACTTTTAACAAAAGTATCCACATCGTCGTCAGCGGCAAACCATACTTTCTCGCTCTTACCGAGCAGCTCTGGGTTTGCGGCCAGTCGATCACGCAGGTTAAAGGGCGCTCCAGAGGAAACCAGCGAATACAGTTCACGCTTGTTACTGCGGCCAGTCACCGAAGGGAAACGCTCGCGCAGGGCCTCGCGGATTACCCCGGTGAAGTTGGCCCAGGCAAGGCTCTCGTCATCGACGTTTTCGATACCGAGTACCTGAGCATCGTAGTGTACTTCCAACTCAATGGCGGTCTGTACAAAGGCACCGCTACCCTTGCTGATAATATCGCTAAACAAAATAACAACCGCGAGAATGCCGAAAGCAATACTGGCAATACCCAGCCCGCGAAACAGTTTTTCCTTGCGATGACGGCTGGCGAGACGCTTTTCGATACGCTCGCGAACCTGCGTCTGAGTGAGATTAGTCATACTGCTCCCGGTATTTTTTCACTACGTGCAGGGCGATAAAGTTCAGTACCAGAGTCGAGACAAACAACATCAGACCAAGCGCAAACGCGGCCAGGGTCTTGGGACTGTCAAACTCTTGGTCGCCGACTAGTAGCGTCACAATTTGTACGGTAACGGTGGTGACCGACTCCAGGGGATTGGCGGTTAAATTGGCGGCGAGGCCCGCGGCCATTACCACGATCATCGTCTCACCAATTGCGCGGGATACCGCCAAAAGCACACCGCCGACAATTCCCGGCAGTGCTGCGGGGATCACCACTTTACGCACGGTCTCCGATTGGGTTGAACCCAACCCCAGAGCGCCATCGCGCAGGGATTGAGGTACCGCATTAATCACATCGTCTGATAATGAGGAGACAAACGGGATAATCATAATCCCCATTACCAACCCAGCGGCCAGGGCGCTCTCACTGGAGGCCTGTAGGCCAATAGAAGTAGCCAGGTCACGAATAAACGGAGCGACGGTTAACGCCGCAAAAAAGCCGTATACCACTGTGGGTACACCGGCGAGGATTTCCAAAATTGGCTTGGCCACGTTGCGCACGCGCTTGCTGGCATACTCGGCCAGATAAATAGCCGCCATTAGGCCCACTGGCACCGCCACGAACATGGCAATTGCGGAAACCATCAAGGTACCGGTAAACAGGGGTACCGCACCAAAGGCTCCACTGGAACCAACCTGATCGGCACGCAGGGCCATCTGCGGGCTCCAATGTAAGCCGAACAGGAATTCAGTCACCGGCACCGACTGGAAAAAGCGCAGCGACTCAAACAGTACCGAGAACAAAATACCCACAGTGGTAAAAATCGCGGCGCAAGCACAAGTAATCAGAATAGACTTAAGGACTTTTTCTACTTTCTCACGGGCGCGCAGTTCCGGAGAAAAACGCAACAGTGCAAATGCCCCCAGGCCCACCGCCAATACCAGACTTAAAAAAGCCTGCAGGGTATTGGAGTTATTGCGCAATTGACTGAGATGCTCCGCCGCCGACTGTAACTGTGGAGATGACTCTCCCACCAAATGGCCGGCAGCGAGGTTTTGAATTTGTGCATAGAGCAGGTTCTGTCCGGCAATGGTATCGGGCTTGTCTGCAATGCTGTGCATCACCATGGTGCGAATAATGGCATCGTCAAAAATCAGCCAGGCACCCAGTAGTAAAAGTGCCGGTAAACCACACCAAAGCGCGGTAAATATACCGTGATAGCTGGGCAGTGAGGCCAGATTACGCAGGCCTCCGCGGCTGCGCGCTGCACTCAGTGCACGACTAAAGCCGGTACCGTAGGCCACTAAAATCAACAGCAGCAAAAGGGCGAACAGTGTGGGGGTTTGCATTGAGTTACCGTGCTAAAAATGTCGATGTCGGCATTATCCCGACTTTTCCCTGTGTTTCCACTTGGCTTTCATAAAAACGGCCAAGCCCTCTCGAGCTTGGCCGTCAATTCCCTTTGACTGTACTACTCCAGGATAAATTTACTTCGCAGCAAGATTGCTCAGGGCATTCAGCTTGCGAACGTCAGTAGCAATTTTCTGGCGTTTCTCTTGGGGCAGCGGGATCATACCTTTGTCAGTCAGGTAACCTTCATCACCCCAGGCGCGCTCATTGGTGAACTCTGCCAGGAACTGCTTGATACCCGGTACTACGTCGGCATGTGCTTTCTTCACATAAATAAACAGCGGGCGGGAAACCGGGTAGCTCTGATCTGCGATAGAGTCGAAAGTCGGAGCCTGTCCTTCGATCAAAGAGCCTTGTACTTTATCGGCATTCTGGTCGAGGAAGCTGAAACCAAAGATGCCCAGGGCATTCGAATTGGCAACCAACTTGTTAACGATCAGGTTATCGTTCTCACCGGCTTCAACATAAGCGCCGTCTTCACGAACGTTGTGACAGATCGCCTTGTAAGCGCTCTTGTCTTTTTTCTTCATGGCTGCGATCCAATCGAACTTCTTACAGCCACCTTCCATTGCCAGCTCCGCGAAGGCGTCACGTGTACCGGAAGTGGGGGGCGGACCCAGAACTTCGATTTTGGTGTTGGGCAGCGCTGGGTTCACGTCTTTCCAGGTCTTGTAAGGGTTGGCAACCAGAGTCTCGGAGCCGTTCGGGTTCGGAACTTCTTTTGCCAAAGCCAGGAAAATATCCTTACGGGAAAGCTTGAAAGGAGTCGCTTTCTTAGCATTCGCCAGCACGATGCCGTCGTAACCAATCTGCACTTCCACAACATCGACGCCGTTGCCGTTACACATCTCCAACTCAGACTGCTTAATGCGGCGAGAGGCACCGGTAATGTCCGCAGTGCTTTCACCAACGCCCTGGCAGAACAGCTTCATGCCGCCGCCAGTACCTGTGGATTCGACTACCGGAGTTTTGAACTGGGTAGCGCGGCTGAAACGCTCCGCCACAGTGGTGGTAAATGGGTAAACAGTGGAGGAACCAACAACGCTGATGTAGTCGCGCGCCGCCAGAGCCACCTGAGAAGTGGCGAGGGTCAATGCCGCCAAGGAAGTAGCCAGAATTCGCTTGTTCATGTGTAACTCCGATGAGTGTTTTTTATTTCACGCGGCGATGCTAGGAAGAACGGATGACGATTCTATGAATAAAACATGACAAAAAGATTACAACCTGAAATTTGCCCCGCTGGTGCCCGGGCAGGCAAAGCGGTAACCTGCATGCAAACGAGATAACAATAAGATGTAAAGAGAGAAGCCCCCATGCTATTTCTGATGCGTGGAGCGCGTGCACTGGAGAGTCTGTCCAGTCGCACCGGCCACCTGCTCGCCTGGTTTACCTGGGCCATGGTCCTACTGCAATCTTGCGTCGTAGCCCTACGCCACCTGTTTGACAGTGGCTCTATCGCGCTACAGGAATCCGTGATCTATCTACACGGTGCCGCCTTCATGCTGGGGCTGGCCTATGCCCTACAAACCGACGCCCATGTGCGTGTCGATGTCTTCTATCGGCGAATGGGTCCCAAGAGCAAGGCTTGGGTTAACGCTGTCGGCTTTCTCTTATTTCTGCTGCCACTCTGTACCTTTATGTTACTGGGCAGCTGGCATTTCGTTTTGAACAGTTGGTCAGTGCTTGAGGAGAGCGCCAATGCCGGCGGCCTTCCCGGTGTTTTCCTACTGAAAAGCCTGATTCCCCTCGCGGCAATAACTCTTGGTCTCGCGGGCAGCGCCCAATTTCTACGCGCTTTATTACAGCTGATGGAGGTTTCCAGCCCGGCGAGCGAGGCTGTGGCGAAACCACACCTCCTCAAACAAGTGGAGGAAGCCGAAGCATGATCGAGCTGATACCACTACTGATGTTTGCCGCCGTCTGTGGGCTGTTGATGTTCGGCTACCCGGTGGCCTTCACCCTCGCCGGTACAGCCCTAATCACCGCCGGCCTGGGTATCGTGTATGGCGTTTTCGATGCAGAACTACTGCGCGCCTTCCCCGACCGCCTCTACGGCATTATGCAAAACGGCACCCTGGTAGCCGTACCACTCTTTGTCCTAATGGGAGTGATTCTCGAGAGAGCCAAGATCGCCGAAGACTTACTGGTCAATCTGACCAAAGTATTTATGGGTGCACCGGCGGGTATGGCCATCTCCGTGGTAGTGGTCGGCGCACTTCTGGCCGCCAGCACCGGTATTGTGGGCGCCACCGTGGTGACGATGGGATTGATGTCCCTGCCCACCATGTTGAAACAGGGCTACTCTCCCAAGCTCGCCACCGGCACTATCTGTGCCACCGGCACCCTCGGGCAAATCATCCCTCCATCAATTGCACTGGTTCTACTTGGGGATACTCTCTCCAACGCCTACCAACAGGCACAGCTATCCGCGGGTATTTTTAATCCGAAGCCGGTCAGCGTTGGTGATCTGTTTATCGGCGCGATTATCCCTGGCCTAATGTTGGTTGCAGCCTACATTGTTTACCTATTGTTCGTGGCACGCCGTCCTCCGAGTAAGGCCGAGACCGCGCAGCGTCAACATCTGGAAGTTTGGCCGCTACTGAGTAGCCTTTTTCCTCCTATTACTCTGATGCTATTAGTGCTGGGTTCCATTATTACCGGTGCCGCAACGCCTACAGAAGCCGCCGCCGTAGGCGCCCTGGGCGCAGGATTACTCGCTTACCGTCGCAGCGCTCTGCAGTGGACACAGGCGGGGGAGGTGGGTCGCAGCACTCTACAAGTAAGCGCGATGGTGTTTGCCATCCTAATTGGCGCTTCTCTGTTTTCCCTGGTCTTCCGCGGTTACGGCGGTGAAGAGTTAGTCACCAACATTTTCCACAACCTGCCCGGTGGTGTTGTCGGCGCAACTCTTTTGGTGATGCTGGTAATTTTCCTGCTCGGTTTTATTCTCGACTTTATCGAGATCACCTTTGTGGTGGTGCCCATCGTCGGGCCGGTACTGCTGGCAATGGGCTTAGATCCGGTATGGCTGGGTATCATGATCGCGATCAATTTGCAGACTTCTTTCCTTACGCCACCCTTTGGCTTTGCGTTGTTTTATCTTCGCGGTGTTGCGCCAAGTTCAGTGGCCACTTCCGCTATCTATCGTGGCGTCATGCCATTTATCGCTATTCAGCTGCTGATATTGTGCCTCCTGGCTCTTTGGCCTGCTCTGGTGACTTGGCTGCCAGGGTTATTAACCGGTTAACACCGTGTATTGCCAAAGGATTAGAGGAAGCTTTTACAAAGGATGCTGGTCATTTACTGGACAATTTGTGCTAGAATGCGCCACCTTCCCTCAGGTGGAAACCAATAACTCTAACAATCTGTGAGTAGTCGATGTCCGCACTTTCAGCCCTTGATGAAAACCCGCAACCAACAGGCACGCTTACCCTGCAAACCCTGGCTATGCCCCGTGATACCAACCCCCAGGGAGACGTATTCGCCGGTTGGCTGATGTCGCAAATGGACCTTGCCGGTGCAATCCTGGCTCAGAGCATCGCACGCGGTAGGGTAACTACCGTCGCGGTTGGCAGTATGGTGTTTTTACGTCCGGTACCGGTTGGCTCTACGGTCAGCTGCTATGCAGAAGCTATCGAGGTGGGGCGCTCCTCCATCAGGACAATGGTTGAGGTATGGCTGACGCGGGTAGATTCCGGTGAGCAGGTGAAGGTCACCGAAGGTGAGTTTGTTTTTGTCGCTATTGACGATAGAGGGCATACCAGGCCGCTGCCCTGAAACGACTTGCCAAACTATTCCGGGAAACTGCCTTAAGCCAGTTTCCCTTCTATATGTTAATTTTGCCTTTTACTACTGTTTCTTGCTTTCTCCATCCAGCTCTCGCGCCTGGTAATAAGCCTCTTCACTAATCTGGTGATAGGGCCGCACATCTCGCTCAAAGTCCTTAAAAGCTTTATAGATACGCGCAAATTCCGGGTCTTTGTTTGCAGTCGCCTGCATAATCTGCGTATTGATTTTCTTCAGATGTGAAAGTACATCATCTGGCAGGCGCCTAACCTTTACCCCGTGTGTTTCCACCAGCTCTCGCAGGGCGCGGTTATTACGCGCGGTGTACTCATCCAACATATCCTGATTTGCTTCACGGGCTGCGACCCGCACAATGACTTGCAGGTCTTTGGGTAATTTCTCAAAGGTTTTCTTGTTGACGATAAATTCCATCATTGAGCCGGGCTCATGCCAACCTGGGTAGTAGTAATATTCGGCAACCTGGTGGAAACCAAAAGCGAGATCGTTGTAAGGGCCGACCCATTCCGTCGCATCGATTACACCCGTTTGCAACGCGGTATAGAGTTCACCACCGGGAATAGTCACAGCGGTACCGCCGGCCCGATTTAAAACTTCACCTCCCAGGCCGGGAATACGCATTTTTAGGCCCTGCAAATCCTCAACGGAATTAATCGGCTTATTAAACCAACCCGCCATCTGTACCCCGGTGGAGCCTCCGGCCAGGGGGATCAGATTAAACGGTTCATAAATCTCCGTCCAAAGCTCTAAACCGCCACCATGATGCAGCCAGCCATTCATTTCCTGGGCGTTTAAGCCAAAAGGCACTGCGGTAAAAAACTGGGCCGCTGGAATCTTGCCTTTCCAATAATAGGCAGCACCGTGTCCCATCTGTGCAGCGCCCTCAGATACCGCGCCAAAAATACCCAGTGCTGGCACCAGCTCGCCCGCACCATAAACATTTATTTTGAGACGGCCGGAGGACATCTTCTCAACATTTTTTGCGAAGCGTTCCGGTGCCTGGCCGAGGCCGGGAAAATTTTTTGGCCAGGTAGTGACCAACTTCCACTCGAACAATTCTTTGTTGTCCGTATCAGAAAAGTGTTGTGCAGGCCCCTGTGCCGCACGGGAAGTGACCAATGCGGCAAAGGTAATAACCAGCAGGGCGATGAGGCCCAAAATAATAGCGGGGTACCAGTTAACTTTTTTCATCGCTTTTAATTATCTTTTTTATTTTATGGCGTTGATCATCGATTAATGATCTTTTTAAATATTCGATATCTTGGAAAAAACCAAAACCACTGTAGAAAGATCTCTTTTATGTGGCCCGGTTTTTACCAAAGCTAGCGATCTATAGAGGCTGCAACTTAGCCATAGCCACCACCAGCCATTTACTACCGGCATCATCGAAATTGACCTGCACCCGCGCACGTGGACCATTGCCTTCGAACTGTACTACGGTGCCTTCGCCAAACCTTGCGTGCTCCACTCGACCGCCCAGGGCCAGTGGTGGCAGGTCATCAAAGTCCGGGGCCGGGTCGGAAAACTGACCCACTTTACCGTAGTCCGCCTGATAGAGCGGTCGGGAAATTTCAGTCTTCAAGCGTACTTCGTGCACTAGGTTTGCAGGAATCTCACCGATAAAGCGGAGACGGGCTGTTATAGGTCTCGCTGCCAAACAGGCGACGATTTTCCGCATAGGTGATGTACAACTTGCGCATGGCTCGGGTAATACCCACATAGCAGAGGCGTCGCTCTTCCTCCATGCGGCCAGGCTCCTGTGCAGACATCTTGTGCGGGAACAGGTTTTCCTCCACACCCGCCATAAATACCAGGGGAAACTCCAGACCCTTGGCGGAGTGTAGGGTCATCAGCTGGACTGCATCCTCAAACTCATCCGCCTGGCCTTCACCGGCATCGAGGGCGGCACTGTCGAGGAACTGGTTGAGCAGGGGAATCTCCTCCTCACCTTCCTCGCCCTCGGGCAGGTCCACGCCGGCAAAGGAGCGACAAGCAGTCACTAGCTCCTGCAAGTTTTCCACCCGGGTCTGGCCCTTCTCACCTTTTTCTTTGCCGTGGAATTCCAGCAGGCCGCTGGTCTCGATCACATCCTCGGCAATGGCGTCCAGCTCTTTATCTTCGGCATTTGCAGCCAGCTGGTTGATCAGATCCAGGAAGCTCTGCAGGGCGTTGCCGGCGCGCGCGGCCAGAACCCGCTGTTGCAACATCAGCTTGGCCGCCTGCCATAGGGAGCAGCCCTGCTCGCGAGCAAAGGAGCGCACCATCTCCACCGTGCGCGCACCGATACCGCGCGTGGGGGTATTCACCACCCGCTCAAAGGCGGTGTCATCATTGCGGTTGCTGATCAGGCGCAGATAGGAAAGGGCATTTTTGATTTCCAGGCGGTCGTAGAAACGCTGGCCGCCGTAAATACGGTAAGGCACTTGCTCGCGCAGCAGGCCCTCTTCAAGTACCCGAGATTGGGCATTGGAGCGGTAGAGAATAGCAATGCTGTCACGGCGGTTGCCATCGCGCACCCAGTCATTGATACGCTCGACAATAAAGCGCGATTCGTCCTGCTCGTTATAGGCGGCGTAGACGGCGATGGGCTCTCCCTCATCGCCCTTAGTCCACAGCTCCTTACCCAGACGGCCGCTGTTATTGGCGATCACCGCGTTAGCCGCGTTCAAAATGGTGGAGGTGGAGCGATAATTTTGCTCCAGTCGCACCGTCTGCACTTCGCGCAAGTCTGTGGAAAAGTGCTGGATGTTCTCTATTTTGGCGCCGCGCCAGCCGTAAATGGACTGGTCATCATCCCCCACGGCGGTGATGTGGCACTCCTCACCGGCAAGCAGGCGCAGCCAGGCGTATTGTATGGTGTTGGTATCCTGGAACTCATCCACCAGGATAAAGGGGAAACGCCGACGGTAGTGGGCGAGAATAGCGTCATTATTCAGCCAGAGCTCGTGGGCACGCAGCAGCAGTTCCCCAAAATCCACCAATCCGCCGCGCTGACAGGCCTCTTCATAGGCTAAGTAGATGCGCACCATGGTCTGCTGCCAGGGATCGGCACCTGCATTGATATATTGCGGGCGCAGGCCTTCGTCTTTCTGCGCACCAATCCACCACTGGGTCTCCCGCGGTGGCCACTTCTTATCGTCCAGGCCCAGATCTGTCTGCACCCGCTTGATCAAACGCAGCTGGTCGTCGGAATCCAGAATCTGGAAGTTTTGCGGCAACTTGGCCTCTTGCCAGTGGGCCTTGAGTAGCCGGTGGGCCAAACCGTGGAAGGTGCCCACCCACATACCGAAGGTATTCACCCCCAGCAGTTCCTCAATTCTTGCGCGCATCTCGCGGGCGGCCTTGTTGGTGAAGGTCACCGCCATAATGGAGTAGGGCGAGGCGCCCTCCACCTGCATCAGCCAGGCAATACGGTGCACCAGCACGCGGGTCTTGCCCGAGCCGGCACCGGCCAGAACCAATTGATTGCCTGGCGCAGCAGCTACCGCTTCGCGCTGGGCGTCGTTGAGGGGGTCTAAAATCTGAGATACGTCCATGGGCGAAGATTGTACCAGAGCTGCTGTGCGAGACCTGTGTAAATAAACAGGATTTTGCCCCGGCTGACAATGCCAAGCCGCTCGCCAGCAGAGGGCGCAGCGGCTAAACTGCGGCATCTGGCATAGAGAAGGTAGTCCTGTGAAACCGGCGGAAGTCACGCAAAAAATCAGCGAACAGCTGTCATCCATGCGCAAATCTGAGCGCAAGGTGGCGGAGTATATTCTCGCCAACCCCGACGAAATCATTCATATGCGTATCGTCGATTTGGCCACAGAGGCCCAAGTGAGCGAGCCCACCGTGGTGCGCTTTTGCCGTGCAGTGGGTTGTTCCGGCTTTCAGGAATTTAAGCTGAATCTGGCACAGCAACTAGCTTCAAGCCCCAGTTTCGGCCAAATTGCGGTGACTGAGACCGACACTATCGCCGAGTACAAACGCAAAGTATTCGACTCCACCGTAGATACCCTACTGAAGGTGCGCGATCGCATCGACGACCGCGCCCTGGAAGCCGCAGTGACCGCCATTGCCGCTTCCAAACGGGTTGAATTCTTTGGCTTCGGCGCCTCCGGTGCGGTAGCCGCCGATGCCCAGCACAAGTTCTTCCGCCTGCAGCTGGCCACCGCAGCCCACTCGGATCATCACATCCAGAATATGTCGGCCATGTCCATGCAGCCGGGCGATATCGTGGTGGCGATCTCGCAAAGCGGACGCACCAAGGCATTGCTGCGCTCCATGGGCATGGCGAAAGAGCAGGGCGCCCTAGTAGTTGGCCTGGCACCAAGCGGTTCACCGGTGGCACAGCAGGCCAGTATCCCGCTGGAAGTCGATGTGGAAGAGGATATCGAGATCTATACGCCGCTGTCCTCGCGGATCGCCCACCTGGTGGTGATCGATGTACTCGCCATTGGCGTTGCCCAGCGCAAAGGCCCCCAGTTGCAGGAACATTTATTGAAACTCAAACAGGGCCTGTACACATTGCGGGAAGACAAGCATTGAGGGAGCGGAATGCGGCACTAGATAAGGTGTCGCGCCCCCTCTAGCGTGCCTGCTGTATTCAGCAATCTATTGTCACCGCCAACAAGAGCCCTCAAATCGTCCCAGAGCAATTCCATGACATCCACTGCTTTATCCGCTGAGCAAAAGGCACCACGCTGGTTGGTGGTATGGCTGGCGGCTCTGGTCTCCCTGACGCCGTTTTCCATCGACAGCTACTTGCCGGCCATACCGGCCATGGCCGGGGCGTTGGATACGGAGGTTGCGCGGGTTCAATACTCGGTTTCCAGTTTTTTATTGGGCTTCGCTCTCGGCCAGCTCTTCGGCGGGCCGCTCTCGGACCGCTGGGGAAGACGGTTGGTAGGCACTATCGGCCTGTGTATTTACATCGTCAGTTCGCTGCTGATCCTGTTTGCCGATCATGTCGACCAATTGATCATCCTGCGTTTTCTGCAGGCAGTAGGTGGTGGTTTTGCTACGGTAATTTGCGCGGCCATTGTGCGCGATCTGCACAGTGGGCGTGAGGCCGCCAAAATTATCTCCATGATCAGCACTATCATGCTGATCGCCCCCCTGATTGCCCCGGTTATAGGCTCGCTGCTGCTGACGCTGGGAGGCTGGCAAAGTATTTTTGTGTTTCTGTTGCTGTACGCTATCGCCATGCTAGTACTGGTGCGCTTACTGCTACCGGAAACTGTTTCGCGCTTCACACGCGCACGACGCCAGTTGATGCCACTGGCCTCACTGGTCTCCACCTATGGCCAGGTTTTACGTAACCGCCGCGCCCTCGGGTTTCTCGCTACTCAGGCCTGCGTTAGTGGCTCGATGTTTATCTACATCACCACCGCGCCCTTTGTATTTATGGATTACTTCAATGTCAGTCCCAGCCACTTCCCGCTGTTTTTTGGCACCTGTATTTTGGGGCTGATCTGTATGGTGCAGGTCAATATCCGCCTGCTCAACCTGTTCCAGCCACGCAATATTTTGCTGATCGGCGTTACCTTGCAAATGCTCGGCTGTGGCTTGTTGTTACTGGGTACTATGACGGGAATCAGAGAGTTAATCCTGTGGATGGTGCCGCTGGTGCTGGTGATGAGCTGTATCGGGATAACCGGGCCCAACGCAGCCGCCTGTTACCTGGAGTTTTTCCCCAAGATCAGTGGCAGCGCTAACGCCCTCTATGGAGCGACAATATTTATCACCGGCGGTGTGCTCGGCGGGCTGGTGAGTAGTCTGCACACAGGCACACTGGTTCCCATCGCCGGGTCCATGTTCGCCTGCGCCGTGGTAGCCCTGTTTTCCTCACTGGTCATCGCTCAGGCGCGCAACCCAATAGAGTCGGATATACCGATTACCAGGCGCATCACTCCGCGCTGATACATACCTGCGAAATCAGGCTGCCTGGCTTTTTTCTTCTCGCAGAGCCTGCTGAACCGCCGGGCGCGTTTCCATACGCTGCTGAAAATCCTGCAGCCGGGGCCAGCGCGACATATCGAAATGCAGAGCCTTGAGCCAGCGGATAATGACATAGAGGTAGGTATCCGCCACAGATAGGGCGTCCCCCAGAAGGAAATCGCTCTGCAACTGCTCTTCGACATAATCCATCCGACGCAGAATCTTTTCTTGAGCCTTTTTCTTTTCCTCCTCCGAGCCATTCCAAAACAATGGCAGGAAACATTTATGGACTTCTGCACTGAGGAAATTTAGCCACTCCAACATGCGGTAGTGATCCAGGGTGCCCACCGGTGGTGCCAAGTTGGCGTCGGGCTTTTGCTCGGCGAGAAACTGCATGATTGCGGCACCCTCGGTGAGTAACTCACCCCCCTCTAACTGAAGGGCTGGCACATAGCCTTTGGGGTTGACCCTGTGGAAGTCATCGCCGTTTTCCAGGGTATGGGTCTTCAGATCCACTTTGCAAAGATCCAGATCAATGCCCGCCTCTAGGGCGACAATATGCGGGGATAGGGAGCAGGCTCCAGGCGCGTAGAAGAGTTTCACGATGATCCTCCTGAATGGATAGCGCGGCAACAGGCAGTATAGGTGCGCTTTTGCAAAGTGCTCGGCACAGGCGCCGAATAGGATCGACCAATGCCTGAAATAACCTCGGTAAGCCGCGAATCCCGCCCTAACCCATTCAGTCTATTTGGCGCTATTTTTTGCGAATCCAGTGATCCAGACTGAAGCAACCGGCCCCGGCACAGGCGAGGATCAGGAAGCCTCCGGCGATGGTGATGTTCTTCATAAAGCTCGTCATTTCCCCAGGATCACCGGGGGAATAATGCACCATCCAGGCACTGGCCAGGCAGAAAAGAAAAAGGATCACCGCGGAGAAGCGGGTAAAGAACCCCAGTAATATCGCCAGCCCTCCAAGCAACTCCACAATAATCACCAGGGGAAGCAGTAGCGCGGGTATCCCCATGGACACCATAAAGGCCTCGGTCATTTTGTAACCGCCTATTTTGTTCCACCCTGCAAAAATAAATATCAGGGACATCAACACCCGCCCGACCAGTTTGGAGGTATCACATAACAATGGATGATTTGCCACGACTTCCTCTCTTGCACTTTTGCATTTGGTTTTACCAGATGCCTCCAGTGTAGTTGGGAAGCTACGCCTGAATGGAGGCGATGCCGAAAGCAATGAATTCAACGGAGAGAAACTTGCTCCGCAATTGATAGTCAGACGAACCAGAAATAATCGAATGGCAGTTTCGGCAGGCGCGAAAAAGCTGTTGTGGATATAAATCAAAAATGCGGTTGTGCCGCACCGAGGAGCCGTTACAATTGCGCGCCCCCAACCAGGGCGCAACCGGCGGTATCCACACCAGACACCCCTGTGCCCAGAGCCCTGTCAGGGAAACTCGAGCGGGCCCCTGCGCGACTACAATAACGGCACGCTCAGCAACTGATAATTTCGCCCCCCAAAAAGCGCTGTAAACCGCTGCTTTTGAGGGCTGGGCAGAGCCCCGCAAATCTTATCCCCTGGAGTCCACGCACGGCATGGAAGTCTATTACACCTTTTGTTTTCTTGCCGCGGTGTCGGTCTTTCTCGGCTTCCTAAACCAGTATGTGCTGCGCGCACAAACCACCATTGCAATCACGGCTGGAGCCCTGGCGCTGTCACTCATTGTTACCGGCCTGGGCAAATTGGGGGTGGTGGAGTTGCGCACTTGGGCAGACCAGTTGCTGCCGTTGCTCAATCTGGAGGATATCCTGCTCAAAGGGATGCTGGGTTTCCTGCTCTTCGCCGGCAGTTTGCATATCGACCTGTTGGAACTGCGCAACCAAAAATTGGAAATTGGCCTACTGGCGATCGTCGGCACCCTGATTTCCACTTTTGTGGTGGGTGCCCTGCTGTACTGGTTCCTGATGTTGATCAACATGCCGGTGGCTTTTGTCTACTGCCTGTTATTCGGTGCGCTAATCTCCCCCACCGACCCCATCGCCGTGCTGGCCATCATGAAAAACCTCAAAGCGCCTGAGCAGGTTTCTATCCAGGTGGAGGGGGAATCCCTGTTCAACGATGGCTTTGGCATCGTGGTGTTTGCAGTAATTTATGCCGTGGCTTTCGAGGGAGGCCAGCCAACGGTTCCAGCAGTGGCAGAATTGTTCGCACTGGAAGCGGTCGGTGGTATTTTGCTCGGCCTGATTATCGGTGGACTGTTTCACTGGTTGATCTGCTGCACCGATGACCACAGCCTGGAACTGTTACTCACCCTGGTCATTCCCACTGCGGGATTCTCACTGGCCAATATCCTCGGTGTCTCCGGCGCCCTGGCAATGGTGGTAAGCGGCATTATCATCGGGAACTTCACCCGCGAGCGCGGCTTTTCCCGGGTGAGCCAGCACGAACTGGATAACTTCTGGAATATCACCGAAGACTTCCTCAACGGCTTGCTATTCCTTTTGGTGGGACTGTTCCTGATTACCATCGATTTGCGCCCGGCGGACTACTTGTTGATGGTTGCAGGCATTGTGATCGTGCTGCTGGCACGGGTAATGGCGGTGGGAGTGCCCTTCCTGTATTTAAAAAGGCGACGTCGCTATCACCCCTATACCAACCGGATACTGATCTGGGGTGGCCTCAAAGGTGGCCTGGCCCTGGCTCTGGCAATGTCTATTCCCTCGGGCAGCGCTTACGTTCAGGGGCAGGATCTGCGTTACCTGTGGGTGGTCATGACCTATGGCGTGGTGCTCTTTTCTATTGTGATACAGGGCTCTACCATAGCGCCATTAATACGCCGCAGCCGCGAATTTGCCGAACCGGAAAGCGCGTCCGCCAGCGATCAGCAACACACCGTAAAATAGCGATAATCGATTGATGGAACACTCAAACTTCCTTGTTGAAGCGGTCATATTTATGGGCGCCGCGGTTATCGCCGTGCCTATTGCCACACGTTTGGGGTTGGGTTCCGTACTCGGATACCTGCTCGCCGGAGTGGCTATAGGGCCCAGCGCATTGGGCCTGGTAGGGGATGCCAGCGACGAAATGCATGTGGCTGAATTCGGCGTAGCGCTGATGCTGTTTTTGATTGGCCTGGAAATGCAGCCTAAAAAGTTGTGGCAAATGCGTGGCGCCATTCTCGGCACCGGCAGCGCCCAACTGCTTCTAACCGCCGCCGCCGTAGCCGGTATAGCGCTGTGGTTTTTCAATATGGGTTGGCCCACGGCTGTGGCAATCGGCTTGATTCTGGCCCTGTCATCCACCGCCATTGTATTGCAGTCACTCAGTGAGAAAGGACTCCTCAAGACTCAGGGCGGACGCAGTGCCTTTGCGGTGCTATTGCTACAGGATATCGCTGTAATTCCCATTCTCGCCCTGCTGCCATTGCTCGCGGGCACTACCGCCGAGTCCCACGCTGGCGATTTGGAGGGCTGGGGGTATGCCGCTGCGGTTATCGGCACCATTGCCGCTTTCGCCATCACCGGTCGCTACCTATTGGGCCCTCTGTTGCGTCTGGTCGCCGGCAGCCAAGTGCGCGAAATGTTTACTGTTACTGCCTTGTTAATTGTCTTCGGTGCAGCAGCAGTAATGAGCTGGCTTGATCTCTCGCCCGCTCTCGGCACCTTCCTAGCCGGGGTCCTATTGGCGGAAAGTGAGTTTCGCCACGAGCTGGAAGCGGATATTGAACCCTTCAAAGGGTTGCTGCTGGGGCTTTTCTTTATCGCCGTGGGCGCCAGTCTAAACTTCGCGCAAATCGCACAAAATCCGTTACTGTTGTTCGGCCTGGTGGTAGCGCTGGTATTGGTGAAGTTTGCCGTTCTATTTCTGCTGGCGCGTTTTTTACGTATGTCCAAAGGGGAAGACTGGCTGTTCGCTCTATCCCTGGCTCAGGCAGGGGAGTTTGGCTTTGTACTGGTGTCTTTTTCCATTCAAATCCAGGTGCTCGATGCCGAGGCGAGCAGCCTGCTGGTGGCATTAATTGCCCTGACAATGGCGCTCACACCGATATTACTGCTGGTATTTGAAAGGTTTATCCAACCGCGTTTCCTAATCGGCCCTGAAGTCCCACAGGCAGTCGAGCACGAACCACCAATGGATTCCAATTCACCGGTCATCATTATCGGTTATGGTCGCTTCGGCCAGATCACCGGACGCCTGCTCAATGCCTGCGGTTTTAGCACCACCCTGTTGGAGCGCAACGCCGAACAGCTGGATCTGGTGCGTCGCTATGGCATTGAGGCCTATTACGGCGATGCCACGCGGGAAGATCTGTTGCGCGCCGCCGGTGCCGCCAATGCGCGCCTGGTGATTCTCACCTTGAGCGACCAAGCCGCGTCCCTGGAGATTGTCGCGCAGCTGCAAAAACACTTCCCACACCTGAAGATTCTCGCGCGGGCACGCAGCCGTATGCATCAATACGCACTGATGGAGGCCGGAGTAAAATATATTTTCCGCGAGACCATAGACCCGGCCCTGGCAATTGGTGAGAAGGCCCTGGAGCTTCTGGGACTCACTCCCCTACAAGCCCGCCGCGCAGCACGTAAATTTAAACAGCACGACCAGCGTATGCTGGAGGCTCTTTTCCCCTACTGGCGCGACGAGGCGCAGCACATCGCCCAGAGTCGTATTTATCGCGAACAGCTCCTGCAGGCCCTGCAGGAAGACCGTCGCGACAAGGATCTGCATTTAGATCATTACTGGGAAGAAGCCAAACTGGAAACAGAAAAACCCTAGAGAATTTTGGCTGTGCCAATAAAGACTCTTAAACACTTAACATCAGCAAAAATCTGTTAAGTAAAACCATGTATTGGCAGAGAATATTCTCAGCGACTCGGATTTAATCGCTACCTATTGGCCAGCATCAACGGGATTGTGATCGAGTACAGCGATCACAGCCCGGCCTGGTGTGAGAGTTTCGCTCACATGGCCCTTTCCGCATAAATCTTTGGCCAATAAAATATCACCGGCTCTAAAAGTATGCTGCTCACCGGAACTCGTGGTTATTTTTACCTCTCCGGCCAAGTAAAAAATAAACTGCGCTCGTGGCGCGCAGTGCCAATCAAACACCCGATGCTCATCAAATTCACGAAAAAATAATTGTCGCACCTGAAAGGGTTCAGAATAATCTCCAAGAGGTTCGTGGATTTTGGATGCTATTTTTTGCTTTTTAAAGGTGGATACACCATCCACACTCAGCAGCTCTATATATTCCATATATCTACACCTGAATCGCGATCATTGATCTATATAAGCCATAGAAATATTTCTGCCCATAGTCTATTCCTTGGAAATTAAGCTGGCCTCAACCAGGTCCACTTCTAGTACTAACTTTCGGTGCAACTCATCATCAATTTCCCTGTGCACACGCAAATCAAAAAGGCGTTGTCGCTCGGCGGCAAGTGCCGCCAGACGAAAATTTCGCTCCACGCGTGCGCGTATCCATATGGTCTCACTAGTTTCATCATCGCCATTAATTATGCGTCGGCGGTATATTTCCAGCAGGTGATCAATCGCTTCATAAGCAATCTCTTTGTTTTTCCAGCGCCCGTCTATTTCTTTACGAAGACTGATCAGCCGTTGTTCCGCGGCTTTGGCGGCAGAAACCCTGGCTCCCCTTTCATCACCGATCGCCGCCAAGTGAGGGGTATCTGGTAAGTGTCTGAGTAAAAAGGGCAGAGCCACACTAGCGACAAGCAGTGAAATCAGGATTACGCCCATTGCTATTGCCAGTGCCGCATCACGACCCGGCAAGGGTGAACCATCGGGCATTAGCAGGGGCAGTGAAAATGCCCCTGCCAGAGTGATTGCGCCGCGCACACCGGCCACACTCAAAACACTAACCAGATTCAATTGAGCGATGATAGAGGGAAGGTTGCGACGAAAGCGTGATAAATAAAGTGATACCCATACCCAAATAAAACGCAGCAATAATAGAACAATGGAAATTGCCAGGATATACAGTGACATCATTGTGAGTCCAACATCCTTAGCCCAACTGGTATCCGCATCAATAAGTCGCACAAGCTGTTCGCCTAATAACACAAAAATGATGCCATCGAGCACAATTTGCACCGTACTCCACACCGCGCGACGATCCATGCGTGTGGTGGATTTTTCCGAACCATGCAGGCTGGTGTAATGCGTAGCAATTCCCGCGCTCGCGGCCGCGAGAATTCCCGATACACCAACACTTTGTCCTGCCTGGTAAGCGGCAAAAGGAACCAGCAAACTTACCAATATCTGAATAGCCGTATCCTCACCACTGAGATGGACCAGCCAGCGCAACAGATAACCGCAAATAAAGGCTACTCCCGCACCAATAATTACTCCGCCTATAGCAACCCAAAAAAAACCACTCACCGCTTGTGAAAAAGAAAAAGTCCCTGTCAAAGCGGCAGCCAAAGCAATGCGAAAAATATCCAGCCCTGAGGCATCATTAAACAGTGATTCTCCGGCAAGAATATGCTCCAGTCTCGGCGGAATATTGTTACCCCTTTGCACGACAGATACTGCTACAGGGTCGGTAGGTGCGAGAATGGCCGCTATCGCAAAGGCCATGGCAACCGGCATAATCGGTAACAACCAGCTAATAAAAAAACCCATTCCTACAACAGTAAAAACCACCAGTCCCACAGCCAGAGTTAGGATTGAACCCAAGTCTCTAAAGAAGGCCCCCTTGGGAATACGCCAGCCCGCCAGAAAGAGTAATGGCGGAATAAAAAGCAGAAAAAATATTTCCGGATCTAACGGTATTCTTATGCCAAATACAGATCCCAGTAGAACACCACCCAGGATTTGAATAAGAGGTAGGGGAATCGGAAAAGGCAAAACACGCGCGACAATCAAGCTGAGCGCCACTACCAGCAGTAACAGCAGTGCAACAACGAGATAATGCATCGCCCACTTATATTCCTGTGAAAGACCGCACACCGCGGTTTTCAACCCGAATTATCGGGTCAGCCATTCGGCCAGTATAGGAAATCAGTTTTCCGGGAAATTAAATAAAGCGAAAAGCATTACAAGTAAATATTAGTAGCGCCTGTTTGATGTCACAAGTGCCAAAGCATCAGACCGTATGCTTTTAAGCGGATTTTCCGCATTTATTTCGCCAAAATTTTGGCCCAGAGTAGTTTAATTATTCCTTTATCAATCAATTCCGCCAGCTCATTAAGCAATATATTCTGCGCCGCTATGTGACTCTATCTCAAAGAGTGAATGCGTAAAAATAAACTCCCAATAAAAAGAGATGCTTTCTGCTTGAGCGCCAATACAACCAGCTTTTCTGGATCATTAATTGGGGCAGGTTTTCTTTGCGGCTCAATACACTTTACGATTTCCGCCAGACGATCTTCGGTGTTAGTCAAACCAACAACGTAGTCAACCAGAAATACTGACGCTCGCAAGCTCCTCACTCAGTGCTTGCGGTGATTAATGACATGGTGCACTCCGAGATTTTCAGCCTTTGTCTGGTCTCGGTACACGAGGCGCTACTGATGACTGTGAGATCAGTCAAACGGTGGACTAATTGAATCAGAGTGGCCCCACGCCACCGCAACACTGATTACCAATCACAAACCACAAGATAGCAACTTGTCACTGGCCCTCTTACCGATTGACGCTTGCCAACTATCGAATAGCAATCCCCAAAGGTGATGTCGGTGAGAGGCAAGGCCGCAGATTCAGTATCGCTGAGGCACTTTGGCGTAAATCCAGTAACTGGTACATCGACCAGCTGGTACTGTGCATTACTACCTGGGCGGGATATATCTCCCGCGTACCAAACCCGATCACCCACAGAGAGCTGGCTTACATCGGCGCTAATTGCTTTGATTAGCCTAGTGACATCTAAGCCGAGAACTTTTCATTGTCCTTATCAGCGCTTCTAAGCAGCTTCAACTCTTTTATGTACCTTTTTACATACCTTGGTATCCACAGGATTGACCGAAACTGTATGCACTTCTATCAATAGGTCACGGCCTGAGATCTGGAGTATCAGCAGGGAGATATCTTGTAGGGAGAGTTCATCAGAAATAGGGAGGGACTGTTAATAACCTATGACCTCCATCATGGAATAACTTCCCTTGTACACAGTTTAGAGGGAGTTGAGTCATTTTGAGGGTGTTTATCCACAGAAATAAGTGTTTGAAAATGAAAGGGAATTTAAAGACCCTCCAAAAGACGAAACTGTGAATAACTTCCACTTAACTTATCCACTGTAAAAAATCACAGCTCGAGCAAATTGGAGTCTGTGGAAAACTATTAGGAAATAGTGGAACCCCCTAAAGGGTTCCTCCATGCTACAGCTTTATAGGTTTGTGCCCAGTCAGCTATCTAGAAAATCCTGCAGCAGAGTATTGAACCTTTGAGGTGCTTCGAGAAATAAAAAGTGGCTGCCACCATCTTCGGCCTCGATAATTTCCAAGCGAGAACCTTTGATTTGCTGATGAATCCACTGCTGGCATTCCACCGGGTGAGGGCTGGCACGACCGAAGGCAATCAGCGTGGGCTTTTTAATACGGTGAATAAAGTCACGCCAATCACGAGTGACATTATCTATAAAGAGGCGTGCTGCCAGGGCCCGTGGAAACTGCAGGTTGACCGCAATTAGCTCCTCCCTCTGCCTCGGGGTCATCGCCGGAGTCACCATAGACATCAGTATGTTGCGGGTGGCTTCCTCCGCTTTGGAACTGCGCAACTGGCCCGTGAACTCAAAGAGTTGTTCGGCCGTAAGAATTGCGCCTGCTTCCAGTCGCTCTTGCTCAGACCAATAGGGCTGGGCCAGTAGGGCGGCGGGCTCATCGATAAAAACCAGTTTGGAAACCCCTGCATCGCCAAACATTTCCAGGTAGCTCCAGATCACCGAAGCACCCGCCGAGTGACCAAGCAAATAGAGAGGTTGAGGAGCCAGGGCGCTAATCATCTCCTGCAGGTCCTTCGCCAACCGGGCGATACGGTAGCCATGCAGGGGTTTGTCCGACTGACCATGACCGCGCATGTCCAGCGCAATCACCCGATAGCGATCACTCAAGCCAGAGAGCTGGTATTTGAACAGGGCCGCCCCCTGCGACCAGCCGTGCAGGATCAGCAGAGTGGGACCAGCCCCGGCACTCAGAAAGCTGAGCCTCACTCCATCGGATGTCGTGAAGCTAAAGCGCTCTGCAGGTTTACTCATAAGCCATCCATGGCTTTACAGAATTACTCCACAGTGACCGATTTAGCCAGGTTTCGCGGCTGATCCACATCGGTGCCTTTCAGTAGCGCCACGTGATAGCTGAGCAGCTGAAGGGGCACAGTGTAGAGGATTGGTGCCAGGCTCTCTGGAGAGTCGGGTACTTCAATCACGGTGATTCCCTCCTCACTGGTGAAACCGGCCTTGGGGCTAGCAAATACAAACAGCTGGCCGCCGCGAGCGCGAACTTCCTGTAAATTGGACTTCAGCTTTTCCAGCAGCTCATCATTGGGAGCCACAACAATCACCGGCATGTCCGCATCCACCAGGGCCAGCGGGCCGTGCTTGAGCTCTCCGGCCGGGTAGGCTTCCGCGTGAATGTAGGAGATTTCCTTGAGCTTTAATGCACCCTCAAGGGCAATGGGAAACTCAACACCGCGTCCGAGGAACAATGCATGGTTCTTCTCAGCAAAGGCCTCACTGGTCAACTGAACCAGCTTATCAAGGCCGGTAAATTCCTCCATCAGCTGCGGCAACTGATGCAAGGCATCCACCAGTTCTGCCTCGCGCTCACTAGGGAGCCCATTGGCCTTGGCCAGGGCAAGACTGAACAGCTGCAGAGCCACCAATTGAGTAGTAAAGGCTTTGGTGGAAGCCACGCCAATTTCAGGGCCCGCCTCCGTCATCAAAGACAGCTCGGATTCACGCACCAGGGAGCTGTTGGGCACATTGCAGATCGTCATAAAACCCAGGTAGCCGAGTTCTTTGGCTTGGCGCAATGCCGCCAGGGTATCCGCGGTCTCACCAGACTGGGAAATAGTCACGAACAAGGTGCCGGGGCGCACAACCGTCTTGCGATAGCGGATTTCACTGGCCACTTCCACCGAGCAGGGAACGCCCGCCCAGTCCTCCAGCCAGTAACGTGCAACCATGCCCGCATGGTAACTGGTGCCACAGGCCACAATCTGCACCTGCTCCACCTTGGGCAAAATCTCTTGGGCGCGGCTACCCAGCGCTTGCGACAGCACCGAGTGATCTCCGATACGCCCGGCCAGGGTCGCCGCAACGACTTCAGGCTGCTCGAAGATTTCCTTTTGCATGTAGTGGCGATAGTGACCCTTTTCGGCCACATCATGGCCGGAGTCGAGCTTATGCACCGGGCGGCTAACTTCCTCTCCGCTCTTATCGCGGACCGAAATGCCACTGTGGCGCACCTCTGCCACATCGCCTTCTTCAAGGAAAATAAAGCGATCAGTCACCTGGCGCAGGGCCATCGGGTCCGAGGCGATAAAGTTTTCCTCGATGCCGACGCCCAGAACCAAAGGGCTACCGTAGCGCGCACAGGCCAGGACCTCCGGCTCCTCACTGCTGATCACGGCGAGGGCGTAGGCGCCCTCCAACATTTTGGTCGCCTTGCTCACCGCCTCCATTAAGCCCAGCCCCTCTCCACTGAGGGAGTGGATCAGGTGAACCACCACTTCGGTATCAGTATCCGAAGCGAATTTATAACCCTTGGCCTGCAATTCTTCGCGCAGTGCTTGGTGATTTTCGATAATACCGTTATGCACCAGAGCAATGTGTCCGGACATATGGGGATGGGCGTTTTCATCGGATGGCACTCCATGGGTCGCCCAGCGGGTATGGGCAATTCCCTGGTGCCCCCCAGCGGGTTCTGCCTCCAGTTTGGCTTCCAGGTCAGCAACCTTTCCCAAACTCTTGCGTAACTGTAACCGCCCATCATCCCCGCGTAAACAGACGCCTGCAGAATCATAGCCTCGGTACTCCAGGCGACGCAGGCCCTCAAGAAGGATACCCGTCACATTGCGCTGGGCCAGTGCCCCAACAATTCCACACATATCTTTCTCCTCGCAATTCCTAAAAGTCTTTTGTTTATTCTCTCGCTAACCGCCAGCCACTGAGCTTGTGGATGCGCAGATAACCCGCACCCCCAGCTTTTGCAATTGCTGGCGCGCGCTCTCCTCCAGCCCGGAATCTGTTACCAGTACATCTACTTGGCTCCAGGATAGTTCCAAATTGGGGATTCGCCTGCCGACCTTGCTGGACTCCGCTAATATCACTACTTCCCGTGCAACTTCAGCCATTACCCGGGAAAGACCTATCTGTTCGTTGAAAGTGCAGGTACCGCGCTCCAGGTCTATGCCATCGGCACCAATAAAAGCTCTGTCGAAGTCGTAATCGCGCAATACCTGCTCTGCCACCTTGCCCTGAAAGGCTTCGAAGTGCGGGTCCCAGGTGCCGCCGGTCATCAATAGGGTTGGCTCGTTCTCCAGCTCCCGTAGGGCGTTTGCCACATGTAGGGAATTGGTCATCACCACCAGACCGCGCTTGCACTCCAGCTCGGGGATCATGGCCGCTGTGGTGCGGCCATAGTCGATGACTATTCGGTGATGGTCTGGAATTAAGGCTGCAGCGGCGCGGCTGATAGCGCGTTTGACTTCCGATGGACCTTCTTCCACCACCAACTCACGCGGCACCGGTATGGCACCACCGCGGCGACGCAGCAGCAGACCGTGGTTTTCCATCGCGGTGAGGTCCTTTCGAATCGTAACTTCTGAAGTTTCGAAGCGCCGTGCCAATTCTTCGACACTCGCCTCTCCGGTCTCATTCAAAAGACTCATAATGCCATGGCGGCGCTGTTGTGTATTGCGTTTCGACATAACCACTTAACTTTCGTTTCGAAACTTAAAGATAGCAAAGTGAAAGATAAGTTCCCACAAAGATTTCAAACAAATGAAGGCCCGGCGGCCCAGCAGGATACGGGCAAGAGAGATAGTGGCAGCTCTTGAACGGTACTTACGCTGAAAGGGCGGATAACATCGCCTTGAGAAAACGCGCCAACTCACCGCCGGTTACCGCGCGGTGATCTGCACTAATGGAGAGGGGCAGTAGGGGACGCATCGCCGGCCAGCGGTCTATCACCACGACGCCCTGGCAAACCCTGCCAGCACCGACAATTGCCACTGTTGGCGGCAGCACGACCGGTGTCGCATAGCGACCGGCGATAGTGCCAAAATTGGATAAAAGAATGGTTGCACCCTGTAGGTCACTCTGGGCAATGCCGGTTTCCCGGGCCTGGTGTTTAAAATCGGCCACCTGGGCCATTAATGATTTATCCGAGCGCGCAGCCACATCTTTCAAAACAGGAACAAATAGGCCGCGAGGAGAATCCACCGCCAATCCGATATTGACCGACTTCTGGGGCGTCAGCTGATCATCCTGGAAAAAAGCGTTAAGGGTCGGCTCGGCAATACAGGCAGACTGCACGGCGCGAATCAATTTCAACAGCGCCGGGGCGCTGCCCCACCAACTGGATATATCCGCATCATCACACAGGGTAATCTGTGTCACCTGGTCCCGGGCACGACTCATGGATATCCCCATGGCACGCCGTGCCGGTGTCATAACTTCCTCAGGCTCTGAGGCTTTTGCTACCTCCTTCACCGGTTCTGGAGATTGTCTTTGCTCGGCGTTTTCCTCCACGGCACTAAATTTAGCCCCCGCAGCAGCACGCACCTGTGCTGCAGTGACCAAAGCGCCATCCGTGGTGAGTTTTTCCAGCTCCACTCCCAGGCGCCGGGCCAGGGCGCGAACCGAAGGTGTTGCCAGCCGTTTGGGAGCCTCGCTAATATCCTGCTCGACACCGAGGACATCCTCTCCCTGCTCCAGCTTGCCCACGACAGTTCCACTGTCGGCCCGCGCCCGATCAGGTGCCGATGCGCCGCACACTTTTTCCTCTTCAGGTTCAGCCGTGATGACGGCCTCTTTGGGAGAAGTAACCTCAGCGGGTACCTCTGATGGCGCTGCCTCTTGCGCACTACCTTCAGCGACAAAACCCACAAGGGGTTCACCCACATTGACGGTTTGATCCGGCTGCGCGAAGAGTTTTTCAATCTTACCTCCCCAAGGGGCGGGCACTTCCACTAGCGCTTTGGCAGTCTCGACAGTGACCAGGCTCTCGTGGGCGGCAATTTCATCTCCCTCGTGTACATGCCATTCCCGCACTACCGCATCGGGCAGGCCCTCACCGAGGTCCGGTAAAGTGAAAATTTTCATGCCACCCCTCCACTAGCGTATTCGAGTACCTCGCGTACCGCCGTCATAATCCGCGGCACACCGGGTAGATAGGCTTCCTCAAGCTGGAAGTAGGGCATCACCGTATCGAAGCCCGTTACTCTCTGTACCGGGGCGTGCAGCAGGTCGAAGGCGTATTCATTGATTTGCGTGGCCACTTCCGCGCCCAAGCCACAAAAGCGTGCAGCTTCATGTACCAAAACACAGCGATGGGTCTTTTCCAAAGAGTCGATAATGGTGTGGATATCCAGGGGTTTTAGGGTGGCGAGATCTATCACCTCGGCTTCGATACCTTCAGTGGATAGCTGCTCGGCAACCTGTAGGGTTTCCTTCAGAGAGGCCCCCCAGGCGATCAGGGTGATATCGCTGCCCTCACGTAGGACAAAGGCTCGATCTAGAGGCAGTGCTTCTCCATTGTCGATCACTTCCTGGCGCACCGCGCGGTAGATCCGCTTGGGTTCGAGGAAGACAACCGGATCGGGATCGCGGATCGCTGCCAGCAACAGGCCATAGGCCCGCGCCGGGGAGGAGGGCACCACTAGACGCAAACCGGGGATATGGGCGAACAGCGCCTCGGTGCTCTCCGAGTGGTGCTCCGGGGCATGGATACCACCGCCATAAGGTGCCCGATAGACAACAGGGCAGGACAGCCGCCCCCGGGTTCTGTTGCGGTAGCGCGCGGCGTGGCTGAGGATTTGATCGAGGGCGGGGTAGATAAACCCCATAAACTGGAACTCGGCTACCGGCCGCAGGCCTTGTGCGGCCATACCGATAGCAATCCCGGCGATCATATTTTCCGCCAGCGGTGTATCCAGTACCCGCTCATGGCCAAAACGCGCTTGCAGGCCATCGGTGGCGCGAAATACACCACCGTTGAGTCCCACATCCTCACCGAATACCACCACCTTGGGGTCTTTTTGCATCTCAAAGGTGAGCGCCAGGGTAATCGATTCCACCAGGGTAATTTGCGCCATCAGCTGTCCCCCTGCAGTTGCTGGTATTGCTCGATAAAGGCCTCGGGCAATGTTTCATAGAGATGGTCAAAAATAGCCGTGGGCGCATCCTGGGATTTTTGCCGATACGCACGAACGGCCTCCTCCAGGATCTCTTTCAACTCCCGCTGCAATTCCTCTTCTTGGGCATCTCCCCAGATCCCCAGCCCTTCCAAATAGGTTCTCAAGCGCCTCAGCGGCTCTTTGCTCCAAGCCTCCTTGAGTCCCTCTGGTGGTTGGTAGCGGCTGGCGTCATCGGCGGTGGTGTGATCACAGAGGCGATAAGTCACCGCCTCAATCAATGAGGGGCCGCCGCCGGCATGGGCCTGCTGCAGCGCTTCTAAAACGGCTTGGTAAACAGCGATGACATCATTGCCATCCACCTGCAAGCTGGGGCTTCCCGCGGCAATCGCTTTCTGTGCAAGGGTTTTACAGGCGGTTTGCCCGGAGCGGGGCAGGGAAATAGCCCACTGGTTGTTATTGATCACCACCACCAACGGTAACTTCCAATCCCCTGCCAGGTTGATAGCTTCGTAGAAATCCCCTTTGGACGTGGCGCCGTCACCGCCACTGGTAACCGCAGCGCGCATGGGCTCACCCAATTGCTCGTGTTTATATTTGAGGGCAAAGGCAACGCCGGCGCCATGCAGCATCTGTGTCGCTATAGGCACGCTTAGCGGCAAGTCTTCGCGCACATGGCGATAATTCTGGCCCCGTTCGTCCCCTCCCCAAATTGCGTAGATTTCCTCTATGCGCACACCCCGCTCCAAAAGGGCGCCGGTTTCCCGGTAGTTGGGACAGTAGACGTCTTCTTTTGCCATGGCGGCCCCCACACCCACGCCAATGGCTTCCTGTCCGAGGCTGGATGGGTAGGTGCCGAGCTGACCGGTACGCTGCATCTTCACCGCGCGATCATCCACCATACGCGCCAGGGTCATTTGCCGGTATAGGGCAACCAGAGTATCCGGGGTGGCGAAATCGGGCAGCGCCTGGGTGGTTTGTCCAGATTCATCCAGATACTGTAAAGAGGCGATATCGAAGCTGGCGAGCAGCTGCATTCTGGGCTTGTGCATCGGGCCATTCCTTTTGTTCCCGAAGCGCAAGTTTAATGGAAAGGAGGTGTCCCACCGGGTGGGAGGAGTGAAAACCCGCCGGAATTCGATTTTCCAGCGGGTTTCATATCAAAATGGAAAACCTAGTTTCGCTTTATCGGGCGCTCCCAGCCGGTGATATTACGCTGCTTGCCCCGGGCCACAGCCAGCTCCTCGCTACCCACTTCCCGGGTGATGGTGGAACCCGCCCCAACGGTGGCACCACTGCCGACTTTCACCGGGGCAACCAAGGCGGTATTGGAACCGATAAAAGCCCCGTCACCAATTTCGGTGAGGGACTTATTCACACCATCGTAATTACAGGTGATGGTACCGGCACCGATATTCACCGAATCGCCCAAGACCGAATCCCCCACATAAGAGAGGTGATTGATCTTGCTACCGACACCCACTTTGGCCTTTTTGGTTTCGACAAAATTACCCACCTTGGCTCCATTAGCCAGCTCGGTGCCGGGGCGCAGGCGGGCAAAAGGACCTATGGTGCAGGCTTCACCCACATCGGCACCTTCGATTACCGAGTTGGCCTCCACACGGGTGCCATCCGCTAAACGACAGTTTTTCAGCAGGCAATTGGGGCCAATCTGCACGCCTTTACCCAGAGAGACCTTACCTTCAAAGATGCAATTGATGTCGATAGCTACATCCGTATCGCACTCGAGACTGCCGCGGATGTCGATTCGGGCCGGATCGAGCAGGGTCACCCCGGCATTCATCAGCGCCACTGCACGGGTGTGCTGCAGGGCACGTTCCATTTGCGCCTGCTGGGCGCGACTGTTTACGCCGGCCACTTCCAGCGTGTCACTGGCACGCTCGCCGGTTACCGCTATTTCCTCGCTCACCGAGCGTGCGATGACATCGGTCAGGTAGTATTCGCCCTGAGCATTTTCACAAGACAGCTCTGGCAGCCAACGTGCCAGCAAATCCGCTGGGGCCGCGAGAATTCCGGTGTTTACCTCGCGGATTGCCAGTGTATCGGCATCGGCATCCTTCTCTTCGACAATCGCCTGCACTCGGCCTGTATCGTCGCGTACTATGCGACCATAGCCGGCCGGATTAGCCATTTCTACCGAGAGCAGGGCGGGGCCGTGGTCTGCCGCTGACAACAGGGACTGCAAAGTGCCCGCCCTGACCAGTGGCACATCTCCATAGAGCACCAAGACGGTGGAGCCTTCGCGGAACTGGGGAATCGCCTGCGCCACAGCATGGCCAGTACCCAACTGTTCCGTCTGCTCAACAAATTTCACACCACTATCGGCAAAACGCTCCCGCACCTGATCCGCGCCGTGTCCGACAACCACGGTGATTTCAACGCCCTGCAACTGCCGCGCTGTCTCAATTACATGCCCCAACATGGGAATTCCGCCAATCGGGTGCAGCACTTTGGGCAGGTCAGATCGCATACGGGAGCCTTTGCCCGCGGCCAAAATCACAACATCGATAGTCATATTGGTTTGAAATCTCTCTAATTTCATAAATTTGGCAACATTGTGGCCACTAGCCCCCACTAACTCAACCCACCCCGGCAGCATGGCGCTAGGCGCATTGCGATTGCCGCCAAACGGCGATACCGGTACTTTAGTGTCCTGAAAATCAATTCATTACCCATTAGAACAGAACAGTAAGAACCGGCGCAGAAGAATGCGGTGGAGGGAAATTGTCCATGAATACGATCGCGCAAAAAAAACCACGGCGCCAGCTATTGGCTCTGGCAGCACTGGCGCTGTCTTTGCCTGCAGGAGCTTTAGCGTCGGCAGAGGAAATCACAAAAGACCAGGAAGCACAGGAAGAGAAGCAGGAAGATCAATCCTGGGATATCAACAAGCCGCCTTACGAATTTAAACCGATCCAGTTGGACACCCGAGAGACCACCTGGAGCAACCTGGATATCAGCCCGGATGGCAAAACCATCCTGTTCGATATGCTCGGCGATATCTACACAGTGCCGGTTGCAGGCGGCGAGGCGATAGCTCTAACCAATGAGATCGCCTGGAATATGCAGCCGCGCTTCAGCCCGGATGGCAAGAGCATCGTATTTATCAGCGACCGCGATGGTGCCGACAATATCTGGTTGATGGACCGCAATGGCGAAAACCTTCGCCAGCTCACCACTGAGAAGGAAAATCTACTGCACTCACCCAACTGGAGCCCCGATGGCCAGTACCTGGTAGCGCGCAAAGGTTTTATGTCTGGGCGCAGTATCCCTGCCGGTGAAATCTGGATGTATCACTACGGTGGCGGTGAGGGGCGCCAACTGAAAGAGCGCATCGGTGGCGATATCGCGCAGAAGAACATTGCCGATCCGGCATTCTCCCCGGATGGACGCTATGTCTATTACTCCATCGATACCACCCCTGGCACCGTATGGGAGTACAACAAAAACTCCACCCAGGAAATTTTTGCCATAAACCGCTACGACCTCCAGGACGGTGAAGAGGAAACCTTTATCTCCGGTCCCGGCGGTGCGGTGGCACCCGTACCCTCCCCGGATGGCAGCAAACTGGCCTTTATCCGCCGCCAGGACAATCGGACCTCCCTGTTCCTGAAAAACCTGGAAACCGGCTTGGAAACCCCGGTTTACGCCGGCCTTGAGCGGGACCTGCAGGAAATTTTCGGCCCCCATGGCAACTATGTGCAATACGACTGGATGCCCGATGGCGAGTCGCTGATCGTATGGACCGGCGGCAAATTCCTGCGCATCTCAATAAACGGGGACAGCGTCGCGCCAATTGAAGCCCATGTGAAGGTCAAGAAGCAGGTGGCCGATGCGGTGCGTTTCCCGGTGGAAGTGGCCCCGGAAACCTTCGATGTGAAGATGATTCGCTGGGCGCAAAAATCCCCCAACGGCAAACAGGTCGCGTTCCAGGCTTTGGGCAAGATTTATATCCAAGATGTCGACAGTGGTGAGCGTCGTCGCCTGACCCGCCAGGACGACCACTTTGAGTTCTACCCCAGCTGGTCCCGCGATGGTCGCGAGATCACCTATGTCACCTGGGACGACCAAAAACTCGGTCATGTACGAGTGGTATCCACACGCAGCGGTCGCGGCAAAAACATCACCAAGCAGCCCGGCCTGTACGTAGAGCCGAGCTTCTCTCCCAGTGGTGACACCGTGGCCTACCGCCGCTTTACCGGCGGCTACCTGCTGAGCCCCGAGTACTCCTTGGAGCCGGGTATCTACCTGGCAGACGTCGACGGCGACTGGCAGCGCCGGGTCGTGAAGTCCGGCTATGAGCCGCACTTCGGCGCCAGCGACGAGCGTATCTATTTTTCCGAGTACCAACACGCCGGCGGCGGCAAGCGCGTACTGAAGAGCACCAACCTGGAAGGCAAAGATGAGCGCGAGCACCTGCATGGCGCTGAGATCACCTCCTTCCGCCTATCCCCGGACGGCAAGTGGGTCGCCTTTACCCAGGACTTCAAAGCCTTTGTCGCGCCCTTTATGCACACCGGCAAGTCCGAGGTAATCGGCCCCGATAGCAAAGCGGTTAAAGTCACCCAGGTATCCAAACGCGCCGGTGAATATCTACACTGGTCCGCCGATAGTGACACCTTGGGCTGGGCGCACGGCCCCAAACTATTCGAGCGCGAATTAAAAGACGCCTTCGAATTTGTCGCCGGCGCTCCAGAGGAACTGCCAGAACCAGTTTCTGAAGGTATCGACCTGAGCTTTGAGCAGTCCTTCGATAATCAGACAGGTCTCGTTGCCCTCACCGGCGGCAAGGTCGTCACTATGCGCGATGCAGAAAACACCCGCGAAATTATCGAGAATGGCGTAGTGCTGTTCCGGGGCAACCGCATTGTCGCGGTGGGCCCAACTGCAGAGGTGGAAATTCCCGCCGAAGCGAAGCGTATCGATATCACCGGCAAAACCGTATTGCCTGGGCTGATTGACGCCCATGCCCACGGCGCTCAGGGACGCGAAGAAATTATCCCGCAGCAAAACTGGAACCTGTTCTCCAGCCTGGCATTTGGCGTGACTACCATTCACGACCCCTCCAATGACAGCAGCGAGATCTTCTCCGCCGCTGAAATGCAAAAGGCCGGCCTGATTACTGGGCCGCGTATTTTCTCCACTGGCACCATCCTCTATGGCGCCAAGGGTCCAGGCTACAAAGCCAAGATCAACTCCCTGGAGGACGCCCAGTTCCACGTCAACCGCCTCAAGGAAATGGGCGCCATCTCGGTGAAGAGCTACAACCAGCCCCGCCGGGACCAGCGCCAGCAAGTGCTACAAGCAGCCCGCGAGGCCGGCATCATGGTAGTGCCCGAGGGCGGCGGTAAGTACCAGCACAATATGAACATGATTGTGGATGGGCACACCGGTATCGAGCACTCGCTGCCGATCGCCAATGTCTACGGCGATGTGGAGCAACTGTGGAGCCAAACCCAAGTGGGTTATACACCGACCTTTGTCGTGGCCTACGGCGGTCTCTGGGGTGAGGAGTACTGGTATGACCGCACCGAAGTGTGGAAAAACGAGCGCCTGACCCGCTTTACTCCGGACTTTATTGTTAACCCTCGCTCTATCCGTCGCCCCACTGCACCGGATGCCCACTACAACCACTTTAATGTGGCCCGTCAGGCCAAGCAGCTGCGCGATGAAGGTGTCACCGTACATATCGGCGCCCACGGCCAGCGCGAAGGACTGGGAGCTCACTGGGAGATGTGGATGATGGAGCAGGGCGGCTTTACCCCTTGGGAGGCCTTCCGCGCCGGTACCATCGATGGTGCCCGCTACTTGGGTATGGATGGCGATATCGGCAGTATCGAGGCAGGTAAGCTCGCTGACCTGATCGTGATCGACGGCAACCCCCTGGACAACCTGCGCCTGTCGGAGAACATTTCCTACACAGTGATCAACGGCCGTGTGTTTGAGGCGGAAACCATGAATGAAATGGGTGCTGGCGAACGCTTGGCGTTCTTCCATGAGCGCCTGCCTATCAGCGCTATGCCCGCTCCTACGGCGGAAGCGGTACAGGAGAAGATGGAGCGCCACCACTGGGTGCACTAGCACACAGGGTGTGCCCCTAACTCATAGCCCGGCAGTAACTGCCGGGCACTACTCCCATTGACCCTTGGGAATAACACATCTACTAGGGCAAGTTATTGGTGATATATCCATATTTCAGTAGCCCCACAAATACCGCACCACCAAAGGTATTACCCAATGTGGCGATGACTTGAAATCGCAGTAGCTCTAACCAATCAACAACCCCTTCTCCACCAATCCAGGCACTAAAAATGGCTACGGCTCCAGCAATACAGTGGGGCAGGCTTCCTAGACCAATAACAAAGGTCACTATGGCAATAACAGTGATTCGACCAATGGTGTCTGTACTGGATGAAACCAACCAACCGAGCAGTCCCATTAGCCAACCAGCCAGAATCGCCCCAAGAAACAGCGCCACATTACTATCGTCAATGAGCTTCTGCCCATAGTAGTCAAACCCTTCCTGAGTAATGTTTTGACTAACCAGGGCATAACTCACCAGCATAAGTGCAAATATAAAAGCACCAATCATATTGCCCAGATAAATCAATCCCCAAATGCGCCCTAAATCTCGTAACCGTTGCCTTCCATCCACAACCGGAAGAATTGCCAGAGTCGTATGTTCAGTAAAAAGGTCTGTTCGACCGATAATGACCAGGATAAAACCAACGGGATAGCTCAAAGACAACACAAGATGTAAAGCTGGTTTTCCCAATTCCCCATAAAAACTACTAAACAGCGCCATCATCAAAAAAAAACTGAAGCCGATCTCCAACCCTGCGGCAACAGATGACAATAACAGCGAGCGACTCTCTCGTTCATATTCATGCAGGCTGGCATCCATTTGCTCACGCAAGACAGCCCGCTCACTCTTGGGTTTATCGCTATCAATACTCATTCAATAAGAAGAATTAGAAATATAGTCATCGTCTAGTGGAAAGAAACGTCGTATAGATAGAGTAGCTGCTTTGGAATTCAATGAGATTACTGACTAAAGCAGATGATGAATTGGCAGAAGCAAGAATAAATCCTGTGGCCTGATCAGCAACCAGAAAAAGATCATCTTCCACAGGTATATCAAATAAAGGTCATCGCGATTTAAAATCGCAACGACAAAAAAGCCCTGCTAGGCAGGGCTTTAAAAAGTCACTAGGGTTACCTCCTGCTAGGCCTCGTCAACCTCTTTCAGAAGGGCTTGATCAAGAGCTTGCGCACGCTGAAAAGCCTCGCGTTTAGACAAGCGCTCTACATACTCCTGAAACTCTTTTCGCTTCTCAATAGTGCCAAATTCCATACCCCAGCCCAGTTGAGCCGCGATATAAACATCCGCAGCAGTAAATCGCTCACCTAGTATATAGGGGTTAGATTTTATCCATTCAGAGAGAGTATCGAGCGCCAATTGGTAGTTACCGTAACCAAGCATCATCTGGTTATCCGCACTGGCTTCGTCACCAAAGATATTCTTGTTCACAATGGCCTGTTCCATCGGCCCAGCTGCAAAGAACATCCAGCGGTAATAGCTTGCTTTCTCATCATCACTCTTTGGCGCCAGTTCAGCATTGCCAAAAACTTCTGCCAGGTAGACACAAATAGCCGCCGTTTCAGTAATGATTCTCTCACCGTGAATCACAGTTGGCACCTTGCCCATTGGATTAATGGCCAAGTATTTAGGCGTCTTCATGGGCTCGCCGTACTCAAGTACTTCTGTGCGATACGATAAACCCAGCTCTTCCAACATCCAGCGCACGATACATCCACGTGACTGGGGGTTAGTGTAAAAAGTCAAATTATTAGACATGAATCTCTCCCTGAGAATAGAAGGTCACAGTTTAGGGGACTATTAATTTTTTTCGAGAGTTTTTTGTGCCAATGGAAGATTAGTGACTAATATCTTAAATAATAGAGGGGGTAGATGTAAAACTATTAAAAGATTATTACTTGCTTTTAATTAAATCCCATTAAAGCCATTCCGCTAGCTCCACAGTAATGTATTCTGGTCCTTCAATATATACCAACTTTCTATGTAAGTACTCCATGATATGACTGCGAATATTAATACCATTTTTTCTCAAATGATCAACAGCCAACTCAATATTTTCGACCCTGAAGCAGAGATGGTTATATCCAGGACGCGCTAAATTAGATATTTTTGGATCGGAGAATATTTTTGGGTTTCTATAATGCAGTAATTGAATCTCAAACCTTGGTTCAGCGCCCTTTAACACCATGGTTAAGTGATCAGCTTCTATATCGGATACATCCATATATTTGGCAACTTCCTCCCCTGAAATAACATCTGTTATTTTCAATTCAAAGTCGAGCAACTCAAAAAAATGCTTGCTTCTCTCTAAATCTGTAACAGCAATCGTGACGTGATCGGGATTTTTTACCATCGGAAGGCTCTCGTAATAAATTATCTATCTCGGGAAATTGCCCTACCAATTTTCTCATATTCATTGCGTAATACAGGTATATTTTCAATTCCAATATAAGTTTCTGTGTGCTCTACAAATCCTTTCCAGTGGAATGGAAAAACCACCTCTACTTTTGAATGAGAAACCGCAAAATTGTAAGCCTGTCTTGCTCGTAAAAGAAGTTCAGTTACTGATAAAGTCTCGTAACCACTATTAGTTGTCTTGAACCCTCTAGGAATCAAATAATATTTAGCATCCATGTGCTGGGTTTTATGCATCAATTTTTCAACAATCTTATTTTGAAAATCCACACCATAATAATAATCAACTCCAAATAAATTAAAATTTTCAGGAACAATTAACTGAAATCTCGCTTGACTCACCGTGTTATGTGTAAAAGTAATTGCCAACTTTGCCGTAGGGAAGTCTTTCTTTATCAGCGCTCCAATTTCTTCAAAGTAGAGTTTTAATTCTTTATCAGGCAAAGAAGAGCGTTGAAAAGGTTCATCCAGTGGATCAAAGGCGTAAATAATATCTTTAAAGGGCAGTAATTGATGCCTAGCTCTTTCCCACCGCTCTCGGTAATCTTCCTGTTTATTCTTGCCAAAATCCTTAAAAAAAATTGGAGCCAGTGCCACCCAAATTTTTAATCCGTGTCTCCTGGCGACTTCCATCAGGTCTATGTCAAAACACCAAACATCTACAAATGTAGAGAATTTTGCTACCTCGGGAATATCATCTTCATCCCAGCCCGAGTGATAAAAACCAAATTCTTTTAAATGACTCGGCACATGGTTCTTTTTAGGAACAATTCCTGTCACAAAAATGTTCCCTGGAATCATTATCGGCTTGGTCTCTCTGAGGTATTCAGCAGGAGTATGGTAGGTATAGAACTGAGAGTGGCTATCCATTGCCCAGGACAGCATGAGACACATCAAAAAAGCCGCAAGTTTTTGAAAAGAGGCCTGATACAACCTTATAAAAAACATAAATCAGCGCCATTTTTAATTGATGGAATACATTTGGCTTGATCAACCAACATCCAGTATAGAAAGGCGCGGAGATGAGATAGGGAGATTGTGGGGAAACAGCTTATTCAAGAAACAAAAAAAGCAGCCGAAGCTGCTTTTTTGTCGCCAAAAACAGGCCTTACAAACTGTAAGAACTGCTTACTTGCCGGCCGCCTTGCGGATTGCCTGCAGGGTGCGCAGACGCGCCTCGGCTTCGGCCAGTTGGGCTGAGATACGCGCATAATCGACTTCAGAGGGCGCTTTGTGCAGGGCGTGTTCCGCTTCTTCGCGGGCCTTCTGTGCAGCTTCCTCATCAATTTCACGCTCGGCTACATCCGCGAGGATGGTAACCATGTTCGGCTGAACTTCGGCGTAGCCACCGCTGACGAACAGTACTTCCTCTTCACCACCGGGCTTGATGATGCGTACCGGACCGGGCTTCAGGGCGGTTAGCAGTTGCGCGTGGCCGTAGGAGAGACCCAGCTCACCTTCGATACCACTCACAATCACCATCTGCACCAGTCCGGAGAAGAGAGACTGCTCGGCGCTGACAATGTCACAATGTACTGTCATGGCCATAGTATATGCCTCTCTGGCTTAGCCTTTGCTCTTGTTGGCTTTTTCCACAGCTTCGTCGATGGTTCCCACCATGTAGAAGGCCTGTTCAGGCATGTGGTCATATTCACCGCTCAGGATGCCCTGGAAGCCACGGATGGTTTCTTTCAGGGAAACGTATTTACCTGGTGCACCGGTGAAGATTTCCGCAACGTGGAAAGGCTGGGACAGGAAGCGCTCGATCTTACGGGCGCGGGCTACGGTCTGTTTGTCTTCTTCAGACAGTTCGTCCATACCCAGGATCGCAATGATGTCCTTCAGCTCTTTGTAGCGCTGCAGTACGGACTGAACGCCACGAGCCACTTCGTAGTGTTCCTGACCGATTACCTGCGGGTCCAGCTGACGGGAGGTGGAGTCCAGCGGGTCAACAGCCGGGTAGATACCTTTAGCGGCGATATCACGGCTCAGTACTACGGTGGAGTCCAAGTGCGCGAAGGTGGTCGCCGGAGACGGGTCAGTCAAGTCATCCGCCGGTACGTATACCGCCTGGATGGAGGTGATAGAACCGGTCTTGGTGGAGGTAATACGCTCCTGCAGAACGCCCATCTCTTCCGCCAGGGTCGGCTGGTAACCTACCGCAGAAGGCATACGGCCCAGCAGTGCGGATACTTCGGTACCGGCCAGGGTGTAGCGGTAGATGTTGTCGACGAACAACAGTACGTCTTTGCCTTCATCACGGAATTTTTCCGCCATGGTCAGGCCAGTCAGGGCTACGCGCAGACGGTTGCCGGGCGGCTCATTCATCTGGCCGTAAACCATCGCCACTTTAGAGTTGGCTTTGTTTTCCAGGTCAACAACGCCGGATTCAGCCATCTCGTAGTAGAAGTCGTTACCTTCACGGGTACGCTCACCAACACCGGCGAACACGGACAGACCGGAGTGCTCGGTAGCGATGTTGTTGATCAGTTCCATCATGTTTACGGTTTTACCTACACCGGCACCACCGAACAGACCAACTTTACCACCCTTGGCGAACGGGCAAACCAGGTCGATTACCTTAATGCCGGTTTCCAGCAGTTCGGTCGAGCTGGACTGCTCTTCGTAGGTCGGCGCGGCGCGGTGGATAGAGGAGCGCTCTTTCTCACCGATAGGGCCACACTCGTCAATCGGGTTGCCGAGCACGTCCATGATGCGACCCAGGGTTTCCAGGCCAACCGGTACAGAAACCGGAGCGCCGGTATTGCGCACGGGCAGACCGCGGCTGATACCTTCGGATGAACCCATGGCAATAGCGCGTACCACGCCGTCACCCAACTGCTGCTGCACTTCCATGGTGAGGTTCTTGTCCTCAACCACCAGTGCGTCGTATACATTCGGAACAGAATCGCGTGGGAATTCCACGTCGATGACCGCTCCGATCACTTGCACAATTTGCCCGTTACTCATTTCCGGATCCTCAGCTTTAAATTCTTTCTAGGCTGACCATTACTGCTAGGGGCAGCGGATTAAACCGCCGCCGCACCGCCGACAATTTCGGACAGTTCCTGGGTAATGGCCGCCTGGCGCGCCTTGTTGTAGACAAGCTGCAACTGATCGATCAGCTCACCGGCGTTATCGGTGGCGCTCTTCATCGCGATCATACGCGCTGCCTGCTCACAGGCTTTGTTTTCAACTACTGCCTGGTATACCTGAGACTCGATATAGCGAGCCAGCAATCCATCCAGCAATTCAACCGGATCCGGCTCGTAGAGGTAGTCCCACTCGTGCATGAGTTTTTCATCTTCGTCCTTCGGCAGCGGCAGCAATTGCTCGACCCGCGGCTTCTGCGACATGGTGTTGATAAACTCGTTGGATACCAGGAACAGGCGATCGATATCGCCTTCTGCGTAACGGTCCAGCATTACTTTTACTGAGCCAATCAGCCTGTTGGCCTGGGGCGCATCGCCCAGGTCGCGAACCGCTGCGACAACCTTGCTGCCGATGGCATTAAAGAAACTGGCCGCCTTGTTACCTACCGCGCAGACTTCTACGTCAACGCCTTTTTCGGACCACGCCTGCATCTCGCGAATAGCCGCTTTGAACATGTTGATGTTCAGGCCGCCACAGAGACCGCGGTCAGTGGATACCAGGATAAAACCGACCCGCTTGGCCTCGCGCTCCTGCAGGTAAATATGCTGGTACTCGGCCGAAGCGTTGGCGACGTGGCCGATCACTGCGCGTATGCGCTGGGCGTAGGGACGCCCCAGTGCCATGCGATCCTGAGCCCTGCGCATCTTACTGGCTGCAACCATTTCCATTGCGGCAGTAATCTTCTGCGTGCTCTTGATGCTGGCAATTTTTGTGCGTACTTCTTTTCCGCCTGCCATAGTGATTTACCTTGTTCGCTGGAAGTTAGATTCCGAAAGAGCGGCATTGCCGCTCTTTCGCGCTCTCCAGGGAGTTCTTACCAGCTGCTAGTAGCGACGAACTTCTCGATAGCCGCTTTGAAAGCTGCGTCGATCTCGTCGTTGTAGTTACCAGTCGCGTTCACTTTCTCCATCAGCTCTGCGTGTTCGCTGTTCATATAGGCGAGCAGGGCGGCTTCGAAATCGAGAACCTTGGCAACTTCTACTTCTTTCAGGTAACCCTTGTCAGCGGCGTAAACGGAAACAGCCATGTCCGCGATAGACAGCGGAGAGTACTGCTTCTGCTTCATCAGCTCGGTTACGCGCTCACCGTGATCCAGCTGGGCCTTGGTGGCTTCGTCCAGGTCAGAGGCAAACTGGGAGAATGCCGCCAGTTCGCGGTACTGAGCCAGAGCGGTACGGATACCACCGGACAGCTTTTTGATCACCTTGGTCTGCGCTGCACCACCTACACGGGATACGGAGATACCCGGGTTGATCGCAGGGCGGATACCGGAGTTGAACAGATCGGTCTCAAGGAAGATCTGGCCATCGGTAATGGAAATCACGTTGGTCGGTACGAACGCGGATACGTCACCGGCCTGGGTTTCAATGATCGGCAGGGCGGTCAGAGAGCCGGTCTTGCCTTTCACTTCACCATTGGTGAACTTCTCTACGTAGTCGGCGTTTACACGCGCGGCGCGCTCCAGCAGACGGGAGTGCAAGTAGAAAACGTCACCAGGGTAGGCTTCACGTCCGGGCGGACGCTTCAGCAACAGGGAGATCTGACGGTAGGCCCAAGCCTGCTTGGTCAGGTCATCGTATACGATCAGGGCGTCTTCACCGCGGTCGCGGAAGTACTCACCCATGGTACAGCCGACGTAGGGAGCCAGGAACTGCATCGCTGCCGGATCGGCGGCGCCAGCGGCGACTACGATGGTGTGGTCCATAGCGCCGTGCTCTTCGAGCTTACGCACTACGTTGGCAATAGAGGACTGCTTCTGGCCCACGGCAACGTAGATACACTTAACGCCGGTGCCTTTCTGGTTGATGATGGCATCGATCGCCACAGCAGTCTTACCGATCTGACGGTCACCGATGATCAGCTCACGCTGGCCACGGCCGATCGGGATCATGGTATCAACCGCTTTCAGACCGGTTTGTACAGGCTGGTCAACGGACTGACGGGCGATAACGCCAGGCGCTACCTTTTCTACCGCGTCGGTCAGCTTGTTGTTCAGCGGGCCCTTGCCGTCGATCGGGTTACCCAGCGCGTCTACAACGCGGCCGAGCAGTTCCGGACCAACCGGGGTTTCCAGGATACGGCCGGTACAACGACACTTCTGACCTTCGGCCAGGGATTTGTAGTCGCCCAGGATTACAGCACCAACGGAGTCGCGCTCCAGGTTCAGCGCCATACCGTAAACGCCGCCTTCGAACTCGATCATCTCACCGTACATCACGTCGGCCAGGCCGTGGATGCGGATGATGCCGTCGGATACGGAAACAATGGTGCCCTCATTTTGGGCTTCAGTGCTCACATCGAGATTTTCGATGCGGCTCTTGATGATTTCACTGATCTCAGAGGGATTCAGTTGCTGCATGCTCTGTTCCTCAAGTCCCCCGCCGGCTGACGCCGTCGGGGAGAGTAATTTAGGAGTTCATCGCCTCGGCGAGCTTGGCCAGACGTCCGCGTACGGAACCGTCGATGACTGTATCACCGGCACGGATGATCGCGCCGCCCAGCAGGCTCTCGTCCACCGAGCTGTGCAGATGTATTTCGCGTTCAAACATCGCGCTGAGTTTCTGGCTCAGCGCTTGAGCCTGTGCATCGCTCAGGGCTTGCGCGGAAACAACTTCCACCTCGAGGGTGGCTTCCGCCTGCGCTTTCAGCTCTTCGAACAGCTCGGAAATTTCCGGCAGCAGCTGCAGGCGGTGGTTTTCCGCCAGCAACCGGATGAAGTTCTTTCCGTGCTCGCCGAGCTCGTCTGAACAGATCGACAGGAATTTATCTGCGCGCTCTTCACTGGTGAGCTGTGGGTTATCCAGCAGCTCACGCACTTTTTCGTTCTGGCTGACCGCCGCCGCGGTTTCCAGCGCAGCGCTCCAACCACCGAGGTTGGAGGCTTGCTGCGCATAGGCAAATGCGGCTTTAGCGTAGGGCCGGGCCAGTGTGCTGAGTTCCGCCATGGGGTTCCTCGCTTACAGCTCGGCTGCCAGTTTGTCGATCAGGTCGTCGTGCGCCTTAGCGTCGATATTGACCGCGAGAATCTTCTCCGCACCCAGGACAGACAGGTCTGCCACACGGCTGCGCAGTTGCTCTTTAGCGCGATTCACTTCTTGGTCGATCTCAGCTTTGGCCGCAGCTTTCAGGCGGTCGCCCTCGGCATGCGCAGACTGCTTTGCTTCATCGATGATCTGATTGGCGCGCTTGTTGGCGCCATCGATAATCTCGCTCGCCTGATCTTTGGCTTCTTTCAGCTGCTCGGCAGCTTTACGCTTGGCCAGTTCCAGGTCTTTCTGCGCGTGCTCGGCGTCAGCAAGACCATCTGCGATCTTTTTCTCACGCTCTTTCATCACGCCCAAAAGTGGCGGCCAAACAAACTTCCAGCAAAACCAGACGAAAAACAGGAATGTGATCGACTGGCCGATTAGAGTCAGGTTGATATTCACACCGACACCTCTTGCTCTTTAAATAGGGTTAAGGGCAATTGGAACGGCGTAATTAAACCAGACCAGGAGCGACGGCGAAGATCAGGTACATAGCGATACCAACACCGATCATCGGAACCGCGTCAAGCAGACCAGCCATCAGGAACATTTTGCCCTGCAGAGCCGGAGCCTGTTCAGGCTGACGAGCGGAACCTTCCAGCAGTTTGCCACCCAGGGTACCGAAACCGATTGCGGTGCCCAGGGCGCCCAGACCGATCAGCAGTGCACTTGCGATGTAAACCAGACCTAATGCTTCCATTGTGTTCTCCAAATCAAAGTTAAAGAGTTGTTGTAAAGGTCGAAAAAAGGGTTAAAGAAACTTATTGATCGTGCTCGTGCTCATCGTCGCGATGGTGCGCCATCGCCATGTACACGGTGCTCAATACCATAAACACGAACGCCTGCAGCACGATGACCAGCACGTGGAAAATCGCCCAGCCCATGTGCAGGAGGCCCGCACCGATAAAGCCGAGGACACCAACGCCAAAGACAATCGCGATCAGGATAAAGATCATTTCACCGGCGTAGAGGTTTCCAAACAGACGCAGGCCCAGGGAGATCGGTTTGGCGATCAGGGACACGGCTTCCAGCAGGAAGTTGACCGGGATCAGCAGGATGTCAAAGAACAGCTTGCCGGTATGGAAAGGGTGCAGAGTCAGCTCTTTTAGGAAGCCCAGCGCACCTTTCTCGCGAATACTGAAGAAAATCATCAGCGCGAATACCGCCAGCGCCATACCCAGGGTGGCATTGGGGTCGGTGGTCGGAACCACTTTAAAGAAGAGGTGATCGTTGCCGGAAATCTTGGCGGCGGCCATGGGCAGCCAGTCGACCGGTACCAGATCCATCAGGTTCATCAGGAAGACCCACACAAAAATGGTTAGCGCCATCGGGGCAACCATGGTGTTGCGGTGGGGGAAGGTTTCCTTAACCAGTTTGTCGATAAACTCGGTGACCAGCTCCACAAAACTCTGGAAACCGGTGGGCTTGTCCACGCTGGCCTTCTTGGCGGCGCGGGCAAACAGGAAACAGAAAATCAGACCGAGGCCGATAGACCAACCCAGGGTATCCACATGTAGGGCCCAAAAGCCCATATCTGCGGCTTCCTGAGAGGAATGCGCCATAGTCCAGGTGGACTCACTAAGCACAGAGCCATCGGCGCGGGTGTAACCGGCCGGCAACTTGCCGTAAGTCATATTTTGCAGGTGGTGTTGGATATACCCCGTCGCAGTTAGAGCTTCGCCCGCCATAGTTCCTCAACAATCGTAAAAGTAAGAATTCTTTTTTCTTATCCGCCGGCTAGCGGACCATGCGCGCCACCATAATCCACTGCACGATTACACAGAGGACGTAGCTGATAAAAAGCGCTGCCGCATTCAGCGGCTTGACGGTGGCAAAAACTGCCGCAAAACCCGCCATGGTCAATATAAATTTGCCGGTTTCCGCGCGGTAGAAATTGCCTACCACGCGATGGGCCGCGCGCGCACCGCTATCGCGAAAGGCGCGCCTGCCAAAATATGCTCCGGGCAGTGCGCACAGGGCACCACCAATAAATACAGAGAGCGCCGTCACCGGTTTGCCACTCAAGTGCAGTACCGCACTGGCCAGCGATACCAGCAGAAGCTGTACCGCGGCAATTCGTAATACCGGGGGTTTAGTCATAGACGGGATAAGCCGACTTTTTTTGCGCTGTCCGCCCAAAATTTGGGCGTGCGAATTATGCTGCAACAGCATCCCCGATTCAACCGGCAAATGTCGTCAACTTATTTGATTTTCGGGAGGTTTTGGGTGGAATGGCTCGGCGCAGTGAGTATTTGCCAACAGTTATTGCGCGCGCCACTAGGGCGCGCATTTCGCCAAGGCCTCAATCCTCGGCGTAACCCAGGTGGGCGAGGATTCCATCTAGCTCTTCCAGGTTGGTGAATTTCAGCACCAGGCGACCATTGCCCTTTTCGTTGTGATCGATAGAGACGGGCACACCGACCTTTTCCGCCAGGCGCTCGGTAAGACGGCGGATATTGGGGTCGGGCTTGGGTTTTTCCGCTGCCGGGGTGGCCGGCTGTTGCAGGCGACGCACCAGCGCTTCTGTTTGTCGCACAGTGAGGCTGCGCTCGACAACCTGGCGTGCGGCAGAGCGCTGGGTGGCGCCGGAGAGACCGAGCAGCGCCTTGGCGTGGCCCAGCTCCAGGTCTCCGCGCTCGAGAAAAGTACGCACTTCTTCACTGAGGCTCAACAACCGCAGTAGGTTGGTCACTGCGGTACGGGATTTACCCACTGCATCAGCCACTTCCTGCTGGGTCAGCTTGAATTCATCCTGTAGGCGCTTGAGGGCTACGGCTTCCTCCACCGGGTTCAGGTCTTCGCGCTGAATATTCTCAATCAGCGCCATGGCGATAGCGGCTTCATCGGAGACACTGCGCACTATTGCCGGCACCTTTTCCAACCCGGCCAACTGGGCAGCGCGCCAGCGCCGTTCACCGGCGATAATCTCGTAACTCTGTTCACCAATGCCGCGTACGACAATCGGCTGCATAATGCCCTGGGCACGAATGGAGTCCGCCAGCTCCTGCAGGGATTCCTGTGGAAAATCCCGGCGCGGCTGATAGCGACCGCGCTGTAAAAACTCGATCGGCAGCTCTTTTAACTCTCCATCGGCTACAGCAGCTTCAGTTTCCGTGTCACCGGTGACCTCGGCAATCGCGCTGCTGGCGTTATTGCTGATCAGGTGGGATAAACCCCGTCCCAGTCCTTTGCGCTTCGCGGCCATAGTAATTACCCCTTATACCGCTTCCGCCACAGGGCGGGTTTTCTTGTTGGAAGATTGACTGGCGGGATGGCGGCGATTAATTTCGCAAGCCAGTGCCAGGTAAGCGATAGCGCCTTTGGAGTGGCGATCGTAATCCAACGCCGGCTTACCAAAACTAGGCGCTTCCGCCAGGCGCACATTGCGCGGGATACAGGTGCGGTACAGACGATCGCCAAAGAACTCCTGCAACTGCGCCGATACCTCACTGGTGAGGCTGTTACGCGGGTCGTACATAGTGCGCAGGATACCCTCGATTTTCAGGTCTGGATTGGCGGCCTGTTGAATCTGAGTGATGGTATCGACCAGCGCCGAAAGGCCTTCCAGCGCGTAGTATTCGCACTGCATAGGAATTAACACGCCGTGAGCCACACAAAGGGCGTTCACTGTGAGCATATTCAAAGACGGCGGGCAGTCGATAATCACGTAATCGTAGCGACTGACGACTGTGGAAAGAGCATTGCGCAAACGGGATTCGCGCCCCTCCAGATTGAGTAACTCCACCTCTGCCGCAGACAAATCGCCGTTGCCGGGGATTAAATCAAACCCGCTTTCTGTGGAGACAATGGCCTGCTCCACAGGCAATTCAGCGGCCAGCACATCGTAACCGGACACCTGCAGGTCACTTTTATCCACACCACTGCCCATGGTGGCATTGCCCTGGGGGTCCAGGTCGATCAGCAATACGCGCCGCTTGTTGGCAACCAAAGATGCGGCCAGGTTGACGCAGGTAGTGGTCTTGCCAACCCCGCCTTTCTGGTTGGCCACAGCAAATATCTTGCTCAAGATTCTTGTCCTTTGTTGTTTGCGGGTGCGATTGCCCCGACGCCGGCTCGGCTTCTGGCCACGGCTGGTGAGCTCCCAGGAACGGGAAAGCTATATGGCGGGTGATAAACCCACCAAATTATTCAATTATTCTGTGCGGCAGAGCTGGATCAGATGGCGCTCGCCGTCGCAACTGGGCACCGACAAACGGTGCACCTGCTCGACCTTAATGCCTTTTGGCAGAGCGCTCAACTCATCCTCCGGCAACTTGCCTTTCATGGCGTAAAAGCGACCAGTGGGGGCCAGCATATGCTCGCTGCCATTGACCATATCCTCGATGGAAGCAAAGGCGCGAGAGACTACGCCAGCAAAAGGTTGCTCCGGCACAAAAGCCTCCACCCGCTCATTGACCACGGTGACATTGGGCAGGGGCAGGGTGCTGGCCACCTGGAACAGGAAGCGGGTCTTTTTGCCGTTACTGTCGAGTAGGGTGATAGAGCGCTCGGGATGGACAATGGCCAGGGGGATGCCCGGCAGTCCACCTCCGCTGCCCACATCGATTAAGGGGCCCTCGCCACAGAGGTTTACCACACTGAGACTGTCGATAATATGGCGCTCCAGCATCTGTTCTGGATCGCGTATGGCGGACAGGTTGTAGGCACTGTTCCAGCGGGCAAACAGCGCCAGGTATTCCAGTAACTGGTCCTGCTGCCGGTCGCTCAGTACAACCGACATCTGAGCCGCTGCCTTGTGCAGGCGCGGGCGAAACTGTTCCATTGAGTGAGAAATGGGTCTATCCCCCAGTATTCCCGCGAAATTCAAATCCCCCCGCAGGGTCTCGCGGGATACCCTGTGGAAAACCAATTTATACCGATTTTTTGCGCTTGAGCAGCCCGCGCTTTTTCAACTGGATCAACAGCAGTGAGATAGATGCCGGGGTCACGCCCGGAATCCGCGAGGCCCGCGCCAATGTATCCGGGCGGGTCTCACCCAGCTTTTGCTTAACCTCATTGGACAGACCAGAAATATCGCTGTAGTCGAAGTCCGCCGGGATCGGGGTGTCTTCATAGGCTTGCAAGCGCTCGATTTCCTCGCGCTGGCGATCGATATAGCCGGCGTACTTGGCCGAGATCTCCACCTGCTCGGCAACCTGTTCGTCGGTTATCGCTTCCCCTTTAAGGCCCGCCACATCCCCATAGCCCAGCTCCGGGCGGCGCAATAGGTCCATCAGGCTGTATTCCCGAGCCAATGGCTGCGGCAACTTGGTTTCTACAGAGGCGGCCTGGGGCGTCTTGGGATGCACCCAGGTCTCCTGCAGACGCTGGGTTTCCCTGGCGATAGCTTCACGCTTTTCGCTGAATGCAGCCCAGCGGGTATCGTCGACCAAACCCAATTCGCGACCCTTTTCAGTCAGACGCAAGTCGGCGTTGTCCTCGCGCAGCAGCAGGCGGTATTCCGCGCGGCTGGTAAACATGCGGTAGGGCTCTTTGGTGCCACTGGTGATCAAGTCATCCACAAGCACGCCCAGGTAGGCCTCGTCCCGGCGCGGTGACCAGGCTTCGCGCTCCTGGGCCTGCAGGGCGGCATTGGCGCCAGCCAGGAGACCCTGGGCGGCCGCTTCCTCGTAGCCGGTGGTGCCATTGATCTGGCCGGCAAAGTAGAGCCCCTGGATAAATTTGGTCTGCAGGGAGGGCAGTAGATCCCGCGGATCGAAGAAATCGTACTCAATCGCATAGCCCGGGCGGGTGATATGCGCCTTTTCAAAGCCCTTGATGGAATGCACCAGCTCAATCTGCACATCGAAGGGCAGACTGGTGGAAATACCGTTGGGGTACAGCTCGTTGGTAGTCAGCCCCTCGGGCTCGATAAACACCTGGTGGCTGTCTTTGTCCGCAAAACGGTGCACCTTGTCCTCGATGGAGGGGCAATAGCGCGGGCCAATCCCCTCAATCACACCGGAATACATGGGCGAGCGATCGAGTCCACCCTGGATAATTTCATGGGTGCGGGCATTGGTGTGGGTAATCCAGCAACAGATCTGGCGCGGGTGTTGGTCGCGGCTGCCCAGGTAAGACATCACCGGAGTGGGAGCATCCCCCCATTGCTCCTCCAACCCACTGAAATCTACAGAGCGGGCATCAATGCGGGGAGGCGTACCGGTTTTCAGGCGATCGACGCGGAAGGGCAATTCGCGCAGGCGGTCCGCCAGAGCAATCGAAGGTGGATCTCCAGCGCGGCCACCGGCATGGTTTTCCAATCCAATATGAATTCGGCCGCCGAGGAAGGTCCCGGCGGTCAGTACCACTGTCCTAGCGCGGAAGCGCACGCCAGCATTGGTGACAACCCCGACCACGCGTTCGCCTTCGACAATCAGATCATCCGCCGCCTGTTGGAAGATCTCCAGGTTTTCTTGAGCTTCCAGGATTGAGCGGATGGCCGCGCGATACAGGGCCCTGTCGGCCTGAGCGCGGGTTGCCCGTACAGCTGGCCCCTTGCGGGCATTCAGTACCCTGAACTGGATACCACCCAGGTCAGTTGCGGTTGCCATAGCGCCACCGAGGGCATCCACTTCCTTCACCAGGTGGCTCTTGCCTATGCCACCAATGGCTGGATTGCAGGACATTTGTCCGAGAGTTTCGATGTTGTGAGTCAGCAGCAGGGTAGAGGCTCCCATTCGTGCGGCTGCCAGGGAGGCTTCGGTACCCGCGTGGCCTCCGCCGATCACGATCACATCATAGGTTTTGGGAAAATCCATAGTGGCTGCTACTGGTTACAACTTGGGGCGCACATTTTATAGTCAGTAAGAGTCCTCAGCAATTGGCTTTATTCATGCTGTTCAGGAAACCTCTGCCTCTGTCTTTCTCTCTCTTTTCTTGAGTATCAACTTTTAATCGATTGACCCCCTTAGAGGGATGAATCTCAAAACGATGTCTAGCTTTCTTAAATACTCTTATTAATGAATATATGTATATCTTAAAGAGTATTTTTTTATATTTGTTGTTTTTATTAGGTTGCGACCAATCCGGTATAAGCTCAAAAAAACTTTTAAAAACAATAAGTTATGGAGATGAAAACCCTGCCGACAAACCCTTGGTGGACACAGGGGTAACCGCGGTATGAGGCTGTGAAAACTTGGGACAACTTTGCCTCATCTACCGTTCTTAGGAAGTTATCATCATACCGTTGTTCTATTTTGCAGGTGCTTATCCCCTCTTTTGCCCACAGTCAGTTTTTTTCGACTAGTGCTTGTTGTGCTTTACCCGGGATTTCTGGGGGGGACCTGTGAGTAGTTGAGAATAATGTATAAATCTGTGCATATACCCATTGGATGGGTGTGGGTTAATGGTGAGATAACTGCCAATAAGCTTATCCACGGGAAATCCCCGTGGACATGTATAACTTCTTTCCCTCAACAGCCATTTAAACCGCGGCTTCAAGCTTATTTCTCACCTATTTCGTGGAAAATATGCGGGAAAGCTGGGGATTAAATAGAACTTTTTTAGCAACTTAGGATAGATCTGGGCTCTTCCTGTGAGCAAGAGGTGTGGAACTTGTGCCAGAAGGAGAATGAGAAGAATAAGAAGAGGGAAGAGTAGGGAGATAGGATAGAGAAGAGGACGCTATTTGCTAGCGTCCCAAATTGGATAAGTTGCGGGTCGAATACCTTTGAATCTATGCGCTTATTTACCGATACAGAAGCTACTTACCGATACAGAAGCTACCGAAGATCTTTCCGAGCAGCTCGTCCGCGCTCACTGTGCCGGTGATTTCCCCCAGTGCCTGCTGGGCCTGACGCAAGTCTTCCGCAAGTAACTCACCGGCACCGTGACTGTGAAGCTGCTGGGAGCCTTGCTCGATAAAAGCGCGGGCCCGCTCAAGTGCCTCTAAATGCCTTCTCCGCGCGCTAAAGTTGCCTTCGGCAGCGCCACTGAAGCCGATAGACTGTTTTAAATGCTCCTTCAGCGCTTCGAGGCCCGCACCGGTCTTGGCGCTGATGGCGATTACCGGCACGCCTTCAGTGTGGGCTTGGAGTCCGGCACTGTAATCGCTGAGATCAATTTTATTCAGTACCAGTGTGAGCTTGTCTAAGTCCTGAAGCTGGTGGGTAAACTCCGGCCAGGCCTCTGCCGGGTCCAGTGAGTGGAGTTGTTCTGCATCCATTACCAGGAGCACCCGATCCGCCTGGTGAATCTCCTCCCAGGCTCGCTCGATTCCGATCTGCTCTACCTTGTCCGGCGCATCCCGCAGACCGGCGGTATCGGCGAACTGCAGGGGCATGCCGTCAATGTGGATATCTTCCCGCAAGATATCGCGGGTGGTGCCGGCGATATCGGTGACGATGGCGGTATCGCGACCCGCAAGGGCATTGAGCAGACTCGACTTGCCGGCATTGGGGCGCCCGGCAATGGCCACTCGCATACCCTCTCGCATAATGGCGCCCTGGCGCGCCTGGGCTTCCACGCCAGCCATTTGCGCCAGTAGGGCCTGGATATCCGCATCCACCTTGCCATCGGCGAGAAAGTCGATCTCCTCTTCGGGAAAATCGATGGCGGCTTCCACATAGATACGCAGGTGGGTAAGGCTTTCCACAAGGTCTTCGATCTTGTCGGAAAAAGCGCCCTGTAGTGAACGCATGGCATTGCGTGCCGCTTGAGTACTACCGGCATCGATCAGATCGGCGATCGCTTCGGCTTGGGTGAGATCCATTTTATCGTTGAGGAAGGCGCGCTCGGAAAACTCACCGGGGCGTGCCTGGCGGGCCCCCAGTTCGATCGTTGCCTTTAGCAGTTCATCGAGAATGACCGGGCCCCCGTGGCCTTGCAGTTCCACCACATCCTCTCCGGTAAAGGAGTTGGGGCCTGGGAAAAATAGGGCGAGTCCCTGGTCTATCAGCCGCTCACTGTGGCAAAAATCCCGGTAATGGGCATAGCGCGCTTTGAGTGGTTTATCCCCACAGATTTGCTGGGCAATGGGCAGGGCTTTGGGGCCTGAGAGGCGGATTACACCGATACCACCGCGCCCCGGTGCGGTGGCGACGGCGGCGATGGTGTCACGATTAAGGCTTTGTTGTGTCATCGGCTGAGTGTACTCGACATAACGGAAAAGGGCCGCTGTTGCGGCCCTTGTTGTTTGTGATCTGTGGATACTTGATCAGTATTTTCCTGCATCCACCTGCTTGTTGATATACCAGGTTTGACCGATGGTGATCAGGTTGTTGGCGATCCAGTACAGGACCAGGCCAGCCGGGAACCACAGGAAGAACACCGTCATCATCACCGGCATCAGCTGCATGATACGGGCCTGGGTCGGGTCGGTGGGGGCCGGGTTCAGCTTCTGCATAAACCACATGGATAGGCCCATCAGTACTGGCAGGATGAAATAGGGGTCCTTCGCCGACAGGTCGTGAATCCAGAAGATCCAGGGCGCGTGGCGCAGCTCTACGGTCTCGGTGAGCATCCAGTAGAGGGCGATAAACACCGGCATCTGCAGCAGGATCGGCAGGCAGCCCCCCATGGGATTGATCTTCTCGCGGCGGTAGAGCTTCATGGTCTCTTCCGCCAACTTCTGACGATTGTCCTTGTACTGCTCCTGTAGCTTTTTCATCTGCGGAGCGAATTTGCGCATGCGCGCCATAGACTTGGTGCCTGCGGCGGACAGCGGCAGTAGCAGAGTCTTGATAAATACGGTGAGCAGGATAATCGCCCAGCCCCAGTTGCTGACGATATGTTCCTGGATAAAGTGCAGTACACGGAACAGCGGCTTGGCGATCCACCAGAGCCAACCGTAGTCTACGGTCAGGTCCAGATAGGGGGAGATCTCCTCCAGTCGGTAGACGTCTTTCGGACCAGCATAGAAAGAGGCGCTCAGCTCACCCTGGGTAGCGGCGGGAATTTGCACCGGCTGGGCGGTGAAGCCCATACGGAATAGTCCGTTGGATAGCTCGCGCAGCTCAAAGGTATTGCGCTCGTCCTGAGGGGGGATCCAGGCACTGAGGAAATAGTGCTGCACCATGGCTACCCAGCCGCCTTCAATGGTTTCTTTGGTGGGCTTCTCGGCGATTTCCTCAAAATCCTGCTTGAAGTAATTTTCTTCGTTGGTGTGCAGGGCAGCGCCGAGGAAGGGTGACATACCAAAACCGGTATCCGTCACCGGCTCACTGGCATCGCGCTTGATCTGGCCGAACATAGCGGCGGACCAGGGCTTGGCGCTGGTGTTATCCACCAGGTAGGCCACCTGGACGAGGTAGTCGCCACGCTTGAAGGTGTAGCGCTTGGTGATATTTGCGCCTTCTTGCTGCAGGGTCAGGTCCACAACCAGCTGATCCTGCCCTTCGACCATGGCGTAGTTGGTCTTTTCAACCTTGAACAAGGGACGGCCGGCGGCGCTATCGGTGCCGTTGTTACCGATCAGACCACTCTGGGCGATATAGGTGTGATAGCGGGTCTGGTTTAACAGGATTAAGGGCTGGTCCGGTGTATCCAGCTTTTCCTGGAACTGCCGCAGGGCGACCTTAACGATATCTCCGCCACGGGGATCGATCAGAAGATCAAACACATCGGTGGTGACATGGATGAGCGTGCGCTCGCCGCTATCGGTGCCTGTCTCTGCTGGCGCCTGGGACTCCAGTTGGGGCACATCGCCATTGCCGTTGTCGCTGGTCTGCGCCGGGATCTGGCTGCCGCTTTGTACATCGTTGTGTACTATGGTTTCGCGGTCGAGTTCAGGAGTGTGCTGCTCTTGAAATGCATTCCACTGGAAGATAAGTGCCAGGAGAACCGCGAGAATTCCACCAAGCAGCGTATAGCGTTGCCAATCCATCTTAATACCTAGAGCGTGTTCTTGTGTTTGGTGGGGGGAACCGGGTCCAACCCACCTGGGTGCCAGGGGTGGCATTTTATAAGGCGGCGCGCGGTTAAATAACCCCCTTTTAAGGCTCCGTGAGTCTCAATAGCCTCTTCGGAGTAGCGGGAGCAGGTTGGGTAAAAGCGGCATTGGTTGCCTACCCAAGGGCTGGCCAGATAGCGATATACGTGTATCAACTTGATCAGCAGCCACTTCATGACTTCGATTGTGGCTGTTGCGCGCGCTTGGCCAGCTTGCGCCAGAGCTTGTTTAGTGTCTTTGCCAGTGCGGCCTTATCCAGATCTGCAACCCCAGGTCGCGCCAATACCACAGCATCCAGCGGCGGCAACTGGTGTTGCTGCAGGCGGAAAGTTTCGCGGGTGATTCGCTTGATTCGATTGCGATCGGAGGCATTGCGCACATGCTTCTTGGCGATTACCAGGCCGAGGCGCGGGTGTTCCAAGTCACTAGGGCAGGCGAGAATCAAAAGGTGGGGATGCGCGGCGCGCACAACGTTTTCATTGAAAACCTTGCGATACTGCGCCGCATTAAGCAGGCGCAGCGTCTTGGCAAATCCGAAGCTGCTGCGCGCCTGCTGCATAAAAGAGGTCTCTAAAAGAAGAGAAATTATGCAGACAGTACTTTGCGGCCTTTAGCGCGACGGCGGGCCAGGATTTTACGGCCGTTTTTAGTTGCCATACGAGCGCGGAAACCGTGAGTGCGTTTGCGCTTCAAATTGCTGGGTTGAAATGTGCGTTTCATAGTCTTGCTACCTGAGACTTTGTGTTCAAGATTTCTCGGGACCATCCCCGGCCGCGGCCTGGGCTCCGGTCCGGCACAGAGCCGGCGCAGACGGAGCTACGCGCTGCGAAGGCCGCGGATTGTATAGAAAGGCAGCAGTGAAAGCAACGCACAGGCCGGGTAAATTCGGCTTGTTTATCACCTAAATTACGGGTTCCTATCACGCCAGTTTATCAAGCCCTTGAGTTGCCTGAAATATTTGGCGATGCCCACCGATTGATCCCAAGATATGCACAGAGACCTGTGGATAAGTGTGTCGACATGCGCGCTTTGCCTGTCTAATTGTTGCGCAAATACTTGATTGCATGGACCTTTTTACTTAATTTTTTCAACAGATCGATGCTTTCTTGTGGATAACCCATCGACGGAAAGGTATACTGCGCCGATCTTATTTGACGGCTCGGGCGTTTCAGCCCTGTCATGCCGTTGTCTCCGTGGTCTTACCATTTTGGGGTTTTTGGGGGGTTTCTTGACTGAATCCGTTTGGAAGCAGTGCGCGAACTGTTTACAGGATGAACTGCCATCTCAGCAGTTCAACACCTGGATCAGGCCGCTGCGTGTCAATCCCGCGTGTGCGGAGGGTGAGCTGCGCTTGGTCGCACCAAATCGCTTCGTACTGGACTGGGTTGGCGGTAAATTCCTTCATCGTATCCGCGAGCTGGTACATCAGTTCTCTCCGGGGCAGCCACTACAAGTGGGGCTGGAGATTACAGCGCGACGCCCCGCACGTTTCCAACGCAACCGCTCTGCGATGGAGGCAGCACCAGCTCCAACACCTATGCCACCAACGGCACCGCCCTCTAATACTGTGGCGCCATCAATGGCGCACAGTACCTCTTCGAACCCCGTGGATTTCCCCTCTACGCCAGCGGGAGTGGTCTCCCCTGTGGCTTCCCAGGGGTATATGAACCAAGTGGAGACTCCTGCAACTCCTGTTCCCACGCAGCCCCCAATGGGCGGTGGTTTTGGTGCTAATCCTCATCCGGCACTGGAAGAGGAGACAAATTCCCGACAAATGAGCAAGGGTGAGCAGGCGGTATCCGATATCCGTCCGGCGGTAATGAACGATATGATGCGTTCTATCCCGGAACAGCCTGCGCGCCAGGTTGAAGTTGAGGGCGCTATAAAACACGGCAGTTCCCTCAATCGTAATTTCACTTTTAAATCCTTTGTCGAAGGTAAGTCCAATCAGCTTGGCTTGGCCGCTGCCCAGCAAATCTCCGACAATCCCGGTGGCGCCTATAACCCACTCTTTATATACGGTGGCGTGGGCCTGGGTAAAACACACTTGATGCACGCAGTGGGCAATGCGCTATTGGAGCGCAATCCCAACGCCAAGGTAGTCTACCTGCACTCCGAGCGCTTTGTTGCGGATATGGTGAAGGCGCTGCAGCTCAACGCCATCAGCGACTTTAAGCGCTATTACCGCTCGGTGGATGCGCTGTTGATTGATGACATCCAGTTTTTTGCCGGCAAGGAGCGCTCCCAGGAAGAGTTTTTCCACACCTTTAATGCGCTTCTTGAGGGGGGACAGCAGATCATCCTCACTTGTGATCGCTACCCGAAAGAGATCGATGGACTGGAAGAGCGCCTCAAATCCCGCTTTGGCTGGGGTCTCACCGTGGCGGTGGAGCCGCCGGAACTGGAAACCCGCGTAGCCATATTAATGAAGAAAGCGGAGCAATTTGGTGTTGAGCTGCCGCACGATTCCGCTTTCTTTATCGCCCAGCGAATTCGCTCCAATGTGCGTGAGCTGGAGGGTGCCCTGCGCCGGGTGATTGCCAACGCCCAGTTTACTGGCCGCGCCATTGACGATGTCTTGGTGCGCGAGGCGCTCAAGGATCTCCTCGCTCTGCAGGACCGCCTGGTGAGCGTAGACAACATCCAGCGTGTGGTAGCCGAATACTACAAGATCAAGGTGGCCGACCTGTTGTCCAAGCGCCGCAGTCGCTCTGTGGCGCGTCCGCGCCAGGTGGCCATGTCTCTGGCCAAAGAGTTGACCAACCACAGTTTGCCGGAGATTGGCGATGCTTTTGGCGGGCGAGACCACACCACGGTTTTGCACGCCTGCCGTAAAATTCGCGAATTGCAGGAGTCTGACGCGGATATCCGCGAGGACGTAAAGTTACTGACACGGTCGTTGACCACTTAATCGAATAACTGACAAACAAGGCGAAACTACCGATGAAATTCAATGTGAGCCGGGACGCCCTGCTGAAGCCCCTACAACTGGTAGCCGGTGTCGTTGAGAAGCGCCAGACCCTACCGGTCCTGGCCAATGTATTGATGCAATTACAAGGTCAGGAGTTGTCCCTGACCGGTACAGATCTCGAAGTGGAGATTGTCGGCCGCCTGCCGGTGGACGGCGTGGAGATGGAAGGCGAAGTCACCGTCCCAGCACGCAAGTTACTGGATATCTGTCGCTCACTGCCTGATGGCGCTGAACTAAAGTTTGAGCGCGACGGTGAGCGCCTGGTATTGCGCAGCGGTCGCAGCCGTTTTCAGTTATCGACTCTACCCGCAGCGGACTTCCCCAATCAGGAGGAGGCCAGCGCCCAGACCCGTTTCGATATCTCCCAGCGCGAGATTCGACGCCTGATCGAGGCCACTAGCTTTGCCATGGCCCAGCAGGACGTGCGCTACTACCTGAATGGCCTGCTGTTGGAATGTCGCCCACAGCAGTTGCGTGCGGTTGCAACGGACGGGCACCGCCTGGCCCTGTGTGATCGCGATGCCCCGGGCTTGAATGTATCGGAGCCGATCCAGGCGATTGTACCGCGCAAGGGGGTGCTGGAATTGGGCCGCCTGCTGGAAGATACCGACGTGCAGGCGCAGGTGGTATTAGGCAACAATCATATCCGTGTGATGAGTGGCCAGTTCACCTTCACCTCCAAACTGGTGGATGGAAAATTCCCGGATTACGAGCGCGTGCTGCCGCGGGGTGCGGGCAATGTGGTTTATGCCGATCGTCAGGGCTTGCGTCAGGCTTTCTCCCGGGCAGCGATTCTCTCCAATGAGAAATACCGCGGGGTGCGTTTGCAAGTCTCCGAAGGGCTGTTGCAGATTGTGGCCAACAACCCCGAACAGGAGGAGGCAGAAGAGCAAATGATGGTGGATTACGTGGGGGAGCCTATGGAAATTGGCTTCAACGTTTCCTATCTGCTCGACGTTACCGGTGCTATTCATAGCGACCAGATTCGTATCAGCCTGGCGGATGCCAACAGTAGTGCTCTGCTGCAGCAACCTGAGGACGGTGACGCCCTCTATGTGATTATGCCGATGCGCCTGTAAGTCTGGCTAACCAGCACTTGGCTCACAAACGGGAAGGGACCGCTTTGCATCATCAACAAGCGGTCCCTTTGTTTTATCTGGTATTTTATCTGGATTTCACCGCGGGAATTTCCCCGGCTAACAAGCGGAAGGGTTCATGGCACTGAGCCGCCTTCTCATTTCCAATTTTCGCAACATCTCCCACGCCGACCTGCTTTTGGATACGGGGGTCAACCTGTTTTGTGGCGTCAATGGCAGCGGCAAGACCTCGATCCTTGAAGCTGTACATATGTTGGCAACAGGCCGCTCCTTTCGATCTCGCCAGCACAAATCGGTTATCCGGCATGATCATTCAGGGCTCACTGTTTTTACCCAGTTGGATACGGGCTTCAACCTTGGAGTCGAACGCCTGGCCGATGGTGGTGGTCGTGTGCGTATTAATCAGGCAGCGGCTGAGTCCAGCTCACAACTGGCTAACTGTTTACCTTTGCAACTGATTAATAGTGATAGTTTCGCCGCTCTGGATGGAGGGCCAGGGGTACGCAGGCGACTCCTGGATTGGACAGTGTTCCACGTGGAACATCTCTTTGCCCAGGAGTGGAAAAACTATCAAATCGCATTGAAGCAGCGAAATGCCTTGTTGCGACGTGGTAAAATCGACGCGGAGGCGATTGGGATTTGGGAGCATCAATTGGCCCAGAGCGGCGAGAGGGTGGACACCCTGCGCCTTGGCCAATTTCAGGAGTTACAGGCAGCCGTGACTGCCCTGCTGGATGAATTACCACAGAGCCTGTTGAATCGTGTAGATATCAGTTACCGGCGGGGTTGGCGTAAGGAAACTGCCCTGGCTGAGGCACTGAGGGAGTCCCGGGAAGGGGATCTCAATCAGGGGCATACCCGCACGGGGCCCCACAGAGCCGATCTTCGATTTACCGTAGCGGGTGAGCCAGCACACAATGTTTTGTCGCGAGGCCAGCAAAAGATGCTGGTATGCGCCGTACGCACGGCTATGGCGCAACTGGTGTGTCGCCACCGGGAGAAACCGGTGTTCCTTGTGGACGATTTGCCGGCGGAGTTGGATGATCACAATCAACAAGTTTTTGCCCAGTGGGTTGGCCGTTGTGCCAGCCAGGTACTGGTAACCGGAATAGATGAGGGCACTACGAGCCGCCCCTGGCGACAGCTCGAAGCCCCTTGGAATTGCCCAAAAGTGTTCCACGTGGAACATGGGAATATCAGCGCCGAGGCATCGGCCGCACAATAAGTTGAATGGAGCGAATAAATGTCAGAGCAGCAAAGCTATGACTCGAGCAGTATCAAGGTACTTAAAGGCCTGGATGCGGTGCGCAAGCGCCCCGGAATGTATATCGGTGATACCGACGATGGCACCGGCCTGCATCATATGGTTTTTGAGGTGGTCGACAACTCCATCGACGAAGCACTGGCTGGCCATTGCGACGAGATTCGCGTAACTATCCATCCAGATGAGTCGATCTCCGTCTCTGATAATGGCCGGGGTATTCCCACAGAAATCCATTCGGAAGAAGGGGTTTCCGCCGCAGAAGTGATTATGACCGTGCTGCATGCCGGTGGTAAGTTCGATGACAATACCTATAAGGTATCCGGTGGACTGCACGGCGTGGGTGTGTCGGTAGTGAATGCGCTCTCCAGAGAGCTGAAGTTGACCATCCGCCGCGGTGGCAAAATCCACGAGCAAACCTACCATCACGGTGTGCCCCAGGCGCCATTGGAAGTGGTGGGTGATAGCGATACCACTGGCACCACGGTACATTTCAAGCCCTCTGCCGATACCTTCAGCAATATCGAATTCCACTTTGATGTGCTGGCTAAACGCTTGCGCGAGTTGTCCTTCCTGAATTCTGGTGTGCGCATCGTGCTGAAAGATGAGCGCAGCGCTAAAGAAGAGATATACGAATACGAGGGTGGTTTGAGTGCCTTCGTTGAGTTTCTCAACCAGAACAAAACCCCCATCAACAAGGTACTGCACTTCCAAAGCCAGCGTGAAGACGGTATTGCCGTAGAGGTGGCGCTACAGTGGAATGACAGCTTCCAGGAAAGCATTTTCTGCTACACCAACAATATTCCCCAGCGCGATGGCGGTACTCACCTGGCGGGATTCCGCGCTGCCCTGACACGCGGCCTGAATACCTATATTGAGCGCGAAGGCCTGGGCAAGAAGGATAAGGTCAACACCACTGGCGATGATGCCCGGGAAGGCCTTACCGCGATTATTTCCGTCAAAGTGCCGGACCCCAAGTTCTCGTCGCAAACCAAAGACAAGCTGGTTTCCTCCGAGGTGAAGCCCGCCGTTGAGCAGGAGATGGGGCAGCACTTCAACGATTACCTGTTAGAGAACCCCCAGGAAGCCAAGTCCGTCGTTACCAAGATGATCGATGCGGCGAAAGCCCGTGAGGCGGCGCGCAAGGCGCGTGAGATGACCCGCCGCAAGGGCGCCCTGGATATCGCCGGTCTGCCCGGCAAACTGGCTGACTGCCAACAGAAGGACCCAGCGCTATCTGAAATCTACCTGGTGGAGGGTGACTCCGCCGGGGGTTCCGCCAAACAGGGACGTGACCGCCGCACCCAGGCGATCCTGCCTTTGAAAGGCAAGATCCTCAACGTGGAAAAAGCGCGCTTCGACAAGATGCTCTCCAGTGCCGAAGTGGGCACCCTGATTACCGCGCTAGGCTGTGGTATCGGCAAGAGCGAATTCAACCCCGACAAGCTGCGCTACCACAGCATCATCATCATGACCGATGCGGACGTGGACGGTGCCCATATTCGCACACTGTTGCTGACCTTCTTCTTCCGCCAGATGCCGGAATTGATCGAGCGCGGCCATATCTATATCGCCCAGCCGCCGCTGTATAAGATCTCCAAGGGCAAGCAGGAGCAGTACTTAAAGGATGAGGGCGCCCTGACCCAGTTCCTTACCAATGCCGCCCTGGAGGGCGCCACACTGTTCGTAAACCCGGATGCCCCTGGGCTATCTGGCGCTTCCCTGGAGAGCCTGGTAGGCGAGTACCGCAGCGTGCTGGCTACGATTGATCGCCTGTCCCGCCTCTATCCAGAAGAAGTGCTGCGCAGCATGATCTACTTGCCGAGCCTCTCTCAAGAGGATCTGCAATCCCAGGAGAAGGTGGCTGAATGGTGTGCTCAGCTACAGGAAAAGCTCGCCGATGAGGAGAGCGGTGGAACCCGTCGCCATGAAGTGACCGTGCAGGAAAATACCGAGCGCGGGCTATTCCTGCCCCATATCCACATAGTGGCGCACGGCGTCGGCAGCGACTACCTGATCAACCATGAGTTCTTCGATTCCGCTGAGTACACCTCTATTTGTGCACTCGGTGAGAAAATGGTGGGCTTGTTAGAAGAGGGCGCCTTTATCCAGCGTGGTGAGAAACAACACGCCGTCGGCAGTTTCCCTGAGGTAATGGACTGGTTGATGGGCGAGAGCCGCCGTGGTTACGGTATCCAGCGCTATAAGGGCTTGGGAGAGATGAACCCCGAGCAGCTTTGGGAGACCACTATGGACCCTGAGAGCCGCCGTATGCTGCAGGTCACCGTGGAGGATGCCATTGCCGCAGACCAGATTTTCACCACCCTCATGGGCGATCAGGTAGAGCCGCGCCGCGACTTTATCGAGAGCAACGCCCTGGCGGTGGAGAATTTGGACGTTTAATCCCCCTGACTTTCTACAGGCTGGAATAGTGCTAGTGCAGCTCTCTCGATGAAAGTATTTCATCCGAGAGAGCTGACTAACGCGCTCTTATCGAATTTTTTGAGTCAAAGAAAGGAACTGAGGCCTATCAGCTTAAGTTTCGAGGCCCCGCTTCCCAATTTCAAAACAGCGCTAGCCCGCTTGAAGGTTGCCACTCCCTTTTTTCTTTTTTTCCTGGCTTGAGCTTGCTTATAGAGTTCCATCCAGAAATCTAAAAAAATGCTGTCATTTCTAAACTGTGGTGATTTTTTTGATCGAAAGAAATAATTAAAACTTGGTAGATCCCTTCCAAAAGTTACCTTATAAATCTGTAGCCCCTAAAATAATGGACATGGATAGGTAAGAAGGCTTCTAAAAATTCCAAAAATTGGCTGTCGAATAATTAGCCCGAATTTCTGTTCTATTAAAAATCATAAAATAGCTGTATTTACACAGTATTTTTTCGTGTTTCAATTGCTCAATAAAAATTAATCCTCACAGGGGGTTCCGATGAATTACTCTGAAAATAATTTTTTCAGGAAAATATTGAGAGTTATTTTTTCGATATCCATATTGTTTGCCATCAATGGTTGCACAAGCTCAGAGAAACTAATTAATTCAAACTGGTCGAAATTGAAACCGAGCATTTTCGTATAGTCACAAATGATAATCCGAAACGTGTGCAGAAATTGGCAGAGGATTTAGAGAAATTTCGTATTTTCTCGAGAAACTATATTAGTTTTTCCCCAGACCAACAGAAGCTCACCATTTATGCATTGGCGGATCAACTTAGCTTTGCGGGAGTGAGTGGCAGCGAGAGCTCTCGAAGAGTAATTGGAAGGTTTGAGAATACTTCACATGGGAGTTTTGCCCTAATAAACCTCAAAGGGAACCAATATCTACCTGGAAACCCGGCTCGTCAGACACTCTTCCATGAATATATGCATTTTTTAACCTATGGAAGTAGCCAATTCAATTTTCCCTACTGGTTTAGTGAAGGTGTAGCAGAAGTATTTTCTACGGTTTCATTTGATAAAAAAGGTAATTTCAGCGTTGGCGGCATACCCCTTGATAGAGCGATCAGCTTACACGGAAAAAGAGAGCTGCCTTTAAAGGAGCTTCTGCGAGCAGTTCCCGGTTCTCTCAATGATCAAGATACAGAGGCTCTTTATGCCAGTGGGTGGATGCTTAGCCACTGGCTGATTTTCAATGCCGAGCGCAATGATGGCTTGAGCAAGTTTCTCCAAGCGTATAATCGAGGTGAAGATCCTGTGAATGCGCTGCCCGCTGCATTGGGTATGACTTTTGATGAACTTGCAGGTATCTATCAAAAATTGCCCAAGGTCGATTTTAATACCTACAAAGGCCGGCTTACTGATGAGAAAGAAAATTATTCACTAATTACAAGTCCGATGGACAATCGTGAAGCAATAGCCGAAATTGCTCACTATATGGCGATCACAGACCAGAATTCAGAAGTGCTTAGAAATTATATTTCTTATGCTGAAAAAAAGGGACTGATAAGTCCTGAGCTGATGTCGGCACTGTCGCTTGCCGAGGCGAAGGAGAAAAATTATTCCTCAGCCCGCGAGATACTTGGAAATATAGAAGATAAATATCAGGATGAAATCTGGTATTTAGAAGCCACTGCAATGGTTGCGCTTTATGAGGCGCTTGATAAAGAAAAAGAAATCAACGTCCCAGAATTTAAAAAGATCCGCGATAGTTATGTTGAGCTGGTTAATGCTGAGGGTGGCGTGCCGGCCTATTGGCATGAACTGGCAATTACGATGCAGGTATTAGGTTATCCACGGCCCAAGTATGTAAACATGTTGGAGCAGGCCTACCTGCGTGCTCCGAGGGATATCAATATTGCCTGGTGGTATGCTCATGAACTCTATCTAAATCGAGACGTTGAAAGATTCTCCCGCGTCTCCCAGCCCCTTTTGATGCAAATTACACGCTCAGAGTCCCGGGAGCACCTGGAATCAATGATAAGGGACCTTAACCGGGAGACATTACCTTTTACAGACCGTGCTTTCACAGACAATAGCGATGAGGTGAGCGGCCTAGGGCAGCTCATGAAGGATTACCAGTTCTTGTCGGAAAATAAAGCGCTGGCAATGGCTCTGGATTATCGAGGGGCCTTTGTGGTGGGGTATATCGATAATGTTGCCAGTCAAACAGAAGCAAACCAGCTAGCCCTACAGGCCTGTGAAGAACAGAGAGCGCAACTACGGGTGAAAGATCGCTGCGAACTCTATGCAGAAGGGGAAACCATCATTCGTTCCCCCTAATGAGCATCAAACCGGCCAATTAGCGATCATAACTAATAGCTGGTAGCGCGTGTGGAAAGGTTATGGCTGGGCATCAGTTCATTACTTTTCCAGTAATAACCCACACTCACGGTGTTCCTCGCCCTTGGTCGGGTCGAAATACACATCGTTATCCGGCAGTTCGTTTTCGTAAACGTACTCCTCTACATCGATCTCCTTCAGGTGGAACATTGGCGCTACGCGAATGGTGCCGTGATTCCCCTGGGTAAAAATATCCAGGTTTTTACGATGGGCATTCTGATCATGGCGAATGCCGTTGAGCCATACATCTGGCTTCAGTTCCTGCATGGCGCGGTTAAACGGCTCCAGTTTCACTGTACGCGAGAAAAAGTCGTGCTCGGGAGTGTCCAGGGCCGGAATACCGCCGTAGACGGCGTTGTAGTGGGCCGCAGACATCTTTGGAGAATAGGTGCGCAGATTGAGATTCAGCCGCTCCACCACATTTTCTATGTGGCGGTAGGTCTCCGGAGTGTTGTAGCCGTGATCCACCCAGATAACTGGAATATCCGGCTTGGCCCTGGTCACCAGGTGCAGGAAAGCCACAGCGAGGGGGCGGAAATTGGTAAAGACCACCGGGTTCTGGGCTTTGTCCATGGTGAATTGCATGATTTCGCTGGGTTTAGCCGCAGCGAAAGTCTGATTCATAGATGCCAAGTCAGCATCGTGGTGAAAGAAGCGGTCGCTTGAGGACTGCAGGGTATGACTGGAAGCGTTCTGTCCCATAAAAATCAGCGCGTAGGAAAACTAGGATGAAAGGCATGCTACCCGGATAATTTGTCACGTAGAAACAATAAAAAGGAGTGAATCAATAAGTTTCGGTTATAAGTAGTGGTTTTCCCCCCTGTGAGTAAGATATGGCTCAAGGCGGGGTCCCTTTGCAAGACATTAAAATCTGATGTTGTCCGTACTCAGCGTTGTAACCGCGACGGGTTTCTACAAACCCATGCTTTTGCAGGAAATACCGCGTGCGCAGATTTTCACGATATACCTGAGCCTGGAGCTGCTTGCGTCCGACGGCCACAGCCTTAAGCAAGCTAGCGCCAATTCCACAACCGGTAAAAAGGGGACTAACACACAAGTGGGCAATCTTGTCAGTGTCCACCAGGGTAATAAAAGCCTCGGCGACAGCGCTGTGGCGGCCGGTAAACACCAGACATTGGTTGGATCGGCGGCAGTCTCTGCGGAATTCACCACGGCGCTGCAACCAGAACTGACGAGGCAGTGATGGGTGTGAATGTGTCACCGCATGTAGCCAGAGCTGTTCCAGCCTATCCAACTCTTTGAGCTCTGCCTTTCGAATCATGGGCATTCCCAAAGTAGATACATGAGCCCAATGCTAGTCAGCTCGAAGAGTAGATCCTAGGAAACATCCTGCTCTTAGGATAGAAACTAATCTTTGAGAGGTTTATTCCTCGTAAAGGCGCCAAAAAACAAAAAAATGTTCTGTGATATCCCCCAGTCGCGAGTGGTAAAATAGAATCATTCTTATTAATAAAAACAATTACAAATTACATAGATTCATTGGAGGGTTCATGAAGAGATTTTTCCTGTCGCCAATGGCTATTGCCCTGGCGGCTGCCACGGCAGTTCCTAGTCACGCTGAGGAGCGTTTGGAAAGCGTATCCGTTATTGGTAATTCCGACTCCATCTCCAAACTGCCGGGCTCCGCGCATCTGGTAGATGCCGAAGAACTGGCAGAGTTCGAGTTTGTGGATATCAACCGCATGATGCGCTCGGTTCCGGGGGTGTACATCCTGGAAGAGGATGGCTATGGCCTGCGCCCGAATATTGGTATTCGCGGTGCCCAGGGTGGGCGTTCCGCCAAAATTTCCCTGATGGAAGATGGTGTATTGGTGGCTCCGGCCCCTTACTCGGCGCCGGAAGCGTATTATTTCCCGAGTGCCGGCCGCATGGATGCCATTGAAGTACTAAAAGGCCCTGCTGCCTTGCAATACGGCCCGTTTAGCGTGGGTGGTGCGGTAAATATGTTGAGCACACCTATTCCCACTGCCAGCCAGGGGATGGTGCAGCTGGAGGCCGGTGAATACGGTGAGACCCGCCTGCACGCTCACTACGGCAGCAGTACAGAAACTACCGGCTGGCTGCTGGAGACCCAGCAACAGTATGCTGACGGTTTTCGCGAAATTGATCGCGCTGGCAGCGCGGATATCGCTAAAGAAGACTACCTGCTGAAAGGTCGCCTTAAGTCCGATGCGGATGCGACCTATCGCCAGCAGTTGGATATCAAGCTGCAGTACTCCGAAGAGGAGTCAGGCATGAGTTATCTGGGCCTGACGGATGCTGACTTTAAGAGAGATCCGAACCGCCGCTACGGCCTCAGCGCCCTGGATGAAATGCAGAATCGCCACAGCACTATCCAGCTGAACCACAGTATCGAACTGAGTAACAACTTTACCCTGCATACCCAGGCTTACTACAACAAGTTTAAGCGCGACTGGTTCAAGGTCAGCGAGGGTGAACTGATTGAGGATGCCAACAACGATCAAATCATTACAGCAGCACTGTCCCAGGCGATACTGGATGGGGAGTGGGATTACGCCTTCGGCGTTAAGCACAATAACCGTGAGTACGAGGCTAGGGGCCTGCAGATTAGTGCCGATTGGCGCTTTAACACCGCTTCCGTTAGCCATGAGCTGACCTTTGGAGTGCGCCAGCACCAAGACGAAGTCGATAGATTCCAGCCTGTGGAAAACTATGAACAGGTGGATGGCAAATTGGTGTATCTGAGCACAGATATTCCCGATACCGTCAAAGAAAGCAGCAATAACCGAATCGAAGAAGCTGAGGCAACTTCGTTCTTTATCTACGACGATATCCAGCTGAACGACAAACTGACTCTCACCGCTGTTCTTCGCTACGAGGATATAGAGACCGAACAGCAGCGCTATAACGACGCCGAGCGTACCGAGAAGGGCAGTTACCGCTCCAACCAGGTGGATGAGTGGCTGCCCGGCTTGGGGCTTGTTTACCAGGCTAGCGAACAGTGGAGCCTGCTGGCAGGTGTACACCGTGGCTTCGCCCCTCCCGGTGCTGGTGCAGCCGATGGCCAGGGCCCGGAGTTATCCACAAACTATGAATGGGGCGCTCGCTTCGATAACGGCAGCCTGAATGCTGAATTGATCGCCTTCTACAGTGACTATGAGAATGCTTTGCAAAACTGCTCGGTGGCGGTGAAATGCCCCAATGGTGCCGAGAGTGGTACCTACCAGTTGGGTGAAGCAGATATCAAAGGGCTGGAAGCGACCTTTGGAAGTGAGTGGGCACTCGCAAACGGTTGGGTATTACCGGTGCGTGCAACCTACACCTTTACTGACGCAGAAATCAGTGAAGACAGTGACGGTGAAGAGCTGCTTGCCGGCGATAATCTCGAATACCTGCCGGAAAATGTTTTTGCCGTATCTGCCGGCCTCGACAGCGGTGCCGCCTGGCGTTTAAACCTGACCGCGGCTTACCAGGACGAGATGTGTGTACACACTCGTTGCAACCGGGGGAATACCGATAAATTCGATTACACAGAGTCCCTGTGGGTTGTGGATGCCGCTGCGCACTACGATTTCAGCACAGACCTGACCGGCTACCTGAAAGTGGATAACCTGTTTGATGAGCAGGTGATAATCAGCCGTAGTCCCGATGGTGCTCGCGCCAACCGGCCGCGCACCGCCACACTGGGTATGAAATACGTTTTCTAATCCTGCAGCAGGATAGAGTGACAAATTAGAAACCCCGGCTTCGCCGGGGTTTCTTTTAGAGCGAATAAATGCCCGCTACCAGCGGCTGCCGCCCAGATGGGCAAAGTGGGCCTTGAGGTAGTTGGTCTCAGGAATTGCCGGATGAATGGGGTGGTCAGCGCCCTGGCCACCGCTGGCGAGTATTGAAGCGTGACGGCCCAATTTGTGTGCCGCACCGCGCACACAGTCGAGCAGTTCATCCGATTGTAAATGCATAGAGCAGGAAGCACTTACTAACAAGCCATCCTGCGACAGTAAACGCATAGCCAGTTCGTTAATGTGGCGGTAAGCGGCGAGGCCGGCCTTGTGATCTTTGCGTCTTTTAATAAATGCGGGGGGGTCGAGCACTATGACATCGAACTTCTCGCCCTCGGCCACCATGGCCTTCAGAACCTCTAGCGCCTTACCTTGCACGGTATCCAGCCTGTCGGCAAAACCGATGTGCTGTGCATTCAATTGACACCAGTCCAGGGCTTGCTGCGAGGCATCTACGCACACCGCGTGGGAGGCACCATTGGCCAGAGTCTGGATTCCCCAGCCGCCGGCATAGGAGAAGAGATCCAACACGCGCTTCCCTCGTACCCAGCGGTTTAACAGGCGACGATTTTCGCGGTGATCATAGAACCAACCGGTTTTTTGCCCCTGGTGGACCGGCGCCAAAAGCGGAACGCCATTTTCTTCAAAGGGCACTAGTTCGGGCACTTCTCCGTAAACAATCTGGTTAACGAGTGGCATATCCTCAACCGCGCGGCCCTGGTGATCATTGCGCAGCAGAATTCCCTTGGGTTGAGTCAGCTCGATTAACTTATCCACAACTACCTGTTGGTAGCGATCCATGCCCCAGTTGCTGACCTGTACCACCAGGTGATCGTTAAAGCGATCAACTACCAGCCCCGGTAGGGCATCGGAGTCTCCGTAAACCATACGGTAGCTGGGGTGGTCGAAGTAGCGTTGCCGCTGTAGCAATGCAGTTTGCAAGCGCTCACTAATGTCGTCTTCGGAAAAATTGTCCTTGCGGCTCACTAGGCGAGCGCAGATCAATTGGCTGGGGTTAACCCAGGCAGTGCCCAGAAGTTTGCCCTGACTATCGAGAACCTGGCACTGGCTCCCCGCTTCCAAGCCTTTCAGCGGGGAGCGCTTGGTATCCACCTCATTACTGTATATCCACAGGTGGCCGCGCTTTAAACGGCGCTCTGCGCCGCGATTTAATATTAATTCCGCCAATTGGGGTCTCCGTAAGCTGGGGGGATTCGCGGAGGCAATTGTGCTCGGCTCGATGGATAGGTCAAGGATTTCGAGCCTTTGTGGATAAACGTGCTCGATATTAAGTGATCAAAGGGCAAAGTGCGGTAAAAGTGTGAATAACTAGCTTAAAAATCACCCTGTGGATAAACACCGGGAGCGCAGACATCCGGTTAAGCTGGGCAGAACGAAAGATACGTGAGTGCTCACAAACAGGGTGTGGCCTCGTTAATGAATCTAGTCACAACCTCTGCAGGATTAAGGGTATTTAGCAGAAATGGTTGGTAAAGTGCGAATTAATCGGCAGAATTTACCGCCAAGATCAAATTATTCCTAGTTGGCGTTGTGGAAAACTCTATCAATGAAATTGACCCAGGACCAGTCTATTCAAATTGCCATGTTTATCTATCCGGGCGCTTCCAGCTTGGATGTGACTGGGCCACTGGAGGTTTTTGCGCTGGCTAATCATCTTCTCCGCGAGGAGGGGCGTTATCCTTCTGACTTTTACAAAATCCAGTTGTTGGCTGAAGAATCCGGGCTGGTACAGATGGGCACCGGTGTAAAGCTGTATGCGGATTGTGGATATCGCGAGGCGCAAGATATCCACACCCTATTGATGAGCGGTGGGCCGCCTGGAAGTTATAAGGACCTCTACTCCGAACCAGACATCCTCGGCTGGCTGTGCGATCAAAAGCAGGTGGTTAAGCGGATGGGCTCTATATGTAATGGTGCTCTGATTTTGGCTAAAGCAGGGGTGTTGGCGGGTCATAAAGCAACTACCCATTGGGCAAATGTGGATGAGCTACGGCAGTTTGCCGATATTGAGGTAGACCCTGATGCTATTTATGTGTGCGATGATCATATTTATACCTCGGCCGGTATTACTGCGGGCATTGATCTCGCTCTGGCGTTAGTCGAGGAGGATCACGGGCGTAGTTTGGCACTGGCAATCGCCAAACTAATGGTGCTCTACCTCAAGCGGGATGGCGGACAGCGGCAATACAGCAGTCACTTGATGAATCAGCAACAGAGTGATCGCTTTGCCAGACTTGTGGAGTGGATTTACCAAAACTTGGATCAGTCTCTCACAGTAGAAAAATTGGCTCAGGAATCTGCGATGAGTCCACGCAATTTTTCCCGCTGTTTTCTCAAGGAGCTGGGAGTGACTCCGGCGCGCTTTGTTGAAAATATCCGTGTGGAAAAAGCCTGCCAATTGTTGTCTGAACAAACCTTGTCTCAGGAAAAAATAGCCTGCCTATGTGGCTTTCAATCCCAGGAGCAATTGAGACGCACGTTTCGCAGACATAAAGGCATACTTCCCAGTGAATTCCGCCGGCGTTTTCATTAAAAAAATTACTGGCCTTTTAATAATTTTTGAAGGATTTCTTTTTCAAAGAAAAAAGATGAAAAGTTACAGTCTATGAAAGGCATGTTTAGATTGCTTTAGCAGTGCAATGTCAGAATTCGTCGTAAGTGTGTCTCTTTTTCCAAAAGCTGCAGTGTAATAATCCTGGGTCCAAAATTTTTGGCTACGTGATACGGTTAACTCGCGTAGACATGGCTTAGGGGCTTAGGAATAAAGAGATAGATTAAATGAAAAATAAAAAATTTGTGCTGGGTATCTTTGCCCTGCTGTCCTGTATTGGCTATTTATTGTGGCCGGTTTATCAATTTTATGCCTGGTCTCTGGATTCGTTACCACTCAGCCCATTTGGTTGGCAGGCGCTGGCCACCGAGGCGTCATCGACACAAAAGATTTACCGACAAGAGCTAAAAGAGGCAGCAGATCAATCACTTAAAGCCATTGAAACGCATCGCCAGGAGATTGGTTCTCCAGCAATCTCTGCGGCAGTTTCGGCTTGTGGCAAGCTTGTCTGGGCTGGCGCATCTGGATGGGCAGACCTGGAAAACAAAATACCTGTTACCACTGAAACACGTTTTCGTATTGGTAGTACTTCCAAGGCTCTGACTGGAACAGCTCTCGCGCGTTTGGTACAGAAGGGGAGTATTGATCTTGATAAATCAATAACCAACTATTTGGAAGCATTACCCAATCAAGAGTGGACAGCGATCACCCCGCGCCAGTTGGCCTCACATATGTCGGGCTTACCACATTATAAGAAGAATTCTGATTGGCTGGGTTTGTATAAAACACTGGCCCTGGACCGTCATTACGACAGTATGTATCAGGCTCTGGAAATTTTTGACAGTAGTGAATTGTTGTTCCAACCAGGAACAAATTTTTATTACAGCACCTTGGGAACCGTTCTTCTAGGGGCGGTTGTGGCTGGTGCAGAGCAAAAAAGTTATTTGGACGTGATGGAAGACGAGGTCTTTATTCCTGCCGGAATGAAAAATACTGAGGTCTCTCCATTAAATGGCAATATGGAAAGAAATATTGCCCGTTTCTATAAGAGTAATGGGTTAAGCGGCGACGAACTTCGCCTACGTGAATGGCGACCGGTGGATTTAAGTCATCGTCTGCCGGGTGGTGGTTTTATTTCCACACCTACGGACCTGGCAAAGCTGGGTGCACACTATCTCGACGACAATTTTTTAGCTGCTGAAACCCGAGAAGCTTTTTGGACACCGCAAAAGCTTGCCAATGGAGAAGTGAACGAGCAGCACTATGCGTTGGGTTGGCGGTATCGTGAACAAGAAATTCCGTCCTTGGGAATAGTGCGCCATGCTAATCATGGTGGCGTCAGCCGCGGCAGTCAAAGTTGGTTGATGGTAATACCGGATCACAACTTGTCAGTGGCCCTAAATATCAATCGTAAAACAAAAACCTTTTGGGACTTTGGTCGTATCTCTATGGATATTGCTGAAGCTTTTATTCGACAGCAGGATAAATTCGGTTGTAAATAAAAAACCGGCCGAGACTAATGTCTCGGCCGGTTCCAAAAAACTCCCCCCGTCTGCCAATCGGTGGAGGGAATGGCTCTCTACTGGGTATTTACCATAATCTCGGTTTCGCTAAATACAGCCTCACCGTCACCGTGACTGAGAATCCCCAGGGCACGGGTACCGGGAGTGAGGCCCATCCACTCCAGGTCGATAGTGCCACTGCTGTTTATATGCGCCTGAGACGGAGCGGTGAGCTGTGTATTGCCGCTGTTCCCGCTCAGGTTGAAGTTAAACAGAGTGAATGGGGTGGGGCCCTCTGCAGAGGCGTAATCCACCACATACACAGCGTATTGGCCGGCAGCGGGATTGAGTAGATCAACAGACTCGGCGGAAGTTGGTGAGCCGCTGGTGCCCACTTCTGGAAAGTCGGGGCCGGGGCCATAGACTTGCAAATCCAGGTCGTCGCTGCCACTACCATCGCCCACATCCGCATCAAACAGGGCTACGCGGGCAAGCTCTGTACCCTCCGGAATATCGAAGAAAATCAGCTGGTTTTCTCCATCCTCAACGCTACCGGGGAAAGGTACGCCTTCCGCCAAGCCGTTGATATCCACCTGATAGTTGCCGTTATAACCAAACTGCACGGGCAGGTTTACGGTGCCATCGCTGCCATCCGCGCTGACCTTCTGAACCGTGGATAGCGGAACCGGGCGTACGGCGATGGGACTGCGTACTTCCTGGCGTAAACCAACGGATTTCCAGCTCAGCTCGCCAAATACCCACTCGTTCATGGCCGCTTCCTCGGTCACCGTAAAGGTGACCTCAAACTCGGCACTATCTCCCTCTCTAAGGCGCAGGGTTCTGGGGTTAACACTGACCTCGACCCCTTCGGGTGCCTCTACAGAAGCCCAATACCATCTCTGGCCACGGCCGACGCTGGTGACTCGGCGCTTGATGGTTTGCGTGCCCACCAATTCCCCGACGCCGATTGATGGCAGGTTGAGATCGCTGGAATCCAGGGAATAGCCAGCGGAAACCAGTCCCTCACAGGTGGAAGTTTCCAGAATCTGGGGCTGATTTTCCGCACCACAGAGGAAGGCCAGGTAGTCGTTGAGACCGGCGTCATAGACCAGTCCGGGATCGAAAGCAGCAGCGGGTACTATGGCGCCTGCGCCAATATCGAAGGGGTCAGCGGCTTCGGGTCCGAAGGACTTTTGCAGGTCGGTGCGTGCCGTACTCATCAGCGCAGATTTGGCCATTGCCGGGCTCCAGTCCGGATGAGCCTGTTTTAACAGAGCCATAATACCGGCGACATGGGGGCTCGCCATGGAGGTGCCATTTTTGGCAGCGAACAGGTTGCCGCCACTCAACACTGGCGAGGTACCGGCGAGAATACCTACGCCCGGTGCCGCCACATCCGGCTTGATAATATCCGGCGCGCCCACGTTGTGGCCGCGGGAAGAGAAGCTGGCGATGCGGTCTTCGCGGGAAATCTTCAGCTCAGGATCCAGGGTGCCCGTGACCCCTGAATTCTCAACCAGCATGGCACCATCGGTATGGCGAATCATCACACCGGGGATGGTGGTGTTGGGGGCCGACATTACGATCGGGTCCATACGGTCCACGGCGGTGCCGTCGTTGTATACGACAATGGCCACTGCGCCGGCGTCTGCGGCATTGTTGTATTTAGTACTAAAGGAGCAACCTCCACGCTTCACCAGGGCGATTTTGCCTTCTACCGCCTCAGCATTAGTCAGTGCGGAGCAGGCTTCCAGGGGGGCACCCACAACAACTGGTGCCGATAGCAGACCCGCATCTTCCATCGTTACCGGGCCGTTGCCTTCACGGGCATCGTAGGTGCCCACAACCGCTTCAGGGGCATCCACCTGCAGGGCCGTGCCGAAGCTCTGGTCGTCCTCGGCGGCCGCCACCGCGGTAATCCAGGGGACACCGGAAGGCGTGCCCATTGTCTGTGGGCCTGGGCCATTGTTGCCGGCGGAGGTGGCAACAAAAACGCCGGCATCGGCGGCAAACAGGAAGGCGATTTCATCGGCACCGGTGAAAACAGTACTGGAGCCGCCCACCGAGAAGTTGATGACATCCACACCGTCGGCCACGGCTTCATCAATGGCCGCCATGGAGTCCGCTGAGGAGCAGCCGCTATCGTCCGGGTCTGGGGCATCCCAGCACACCTTATAGGCCGCGATACGGGCGCGAGGCGCCATACCGGTCAGGGTTTTCCCGTCCGGGGTTACTACACCGTAGTTGCCTGCGGCAGTGGTGGCGGTGTGGGTGCCGTGTCCATCCGCATCCCGTGCGGAAAGAAACTCGTAATCCGCTAGAGTCTTGTTGGAGAGGAAGGCGTCAGAGAAAGACTTGGCCTTGATCAGCTTGTTGTTACAGGTAAAGGCGGCGTCACCGGGGTTAAAGTCTGTGTTGCCGAACTCGCAGCCCTCACCGATAAAGGATTCAGGCACCGGACCATAGGAAATATTGGCTCCACGATTACCCTGCCGCGGCGTTGGTATATCCATCAGGCTCGGGTGTTCCGGGTGGATACCCGAGTCGATGACACCCACCACCACATCCTCCCCGGTGATACCCCAGAGCCAGGGACTGGGTGTATTCGTCAGGCCGAGGAAATCTGCAGTGGAATCGGTGTGCATCTTCAGCAGGCGGTCTTCCCAGACGCCTTTCACATCTTTATGGCTGCGCAGTGCTTCGGCTTCCTTTTCACTCATAACCGCGGCAAAGCCATTAAAGGCCGCTTTATATTCGTGCACTTTGCGTGCGCCGGGCACGGCAGAGAGCACCTGCTGGCGACGTGTTTTGAGGAAATTGGAGTAGTGGCGATAGCTGCTGCTGCGGGGGTCAGCTTTACGGCGTACATTGGATTTAGTGCTGGAGAGGCCCGCGACTGTGCCGCTGTAGGCGGAAAGTGGTTTGCCATCGAGCTGTACGATATAGACCTTTTTATTCTTTTGGATTTCGGGGGTGAGAGTGTCTGCCACTGTGGCTGCGAAACTACTGCTTGAGCACAGCAGGCCCGCAATAAGCGAGGCAATTATTTTTCGTTTCATTGAGTTGTCCCATTTTTTTATTTTTACAGGTGGGTAGAAGTGGGAGAGAAAGTGCGCCGTTTATCCATTGTCACTGACACCCAACAAGCCATCCTTGGTTTGGCAGAACACGCTCTCACTGGAATAAAGCCGTCCGACCTGTCACTCGCTTTTAAAGTAATGTGTCGCAGGACTCAATGAACTGGCGCGATAGTCATTTTTTTGTACTATTTTTGCTAACTGGCGAGAAAGAAAAAAACGTAAGTCACAAATGCGGGGTGGTGCTGTAGCGGAGAGGGTTCCTGATGATGTTTTTCACAGGCCCTTGGAAAAAACCTGTTAAATCTAGAAGGCTGTAAAGGGAAGGATCAGTGGGCTCAGTGGCCCACTAGAAATTGGCTGAAACCAGCTAAGTCTTCAAACACAGCGGTTTCCGCCAGACGCGGATCGGGGCTCTCGACCAGCTGCTGCAGAGTCTCAGTGCCCGCACCGGTTTTAACCAGTACCGGCTTGCACCCTTTCACCAACGCCAGCTGTAGATCGGCCAGTTTATCGCCAAGCAGATAACAGCCGTGCAGGCTGGTGTCGAATTCTGCCTCGATGGCATCGAGCAGGCCCGCCTGGGGCTTGCGGCAGCGGCAGTTGTCCTCGGGCCCATGGGGGCAATAGAAAATCGCAGCAATTTCACCGCCCGCATCCTCTACCAGGGAACGCATCTTGGCGTGTATCGCCTCCAAGTCATCCAGGTCAAACTGGCCCAGGGCCAGGCCGCTCTGGTTGGTGGCTATCACCAGTTGGTGGCCGGCCTGACTGAGCGCAGCCAGTGCCTCGATGCTGCCGGGCAGGGGCTGCCACTCCTCTGCGGATTTCACGAACTGGTCGGGGTTTTGGTTGATGACCCCATCGCGGCCGAGAAGAATTATTGCCATGTGGATTCGCCTGTGTCGCTGAACCGGGGCGCAGAGCCCCGGTTCAAGTAGCCATTACTTGGCGGGAACCAACAGGGAGATGTCGGCCACTTCGAGGAACAGTGCGCGCAGCTGGGCCAGTAGGGCCAGGCGGTTGTTGCGCAGTTGCTCGTCGTCGCTCATCACCATCACATGGTCGAAGAAGTTATCCACGGTTTCGCGCAGTCCCGCCAGACCGGCGAGGCCTTCGGCGAAGAGCGCATCGCTATACAGCGGTTCCACTTCTGTGCGGGCAACCTGAACAGCGGCGAACAGTGCTTTCTCCGCTTCTTCCTGCAGAAGCGCTTCATCGACACTGCTGTGCACCGCGCCATCGAGCTTGGCGAGGATATTGGAAACGCGCTTATTCGCTGCTGCCAGGGCACCGGACTCCGGCAGCTGGCTAAAGGCGTTCACCGCGTGTACGCGATTATCGATATCCAGCGGGCGCGATAGCTTGCGCGCGGCAACCGACATAAATACTTCGGTGGCGATACCCTGGTCCTCGTAGCGAGCGCGGAAGCGGTCCAGTACGTATTGCAGAGTTTGCTCTACCACCTTGTCGTATTCGCCCAGGGCGGTGCGCGGGTAGTTGTCACGGGCCAGTTCCAGCAATTCGCGCAGGTCTAGGTCGAGACGCTTCTCTACCAGAATGCGGATGATGCCCAGGCTGGCACGGCGCAGGGCGAAGGGGTCGCGGGAGCCGCTGGGGGGCTGGCCGATACCGAAGATACCCACCAAAGTATCCAGGCGGTCTGCCAGGGCGATAGTGGTACCCGTATCGCTGGCAGGCAGTTCGTCACCGGCAAACTTGGGCATGTACTGCTCGTACATGGCCTTGGCCACGTCCAGCGGCTCACCGTCGTTTTCGGCGTAGTAGTAGCCGGCGATGCCCTGCATATCGGCAAACTCGAACACCATCTCGGTAACCAGGTCCGACTTGCACAGGCGGCCGGCGCGCTCGGCCCAGTCGCCGTTACTGCCAGTTTTCTCGGCAATGGTGCGCGCCAGGGCAGCTACCCGCTCGGTCTTGTCATAGACACTGCCCAGGTGCTGTTGGAAAACGATTTGGCGCAGCTTCTCGCGGCGCGATTCCAGGCTGGTCTTCTTGTCGGTCTCAAAGAAGAAGGCGGCATCCGCCAGGCGTGGACGGATTACGCGCTCGTTGCCGTGGATAACCTGGGCGGCATCCTGGCTCTCGATATTGGATACGGTGATAAAGAACGGCAATAGCTGGCCATCTTCATCGACGACGTGGAAATATTTCTGGTGCTCCTTCATGGAGGAGATCAGGGCCTCAGCGGGCACTTCCAGGAAGCGCTCTTCGAAGCGGCCTGTAAGGGCGACAGGCCACTCCACCAGTGCAGTCACTTCGTCGAGCAGGTCGTCGTCGATGACCGCTTCACCATTGACGTTATTGGCCTCGGCGATCACCTGGGCGCGAATGGCTTCGCGGCGCTCGGCAAAGTCTGCCATGACGTAGCCGGGTTCGCGCAGAACCTGTGCATAGTCGTGGGCGGAGTGGATTTCCAGTTCGCGATTGCAGTGGAAGCGGTGACCACGGCTGGTGTTACCGGCTTTTAGGCCGAGTACTTCACCATCCACCACCTTGTTGCCGAACAGCATGACCAACCAATGCACAGGGCGCACGAATTCTTCACGGCGCGCCCCCCAGCGCATGCGCTTGGGGATAGGTAGCTGAGCTAGGGCTTTCTCGACAATGTCTGCCAACAGGGATTCGGTTTCAGCGCCTTTTTGTTCGCTGATAAAAGCCAGGCGCTCGCCTTTGTCGGTTTCCTTGCGCCCCAATTCTTCAACGGTTACACCGTTGCTGCGGGCGAAACCTTCCGCGGCTTTACTGGGCTTGCCCTCTTTGTCGAAGGCGGCTTTAACGGCCGGGCCCAGTTTTTCAATTTGTTTGTCCTGCTGCTTGTCGGCCAAGCCGAACACCGCGACTGCTAGGCGGCGTGGGGCGGCGTAGGATTTCACTTCGCCAAAAGATAACTCAGCGCCCTTGAGGCCTTGGGTAATGCCATCGGAGAAGGCGTTCATTAATTTGTGCAACGCCTTGGGTGGCAGCTCTTCGGTACCCAGCTCTACCAGAAAATCCTGAGCCATTACTGCTTCTCCTCTTGCTCGATGTTTTCCGCCAGAATATCCGCTCGCAGTGCCTCATCGGCCAGGGGGAAACCTAAAGCGCGGCGCGCATCGTAGTAGGCCTGTGCCACGGCACGGGCCAGGGTGCGCACACGCAGGATATAGCGCTGGCGCTCGGTCACCGAGATGGCGTGGCGCGCGTCTAACAGGTTGAAGGCGTGGGAGGCTTTCATGACCTGCTCGTAAGCGGGTAGCGGTAGGCCCAGTTCGATCAGGCGCGTGCTCTCGCGCTCACAGTGATCGAAGGTGGCGAATAGGAATTCCACATCGGCGTGTTCAAAGTTGTAGTGGGACATTTCCACTTCGTTCTGGTGGAAAACGTCGCCGTAGGTAACGGGGCTGCCGTCCGGGTTGCGGGTCCACACCAGGTCGTAGATGGACTCAACCCCTTGCAGGTACATCGCGATACGCTCGAGACCATAGGTGATCTCGCCGGTAACCGGGTAGCACTCGAGGCCGCCCACCTGCTGGAAATAGGTAAATTGGGTGACTTCCATACCGTTCAGCCAAACTTCCCAGCCGAGGCCCCAGGCGCCCAGGGTTGGGGATTCCCAGTTGTCTTCTACGAAGCGGATATCGTGGATGGCCGGGTCTACGCCCATGGCGCGCAGGCTGTCGAGGTACAATTCCTGGATATTGTCCGGGGACGGCTTCATCACTACTTGGTATTGGTAGTAGTGCTGCAGGCGGTTGGGGTTTTCGCCGTAGCGGCCATCGGTGGGGCGGCGGCAGGGCTGCACATAGGCCGCGTTCCAGTTTTCCGGGCCTATGGCGCGCAGGAAGGTGGCTGGATGAAAGGTGCCGGCGCCCACTTCCATATCCAGAGGCTGTAGAATGACGCACCCTTGGCGCGCCCAATAATCTTGCAGGGCAAAAATAAGTCCCTGGAAGGTACTGAGATCGTATTGCTTGGACACCGCTATCTCCGGATCAGTATCTGCTGTGGGCAAAGGGACGCAATTATAGCGGCAGCGGCTCCTGTGCTTAAAGCGCTATAGCCGCGTCAAGAGGTTTCAATGGCCATACTTGGGCAACACGGCCACTTTAAAGTGGCTTTTGTATAGGAAGTAGTGAGTGGATATTAAGGGGCGCCTTGCTGTTGGGGCACTGAAAATGATCGGTAAATTGCCGCTGCACTGGTCGCGGCGAGTGGGTTGGTTTGCCGGCAAAATGGCAGTGTGGACGCGTTCCGAGGGCCTGCGTCTGAGCCGAATCAATCTCAAGCTTTGCTATCCGGCGATGGACCCCAAGCAGCGCGAAAAGCTAGCGAGAGAGAGTGTGATCAACACGGCCATGGCCGGTTTTGAGATGGCCTCACTGTGGAATACGCCCTGGGCCAAAAATGAAAATGCCATTGTCCGGGTGCGCAACCAGCAGTTGCTCAATGCCGGCGAGGCGGAAGGGCGCGGCACCATCGTGTTGATGCCACATACCGGCAACTGGGAAATATTTGGACTGTATGTCGGCACTTTGGCCCCCTGTGCTGTGCTTTACCAGCCACCCAAAATCGAAGCCCTGGACCCGGTGATTCGCAGCGGACGTGAAGTAACCGGCGGCAAGATGGTGCCCACCAATGTGCACGGCGTGCGGTCGCTGCTCAAATCTCTGAAGGCCGGTAATTTAGCCCTGATTCTGCCCGACCAGGAACCGGATATGGGCGGTGACTTCGCCCCGTTTTTTGGACGCCCGGCACTGACTATGACCCTGGTGCACAACCTGATACAGCGCACCAACTGCCATGTGGTTTTTGGATTTGGTAAGCGTGTAGAGGGCGGCTTCGAGCTGGTTTTTGTCCCCGCGGAAAAAGCGATTTACAGCGAAGAGCAAAAAGTATCCCTGGCGGCGATGAACCGCGGTGTGGAGGCCTGTATTGCCCAGGCGCCGGAGCAGTATCAATGGGAGTACAAGCGCTTCCGCCGCCAGCCGGAGGGCAAGAGCAAAATCTACCGCAAAAAAAAATAGGGGCCTGAAGGGCCCCTTTCTCTATCGGTAACAAGAATAGGCAACGAGGCGAGCTTTATGCCGCGTGGCGAAATGCCACGATTACCGGCATGCGCGCGGCGCGCCAGGCGGGGAAAAAGCCACTGACAAAGCCGATCACTAGCGCCAATATGGCGCCCTGCAGGAAAAGGTCCGGGGACATCTCAAAACTAAATACCACCTGGGTAAAACTACCGCCCAGTGTCGAAGTATTCAGGCCGTCGAAGAACAGGTAGGCAGCCAGGGAACCCAAAAGGCCACCGGCCACAGCCAGCACCATGGCCTCGGCGATAGTGCCGCAGAAGGCGGAGAAATTGCTAAAGCCGAGGGCGCGCAGGGTGGCAATTTCCTTGGCGCGGTCCGCCACTGAGGTGTACATGGTATTGAGCGCACCGGCCAGGGCACCGAGAGCCATCACCGCACTGATGACCCAGCCAAAGGTGGCGATATATTGCAGTTGTTTGCCCTGGCTGGCGAAATACTCCCGCTCGGTCTGGGCGTCGAGATTCAGGCGCGGTTCCCGCGCAATGGTTTCCTTAACTGATGCCAGGCCGCCATCATTATCCAGTTGCAGGCGAATCGACTGGTAACTGCTACCGCGATTGTAATGGCTCTGGATGGTTTTGATATCTGCCCACAGCTCACTCTCGAAAATATTGCCCCCTGTGGAAAAAACCCCGACCACTTTCCACAGGTTTTTGCCAAAGCGCACCTCGCTGCCAATATCAAAGCCACTGAACTCTCGCAGAACCCCCTCACCGACAATCATTTCATTGGTTCCTGGGACAAACATACGGCCTTCCGTTAAGCGCATATTGGTGCGCATGGCCATGCCGGTTTCGTTGAGGCCGCGCAGGGGGATATTGGCCTCGGTGCCGCTGGACCTTTTGATGCCATCCACAATGACATACAGTTCCGGCGAAACCAGTGGGCCATTGGCATCGCGGGCGACTCCCGCGGACTCGCTAACCAAGTTGACTTGGTCCTGCAGGATCACTGAGTTGAGTTCGGTGGAGGAACCCTCGCGCATCAGGATGGCTATCTGGCTGGAGCCGGCACCGCGCATGGTTTCCTCGAAGCCTTTGGCCATGGCGAGAAAAGCCAGCAGAATCGCCACCACCACCGCCGAGGCCAGTACCATCGCCAGGGACATCCACAGGCGCCGGCGCAGGCTGCCCAAGTTCATTAAGGTCACTGAAATTATTTGTGCAATTAGAGAGCCCATTGGCTTTCCTCCGGTTGGGCTTTATCAATCGGGCGCTTTCTGTAGTGAGAGGCTCGATACAATGTATTTAAGGCTGACGATTAAATGCCGAGACAATATTCAGTCGCAGCGCGTTAAAGGCCGGTAGCAGACCGGTGATAATTCCCAGCAACAACATAAAAAACAGTGCCTGCAGGGCGATATCTCCATCGAGAATCAAGTTGGGCAGGAAACGGGCGAGGAAGGTTTTGACCCCTTCAACTAAAAGCCAGGCCGCGGCGAGTCCAGAGAGACCGCCGATAAAGGCGATCAACAGGGATTCCGAAAGCACCATGCGAAAAATACGCGCGCTGGAAAATCCTAACGTTTTGAGCACCGCGATCTCTCCGGTACGCTCGCGAATCGCCAGGGCCATGGTGTTGCCGACCACAATCAGAATGGTGAAAAACGCGGTAAAAACCACCGAGAAAATAATCAGGCCGATATTGCCGATTTGCTCGATAAAGGCTTTATTGAAGGATTTTTCCGTGCTGGTATCGGTTTCACTTTGCGAATTGGCAAAACTGTCATCGATAGTTTTTGCCACTTTTTCATTGAGAGAGGGATCGTCTGTGGTGAGTGCCATCCAGCCGATCCAGTCATTGCCAAATGTCTGGGTTTCCATAAAGTATTTATAATGGAATAACATCTGGCGGGTATCGTACTGCTCGGTGTCCCCTTTAAAAATACCTGAAACCACAAACTCCCAGGTGTAACCACCGTCTTTGTGAGTAAAAATATTTGAGGAAATGGGAATTCTGTCCCCCACTTTCCATCCATAAATCTGCGCGAGTTTTTCGCCCACCAGCGCGCCTTGGCGATTGTTAAACCAAGCCTGTTTTTGTTCTTCCGGAATCACTATTTCTTCGTAAACGCGCAGATAGGATTCTGGGTCCACCGCCAGCGATACAATTTGCCGGCTCTGCTCCTGGAAATAACCCCCAAACCAGTTCAGGTGGGTGACGTCTTTTACCCCCTCCACCGCAGCGACTTTTTGGAAATAAGAGATGGGAAGCGATTGGGTGAAATTGATCCGGTTAAAAACCACCAAACGGTTATCAGCAGATAATTCCACACTGGAATTGAGCGCGGTTTTTAAACTGGTAACAGCGCCAAAAATTAAAAAGGCGATAAAAATAGCAAAACAAGTGAGGAATAACCGCAGAGGTTTCCTCGTCATGTTTTTATAAATTAAATAGAGATCGTTCATGCCACAATTTCCCTCTGCACAAATTGTCCCTTATCGAGATGCAGGGTGCGCTTGGCGTATTTGGCCGCGGCCGGATCATGGGTGACCATGACGATGGTCTTGCCGTGATCGCGGTTGAGTAGTTGCAGCATCTCCAGGATTTCATCGGCCGTGGCGCGATCCAGGTCACCGGTAGGCTCATCACACAGAATGAGTTTTGGATCGGAAACAATCGCGCGGGCGATGGCCACCCGCTGCTGCTGGCCACCGGACATTTCACTGGACATATGTTTGGCGCGATCGCTCAGGCCCACCAGGGCGAGGGCGGTTTCCACATTTTTTCGGCGTTGCGTCTTGGAGAGTTTGGTTAGCAGAAGCGGGAGCTCTACATTGCGCTGTGCGTTGAGCATCGGCATCAAATTGTAGAACTGAAAAATAAATCCGATATTCTGTGCGCGCCAGCGGGTCAGGGCACTCTCACTGAGGGAATCTATACGGGTGCCATCAAACCAAATTTCCCCGCTGGTGGGCTGATCGACTCCACCGAGCATATTCAACAGGGTGGTTTTACCGGAGCCGGATGGTCCCATAATGGCGACAAAATCTCCGCGCTCAATACTCATATTGAGGTCGTCAAAAATAGAGATTTTCTCTTTACCTTTGACAAAACTCTTACCGACACTATTTAACTGAAACAACACATCTTCAGACATCTGCAATTTCCTTTTTTAAATGAATAATTAGAGCCGTAGTCTGTGCCGTTAAAGCGCCACTTCCTCCGCGGCAAGAAAGCCAACCTTCACCCCCATATCCGGCAGGATACGGGAGTCCTTTTGATCGATGCCGATACGCACGCGCACTGTCGCCTTGGCGCGATCGGCGGTAGGAATAATCGCCACTACCGTGGCGGGAATATCCCACTCGGGATAGGCGTCTAAGTTCGCATTGACCTTTTGCCCGGTGGAGATGCGGCCGATAAAGGCCTCGTTAACATCCACCTCAATCTCCAGGGAATCCATGTCTACGATGGTACAGATACCGGTGCGGGTGAAACCGCCACCGGCGGAGCTGGGGGCGACAATTTCTCCGGGCTGGGCATTTTTTTGCGTGACGATCCCGGCAAAGGGGGCGCGTATGGTGTGATCTTCCAGGCGTTCACGCTGCCGCTCGGCTTCCAGCTTGGCCACCTCGATATTTGCCCGGGCGCTGTTTAAGTCCGCCCTCAAACCTTCTACTGTGGCCTCACTCTGGGTCAATTGCGCCTTGCTGGAATAATTTTTTTCGCGCAATCCGGCGAAACGCCGATATTGGCGCTCGGCCTCTTTTAATTTGGCGAGAATACTGGCTTCCTGGGCCTGCAGTACCTGAATCTGCGCGCGGGCAAATGCCAGGCTGACGCGCGCTTTGACGTCGTCGAGACGAGCTAGCACCTGGCCTTCCTGTACCTGCATACCCTCCTCGACATCCACACTGCTGATCAGCCCCATCACTTCCGCAGACACCGTGGCCATGCGTCGTGCGGTGATATATCCGGAAGCATTCAATACCGTTTCCAGGCGCGCGCTGCTGGTAGGTACAGATGCGGTAGTGTGTGTGCTGGCAGAGGCTGGGATTGGGCTGGGGCCTGCGGGTGGATCTTCGGCCAAGAGGGAGGCGCCAAAAAAACCAACCAGCAGGCCGGCGACTGCGCCGCTGGAAGCCGCCAACAGGGTTTTTCGGGACGATGAAGATAAATCATCGGGCGCTGTATCCCGGTCAATTTTCAGTTGACCAAGCAGCTCACTGGTGTTTCTGCTCATACAACCCTGTTCTTATTCATTACTTCCTGTAAAGAACAACTGTGGCAGAAACTAAAAAATATTGCTATTCGATCTCGCCCGCCTTCTGGCGCTTAATTAATGGCGCCAGAAGGCGGGGGTTAACAGCACCAGCAGGGTGAAAATTTCCAGGCGTCCCATCAGCATGGCGAGGATCAGAAACCACTTGGCGACCTCGTTGACTGAACCATAGTGGGATGACGCCTCACCCAGGGCGGGGCCGATATTACTCAGGCAGGAGGCCACTGTTGTGACAGAAGTGACGAAGTCTTCGCCAGTGGCAATCACGATAATGGCGAGAATGAAAAACGACAGAACATAGACCGCAAAAAAGCCCCACACGGCATCGGTGACCCGGTCCGGTACAATCTTGCGATTGAGTTTGATGGGAATCACCGCATTGGCGTGCACCAGGCGATTTAATTCGCGCATACCGGATTTCATAATCAGCATACCGCGCACCGCCTTGATGCCCCCCGAGGTGGAGCCGGCGCAGGCGCCGAGAATTCCCAGTAGCAATAGGGCATAGGGTAAAAATACCGGCCAGGCGGAAAAATTCTCCGAGGCAAAGCCGGCGGTGGTGCTGATGGAAACTACCTGGAAGAAGCCGTGCAACAGGCTGTTGCCCGGAGAGAAAATATTCAGAATCCACAGATAACAGCTGATCAGTAGACCGGCGCCCAATATCAGCATGACATAGAAGCGAAATTCGGAGTCGCGCCAGTAGTGTTTGAGGGTTTTGTTGCGGAAAGCATAAAAGTGCAAACCGAAGTTAATCGCCGCGGTGAACATGAAAATGATGCAGATCACCATAATGGCCCGGTTGTGGGCGTAGAAGCCCATACTGGCATCATGGGTGGAAAAGCCGCCGTTGGCGACGGTGGAGAAGGCGTGGCCCACGGCATCGAATACAGTCATGCCCGCCCACCAGTAACCGATGCCGCACAAAATCGTTAGGATCACATAAATCACGATCAACGCCCGCGCCGTCTCCGCGATACGCGGCGTCAGCTTGGTGTCTTTCACCGGGCCGGGTATTTCCGCCTTGTACAACTGCATACCGCCGATGCCGAGCATGGGCAGGATCGCCAGCGCGATCACAATTACGCCGATACCGCCAAACCACTGCAATTGCTGGCGGTAATAGAGAATCGCCGGGGGCAGGGAGTCGAGGCCGGTGATCACGGTGGCACCGGTGGTCGTTAGCCCGGAAATAGACTCAAAAATGGAATCGGTAATACTCAGATCGGGCTGCGGGCTGATAATAAACGGCAGTGAGCCGAAGCTGCCGAGGATCAACCAGAAGAGTGAGGTCACCACAAATCCGTCGCGAGTGCGCAAATCCTGGCGCAGGTCGTGTACCGGCAACCACATAAACAGGCCAGTCACCAGGGTAATGACAAAGGCGATAATAAAGGCGTTGTGGGTATGGTCTTCATACCACAGGGACACGACGATGGGTGGCAGCAGGGTTAAGCTGAACACCGTAAGGAGAATTCCGAAAACTCGCGCAATTACCGCAATTCGCATTGGCGCCTGTCAGCCTGTTATCTGTTGTTACTTTATATGGACGGCGGAGTTTGTGATCGCCGGACTTCTCAATAAAAAAAGCGGGCTAGAAAAAGCCGAAACCAACCTGGAACAACTGTTCCACATGGCGCGTCTGGCGGCGATCCACCAGGAATACAATCACGTGATCGTCACTCTGTACAATCACATCGTCGTGCGCCATCAACACTTCGCTGCCGTTGACGGTTTCGCGCACTATGGCGCCGATGGAGGCACCCTCGGGTAAATCGATATCCTCGATTTTCTTTCCCACCACCTTGGAGGTGCGTTCATCGCCATGGGCGACCACCTCGATTGCCTCGGCAGCGCCGCGGCGCAGGGAATGCACATTGACCATATCACCACGGCGCACGTGGGTAAGCAGGCTGCCGATGGTATTTTGCTGGGGTGAAATGGCAATATCGATTTCCCCGCCCTGCACCAGGTCCACGTAAGCGCGGTTGTTGATCAGGGTCATCACCTTGCGCGCGCCCAGGCGCTTGGCCAGCAGCGATGACATGATGTTAGCTTCGTCATCGTTGGTGAGGGCGAGGAAAACATCGGTGTCTTCGATATTTTCCTCCAGCAACAGCTCCTGATCTGAGGCGCTGCCGTGCAGGATAATGGTGTGGGACAGCTCCTCGGATAAAAATACACAGCGCTCGTGGCTGCGCTCAATAATCTTGACCGAGTAGCGGTTCTCTAATTTGGTCGCGAGACGCAGGCCGATATTGCCGCCTCCAGCAATGACTACACGTTTATAACCGTGCTCCAGGCGGCGCAGCTCGCTCATTACCGCGCGGATATCTGCGCGTGCGGCGATAAAAAATACTTCATCGCCGGCCTCAATCACCGTATCCCCCTGGGGAATAATCGGCCGATTGCGTCGGTAAATGGCCGCCACGCGGGTATCTACCTTGGGCATGTGTTCGCGCAGATAACGCAGCTGGTGTCCCACCAAAGGGCCGCCCTGAACGGCTAGAACAGTTACCAACTGCACGCGGCCACTGGCGAAATCCAATACCTGTAGTGCACCGGGATGCTCCATCAGGCGTGCAATATATTCGGAGACCAACTGCTCGGGGCTGATCAGCACATCGATGGGAATGGCTTGGTTGTCGAATAACTGGGGATACTGCAGATAGGAGGAGGCGCGCACACGCGCGATCTTGGTGGGCACACGGAACAATGAGTGGGCAATCTGGCAGGCCGCCATATTGGTTTCATCATTATTGGTCACCGCCACCAGAATATCGGCATCCTCGATGCCGGCATCCATCAGCACATCGGGGTGGGAGGCGTGGCCGTTGACCACGCCGATATCGATGCGGTCGCGCAACTCGCGCAGGGTTTTTTCGTCGCTGTCCACCAGCACAATATCATTGCGCTCCGAGGCCAGGGCCTCCGCCAGTGAGCCGCCCACCTGGCCGGCGCCGAGAATGACAATTTTCATATCGGAAGAGACCCGCGGCTAGCGCTGCTGTTATTCGGCTTTGCTGAGCAGAGCGTAGTAGAAACCGTCGCCGCCACCGTTTTGGGGTAACAGTTGCATTCCCGCAACCTGCTTTTCACCCCAGGACTTACCGTGCAGCAGTTCCGGAGTATTGTCGCTCGCATCCTCGGTCTCCGCAATGAAGGCGGCGACAACTTCGCTATTTTCGGCCGGCAGCACCGAGCAGGTGGCGTAAAGCAGACTGCCGCCGGGTTTGAGCAGTGCCCAGGTGGCGCGCAAAATTTCTGCCTGCAGCTTGGCCAGCTCGGCGATATCCTCCGCGCGGCGCAACAGTTTGATATCTGGGTTGCGACGGATGACTCCAGTGGCGGAGCAGGGCGCGTCGAGCAGGATACGGTCGTATTGTTGTCCGTCCCACCAGGAATCTGCCGCGGCCGCATCGGCGCAGATTAATTGTGCGGACAGGCCGCAGCGCTCGAGGTTTTCCTGTACCCGGTCGAGGCGCTCCTCCTCGATATCGAGGGCGCTCAATTCAATCGCGGGCTGCTGCTCCAGCAGATGGCAACTCTTACCGCCAGGCGCGGCGCAGGCATCCAGCACCCGCTCGCCTTCACCGGGTGCCAGCAGCTGTGCCGCCAGCTGGGCGGATTCATCCTGCACGCTCACCAGGCCCTCGGCAAAACCGGGCAGAATCCCCACTGGCACCGCTTCGAGCAGGGTGATGCCCACGGGTGAGAGGGCACAGGCCTCGGCGGACAGCCCCGTTTCGTCGAGCTGCTGCAGGTAATCCTCGCGGGAGATACGCGCGCTATTGACCCTCAGGGTCATGGGCGGATTGGTATTGTTGGCGCGGAAAATTTCAGACGCCTGGGTTGGCCAGGCAGCTTTGATCGCCTGTTGTAGCCAGGCCGGGTGTACCGAGCTGAACTGTGGGTTGCCAGACAATTTTCTCTGCAGACGCTCGCGTTCGCGCAGGGCGTTGCGCAGCACGCCATTGATCAGGCCGGTGGCGCGATCCAGTTTGAGACTGCGGGCGGCATTGACTGTGGCAGAGATGGCTGCGTGATCGGGGATGCGGGTATATTCCAGCTGATAGAGCCCTAGCAGGATCAGTGCGCTCACCAGGCTATCACTGGGGGTCTTGCGCAGCAGCTTCGCAGCGATCAGTTGCAGGCGCGGGGCGGTGCGGGCACAGCCGTAACAGAGTTCACGCAGCAGGGCGCGGTCGCGCTCCTCAACCTTGTCCTCGGCTTTAGGTAACAGGCGTGCCAGTGAACCTTGCGATTCCAGCAGCGCGGCCACTACCCGGGCTGCTTCGGCGCGTACATCTCTACTCATAATGATCCCAATTGTGTGCCAGGGGCAAAGAGCGCCCGGTGGCCTTTCAAAATTTCCGCGGCCGGCAGCGCTTTTTTACCGGGCAACTGTATTACTTGCAGGCGCAGGGCTTCGCGACCACAGGCCACCAGGATGCCTTCATCGTCGCAGGCCAAAATGGTGCCGGGTGTATCGCTGTGGCAGCCTCGCTCCAGGCTGGCGCTGTAAATGCGCAGGCGCTGCTCGCCTTTGCTGTCGTTAAAGGCGGTCCAGCATACCGGGAAGGGATTGAAGGCGCGGATCTGGCGCTGAAGTTCCTGCGCCGGGCGCTGCCAGTCGATGCGCGCTTCCTCTTTAGTGATTTTATTGGCGTAGTTGGCCTTTGTATCATCCTGGGCTTCTGGCTTGGCAGTGCCTGAGGCCAGCTGCGACAGTGCTTCGGTCAGGGCCGGCCCACCGAGTTCGGCGAGCTTGTCGTGCAGGCTGCCGCCGGTATCTTTCGCAGTGATATCGCAGCGGCGCTCCACCAGCACCGGGCCCGTATCCAGTCCGGCTTCCATTTGCATAATCGCCACACCGCTCTGGCTGTCACCCGCTTCGACGGCGCGCTGAATGGGAGCGGCACCGCGCCAGCGCGGCAGCAGGGAGGCGTGTACGTTGACGCAACCCAGTCGCGGGGTGTCCAGTACCGCCTGCGGCAGGATCAGGCCGTAGGCCACCACCACCATAATATCGGCGCCAAGTGCCGCCAGCTCTTCCTGAGCAGCCTGGTCGCGCAGGCTCAGTGGCTGGTATACGGGGATATCGTGGGAGAGCGCCAGTTGCTTGACCGGGCTGGCCAGCAGTTTCTTGCCCCGCCCCGCCGGCCTGTCCGGTTGGGTGTAAACGGCGATGACATGGTGGTCGCTGTCGAGCAGCGCCTGCAGGTGCACGGCGGCAAAGTCCGGCGTGCCGGCAAAGATGATGTTCACTGGCGGATTCTCAGATCGAGGGGTGGAGATGGCGCCGGTCCAGCCGGCGGCCAGTTCTTATATATCAGGCGCGTCGGCGCTGGGACTTTTCCAGCTTGGAGCGAATGCGGTTGCGCTTGAGTGGGGAGATGTAATCCACGAACAGCTTGCCATCCAGGTGATCGACTTCGTGCTGGATGCACACTGCCAGCAGCCCCTCAGCCTCTATGGCAAAAGGTTCGCCGTTGCGGTCCAGCGCCTTGACGCGCACCCTGCGCGGGCGCTCCACCGTCTCGTAGAAACCGGGTACCGACAGGCAGCCCTCATCGTATTGGTGGATCTCTTCCTCTAACACCTCGATTTCCGGGTTGATAAAGGCCAGCGGCTCGTTGCTGTCCTCAGAGATATCCACCACCACGATACGCTCATGGACATTGACCTGAGTCGCAGCGAGGCCAATGCCAGGTGCCGCGTACATGGTTTCGAACATGTCTTCTAGCAGCTGGCGGTGCTCGTCGGTGACTTTTGCGACGGGTTTGGCGATCTCACGCAGGCGCGGATCGGGAAATTCCAGTATCTCGAGTTTAGCCATAACACCTGTGACAAACTTCTAGTATTCGTTGAACGTGCGCTGATAACATTATGATCGCGCTCAATATTTACCGAGTGGACCCCGATTTTCGCTGGCGCTGCGCGCCCGGGGCCGGCCACATTTCCTGTGAAGGGTGGCCCGGCGCTGAGAATTATAGCGATAAAGAGCATAGGAATGCTTCCATGAAAAAAATAATCCTGGCCGCTGTCTCGATGTTGGCGGTCGCCCTTGGCACCCAAGCGCAGGATCAGGTGCGCCTGAACCCCAGCCACCCGGATGCCTATGTCGTGCAAAAGGGCGATACCCTCTGGGATATCTCCAGTGAATTTCTGGTACAGCCCTGGTACTGGCCGGAGATCTGGCAAGTAAACCCGCAGGTTGAGAACCCCCATTTGATCTTCCCCGGCGACAGCCTGCGCCTGGTATATGTAGATGGCCAGCCGCAACTGCAGCTACAGCGTGGACCGCGCGCCTATCAACTATCTCCGGGTGCAAATGGCAATCGCCTGACCCCGCAGATCCGCCGCGAGGCGGTAGAGGATGCGATCCGGGCGATTCCCCTGGATGCCATCAATGCCTTCCTGTCGCGCACCCGTATCGTCGAGCCGGATGCCTTTGAGGGCACGCCTTATATCGTTTCCGGCTCCGATAACCATATTCTTATGGGCGCGGGCGATACCATTTATGCGCGCGGTGATTTCGAAGTGCCCCTTGCTTCCTACGGTCTTTACCGTCCGGGGCCTGTTTACGTAGACCCCGTCAGCAATGAGACTCTGGGACGCCAGGCGTTGGGCATTGGTGAAGTGGATTTGCTGCAGCTGGACCCGGATAACCGCCCTGGATTCTCCGTCGCTACTCTGGGCGTAGCCAGCACCGCCCGCGAGATCCGCCTTGAGGACCATTTGATGCCGGTGGAAGAGCGTTCCATCGATGCACTCTTTCACCCCAGCGCTCCCGCCGTGACGGTGAATGGCTTGATTGTGGGTGTCGATGAGGGCGTGACCCAGATCGGTAAGTTTGACGTAGTCATCCTCAACCTGGGTGAGCGCGATGGCATAGTGCCTGGCAATGTGATGGCGGTGTATAAGCGCGGCTCTATGGTTCGTGATCGTATTGCCGGGGACAGCGTAAAGCTTCCGGATGAGCGCGCTGGCGAGATGATGGTTTTCCGCACCTTTGAGAAGATGAGCCTGGCGCTGATACTTGAAGCGGACCGCCCCCTGGCGGTAATGGACTCGGTGCGCAATCCATAACCAGTCCATAGAGAGTGCGGTGACTCTTGCTGTTTGGAGTGCCGCACCACTGAATAACCACTTTCCTGCAAAACAGACAATACGGTGAGCTGCATGGATGCGTTGACCGCCAGTATGGCTTTACTGCGCCTTGAGGGACTGGGTCCTGCACGTTACTGGCAGCTTCTAGAGCATTTCGGTAGCCCCGATCGGGCCCTACTAGAATTTCCCCCAATCCTATTAAGTAAACTGCCGCCACGGGCGCAAACCCAATGGCGTGAGTGTTGCCGTCTTGGCGCCCAGAGCGAATTGTTGGAGTGGGTGGCAGCCGAGCGAGCCCGCTGTGCGCAAACCGGAGTGCATCTGGTGCACCACGGTGATGCGGACTACCCGGCTTTGCTCGCGGAAATCTCCCGACCCCCACCATTACTGTATTTGCGCGGTGCCCGCGCCGCTCTCTCTTTACCCCAGATCGCTATTGTCGGTGCGCGCCGTGCCACCACCGCCGGGTTGGATAATGCCCGCAGCTTTGCCATGGAGCTGGCCGGCGCCGGTTTTGCTATCACCTCAGGGCTGGCACTGGGAGTGGATGCGGCAGCGCACCAGGGCGCATTGCGAGGAGAGGGGGCCACGATTGCGGTGCTGGGCAGCGGCGTCGACTCCGTCTATCCCCGCCAAAACTGCGCCCTGGCCGAAGAAATTCTTGTCGCTGGCGGCGCCATTGTCAGTGAGTTGCCGCTCGGCAGTGGTGCCGAGGCGAAAAACTTCCCGCGTCGCAATCGGATAATCAGCGGACTCTCTATGGGAGTACTGCTGGTAGAGGCCGCTGTGCGATCCGGTTCCCTGATTACCGCGCGCCTGGCGCTGGAGCAAAATCGCGAGGTCTTCGCCATACCCGGCTCTATTCACAACCCGATGGCCAGAGGCTGCCATCACTTGATCAGGGAAGGGGCGACACTGGTGGAAACCAGCGCAGATATCGCAGGGCAGCTGGGTGGCCTGTTGTCCGCGCCGGTAAAGAGTGAAATCGCAACCGAAGTAGTGCTAGAAGTAGCGCTGGACGATCACCAGCAGCAATTACTGTTAGCCCTGCAGGGCGGTCCCCGCAGTATTGAACAGCTGGCGCTGGATACCGGGGAGTCCGCCGGTGATTTGATGGCGCTGTTGCTGCAATTGGAATTGGAGGGATTGTTGGAGCAGTTGCCAGGTGGTTACCAGCTGACAGCTCGGGGCGCAGGTTGCTGTCGTCAGAGAGAGGGCGTAACCACCTAAATCATCTTTGAGGCTGCAGCCGCCGGATGGTTCGCGAACTGTTAGCCCAGCGTTAATACTCAGTGGATTCTAAAACAGGAGGCAGGTCATGGCGGACAAACCCAAACTCACCACCGATGCCGGCGCACCCATTCCGGACAATCAAAATAGTCTGACCGCGGGTCCGCGAGGGCCGCTATTAATTCAGGATTACCAGCTGCTGGAGAAGCTCGGTCATCAGAATCGCGAGCGGATTCCCGAACGCACTGTACATGCTAAGGGTTGGGGGGCTTACGGCACACTGCGTATCACTGGGGATATCGGCAAGTACACCTGTGCCAAGGTGCTGCAGAAAGGCGCAGAAACACCCATGATTGGCCGTTTCTCTACGGTGGCCGGGGAGTTGGGGGCGGCGGATGCCGAGCGCGATGTGCGCGGCTTTGCCCTGAAATTCTATACCGAGGAGGGCAACTGGGACCTGGTGGGTAACAACACCCCGGTCTTTTTCGTACGCGACCCCTACAAGTTTCCCGACTTTATCCACACGCAAAAACGTCACCCCCGCAGCCACCTGCGCTCCCCCACCGCCATGTGGGATTTCTGGTCGCTGTCTCCGGAAAGTCTGCACCAGGTTACGATCCTCTTCTCCGACCGCGGCCTGCCGATTTCACCCATGCATATGAACGGTTACGGTTCCCATACCTACTCTCTGTGGAACAGTGCTGGCGAACGCTTCTGGGTGAAGTTTCATTTCAAGACCCGCCAGGGGCACAAGTTTCTTACCGATGCCGAAGCGGAGGAGGTGGTTGGTCGCACCCGTGAGAGCTATCAGGAGGCGTTGTTTGGCTCGATTGAGAAGGGTGACTACCCCAAGTGGAGCCTGCAGGTACAAATCATGCCGGAGGCCGAAGCGGCCAAGACACCTTACAACCCCTTCGATCTGACTAAAGTGTGGCCCCATGGGGATTACCCGATGATCGAAGTTGGCGAGATGGAGTTAAATCGCAATCCCGATGATTACTTTGCCGAGTTGGAGCAGGCCGCTTTCTCTCCCTCAAACATTGTGCCGGGCATTAGTTTCTCCCCGGACAAAATGCTGCAGGCGCGAATTTTTTCCTATGCCGATGCCCACCGCCATCGCCTCGGCACCCACTATGAGAATCTACCGGTCAATGCACCACAGTGCCCGGTACATAACTACTATCGCGATGGCGAGATGAATACCACGGGAATTCGCACCGGCAATCCCGACGCCTATTACGAACCCAACAGTTTCAATGGTCCCCAGGAAGACCCCAGCGCCAAGGAACCTCCGATGGCACTTTCTGGCACCGCTGATCGCTACGATCACCGCGAGGGTAACGATGACTACAGCCAGGTCCGCGCCCTCTTTAATCTTTTCGATGACGGCGAAAAGCAGCGGCTCTTTGGCAATATTGCCAGAGCCATGGCCGGGGTTCCGGATGAGATAGTGCAGCGGCAGTTGGCTGAGTTTCACAAGGTGGACCCGGATTACGCTGCAGGCGTTAAGGCCGAATTGTGAGTCTGACTAAAGTTTCAGCGCTGATGACTTGATACAGGGGGGCAGTGGATAAACGATTCCCCCGGGGGAGACGTTCGGCAACACCTTGTGCGCGGTTGCGCAATCCGCTAGATTTTGGCGCTTGTCCCCACTTTGACAGTTGAGAGAGTTGAAATGAGCAAGCCTTTTGTAGCGATCCTGATGGGGTCCGGTTTCGATTTGCCAGTGGTGGAAACCACCTTCGCTGTGCTGGATAAATGCCATATTCAACATTGCAACGCCAACTAGCAACGATACTGTCATGAGGTACTCTCCCCTTGCTGTACAAAAGGCTGCCCGCGCCCTTGCGGCGGGTGGTGTTATCGCGCACCCCACCGAGTCTGTGTGGGGCCTCGCCTGCGATCCAAATAACTTGCAGGCCGTTAGGCGCCTATTGCGCCTGAAAAACCGCCCACTGGAGAAAGGTTTGATCCTGGTTTCCGGTGAGGAGGAAAGTTTTAGCCCGTTGCTCGACTCTCTCAGCGCCGAACAGCGCCAACAGATGCGGGAAACCTGGCCCGGCCCAGTGACCTGGCTGGTACCCCATAAAGGCCGCGTACCCTACTGGGTCTGTGGCGCTCATCCCGCGGTGGCTCTGCGCCACACCGACCACTCTTTTACCGCTGCGTTAACACGAGCTTTTGGCGGTGCTATCGTATCCACCTCTGCCAATCCGGCGGGGTGCCAACCCGCAAGGCATAAGTACCAGGTACTCCGCTATTTTGGCGATGCCCTCGACTATGTGGGTGGCGGTGACACTGGTGGCCGCAACTCCCCCAGTGAGATTCGCGACCTACTCAGCGGAGAGCTGTTGCGCGCGGGTGGTTGATTTCTATAAATGAGTTAGTGATTCCCCATGAGTGATATTGATACCAAGGAAGTAAAGGGCTACCTGCTGGATCTACAAGATCGTATTTGCCGCGCACTGGGTAGTGAGGACGGCCGGGAGTTTCACGAGGACGCCTGGGAGAGGCCCGGTGGCGGTGGTGGTCGAACCCGTGTGCTGGAAGAGGGGAACCTGGTTGAGAAAGGCGGGGTTAATTTCTCTCACGTCTATGGTGACGGCCTGCCGCCCTCTGCCACCGCCAGTCGCCCCGAGTTGGCCGGCTGCTCCTTTGAGGCGATGGGCGTCTCTCTGGTGATCCACCCGCGCAATCCCTATGTGCCCACCAGCCATGCCAACGTGCGTCTGTTCGTTGCCAAAAAGCCAGGCGCGGAGCCGATTTGGTGGTTTGGAGGTGGCTACGACCTCACTCCTTACTACGGTTTCGAAGAGGATGTGGTGCATTGGCACAGTACCGCCAAAAATGCCTGCGCCCCTTTTGGGGAAGAGATATACCCACGCTTCAAACAGTGGTGTGACAAGTATTTTTACCTCAAGCACCGCGATGAGGCCCGTGGAGTGGGTGGTCTTTTCTTTGATGACTTTAATGAGGGCGGTTTCGAGAATGCCTTCGCCCTCACTCGCGCAGTGGGCGACAGTTATCTGGAGGCTTACCTGCCCATTATTCAAAAGCGCAAGGATACGCCTTACGGTGAACGCGAGCGGGATTTCCAGCTGTACCGCCGCGGCCGTTATGTGGAGTTCAACCTGGTGTTCGATCGAGGCACTTTATTTGGCCTGCAGAGCGGTGGGCGTACCGAATCTATCCTTATGTCATTGCCCTCGCTAGTGAGTTGGAAGTACGACTGGCAGCCGGAACCGGGTTCCGCTGAGGAAAAGCTCTACACGGATTTTCTACCGCATAGGGACTGGGTATAACCCGGATCAGGCACTACGGAGGTTTGCTGTGCAACAGACGCGATTGGAAGCTATCAACTCACTATTCCTGGATTACAGGCGCCACTTCGAAACGGGTGATGCGCAGCAGATAGCCGATTATTACCGCTTCCCTCTGCATTATTACCGTGAGGATGGCAACAAATTGACGGTGGATCGCGGCGCATTCGTGCAGCAGGTCGAAAAGTTGCTCAACGCCTACAGGCGCCTTGAGGTGTGCCAGATTCTCGGTACGGTGACCGAGATTATCGAGTTGAACGATTACAGTAGCCTCGCCAGTGTGCGTTGGACCCTGCTACATCGCTGCGAGGAAAGCGACAAGGCAATCGAGCTTTACAGCTCCCACACCCGTTACCTGCTGACGGATACTGAACAGGGCCTTAGAGTCGACGCTTTGGTGATCGTCGATGAAAGTGCCAAGATTCGCGAAGCCGTCAGGGCGCGTAAGAGGGCCCAGTCGTGAGCGACCGCTATGGAGTGGTAGGCAATCCCATCGACCACTCCCTCTCCCCACAAATCCACACCGCCTTTGCCGCTCAGACCGGGGAAGATCTGGTGTATGAAAAACTGCTCGCCCCTCTCGAGGGTTTTGCCGACACCGTGCAGGCCTTTTTTACTGAGGGTGGTCGCGGTCTCAATGTAACGGTGCCGTTTAAGCTTGAAGCTTGCGAGCTGGCGGATGAACTTACCGAGCGCGCGGCCGCCGCCGGTGCGGTGAATACCCTGGTGTCCGACGAGAGTGGAAACCTGCTGGGTGACAATACCGATGGCGCCGGCTTGGTGGCGGATATCCGCGACAACCTGGGCTGGTTAATTGAGGACAAGCGGGTATTACTTCTGGGCGCCGGTGGCGCCGCTCGTGGAGCACTATTGCCACTACTGGCCGAGCGCCCCGCACAGCTGCATATTGCCAACCGCACTGCCGCCAAGGCCTGCCAGCTGGCAGATGAGTTTTCCCACTATGGCGCTATGACGGCAAGTGGATTGGAAGAGCTTTGCGGGGGGTTCGACCTGGTAATCAATGCCAGTTCAGCGAGCCTGGACAATCAATTGCTGCCCCTGCCTGAACACCTTTTCACAGGTACTGGCCGGGCTTATGACATGGTCTACGGTGCAAAGCCGACGCCTTTTGTACACTGGGCCCGTGAACAGGGGGCTGAGGCTGCCGATGGTCTCGGTATGCTGGTGGGACAGGCGGCGGAGGCCTTCTATTTGTGGCGCGGGGTGAAGCCCCGTTTAGAGCCGGTGTTGGCACAGCTGCGGCGAACACTGACAGCCTGATTTATCTGGCTGAAGTCATAACAACAAAAATTAACGGGGTACTGGCTGTGCGCGAATGGTTGCGTAATCTCTCTATGTGTTTTGCGGTGGGTTGTTTCGGCGGTCTCTGTTATGCCTTGGGCCTGTGGGCTATGGGCAGCTACGGGTTTACTCGCTGGTTGGGGGTGGATTTGGCACCGCACCTCAGTAACGCTTATCTCTACCAGCGCATCGTCTGGGGCGGGCTCTGTGGTCTGTTGTTCTTACTCCCCTGGCGTAATGCTTGGCTGTTGCGCGGTGCCCTATTGTCACTGTTACCTGCCGCCTTCCTGCTGTTCTACCTTTTGCCCCAGCGTGGCTACGACTATGGCGCTTTTGTGTTGGGAACCATGACTCCGCTAGTGATTGTGCTCGCTTGCGCTATCGGCGGTATCGCCGCATCGGCACTGCTGCGGCTACAGGGCAAGTAAAGTACACCAAGGTAAATAAATACCGCCGCGAGTGATTGCGGCGGTACCTCCAATCAGGCCTCAAACTCTATTTCGATAAGGCTGCAGCTCTGGGTGTGGCCCATGGCTCTCTTGATGGTGGGATATACAGAGGCGGTAGCGACACTGACGCCCAGCTCGATACGCTGTTTTTTATCCAGCTGCTCAGAGATACGCTGGTCCAACTGTGGATCTATATTTTTGTAACTGGCCAGTGCGGTGGCAAAGTCAAAAATATCCTTGAGGTGTTCCGGTAAATTACTGCCGCCCTGAATACAGGCCTTCACTAGTTGCGCTGAGACATCGGCCTCCAGTGCCATACGCACATTGAGTTGCAGGCATGCACCGCAGTCCGCTACCTGCATGGCGGCCAGCTTGCTCACCCAAAAGACCTCCAAAGATAAGAACTCCCGGTGCATTGACAGGGGCTGGAACTGTGCGAATTTCTCAAAGCCCTCGGGAGATGAGCGTAAAAACTCTTTCAGATACTCCATGTCGTAGCGATATTTCTTGGAGAAGGCATCCATTTCTTGCAGCTGCTGTTGTTCTGTCATCTCGATGGCTCCTATTGCCGGTGATAGAAATTCGGACCTCATCGGTCCAGCTGCCAAGTTTTATCGGGAAATTTGTTAGATAAAAATTAGATACTATCGGTTTGCTCGATAGGTGGGCTGTAATAGTTGCCATACAGGCGCCGAGCTTCCCGAGCAAACCAAAGACCGGCTTTTCCCTGGGCAGTTTTGGCTGACCAGAGCAGGTCGACATCCAGGCTCCAGGCACTCAGTGCGCTGGTGAGTTTCAACTCCACCAGTTTGCCACTCTTCAGGAAAGGGCGAGCCAGCTCATAGGGCGCGTTGACCCAACCGATGCCTTTACAAGCCAGATCCAGGGCCTGCAGCAGGGAATCGCAGGTCCATACCTGTGCTGAAAGCTGCCAGCGCTGCTGGTCCTCCACCATGGCCGTGATGATTTGCCGGTGGCGTGCGGCCTCATGGAGGGAGGTGGGTTGCTGGCGTGCCAATGGATGGTCTGGTGTGGCGAGGCAGAGAATTTGTTGGCGTCCGAGCGTGTTGAATTCCAGTGCGCCGGGATAGCTGCCCCCGCTTGCCACAAACGCAAAATCGGCCTCTCCGTTGTTGATGCTTTGCACCGCTTGTTGATGACTGGCACTGCGCAACTGCAGTTGGGTGTGGGGGAAACGCTGGCTGAAGCTTGCCAACACATCGTTGAGGCGGTCGGGCATCACCAGCTCTTCAAACAGGATACGCAGTACGGCTTCTTCGCCGCTTTGATAGGAATCCGCGGCCTGCTGAAAACGCTGCAGCTGCCCCAGGGCCTGGCGGGCCAGCGGCAACAGGGCCGTAGCTGCGGCCGTGGGCCGCGGAAATTTTCCGCTGCGATCGAAAAGGTCAAGCCCCAGGTCCAACTCAAGATTTTGGATACAGGCACTCACCGAGGACTGGGCGCGCCCCTGTTCCCGGGCAACAGCGGAGAAAGAGTCCAGCTCGCAGGCGCGCACAAAGGTATGCAATTGATCGGTATTCAGATTGAGCATGGGGACCGAATCGGCCGGTGATGCGTTATTCACTATCTTGACGCAGATATTGATCCTTCAGGTTCACATAGTTTTGCGCAGAATAATTAAAAAACGCCTTCTCCTTGTCAGATAGCGGGCGTGCCTTGCGGCAGGGAGAGCCCACATAGAGGTAGCCGCTCTCCAGGGTTTTGCCTGGAGGTACCAGCGCGCCTGCGGCCAACACCACTTCGTCTTCTATCACCGCACCATCGAGTACAATGGCGCCTATGCCGATCAAAATCCGGTTGCCGATGGTGCAGCCATGCAGGCAGGCCTTGTGACCGATCGTGACGTCTTCGCCAATTGTCAGCGGCCAACCCTCCGGGTTAAACGGGCCGGCATGGGTGATATGCAATACCGCTCCATCCTGGACACTGGTGCGTGCACCAATCTGAATACGATGCATGTCCCCGCGAATCACCGCCATGGGCCATATGGAGCAATCATCACCCAGAGTGACATCACCGATCACAACCGACTGCGGGTCAACAAAAACGCGTTGGCCGAGTTGCGGGGTTTTCTCGCTCACAGAATCGTTGTGGCTGCGCAGTGGGGACATAAAGAAGCTCCTGTACAATGAATCCTCTATCATAGCTGTATCCTTTTTCCAGCACAGGGTCCCGTATGTCCAATCCACTGTTGAATATCCCTCTTCTCCCGCCGTTCAACCAGCTGCAGCCCGAACAGGTGGAGCCCGCCATTGCAAAGCTCATTGAGGACTGTCACAAGCAGTTGCAGAGTGGCTTAGAGAACCCCGATTGGGAGAGTACCCTGAAGCCACTAGAGCAGGTTCAGGATCAGCTCAATCGTGCTTTTTCACCGATCAGCCACCTCAACAGTGTGTTGAGTGGTGAGTGGCGAGCGCCCTATGAGGCGGCGCTGGCTCAGGTTACTGCCTATTGGACCGAGCAGGGGCAAAACCGCGAGCTGTATGAGGTATATGAACAACTGGCGGCATCGCCTGAATTTGCGAATTGGCCACAGCCGCGAAAGAAATCTATTGAGCTCGGCTTACGGGATTTCGAATTGAGTGGGGTTGGCCTGGAGGGGAAGGCGCGGGAGCAATTTGCCGCGAACAGCAAGCGCCTGTCGGAGCTCACCAGCCAGTTCGCCAATAATGTATTGGATGCTACCAATGCCTGGAGCTGGCATACCGAGGATAAGGCAGACTTAAGTGGTTTGCCGGAAACGGCTCTAGCGGCTGCGCAAGGTGCGGCAAAGGCCAAAGGCAAAAACGGCTGGGTGATCACCTTGGAGGGACCGAGCTATCTGGCGGTAATGACTCATGCGGAGAACCGTGAGTTGCGTCAGCTGGTGCATACCGCATTTGTCAGCCGTGCCTCTGAGGTTGGACCCAATGCTGGTGAGTTCGACAACTCAGAAGTGATGGAGTCCATTCTGGCTCTGCGCGCAGAGCAGGCCCGGCTGCTGGGAATGAACAATTACGCTGAGTTATCGCTAGCCAGTAAAATGGCTCCAAGCTGCGAACGCGTATTGGAATTCCTCAATGACTTGGCGAAGAAAGCTAAACCTGCCGCTGAACGCGAAATGGCAGAGTTGCGCAAATTTGCCAGCGAGGAATATCAACTCGAAGAACTACAGCCCTGGGATATCGCCTGGGTTGCGGAAAAACTCAAGCAGCAGCGTTACGCGATTAGTCAGGAGGAGCTGCGTCCATACTTCCCTTACGCCAAGGTTGTCGAAGGTCTATTTACGGTAGTGGAAAAACTCTTTGGAGTTACCGTGCGGGAAGATACTACCGTGGAAACCTGGCATAAAGATGTTCAGTTCTTCTGGTTATACAGGGATGGTGAGCGCATTGCGGGTTTCTACCTAGATGCTTTTGCGCGGGAGAAGAAGCGCGGTGGGGCCTGGATGGATACCGTTACCACACGCCGTCAAAGCGAAGAAGGCTTGCAGCTGCCCGTCGCCTATCTGGTGTGTAATTTTAGCCCCGCAGCGGGGGACATGCCTTCACTGCTGACGCATTATGAAGTCACCACATTGTTCCATGAGTTTGGCCATGGCCTGCATCATATGTTGACCCACATTGATGTAGCGGCGGTTTCTGGCATCAATGGTGTGGCCTGGGATGCGGTGGAAATGCCCAGTCAATTCCTGGAAAATTGGTGCTGGGAGCCGCAGGCGATCGCCATGATCTCCGCACACTTCCAAACTGGAGAAGCGTTGCCGGCAGAATTATTGGAAAAAATGCTCGCGGCCAAGAATTTCCAGTCAGCGATGTTCACTGTACGGCAGCTGGAATTTGCGATATTTGATTTCCGCTTACACAGCAGTGAAGAAGCAATGGATGCGAAGAAAATCCAGCAGCTGATGAAGGAGGTGCGCTCTGAAGTAGCGGTAGTTCCTGTAGCAGAGGAAAATCGTTTCCAGCATGGTTTCAGCCATATTTTTGCTGGTGGCTATGCGGCGGGATATTACAGCTACAAATGGGCAGAAGTACTCTCGGCTGACGCCTTCTCCCTATTTGAAGAAAAGGGAATATTCGATAGTGTCACCGGGGAAAGCTTTATGCACTCCATTCTTGAACAGGGCGGCAGCCGAGATGCTCTTGAGCTGTTTGTAGAATTTCGCGGTAGAGAACCCGATATTGATGCGTTGTTGCGTCATTCTGGTATTGAACAGCTAGAGTTAAATATTAGCCCGGCCTAAAAAGGCCAATAAGTCATGCATATTGAGCAGTAATCATGGTCGATCAGGAAAATTCTGACGGGCAGCAGAAAAAGCCCAAAAAACGTTTTATTGCTGGCGCGGTTTGTCCGCGCTGCAGTGAGATGGATCGAATAATCAATTATCAGGAAGATGGAAAAAATTACCGCGAGTGTGTTTCTTGCGGGTTTAAAGATGAAATTCGCCTGCAATCCTCACCCTCTGAACTTTTAACCCGAGTGAGTACCGGGCAGAGAAAAGAGGCCAGTGAAGAGCCGGTGAAATTTATTCAACCAATAAAAAAAAATAAATAGTGAAAAAGGTACTTGCAGTTATAGCCGTGCTCGTCATCGCAATTGTTGTTGGCTTGTACGGCTTGAATAACTATCGAAAAACTCAAAAACAACAGCTGGAGATGACCTCGCACCTTCTGGCTAGCTGTGTTAACCAGGGAGTTCTCAGTCTCTTTCGACTACAGGCAAATGATTGGAAGCAAAACCCAGAATTTTATTTACAACAACAGCGTGCACTGAATGAGGCTGTTGAGGCATTGCCACAGAAAATCTTAGATGGAAAACTTTTCAAAGAGTGGAAATATGCTGTTGATATTTGTGACAAGTTGACAAGAAATAGTAATTTACAACATATCACAATATTCAGGCCTCTTGCTGATCTCGCTTCATTTGAGATGTCAGATGCTACAACTTTTAAAAACCGTAAATCACTTAGAAAACGTAAGAAAACTATTGGCGCTTTAAGAGAGTCTGCACAGGCTGCAGATAGATACTTGAAAGATTTACGTAGCGATATCAATACTCAGGTGCAAACTTATGGTTTCTCTGCTGAGGAAAAAGCGTTCATTCAAAAGCAAATAAATACAGAAGTTCTGGACTATTATCAGCAGGGTAATTTTTCCCTAAATTCTGTGAATGTTTACCTGGAAAGGCTCTCCTCATTTTATAAGTTAATGGCTGAAAATCCTAAGGCCTACACGGTTCGTAGTGGAAGTCTCTATTTTTATAATCCTGAATTGAGGGGTAAGGTTGAAGGGTTGAATAGAGTGATTTTGCAGGGAGAAAATGCTTTTTTTGCCAACTATACACAGATTTTAGTTAGAAAGCAGATATCAAGTCCGGGCCTCTGAAAAATGGTGAGCGGGTATTAATACATTGTTATGCCCGCTCAGTATCAACCATCCTGAGATTATTATTTTTATCTTTCGGAATTTATCATTTCGATTTATTGAGAACACGCTAAAAAACTCTCTTAGAAATAACTAGCCCTAAATTAAAATAATAGTGACTTTATCTAGGTTTTTTTGTTTGTTTATGAGAAGTGTTTCCCCTATAGTAGGCCAAGCTGGATATCTTTTAATAAGTCTCAGTACAGCAATAAAGTCTCTGGATACTATCTTTTATAGGCTTACAGGTACGGGTACAAATTTTGGTTCTCCCTAAGTTTCTTGCACAGTGAGCGATAAATCATTTGGTTATCCAGAAATCGTTTATAGTGTAGTACCGATAATAAAAAATAAGCCCCAAGGATCGTGCAGTAATCCACAAAAATAGGCTGAACCATATGCCATGGTTGCCCCAGTCTTGGGTCAACCACCAACTGGGAAAAAATATAAGTATCGTGGCAATAAACATAGTATCGCGCATTTGTCGGCTTTTCCCTGCCCCAATAAATACACCATCGAGTTGGTAACTCCATACAGCTAATAGTGGCAGGGCGCATAACCACCAGTAGATTTTATTGATCTCTAAGATAACCTTAGGAAGATCAGTAAACAGTTTGATAATGATAGGCTTGCCTGTTATCAACAATAAGGTAAGAAGAGCTGCGCTCCCCAATGCCCAGATTCCGGCTGCATAAACTATTTCTTGAAATAGTTTGTTAGATTTTTTCCCTATAGATTCACCCACTAATGCTTCGGTGGCATGGGCAAAGCCATCCAATGCATAAGAGGTCATCATCAGCAGTTGCAATAATATGGCATTTGCGGCTAGCACAGAGTCCCCTTGTGCGGCCCCCTGGGCAGTAAAGAACGTTAGGGTCAATAGCAGTAAGCAAGTGCGAATAAATAAATCAGTATTGATATGAAGCAACTCTAGCCATGGCTTCCAATCCACCCATGGCTGAAATTGTGGTGCGCGTATGTGAGTGACAATGTCTTGCCAAATCGTGTTATTCACGCGAGTTAGTAGGGATAAACCCATCACGAGTGCAAAGAAATCTGCACAGACCGTGGCTATCGCTGCGCCTTTCGCTCCAAGTCCAAAACCTAGAATAAAGAGAAAATCCAAACCAATATTTAACAGGTTGGCTACAAGCAAAATATATAAGGGAGCTCGACTATCCTGCCGGCCAATAAAAAAGCCAAGTAAGGCAAAATTCACCAAAGCTACTGGAGCACTGATTAGGCGAATTTGTAAATAAGCTGTTGCATGAGGGCTGGCATCGCTACTGGCATTCATCCAGTTGACAATGTGACCTATGATGGGATAGGCCATCAGTTGGAGCAGGACTCCTAGGGCTAATGCCAATGTCAAAGCACGTAATAACCATTCAACACCACCATCCTGACTGCGGGCCACAATTCCCGTAGTGCCCATACGTAGAAAACCAAAGGCCCAGAGGAGCATCGACATTACGCTTGCGCCAATGGCGACTCCAGAGAGATATTCGGCTGAAGAGAGATGACCGAGAATGGCCGTATCAACAGCCCCCAGCAATGGCACTGAAATATTGCTGAGGATCATAGGCCAAGCAAGGTTCCAGACTCTTCCCAGGTTTTTTTGCTCGACATGTAGGTAATTCATAGGGTTACTTAATAGGTTTAATCGCGAAGAGACTTCAGGTGGGTTGAGGTGTATTGCTATTTCTATTGTCAGGTAAAGTAAAAAGCCGAACATCGAGTGACGAACCCGATTGTTAAATCCGATAAGCTAATAGGTTATGCATCTTTTGGCGTAAACTTCATTTGTCACTAAGCTGTCGATTATACCTTATTGTTCAATTACCTGATTGATGAAGAGGCTGATGCGCTAGCTGGGTTCGATTGGATCCAATTAGGGATAAGAAAATTTTCAGGGGTGAAAAGCCTCATTGAGACACTGCACTATTAATCTCCTTTACATAATTTAATCGTATCGCGACAAAAAACCTGCAGTAACACCAGGCTAGGAGAAACATCATTCAATATTGGTTAAATATATTTGAAATTTCCTATGAGCTAAGCCTAGCTGAGCATAATTTATCGCTATATAGCATGATTGACTTTTTATCGTCAGTATGTTCCTGTTGTACCTGCAGTAGTTGCGACAAATAAAGAAACACAGGTTGTTGGTTGTACCTTCCGGGCGTCGACATCTGAAGTAAAAATTTTTTTACTAAAAATAACGAGTTGCACTGACGGCAGTATTGCGGGGATACCTCCTCGCCCAGTGTATGTAGTCTTGTGATACTACAGTATGTCCACAAATTTCGAGTGGAATTAACCCTGAAACAGTAAGCACGCAGGGCAATTTCAGTTATCCGTGAAGGCCGGCGGCCAAAATAAAATTCGGGATTCCCATGGAAACCCGCAACCACGGAGATCTGTAGGCGATGTTGAGAGGCTTTGATCGGCTGTTCGCCTTGCTAGCCGCTTCGCTATCCGTCCAGTCCGTACTGGCGGAAGAGCAGGCTGTTGAGCGCTGGGGGGTCAATATGCCCAAAGGGGTGACGGAAGTTGCCCAAACCACCTATGAATTGCACATGCTGATTTTTTGGATCTGTGTAGCCATTGGTGTCCTTGTATTTGGTGTCATGTTTTACAGTATGTGGCGCCATCGTAAAAGCAAGGGCTACAAAGCTGCCCAGTTTCATGAAAGCACAGCTGTGGAATTAGTGTGGACAATAATTCCCACCGTTATCTTGATCCTCATGGCTATTCCTGCAAGTAAAACCCTTTATGATATTTATGATACTGATAAAGCAGATCTGGATATCATGATTACTGGGTATCAGTGGAAGTGGAAATATGACTATATCGGATCTGATGTTACTTTTTTTTCAAACCTCTCCACCCCGCGTTCACAAATAAATAACGAACAACCCAAAAATCCTAACTACCTATTGGAAGTGGATGAGCCCTTGGTTGTTCCTATCAAGAAAAAAATCCGTTTCTTAATTACCGCAAATGATGTTATTCATGCATGGTGGGTGCCTGATCTCGCAGTAAAAAAAGATGCCATCCCAGGTTTTATTAATGAATCCTGGACTCGCATTGAGGAGCCGGGAATCTATCGGGGGCAGTGTGCTGAACTCTGTGGTAAGGATCACGGTTTTATGCCGATTGTGGTAAAGGCAGTTCCTCAAGAGGAATACAACGCATGGCTCGATGGACGTGTGGCCACAGCTATAAAAATGCGTGAGCTCACAGGAAAGACTTTTACTTTCGATGAACTTTTTGCACAGGGCGAAAAAGTTTATAACAGCATGTGTGCGGCTTGCCATCAACCAAATGGGAAGGGTGTCCCTGGTGTGTTTCCGGCAATTGCTGGCTCAAAAATTGCGACAGGTCCACTGAATAGCCATCTCGACATAGTCATTGATGGATCTCAGGTAAATCCCGCCATGCAGGCATTCGGTGAACAGTTATCTGAGGTGGATATTGCCGCGGTGATCACCTATCAACGCAATGCCTTCGGTAATGAAATGGGCGATACGGTTCAGCCCGTTGATATCCTTAACTTCAAGAATAAGCAGTAACTGCTAGGGGATTTTAACATGGCACACGGACCTCAATCTGGCCTAAAACGCTGGCTGTATACAACAAATCACAAGGACATCGGTACCCTATACCTGTGGTTTAGTTTTGCAATGTTCTTCCTGGGCGGATGCATGGCACTCATTATTCGTGCCGAACTCTTTGAACCAGGATTACAGATAGTACAGCCAGAATTCTTTAATCAAATGACGACCATGCATGGGTTAATCATGGTCTTTGGCGCAGTAATGCCAGCATTCGTGGGGCTGGCCAACTGGATGATACCGATGATGATCGGTGCACCAGATATGGCACTACCAAGAATGAATAACTGGAGTTTTTGGATATTACCTTTTGGCTTTGCGATGTTGGCATCGACCCTCTTTATGGAAGGTGGAGCTCCAAACTTTGGCTGGACATTTTACGCCCCATTGTCGACTGAATATGCCCCTCCGAGTGTTACTTTTTTTATATTTTCCATTCACATCTTGGGAGCATCTTCAATTATGGGAGCGATTAATATCATCGCCACCATTCTGAACATGCGCGTTCCAGGCATGACATTAATGAAGATGCCACTTTTTGTGTGGACCTGGTTGATAACAGCCTACCTTCTGATTGCGGTGATGCCAGTACTAGCCGGCGTGGTAACCATGATGTTGATGGATATTCATTTTGGTACCAGCTTTTTTAGTGCTGCGGGCGGGGGTGATCCAGTACTGTTCCAGCATGTTTTCTGGTTCTTTGGGCATCCTGAGGTTTACATCATGATTTTGCCGGCATTCGGTATTATTTCGGCAATTATTCCCACCTTTGCACGTAAGCCATTATTTGGTTATAGCTCTATGGTCTATGCAACGGCCGCTATTGCGTTCCTAAGCTTGATCGTGTGGGCCCACCATATGTTTACCGTGGGAATGCCGATTGCCGGTGAGCTGTTCTTTATGTATGCCACCATGCTGATTTCTGTACCTACCGGAGTAAAAATTTTCAATTGGGTTTCCACAATGTTTCGTGGCTCAATGACATTTGAAACTCCCATGCTGTTCGCAATAGCTTTTATCATTCTCTTCGCTATTGGCGGCTTTTCAGGATTGATGTTGGCCATTGCTCCGGCGGATTTCCAATATCATGATACTTACTTTGTGGTTGCGCATTTCCATTATGTGTTGGTTCCTGGGGCAATTTTCTCCATTACTGCGGCGGTTTATTACTGGTTACCCAAATGGACAGGGAATATGTACAACGAAACCATGGGGAAAGTGCACTTTTGGCTGGCTTTTATCGGTCTGAATTTAACTTTCTTCCCCATGCATTTTGTTGGACTGGCTGGCATGCCGAGAAGAATTCCTGATTACGCTTTACAGTTTGCCGACTTCAATCAGATGGCAAGTATGGGGGCGTTTTTGTTCGGCGCCGCCCAAGTAGTATTCCTCTTCAATGTGGTGCGTACGGTGATGGGGGGCAGGAAGGCAACTGAGCAGGTATGGGATAATCCACAGGGATTGGAGTGGACAGTCCCATCACCGGCTCCATACCACACCTTTAGTACGCCTCCGGTTGTTCGTTAATTTCTGGTTGAAATACTGATGAAATTAAGCGAAAACACAAAAGTTTCTGCAAAATTGCTGGCGCTCGCCGCCAGCATGTTGGTATTCGCTATATTTGTAATGCCACCACTCTACGATGCTTTTTGTGAAATTACCGGTCTCAACGGTAAAACTGGTGGACGTTATGAAGCTGTCCCTGCTGCTATTGATACCAGCAGATCGATAACCGTTCAGTTTGTTGCGAGTAATAATGACAATATGCCCTGGAGGTTTTCTCCCAGTGTAATGTCAGTTGAAGTCCATCCTGGTGAGGTCATGGATACCGTATTTCTTGCATTTAATCCTACAGCAAGAGATATGGTTGGCCAGGCGATTCCAAGTTTGGTTCCCTTCAAGGCTGCTGAATATTTTCATAAAACAGAGTGTTTTTGCTTCAATCAACAAATCTTAAAAGCGGGAGAAAAGGCAGAGTTGCCATTGCGATTTATTGTTGATCCAGAGATACCAAGCAATGTAAATACCATAACCCTTTCCTACACGCTGTTCGATGTTACGGAAAGAATTTCTAAAAATACCGATAAGAATAAAGCCGTATCTGCGCGAGAGGGATAAAAAATTATGGCTAGTGAAAGCAGTTATTATGTTCCAGAGCAATCTAAGCTGCCGATATTTGCCACCATCGGTTTGTTTTTAATTGCCTTTGGGGCGGCAAATTGGATTAATGGCGGAAGTTCCTATATTTTCTTTACCGGGGCTCTGGCCTTGGCAGCCGTTTTATGGTTTTGGTTTGCTGCGGTGATTAGGGAAAATATGGCAGGACTAAATAGTGAACAGTTGAAGCGTTCATATGTCTGGGGAATGGGGTGGTTTATTTTCTCAGAAGTTATGTTTTTTGCCGCATTTTTTGGAGCCCTCTATTACATAAGGAATTTCTCCGTACCTTGGTTGGCAGGCGAAGGTGAAAGGGGAATATCCAATATGCTATGGGAGGGATTCGAGAATACTTGGCCTCTCTATGTAACACCAGATGCGGCAGCACATGGGGATACGGCCAAATTTATTGGTCCAAAAGATGTTATTGATCCATGGCACTTGCCCCTGTGGAATACGATTATTCTATTATCTTCCAGCGTAACCGTGCATTTTGCCCATGTTTTCCTGAAAAAAGGTGAACGTGGGAAGTTCAATCTGTGGCTGGGAGGAACCGTTCTTCTAGGTTTCATATTCCTATATCTCCAGGCGCAAGAATACTACGAAGCCTACCAACACCTTGGTCTCACCTTAGAGTCAGGTATTTATGGTACAACATTTTTTATGTTGACTGGTTTTCATGGGGCGCATGTAACCCTTGGAACGATAATGCTACTCATTATGTTGTTACGTTCTGTAATCGCACATCATTTTAAGCCAAACGATCATTTTGGTTTCGAGGCTGCAAGTTGGTACTGGCACTTCGTAGATGTTGTCTGGGTTGGGTTATTTATTTTTGTATATGTCCTAGGCGCCTAATCTGTAACCAGATCAAAAACGCCCCAAGATGCAGTCACTTTGGGGCGTGTGTAATTAATATTTATCCGTCCACGGAGCGCTGTTGACCAAAATACCACTTTCAAATCCGTACCAAATTGCTAGTAAAAGAAGTGCTGCAAGTGAAATCCTAATACCTAGAGCATAGAGGGTACGTTTTGACTGAGGAGCGCCCATATCTCGCAATAGAAAAAATAAAGCACTGGAAAGACTTACCAGTACCGCGAGAAATAGGATCACTATAACAATTTTGAGCCACATATAATTATTTTCCATTATTTTACGTAGTAGCGCATGACAGTAGAGATACCATCAGTTTCTGCAGAAAATACCAGTGTATCACTGATTCGTAACTGGCCTATAACCTTGTTTTCAATAGGGCTAATGCCAGTTTTTGTGTTACTGGGTGTTTGGCAGCTTAATCGTGCTGAAACTAAGCAAATAATAAGCTTAGAAATAGATGCGAGAATGTCAGCTCAGCCAGTAAATCCAAAAAACGGAATTGAATTAAAGCGTTTCCTGCCCGTTAAATTAACTGGAAAATATTCCAGCAATTATTTCTTATTGGATAATCGCACCCGCCAAGGGCAGGCAGGCTACGAAGTTTTGCAAATATTTATCTCTGATAATCAACGCTGGTTGGTAAATCGAGGTTGGATACCTCTCCCAGAGAGTAGGGCTATCACTCCAGAAGTTAGCTATCCCGATGGTGTAACAACAATTCTAGGATTTATATATCCAGTTGAATATTCAGAAAATCTGTCTTCAAATGAAAAACGATTTCATCAAAGAATACAGGCTGTAAATAGGAAATTTACGGATAGTTTGGATTTAAGTTACAAAGCCTGGACTATACGGCTCAGCGCAGATTCAGAATCATCTTTAGTAACTGATTGGAAATTAATTAATAGTAATTCCGATCGACACATAGCCTATGCAGTGCAATGGTTTGCTATGGCAGTAGCGTTATTTATTCTTTGGTTACTTACTGCAACCAATTTTACAAGATTATGTAGAAATAGAAAAAATAATAATACTTAGGGGATTGGTAATGGAAAATAGAGAAATTTCATCAGGCCTAGGGGATTCTAGGGAGAAAAAAAGTTTTTTTTCCTCAAAAAAGATACAGGGAATATCCATTATTGCCTCTGTATTGCTGCCAATGGTTGCAGCCTATATAGTTTTTTATACAGGATTGGGAGTGCCATCAGGAACAGTTAATCAAGGTGAATTACTACAACCGCCGATTAACATTAAAGAATTAAAAGTATCTTCGTTTGGTAGTCAGGTTCCTTTGCTCGGGAATGATTCTCAAAAATGGCGATATCTGATTCTAGATGGTTCAGATTGTAACGAAGCGTGTGAAAAACTCTTATATACCAGTCGGCAAGTACATATCCGTTTAGGTGAAAAAGCGAATAGGGTAGAGAGATTTTTGATCACTGATGAGTCTATGACCCATGAGAAACAAAAAAAACTACAAATAGATCATCCTAGACTTAAAGTTTTGCGCTTGAATGAAAGTAGCATGAATACTCTACAAGCGTTAACGGCCCATCAAAATATCGATGAAACCAGAGCAATACTTATAGATCAGGATGGCTTTGCCATGATGGTTTATGACAATCAACATAGCGGAAATCAGCTACTGAAAGATATCAAACGCTTATTGAAGTACTCCTATGAGAAATAATGGAGAGTGACATGGAGTCATCAATGTATCGAGATAGTAATCAAGTAATGGATTCATACTATAGCTGGCGTTATAAGTTAGCCTTGGGAGGTTGTGCGCTTGCCCTAGTTGTGGTCATTTTGGGTGCGTTTACTAGATTAGCTGATGCAGGATTGGGGTGTCCTGACTGGCCTGGTTGTTATGGCCACCTTACTTGGCCAGATGAAACCCATGAGATCCAGGCGGCTAACGCTGCCTTTCCTAATACACCAGTAGATAACAGTAAAACTTGGCCAGAAATGGTACATAGATATTTTGCTGGTACATTATTGCTATTAGTAGCATCACTTCTTTATTTATCATGGCGCAGACCAAAACAGCGAACCTTTAAACATACACATTACCTGATGGGCCTAATTATTTTACAGGCGGCTTTTGGTATGTGGACTGTAACCTTGAAGTTATGGCCCCAGGTAGTTACAGCCCATCTTTTGGGGGGGATGGCAACTCTTTCCATGCTGTGGCTACTTGTTGAGAGAATGAGACATGGAGAGAATTCTTCTCTAAATAAGAAATATCATACTCTTCATAAATTATTGCCTCTTGCAATATTGACTACACTAGTAATAACAGTACAGATTGCTCTGGGTGGCTGGACGAGTTCTAACTATGCTGCGCTTGCTTGTCCTGATTTCCCTACCTGTCATGGGCAATGGTTACCTCAAGCTGATTTTCGAGCAGGATTTAATATCTTTCAGCAAATTGGCCCTAATTATTTGGGTGGAGCTTTGGAGAGTGATGCACGTACCGCTATTCACTTAAGCCATCGTATTGGTGCACTGCTGGTAACTTTAATGGTTCTTACTCTGGCATATCTTACCTGGAGAGCGGGCTCACGCTCTTGGGCGATAGTATTGATTGCTTTAATAGCGTTACAGGTAAGCTTGGGTATTGCAAACGTTGTAATGTTTCTTCCACTACCAATTGCGGTTGCTCACAATGCTGGTGCTGCACTTCTTTTATTAGGAATTTTAACTTTCTGTTATCGTATTTACTCTTCAAAACCCTCAGAGATCAGTGAGAATTTATATAAAGCAAATTATGAACTAAACAAACCGAAGCTGACTGGCAATATGTAATAGTCAAACTTCTTATTGTGGAAGAATTAGGAAATAATAATATTATGGCCATACAAACTGCCGAATTAAATTCAAATAGCTGGCGTGACTATTATGAGCTCACAAAGCCAAGAGTTGTGATGCTAATGATTCTTACCTCACTGATTGGTATGTTGTTAGCTGTCCCAGGAATGGTGCCTTTTAATATTTTAATTTGGGGAAACTTAGGTATCGCCCTTTGTGCCGGTAGTGCGGCAGCGGTTAATCACTTGGTGGATCGTTACATAGACACAAAAATGTCGCGTACGAGTAATCGCCCAGTTGCAAAAGGAAGAGTTGAACCCCGTAAAGCAATTATATTTTCTTTATCATTAGGCATTCTTGGCATGGCAGTATTAATGATATTTGTGAATATATTAACTGCTTGGTTAACACTAATATCGTTGATTGGTTATGCTGTTATTTATACCATGTTCTTAAAACATGCTACACCTCAGAATATTGTAATCGGCGGTCTTGCAGGTGCTGCACCACCTCTGCTGGGGTGGACAGCGGTTACCAATGAAATTCACCCACATGCTTTGTTGTTGGTATTGATCATATTTGCCTGGACGCCCCCACATTTCTGGGCATTAGCTGTGCATAGAAAGGAAGACTATGCCAGGGCAAAAGTGCCCATGCTCCCAGTTACTCATGGCGTAGCATACACAAACCTACACATCTTACTTTATACATTTATTTTATTTGCGGTAAGTTTGCTCCCTTTTGCCACAGCTATGCTAGGTTGGCTATATCTTCTTGGAGCTGTTGTCCTTGGTTTAGGTTTTATATATTGGAGCTTGGTAATGCTTCGTGGCCGAGACCCAAAGGCGGGAATGGAAACATTTAAGTATTCCATTATTTATTTGATGGCTCTTTTTTGTATTATGTTGCTAGATCACTACTTTGTAGCGGTGTAAGACAATGAGAAATAAAAATTATAAAGAAGTGGAGCCAGTATTGGATCAACAACAAAAACGCGGTGTTCGTATAACGATTGCCGTTTTATTGATGTTTATTGTGGCAATATTGGTCGGTTTTGTTCATAAGCTAAGTCAGCCAAGAATAATCAGTGATTCAGAACTAAGATTGAACGGCGCTGTAAAATTACAGAGGGCTAGAATTTTAGATAATTTTAAGCTGATAAAAGATAGTGGTGACCGATTCGAAACAAGCAGCTTGAAAGGTCAGTGGACATTAGTATTCTTTGGCTTTAGTCATTGTCCTGATGTTTGTCCTACAACACTTTCTAGTCTAAATAGTTTTTATCAAATGCTGGATGAAGATATTCGCACAGATACGAATATTATTCTAGTAACAGTTGATCCAGCTAGAGATAAACCAAAGATACTGCATGATTATGTTCGCTATTTTAATAAAGATTTTCGCGGAATTACGGGAGATTTTATAGAAATAAAACGCTTTGCAAGTCAATTAAATGTTCCTTTTAATAAGGTGAATTTAGATAATGGTGAATATACTGTTGACCATGGATCTCAAGTGGTATTGATAAATCCACTTGGACATTACCATGCTTTCTTCAGAGCTCCACTTGACCCTGCAAAGATGAAGCTGACTTATCGCTCTATTCGAGCTACTTTTGAAGGTTAATTATTTGGTTGTTTTACTTTTCAATCAAAAAAACAGATATTTATCCTGAAGTAAGGAAGTAAAGTGCTGCCAAAAATAGTTAATAGGGTAAATTTTCCAAATAGTTCTAGAATACTTTGGGGCGCACCTCTTCTTTTATCTTTATGCATTATTCCTTTTGGCTGGGCCGGATTACTAGCTCCTATTATCTGGGTTTCTTTAACCGCACTTGAAATGAGCTATGGCTGGAAGCGCGCCGTTTTATTTATTACTTGCATAATTCTGATGCTGGTATCGGGATTTAATATTATTCCTGGTAGTGAGCGGATTCAAATTCTAGACCCATATTCCGATAGTTCAGGAAATCTGGTATACGCAAGTTTTAGTACCGGTAAAGCAGTAATTGCTATTGCTTTACTTGCTTTCATGTTGGGTCAAAAACAAACCTTAAGGCGTATAGATTTAGCTTATCTATGTTTAGCTATCATTATACCGGTTACTGTTGGTTTAGCATTATATGGACCATCTATAAAATTATCATTGACGATAGTAATTGCTGCTCTTATAAATCTCTTAATAGTAAGCATCAGTGAAGAAGGCTTTTTTCGTTGGATATTACAAAGGGGTTTAGAGGAGACCCTTGCCAGCTGGCGATGGGTTTCTGTGCCAATTGTTACTGCGATATTTGTTTCACTCCATATTGGTTGGTTGGCAGAACCGGCATCGATTATATTGCTTAGCTTAGCTTCATTTTGTTACTCGATTCTCTGGTATTTACGCAGAAATTTTTGGCTTTGTGTGTTGGCTCATTGGGGAGTAAATGTTCTTCATATGATGATTCTACCTTACCCTCTTCCTGGTTAATTCTGAGAAAAACTTTTTATCCGAAAGCAAGTTAGTATAAGAAATATACTTTTTATATTTAATAAAATTATCATACTTTTATAGATTATTACGATAACCTTCCACAAGGTATCCTGGGATAAAGGGTTAACCGTTAGGAGATACTCAATGAGAAAGAATATATTTATAATAATTTTACTTTTAGTGGCTTGTGATAAATCAATTCACGATGACCGCCGCGCTCTTGCGAAGAAGCTGACTCAGGAGAACATTTTAGTTGATGGTCATATCGATGTACCCTATAGAATTTCGCAAGAAAACTCAGATGTTGGAATAAGTACCGAAGGTGGAGATTTTGATTTTCCCAGAGCTAAGAGCGGAGGCTTAAATGCGCCTTTCATGTCGATATATATTCCCGCTGAGAAAGAGACTAATGGCACCGCAAAGGATTATGCCGACCAGTTGATAAGTAGCGTCGAGGACTTGGTTACTACTTATCCCAATAAGTTTGCTATCCCTAAATCCTTAGATGAATTAAGAAATCAGGTTGAGCAAGGTAAAATCTCTCTTCCTCTAGGGATGGAAAATGGCGCCGCTATTGAAGGGAGCTTAGAAAATTTGGAGTATTTCTATAACCGGGGAGTTCGCTATATAACCCTGACCCATTCAAAGAGCAATCATATTTCTGACTCCTCTTATGATGGTTCCCGTCCCTGGAAAGGACTGAGTGAATTTGGCAAGAAATTGGTCGGTGAAATGAATGCTCTGGGTATTATGATTGATGTCTCTCATGTTTCCGATGAGGCTTTTTGGCAGGTTATGGAAATTTCTTCAGCCCCAGTAATAGCCTCGCATTCTTCGGCCAGGCATTTCACCCCGGGTTTTGAGCGTAATATGAGCGATGCAATGATTATTGCTCTTGCAGAGCAAGGTGGACTGATTATGGTGAATTTTGGATCTACCTTTATCAGTGCTAAATCGCGCTCTTCCCAGGCCTCAATAGCTGCTTTGGTTGAAAGCTACATGAGGGAAAGTAATCTGAGCAAAGAAAGCCCAATAATCGAAGAATACACTAGGTCTTTATATAAAGATAAGTTTGTCTATGCTGACTTAGACGACGTTCTTGATCACTTTGATCATATTCGCAACCTGGTCGGTGTTGACCATATAGGAATAGGCTCAGATTTTGATGGTGTAGGTGATAGCCTTCCTATTGGTCTGAAAGATGTTTCAGAATATCCAAATCTAGTTTTCGGTCTTCTGGAACGAGGTTATAGTGAAGAAGACATTAAAAAGATCCTTGGCGGAAACTTACTTAGGGTATGGCACGAGAATGAAACTTATGCGGCTTTTCATGGGCGCTAATTCCCACTTGTATTTTATTCTCCTAAGCTATGCTGTCAGCAGTCCTTTATCTAGTCGTAATGAAACTTTAGATTGGCACCCTAGATAGGGTTTTTGAGTTTTTAACCCAAGAGTGGATGATATTCCATTGACAGGGTTTCTGAACAACGACACCTCTAATATTCAATATTGTTGAATGTTGGTGTTATTTATTTCTTTAATTGCATAAATAAGCTTAGTGATAGATGAGTTGAATTTTTAATTTCGACTAAAATTGATGGTTAATTCAATGTTAAAGGCTTCCGACTTCTTTATTTTATTGGCCGCTTTGATCTCTTTTTGCTTATCTGGATACTTGTGGTTTAACGGATACAAGGAGCAAGGTGTTTTTACAGCTCTGTGGGTTCCCAGTATTCTATCAATTGGTATCTATTTTAAAGTTTCTGCCTTGCTAGCAAGAAGATAATTATTATGTCTGATTCTTTGATTTTGATGATAGGGATTGGTGTGTTTATCTGTCTGGTTGTGGGGGTAGTATTGACGGTTTATGAGTTCCATAAAGCGGGCTATGAACCAGTTAGAAATCGGTCCAAAAGAAATAAATCGGTAAGGTAATTTTTAGATCTCTAAATGAAAAAGGGAAGCCAGTGGCTTCCCTTTTTGGTTGAAGGCTGCTTGCCTAGAAGTTATAGGTCATTTTTCCGTAGATAAAACGACCGCGTGGGTCGTGCTGTGATTCTACATAGCCATAAAGATCCGTATCGCCATCACCAATTGCAAAGGGTGGTTCTTCATCGAAGACATTATCCGCGCCGAGACTTAAAACCATATTTTCGAAACCGGTATAGCGTGCTTGCATATTCATGGTCAAGAAAGAGTCAACAGTGCGAGTGCTGTGGCTTTCATAGTCGAGATTACCATCGAAGTCTATATCCGGTGTATCTTCGAATTCTCCGATATAGCTGAGTCCTGCACTAAAGCTGAAGGTGTCAAAGGTCCAATCTGCAGTAGCGTTCCAGCGGTGTTGTGGATACTCGTATTCTCCAGCTTGGTCACGGGTAATAAATTTTTCACCAGTGGAATCCAGTTCAACACGCTCAAATTCTGCCAGGTAAGAATAATCCAGACGTAAGCCAATCTCACCACTGGCCAGCTCTAAGCCATCGTAAAGAATAGTTAGATCTACTCCGGATACTTCTTGTTCGCCTATATTGGTAAAACCGTTCCGTATAGACTGTAGTGATCCTAAAGATTGACCTTGAAGTGGTGTATCACGAAGGCAGATACTGCTGTTCTGATCGTTACAATGAAGGTTGTAGACATAGCCATATGGAACGTCATCAATTTTGCCTTCCTGAGTGATATTCCAATAGTCCAAAGACAGTTGTAGGCCCTCAATAGGTTCGTAAATGGCACCTATATTGTAGGACTCGGACTCTTCTGCATCGAGGTTTGGGTTTTCTGAGTAGATAATTGTGTAATCAAGCTTGCCACAATCTTCAATGCCATTAGCTTCACAGCCATAAGTATCTGCAAAGAATACGGATTCTTGTGAGTCACCTAGACCTATCTGTGCAAGAGAAGGTGCACGGAAGCCGGTGCCCCAGGATGCACGCAGAGATAATTGATCAGTGGCGCTCCACAGCAGTTTGGCCATGGGATTAGTGGTACTGCCAAAGTCACTGTAATCGTCGTAGCGAGCGGCCAATGTGAGGTCGAACCTAGCGGGAAGGGGGATGGCTACTTCGACATAAGCCGAGGAGATATCACGGCTGGCGCTGGCGGACACAGACTCAGTGCCAAATATTAGCCCGCGCTGGAATTGGTCATCTGGAGAATCGGAAGCTTTTTCCTCGCGATACTCCAAACCAGTAGCCATAGCAATGGTGCCATAAGGAGTATCGATCAAATCTCCATTGACTGAGAAATCGTAGCTAGTCAGTTCAGACTTGCCCTGGCGGACTAGATTGGTGGTGATGGCATCAATCACTGAGTCCGGATTTTGTACGCCGCCAAAGGGATTGTAATTACCGGCATTAATCTGCTCTTGGAGCAGGTCGGTGCGTACCCAACCTTGGGACTTACTTCCTGTCTGTTTAGACTCGCTGCGTGAGCGCTGTACAGATGCTTCCCAGCCCCAATTGGCGATAGAACCTCGCAAGCCGAAAACACCACGCAGGTTATCGGTTTCTATGCTCCATTGACGCGCTCCTGCATCTACTGTGCGGTAAAAGGCGATATTAACCTCTTCGCCATAAGGGTTATTTGGGTGGTCTGCTGGCACATAGAGGCCCGCTTCTGTATCTAGAGGCGTAGGCGCACCTTGAGCTACAGAGGTGTTGTGTTGAATGGCAACTTCACTAAAGAATTCAACGTTTTCAGTTAATTGTTTATGACCCAGCATTAATAATCCAGTGCGTTCCGCTTCGGGTGTGATCAGGGTCCAGGGGCCATAATCATAGCTACACACAGGACCAACACTGAGGACTGCTATACGGTCTTCAGGGCAACTGGAATCTGGCGTCGTTTTGGTTGCCATTGGTAAGATGAAAGTTCCAGGGAAGCCGCGAGCTGAGCGGAAGTTTTCACCACCTCGGCTGGTTTGGTTGGCGGTATCCAGACCGCTGCGCTCTGTACTGGAAAGGCGACTGTTTTTATGGTGGTCAAAAATAACGGTGAAATTGGAGTTTTCCCCATTTATGCCCCAAACAGCCGAGAATGATTGCTCGTCATAGCCATCTGCACTGCCGTAGTCCATCGATACTTCAGTGCCTTCGAAATCCTTGCGTAGCACCAGATTAACCACACCGGCTACCGCATCAGAGCCGTAAATGGCGGAGGCACCATCTTTTAGAACTTCTACACGCTCAACTGCAGCCAATGGAATGCTATTGATATCGACGAAGTTAGTGGTAATTCCCTCAGCAAAGGCGCTGATAGCGACACGCTTACCATTAACCAGTACTAGCGTGGCATCAGCCCCCATACCTCGCAAACTCACCGCAGCAGCACCGTTGGCGGTGGAATCCTGGTTGTTGCCGCGGGTGGAGAAGGTGCCGTTACCGGCGGCGGGATTTTTCTCAAACAGCTGCTGTAGATTGGTATAACCGGATTTCTCGATGCTTTCGCGGTCCATTACCTGTATCGGGGTAGCGTTTTCAAATTCAGAGTTGCGGCTGATTCGGGAGCCCACAACGGTGACCTCTTCAATAGCACCTTCCTCGGCGGCGAAGAGGGCTTGTGGGGTTGTTGCTGCGGCCGCAGCCAAAATGGCAGAGGCCAACACATTGCGACGGAGAGTGAATTTTTCCATGTTTCTTGCTCAACTTTTTTATTGTCATAGTCCGTGACTGGCCCAAATTGGCTGGTCGTCGAGCAACACTAGCAATGGCTGAAAACTGAAACAATTAGCTCAGAGCTGGCCACTGGCCCTGACGATGAATGGGTGAAGTGGGTCGCTTTTTTTTAATGAACTAAACGCCAAGCCAGTTAATGGCGGTGCTTTGGAAATGGTAAGCAGGGATCAAATACTGCTTAAAAGTAAGCTAGTCATTCTGTAGTGGACGCAGCTGGCTACAGAGAAAAAACACCGCGGCTGCGAGGACAATAGATGGGCCCGCAGGGGTGTCCCATAAAATAGAGGCGAGCAAGCCGAATACTACGGCGAGGCAGCCGATCAGGGATGCCAATAGCGCCATTTGTTCCGGGGTGTGCGAGAGCCTGCGCGCGGCGGCAGCGGGAATTATCAGCAGGGCGGTGATCAGCAACACACCAACCACTTTCATGGCGATGGCAATTAGCAGGGCCAACATCAGCATGAGCGCCATACGAATTCTCTCTACCGGCACGCCCTCTACCGAGGCCAACTCCTCGTGCAGGGTGAAGGCCAATAGTTTTTCCCACAGCCAATAGAGCAGAGCTAGGATGCCCACTGCGGTAATAGACATCAGCACCAGGTCTTGGCTGCCGACGGCGAGCAAGTCGCCGAGCAACAGGGAGAGTAGATCCACCTTAATTTCGAACAGGCTGACCGTCACAATACCGAGAGCCAGCATCGAGTGGGAGAGAATCCCCAATAAGGTATCCACGGCTAATTTCTGCCTGCGCTGCAGGTACACCAGTAGAATCGCCAGCAAACAGCAGGTTGCACCAACGGCGAGGGTGGGCATGATATGCAGTACAAAGCCGAGAGTGACGCCGAGCAGGGCTGAGTGTGCCAGTGTGTCACCGAAGTAGGCCATGCGCCGCCAGACGGCAAAACAGCCTAGTGGACCGCTAACCAGAGCGACTAGCAGACCGGCGCCCAGGGCATACCAGAGAAATTGGCTGTGCAGTAATTCGCCGAACTCGACCACTTATTGTTGCTCTCTATTTTTGCCACTCGGCTCTGTATCCGAGTGATTGTGGTTGCACTCGCTGGCGATGTCGCCACTCAGTTTGTGCTGGTGGTTGTGCTGGTGGGTATAGGGTGCCACTTTGTCGCCAAAGAGCGCCAGGTAGGCGGGATCTCTGCTCACCTGTTCGGGGTGGCCGTGACAGCAGATATGCTGGTTGAGGCACAGCACCTTATCGGTGGCAGCCATTACCAGATGTAAATCGTGAGACACCAGCAACACCCCGCAGCCCAACTTATCGCGCAGGGTGGCAATCAACTGGTACAGCTCGCTTTGTCCGCCCACATCGACACCCTGAGTGGGCTCATCCAGCACGAGTAATTGCGGTTTGCGGGAGGCGGCTCGGGCGAGCAGAACTCTTTGCATCTCTCCGCCGGAGAGATTTGCCAGGCTGGCCTGTAACAACTGCCCGGCACCCACTCTATCCAGTGCGGCCTGGGCTTGGGCAGCCTTTACTCCCGGTTGCCCCAGTTGCAGGAAGCGCTGCACAGACATCGGCATGGAGTTGTCGATATGCAGACGCTGCGGCATATAGCCTATTCGCAAGCCCGGTTGGCGCCAGACAGTGCCGCTCGTAGGTTTGCTCAAGCCCAATAACAGTCGTAGTAGGGTGGTCTTACCGGCGCCATTGGGGCCGATTAGGGTAACGATCTCACCCTGGGTCAACTCCACGGAGATGTCCCGAAGCAGTTGCCGGCCGGCGAGTTGCAGCGCGACGCAGTCGGCGGTAATTAGCGGCGGGGAAGGGCTCAGGGCAAAATCTCCAGGGCGGGCGTGAAAATCCGTATGTATGTAGCTTCCTTGCGAGGGCTCGACGAGAGAGCCTGCAGCCAGTCGGACTGGCGGCGCGAAGCCGGTTGTGATTATATCGCAGTTTTACGTCGCCAAATGTCTCCCATGTCCCCCTCTTCGCGTGTTTTCTCCTTTTTTGCCCTGTTGTTGCTCTGCCTTAGCCTGTTGGCCTGTGGCAAACCGCAGCCCGTCGAGCGTACGGAGCTAGTGGTGAGCGTGCGTCCGCTGGCGCTGATTGCTCGGGAAATTGCCGGTGATAATCTGCCGGTGCATGTGCTTATCCAGGGGGCTGATCCCCATCATTACGCCCCCAGTGTTTCTGATCGGGCACGTCTGGAACGGTCCCTACTAATGATTTGGTTGGGGCCGCAGATGGAGGGGCTGTTGGCCGGGCAGGTGAATTCTTTATCCGAAGAGAGGCAGCTGCAGTTATTGGGCGCAACCGAGTATGAGTACCAGGGGGCCAACGCAGCTGATCCCCACTTATGGTTGCGCCCGCGCAACGCGGCATTAGCGGGGGCTCTGATCGCCGAGCGCCTGGCGCAGTTACAGCCGCAGCAGGCGGAGCTGTACCGCAGCCGCGCACGAGATTTTTCTCAATCAATGGCCAGTCTGCAGAAAGTATTGGACCGGGCTCTGTGGGCATACCGAGATGTCCCCATAGTGGTGACCCATGATGCCTACGGGCATTTCTTTGGTTCCGCAGGGGTGGAAACCCGCGCTTTAGGGAACAGTAGCGGTGGCGGTCACGGCGCTCGCGCCATGTTGGACCTCAGTGGGGTGGGGCAGGGTTGTCTGTTTGGAGAAGTCCCTGAAAATACCCGCGACCGACAGCTGGCGGAACACCTGGGGCTGAAATATGCCGCGTTGGACCCTCTAGGCGAACAACTGGGGCCCGATGCCCGCTATCGCGATTTGATTGAGTCCTTATTGGCACAGGCGCGCGGTTGTCTCAATGAGATATCTGATCAAGCCGATCAAAGTGAGCAGTGAATTCATAATCCCCCGGGAGTGTGATTCGACCTGAACCCGAACTTGAAAAGGAATTGAAAGATGGCCCGATGGCAGGGAGATCGGGCCAGAATCATAGGTAAAGCAATTAACCGGCAGTACCGGATTTATTCTTTAACTGCTGAAGTTTTTCCGCTCGCACTGAATCACGCTCGGCCTTGCGCCGCATTTTTTCCAGGTGGCGCATCTGGCGTTGAAACAAGACTTCGCTCTGCTCCCTGGTAGCCTCCTCCAACATCAGCTCGTGACCTGGCGCCTGCGCATGTCCTGCTGTAGTGGAGGCAGTTTCCTGAGTCTTTTCCGTCTGACAGGCGGAGACCGCGGCTACCGGCGATGCCAAAACGGGGGCGGCAAATAGCAGGGCGGCGTACATCACTCCTCTCATAATAAGAATCCTTCCTTAACACTCGTGGGTAACTTTTTGCGGAAACAAAAGACCCTGTGCCACCTGTGGGTGGCCAATGGCATTTGTTTCCGGGGAGTTGGCGATTAGTAAAAGTCGCTACCGGCAAGACTAGACAAGCCTGAGCATTTGGTGAGGTTACTGCGTCGATTGTTGTCGACTCAGCGTCGAGGTGAGTTGGCTTTGCCGCAAGGATATGTGGCGGCGGTAAATAGTTTGTCTCGCGGCAGCGAGCGGAAAAACTGTGTAAAGGGGGGTATCCTATCGGCCAATCCAGCGCCGCGAGCGCCCGACAGGACCAACAACAGAATCCCGAGATTTATGACTAAACAAAGCCCCCCTGCCGCCCCGCTGATTTTGGTGGATGGCTCCTCCTACCTGTATCGCGCTTTTCACGCTCTGCCACCGCTGACTACCAGCCAGGGCAAACCTACCGGCGCGGTGCGCGGTGTCATCAGCATGCTGCGCCGCCATTTGAAGGAGCATCCGCACAGCCCGGTGGTAGTGGTGTTTGATGCCAAGGGCAAAACCTTCCGCGATGAAATGTTTGCCGAGTACAAGTCCCATCGCCCGCCGATGCCCGATGACCTGCGCGAACAAATTCAGCCGATCCACGACATTATTGATGCCATGGGGTTGCCGCGTCTGGTGGTGGATGGAGTCGAAGCGGACGATGTGATCGGCACCCTGGCCCTGGAAGCCCAGCGTCAGGGGCAGGAAGTGATTATCTCTACCGGTGATAAAGACATGGCACAGCTGGTGCGCCCCGGCGTCACCCTGGTCAACACCATGTCCAATACCGAGATGGACAGTGAGGGAGTGGTGAAAAAGTTCGGCGTGGGACCGGAGTTGATCATCGACTTCCTCGCCTTGATGGGGGATAAGTCCGACAATATTCCCGGTGTCCCGGGAGTAGGCGAGAAGACTGCTCTGGCGTTGCTGCAAAATCTGGGCAGTCTCGAGAATATCTACGCAGACTTGGATGCCATTGCGCCGCTGGGATTCCGCGGTGCCAAGACCCTCGGAAAGAAGATGGCCGAACACCGCGAGGCGGCGGAACTCTCCTATAAATTGGCCACCATCAAGACGGATGTGGAGATGACCTATCACCCGCAGGGCCTGCATAACGCGGAGCCCAATACCGAGGCATTGATAGAACTGTTCACCCAGAATGAATTCCGCGGCTGGTTGGAAGAACTGACCAGTGAAGAGTCTGAAGAGGCGATGGCCGAGGCCGTTGAGCGGGACTACATCATCGTCACCGAGATGGCAGAATTCGACACTTGGCTTGAACAACTCAAGGCATCAGAGATCTTTGCTTTCGATACTGAAACCACCAGCCTCAACTATATGCAGGCAAAACTGGTGGGGGTGTCTTTCGCGGTAGAGCCCTACCGCGCCGCCTATGTGCCCTTGGCTCACGATTATATGGGCGCACCCGAGCAGCTGCCCTTCGATGAGGTTCTCGCCAAGCTGAAACCTCTGCTGGAAGACGACAAGCAGAAGAAAGTTGGGCAAAACCTCAAGTACGACAGCCATATCCTGGCGAACTACGGCATTGCGCTGCGCGGTATCGCGCGGGACACCATGCTGGAATCCTACGTATTAGACAGCACCGGCAGTCGCCATGATATGGACAGCCTGGCACTTAAATACCTGGGCGAACACACGGTACATTTCGAGGATATCGCCGGTAAAGGCGCCAAGCAGCTTACCTTCAACCAGATTGAGCTGGATAAAGCTGGCCCCTACGCCGCTGAAGATGCGGATATCACACTGCGTCTGCACAATGAGTTGAGCGCGCGCTTGCAACGGGAGCCAAGCTTGCAGGAGGTGCTGGATGAAATCGAGATGCCGTTGCTGCCGGTGCTCGCGCGCATGGAGCGCAACGGCGCCTACATCGATGCGAAAATGCTCTCTGAGCAGAGTGCCGAACTCGAGCAGAAGATGCGCGATCTGGAGCAAAAGGCCTACGAGGTGGCCGGTGAGGAATTCAACCTGGGTTCCACCAAGCAGCTGGGAGTCATTCTGTTTGAGAAACTGCAGATTCCGGTGATCAAGAAAACCCCCAAGGGGGCGCCATCCACCGCCGAAGCGGTGCTGCAGGAACTGGCCCACAACCACGAGCTACCGGCGCTGATCATGCAGTATCGCGGCCTGGCCAAATTGAAGAATACCTACACCGATAAGCTGCCGAAAATGATCGACCCCGGCAGCGGACGAGTGCATACCTCTTATCACCAGGCGGTGGCCGCTACCGGACGCTTGTCTTCCAGTGATCCCAACCTGCAAAACATTCCCATCCGCACTGAGGAGGGCCGCCGCATCCGCCGTGCCTTTACCGCGGATCCGCGCATTAATGGCGGCAGTGAAATTATCGCGGCGGACTATTCACAAATTGAGCTGCGCATCATGGCGCACCTGTCTGGGGACAAGGGTTTAGTGGATGCCTTCGCCCACGGCGCCGACATTCACCGCGCCACTGCTGCAGAGGTCTTTGAAGTGGCGCTGGATGAAGTCAGTGATGAACAGCGCCGTCGCGCCAAAGCCATCAACTTTGGCCTGATTTACGGTATGTCAGCGTTTGGCTTGGCCAAGCAATTGGATATCCCACGCGCTGACGCCCAGACCTATATCGACCGCTACTTTGAGCGCTATCCCGGTGTGTTGCGCTATATGGAAGATACCCGCAAGCAGGCGGCGGAAAAGGGCTACGTAGAGACCTTGTTTGGTCGCCGCCTGTATCTGCCTGAGATCAACTCGCGCAACGGCATGCAGCGCCAAGCGGCCGAGCGCACCGCCATCAATGCGCCTATGCAGGGCACCGCCGCAGATATTATCAAGCGCGCCATGATTGCTGTGGATGCCTGGCTTAAAGAACAGCAGCTGTCGACGAAACTGATTATGCAGGTACACGATGAGCTGGTGCTCGAGGTGCCCAAGGATGAAGTCGAGACGGTGGCCTCCGGCGTACAGGAAATTATGCAGGGCGCGGCCAAGCTGCATGTTCCTTTGATTGTCGACCTGGGGCGTGGCAAGAACTGGGATGAGGCGCATTGAGTTTTTTCGTGCAGCGCCTTTGGCGCACTCATTAATGTTCAGGGGGATCTGAGATAGAGACACCGGTACAAGAAGGCTTAATGGGCGCCTATTTAATGAAATAAGCGCCAATAAGCGTGTTTTAGTCGGCGTTTTTACATTCTTTGCGGAAAACCGTGGAACTGTTCCGGCGACAGCCCCTCTAAAAAGGCAAGATCGTTGGAATGCGTCATCATCCCCCAAGGAAGTCAGATGTTTGCCCCGGAACTCCCCCAAGTCCGGGGCATTTTTTTTGTCTTTCGCTCACTCTCCTTCCACAGCGCACGTTTTTCATGGTTTAAGTGACACAAGCTACTCACGCAGACCCCTTGGCGCTCATCTGGTCTAGTCTGAGCACTACAGAGAATCCATTCGTATGACATATCGTCTTGGCGGCTAGGCTTATCAATCGCCACCAGCGCCTGTCAGTCTTGAGGACCATTGATGCAGAGCAAAACTATTGCGTTGGCAGCGGAGCATAAAACCCTGCAAGCGTCTCTCACGCTGCCTCAAGAGTCGCGTGCACTGGTGATCTTTGCCCATGGCAGCGGCAGTAACCGCGCTAGTCCGCGCAATATTGCCGTGGCCAAACGTCTGAACGATGCCGGGTTTGCCACACTGCTATTCGACCTGCTCAGCGAGGAAGAGAGCCGCGCGGACGAAGCCACCAGTGAATATCGCTTCGATATCGACCTGAGTGCCCGGCGTCTGGTGGAAGTGATCGATTGGGCGGCGCAGGGGGAAACTACCCGGGCTCTGCTTATCGGCTTGTTCGGAGCCAGCACCGGGGCTGCGGCAGCGCTAATCGCCGCCGCCGAGCGACCATCTTTGGTAGGCGCGGTGGTTTCACGGGGCGGCAGACCGGACTTGGCCGGGTCGGACCTGCCTCTGGTCAAGGCGCCCACACTGCTGCTGGTGGGCGGCGATGACAAGCAGGTATTGGAGTTGAATAAAGAAGCCCTCCAGCATATGGTCAACGAGCCCCGTTTACATCTGATACCCCACGCCGGCCATTTATTTGAGGAGCCTGGAGCCATGGATGAAGTGGTGCGTATGACCGTGCGTTGGTTTCGCGCGAGCCTGCTATGAGTAGATTGAAGCTATTCAGTTTGGATGCCGGCGCCGACTTTGCCGGTCGCGTGGCTGCGGCCCTGGGTGAACCTCTGGCCCGGCATGAGGAGCGCTGCTTTGCCGATGGTGAGCACAAGGTGCGCCCCCTGGATGATGTCGAGGGAGCGGATGTCTTCCTGGTGCAATCCCTGCACAGGGAGCAATACAGCAGTGTTGATGAAAAACTGCTGCGCTGTTTGTTTTTTATCGGCGCTTTACGCGATGCCGGTGCTGCGCGTATTACCGCGGTAATGCCCTATCTCTGTTATGGGCGCAAAGATCGACGCACCAAGTTACACGATCCGCTTCCGACCCGCTATTTGGCCAGCCTACTGGAGGCCGTGGGTACCCAGGTGGTAGTGACACTCGATGCCCACAACCTGTCTGCCTATGAGAATGCCTTTCGTTGCCGCACTCTGCATTTACTGTCGGAGCCTTTGTTATTGGAGTTTGCGCTGGGCCGACTGAAGACGGAGCCGCGGCCCCTGGTGGTTTTGTCCCCAGATGAGGGGGGGATCAAACGCGCAGAGAAATTGCGCGAGACACTGAGTGAACGTCTGGGGCGTCCGGTAAGTAGTGCCTTCGTGGAGAAGTACCGTCAGGGTGAGAAGATCAGTGGTGGCACCCTGGTGGGAGAGGTGCGCGGGGCGGTCGTGTTGATCGTGGATGATCTTATCGCCAGTGGCGCAACACTCTCTCGAGCAGTTGAAGCCGCGCAGCGGGCCGGAGCCCAGCGTATCCTGGCGCTGGCCAGCCACGGCCAATTTAGTGGAGATGCTTTTGCGGACTTGTCGCAACTGCCCCTGGAGGCTGTGGCAGTGACCAACTCTCTGCCCCAGTTACATTTGCCGCAGAACTTTCACTTGCTCGACTGTGCGCCCTTGATGGCGGAAGCGATTCGGCGCCTGCACGATTGCGGCCCGGTAAGCGAGCTCACTCTTTAACTTTTTACCGATAAAGGCCTCTTATCGACAAAGCAGTCGTCGACTTTTTGTGGTTTTGCCTGCTTTTGGCGCATCAATCATTTTTTGAGCATCCGACCCACGAATATCACGCATTATCGTTCCCGCACTTGAGCTGCGTTTACATTTATTTACTTAAGAAATGGGAACCAACAGGGCAAATGCCCTATCGAAGAATACAGATCATTGTTGCTCCCTAACCCCTAAGCGTTCAGCTTTTTAACCCCGGAATTCCCCAAAACCGGGGTTTTTTTTGTCTGGGCGAAAGAGGATTTTTAAAAGTTTTACTGGCGAACTATTTCCACGGCCACTGATTTGTTGCTGGCTTTGGAATCTATTTCCGGAAATAGGCAGAGAAAGGGCATAGTATTCGCAGACCTCTGATCGTGGTGTTTTCTGGCTGGGAAACAAATCTGAGCCAGCCTAACCTTTCAATATGCAAAGTGTTTGCATACTAGAGGAACCCTCAGGCGTACCCGTCCCCCTGGGTGCGTCTGGCAAGTGCCCCACCCCAAGGGCACTGACCCCTAGCCGGCAGCCCCCATCTGCCGGCTTTTTTTATACCTGGATTTTGGCACCCCCCGACTATCTCAAAGCATACTGTTTAAATACAAATGCGCTTGCAAATGATAATGTTTCTCATTATCTTTGGTTTAAATCTAACAGGGGGGTTACCGTGAATTTACGTTACCTATGTGCAAACCACCGCCAATGGTTGATCGATAACACTGATCGTGCGGAACAGGCGTGGTTGGATTGGATGGAGCGCGGCAGGATGCTTTGCGAAGAGGGGAACCATAGTGAGGCGATTCCCTATCTGGGTTGCGCATTTGATGTGGCTGGGATGTTACTCACACGCGAGTGGCCCAGCTATGCCGTCTCTGCGACGCGTTTTAGTGACAGTGCCGCCCAACTGATGGCGGCCTACCGGAATCAGGGAGATGAAAAACACCACCATTACCTCCTTGTGGGAGCCAGTTCTGTCCTCGCCCGCCAGCTGGGAGATCGCGATAAACAGCAGCTTGCCGCTGACTGTATCAGCGCGCTCTATTCGGATGGAGATGGCAAGCCGGAATTCCTTCTTGCCGGGGGAAAACCCGTATCCCACGGTGGGGCAAGCCTGCAGCTGCACTGAGGCAGAGCCGGCAGCGGCACCAAAAGAGTCCCCGCGCCTGCTGACCGTTTCTATTCGCGAGGATGCCCTCCTGGATCTGCTCGCACAGCGAGCCCTCTGCGCGGAGGCGCTGCACTGCGCTACGCCCCAGGCGCGCCGGCGCCTGCGTCAGCTGTTGCTGCGCTCGCTGACGCCGACAGGGGACAGCACCTCGGAGGAGCCGAACTGATACGGTGGTCTTGGAGTCCCCGACCTTCTCGACTGCCGCCATATTGAGAGTTTTGGGCTTATTGCCCAACAATCAGAGCAGGCCGAAGGAGCGTGCCCGGAATTAGTCCCTTCCGGGCGCTCGCCTCAGGGCTCTGCCTCAGTCGGTTCGGGTGACTCTGGTTGAGGCGCCAGCCAGGTGTTCAGTTTGCGCTCCAGCTTGTCGAGCCCGGTTTTTTTCAGCGAAGAGAAGGTCTGCAGGGTGACGCCGCGGCTGAGCTCCTGTTCCTTGAGGGCTTTCTCGACGGCGAAGAGGGCGTTGTTGGCCGGGCCATTTTTCATCTTATCCGCCTTGGTGAGCAGGATATGTACTGGCAGGCCCGCCTCTACCGCCCAGGTGAGCATATGCAGGTCGAACTCCTTGAGGGGTTGGCGTATATCCATCAACAGTACCAGGCCGCGCAGGCAGGTGCGTTGTTCCAAATACTCGGCCAGGTGGCGCTGCCACTCGTCTTTCATGCTGCGGGCGACCTTGGCGTAACCATAACCCGGTAGGTCTACCAGGCGCTGGTCCTCTGACAGGCTGAAAAAGTTGATCAGCTGCGTGCGTCCGGGGGTCTTGGAGGTGCGCGCCAGCTTGTTGTTGCCGGTGAGGGCATTGATGGCGCTGGACTTACCGGCATTGGATCGACCGGCAAAGGCGACCTCTGCTCCAATGTCCTCCGGACACTCGGCCAGAGTAGGGGCGCTGGTGAGAAATCGTATGGCACGATAGTTCAGTTTTTGTGGCTGGGCTTCAAATTTGTTAATTGGCATCGTTTAAGTCTGCTGATTCAGTACACTCGCTTGGCGCGCAAGTATATAATGCCGCGGTTTTCGCGTCGCAGGACTATCGGGGGCGACACGAAACGCCATATCTCAGCGCGCAACGGGACGACGTATGAACAGCATTATCAAGAACACTGCTCTGGCACTCGGTTTGGTTTTCGGCTTGGGGGCCGTACCTTTTGCAATGGCCTCGGGCGATGCTGCTGCGGGCAAGGCTAAGGCCGCCCAGTGCGCCGCCTGCCACGGCGCTGATGGCAACAGCCTGTCGCCGGCTTTCCCAAAAATCGCCGGCCTCGGTGAAAAATACCTGTACAAGCAGCTTCAGGACATCAAAGGTACTCCTAATGGTGAGAAGGCCCGCGACATACCGCAGATGATCGGTCAGCTGGATAACTTCGACGACCAGGACCTGCAGGATATCGCCGCCTACTTCGCCTCCCAGCCAATGCAGTTGACTGGCTCTACCGCCTTCCCGGTGATGCTTAATAGCGGTGACAGTGTCGATAGCCTGATCCTGGGCCGCAAGCTCTACCGCGCCGGCAACAAGGAAACTGGCGTGCCGGCGTGCATGGGTTGCCACTCTCCCACCGGCCAGGGCAATGCCCCTGCAGGTTATCCGCGTCTTTCCGGTCAGTATCCGGAGTACATTGAAGCGCAGTTGAAAGCCTTCCGTGCGGGCACTCGTGCCAATGATGGTGAAGTCCGCACCATGCGCACCGTGGCCAAACAGCTTTCCGATGCCGAGATCAAGGCGGTTGCCAACTACATCGCTGGTCTGACCGACTAAATCGGTTAGCCACAGCAACGAGAGGCCGGTCACACACCGGCCTTTTTTGTGTCCGACGCTCCCGCATGGGGGTGGGAATTGGGTAAAGTATTGCCACATTTGCGACCTCGCCTTGCGCCCGGCGCGGGGAACTTAAATAATCAGCGCTGTCTATTGTGTCCTCAGTGGCCCGACAGTATGTCGCCAGATCAGGCGCTCGAACCACGAATATAGAAGCTGGAGAAGACTTATGAGAGCAGTGCTCGCCCCTATAACAATGGTTTTCGCTGTATTGTTCAGCCTTGTTGCCTGCGCCAAGGAAAGCGGAGAGTTTAAGGCCGGCCAACATTACCAGGTGCTGCCACAGGCGGTAGCGCAGAAAAATGCCAACAAGATCGAAGTGACCGAGATGTTCTGGTATGGCTGTGCCCACTGCTACCACTTCGAGTCGACTCTGGATCGCTGGCAAGAAAAAATGCCCAGTGATGTCGCTTTGGTGAAGCTGCCGGCAATTTGGCAGCCGGTGATGGATGTTCATGCCCGTTTGTTCTATGTGGCGGATGCCATGGGCGTTCTGGATAAAATGCACACCCCTCTGTTCAATACCATTTACAACCAGCGTCAAATGCTGGCGATTCGCGAAGGCCGTGACTTTAAGCCCGACCTGGCCGCTATCGAAGCCCTGTTCAATAAGCACGGTGCCGATGGTGCCAAGGCCGCCAAACTGATGAACTCCTTCGCCATCAACAGCAAGGTTAAGCAGGGTGTGGCCAACCAGCGCGCCTATAAGATGACTGGCACTCCGGAAGTGGTTGTGGCCGGCAAATACCGTATCAGCTCCTCTCTGCCGGGTTACAAGGGCAAGAGCAACGGACAGGAATTGATGCTGCAGGTAGCGGACTACCTGATTGCTAAAGAACGCGCCGACCGAGGCTGATAGCCCAGCCAAAAACAAACCCCGCCCAGTGCGGGGTTTTTTGTATCTGCACGTTTGCCACACTTGAGTAAGCCCATTTTCTACCGCAGCAGCCTGGAACAGGAAGTCACCTTTGCGATATCTATGGATCTGTTTGTGCTTGCTGATTCTCTCCTTTCCGTCCCTATGGGCACAGCAGACAATGGAGAATGACAGACTGGCCGCGCGCGCGAGCAATCTGCTTTCCTATATCGCTGTGGATTATGGGGACTCTGTCGATGATGACCGAATCCTCGATACAGACCTCTATCGATTGCAACAACACCATGCTACTCAGGCGTTGGAGCTGGTACGGCAACTACCAGACAAACCTGGCCGTTCCGCTTTGGAGAGCAGTATTGGAGCCTTGCAGGAGGCGATAGGCCGTCGCGATGACGCTGATGCTGTGCGCAGGAGGGCCAATGAGATCGCCGATCGATTGGCGGCTCTCTATCAGATGCAGCGCTCCCCCACGCAGTCTTTGCCCGCGGCCAACCTAGCGGCACCCCTTTTCCAACAGCGTTGTGCCAGGTGCCACGGTAGCTGGGGGCAGGGGGGTGGCGCGGTTCCAGACCTGCGCGACGCTACGCGTATGGCGAGTTTCAGTCTCTACGACCTCTACAATACCCTCGATCCCACCGTGGATACGGTACATAGCAATCGGGTCGATGGCGACTTGGATAGCCGGCAACGCTGGGCGCTGGCAGTAACCGCTGCCGCCCTTGCTGTGAAGAACCAACTGCCACCTTCCGCTGATCTTGCCGAGCGCTACCCGGCCCTGGTCGGACTGCCGGGTATGGCGGTCACCCGCCCGGTCGAGTTGCCCACTGATGCCAGGAATGCCCTGATGTGGTGGAGGGGGCATCCCCACTTGGTGCGCTCCCTCGAACATCCTCTGGCCCGTGCCGAGGGGCTACTGCTCTTGGCGGAAACCGATTACCGGGGAGGAGATAACGCCGGCGCTTACCACAAGCTGATGCTCGCCTATCGCGAGGGCTACCAGCCCCTGCAGCAGTCCATTGAGTTACGAGACAGGGTTTTGTACAGACAGCTTCAAGCGCAATGGAAAAAATTGCGGCGGGAAGTGATCTCTGCCGCACCCAACACGGATGTGATTGCTTCTATACAAAATTTACGCACTTTGCTGGCTAGGGCCAGAGCACGGCTCGAACCGATGCCGGGCAGCAGCATCAGTTATCTGTGGGCGACGCTGCTGTTTGTATTGGCGCTAGCGCTTGGGCTCTCTCTTTGGTGGGGATTGCGTTGGAGAAAGCGGTCTAGACTTTAAGATGCTTGTGCGCCAGGTCAGTTGTCCAGCCGTGAGGAAGTCACCATGGCAAGATCCCTATTGCCCGCCCTTATCCTCTATTATGCACTGCCGCTTCAGGCGGCCGAGCCTCTGGATGCTTTCCCGTCAGAAGTAGAAGGGAAATATCGCCATGTGATAGAGCTGCCCAAGGTGGTCGATGAGAGCCGCTTTATGGTTGAGCTGGTGCCGGGTAAAAATGCACTGGCCGACTGTAACCTTCGCAGTTTCAACGCACCTTTACAGCGCCAGGTATTGCCGGGTTGGGGTTATCCCTATTATGTGCTGGCGGACCTGAAGCCCGCGCAGGGTACCAGTAAGGTGTGTGGACCCGACTCTGAATCCCGCCGCTTTATCCGCGTGCGCGGCAAGGGACTGATACTGCCCTATACCAGTAGCCAGCCTCTGGTGGTGTATCTGCCAGAGGGTGTACAGCTGAAATACCGTGTGTGGCGGGCGGATAAAAATCTGTCGGACGCACAGTCTAAGTAAGGTATTCCTTAAACCCACTCCACCTGCCTGCCTAATTCCACTCCCTCACAGTGGCGCCTCAATAAATATTTTTAATGCTTCTAATGCCACTGTGGGATTTTGCGTCTAGCCTTACTAAGCAAGGGATGTGAAAAATAACGCCTGTGCGATTTTTCACGCCGGTTTTTTTGGCCTGTGGCCTTAACCGGACAGGAATATTGGCGGTGACGCCAGCCGCCGTTCACAGTAACCCTACTCCGCGGTTTTTGCCGTGGAGCACCTACGGTAGAGCAGCGCATGAAGTATTTGCGTAATCCCCCTTTAAATCCTGTTTGTGTATCCCCGCTACAAAGTTGTGCCATTGCCCTGATGCTTTTTTTGCTATTGCCGCTGGCGGCAACAGCGGAATCAGCTCAACAAAAATGGGCGGGCAACTGGTTGGTGGTGAGTGAGGGAGACGACCAATTAGTGTGGCAACTTAATGCTGATGGCTCCGGTTATGCCTATGGCTTTAATTCCGGAGGCAGGCTGACCCATGGCTTCGCCATTAATTGGCAACTGGATGGCGATCGTGTGCGGGTGCGTACCGGTGCATCCGTTAGCTGTAAAGGCGGCGTAGTTTCGGTAGCGTTTCGCGGCTGGAGTCGTTCCACCCTGTTATTTGCGGTGATTGATGGGCGGCACTGGCTACAGGCGGGCGGCGGCTTGCTAAGTTTCCAGCGCCGCCTGAGTGGCTGGAACACTCCTAAGGCCGGGAGCAACTGTCCCAACATTGCCAGCTGATTTTTTGATTAGCACTCATTAAAAATAAAATAGGAATTTTCCACTCAGGGAGGAGAGCGTCGAATACTGGAGTAAAGCTGTGATGCAAAGAACCCTGGTGATGGCTCTGGTATTTTTGCTCACAGCTGTTTCCGCTTTTGCTAAGGATGAGCAGAAAAAAAAGGAGAAACAGAGCGAACAGGAGAAAAAGACGCAGCAGCGGAATGCCGGTTGGCAAGCTCAATCCCGCTTAAATGCCAGTCAATGGGTTGGTGCCTGGCTCATTTCCCGGGATGGGGAGGCGCGGCATGTATGGAGCTTGAAATCTGATGGTACTGGCCGATCCTACGCTTTTCTCCCCCAAGATGGAAAACTGCAATTTATCTTTGGTTACGATATTCACTGGTATTTTGACCCTTTTACACAGATGGCCAATATAAAGACCGGCCGTAGAATCATTTGTCGTAGAGGGAAAATCTATCCCTATTTCCTCACCTTGAAGTCCTATGAGAGCGATTATTCAGTGCGAGGAAAATTTGCCTGGCAAACCACTTGGACCGAGGTGAGTATTGGACGCGATCGCCTGCACAAATCCCTGGTGGTATTTGTTGCACCACTGTCCGCCTGGCACGACCCGGGTAAGGGTGCGCCCTGCCCGGAATTCCCCCATGTGCGCTTAGAAAAAGCGATTGATCGAGTCTTGCAGAGTTGGGAGAAAAAAGACTCCCCCGATTTAGAAGTGAATACCTCCCCAGCACCGGGTGAACCTGAGCTGGAAGGTGAAGAATTAAAAAAACCGACAAAAAAAAACGTGAATAGGCGTAAGCGAAATTAAAATAAAAAACCATTGAGACAGTAGTGGTGTGAGTCACTGACAGAGAGTACTGATCATCCAGATCTTATGGCCATGTCGTATTTCCGTGGGATTCGATTCCTGTGGAGAAGAGAATGATATGGTCTCTGCCGGGCACCCGCTTACTGTGTGGTTATAAAGCAGGTTTTTCAATGGCAAATCGGGTATGACTGAAGAAGTTTCTCTTACAAATATTCTGAGAAATATGTGCCCTAAATTACAAGAGGAAACTTACGTTTTTTGCCAAGTGTCAGATGCCCGGCTCGAAGAAGTCTTGACGCAAAGCCTGTGTATTTTCCGTGAAGGTGAGGGCATGAGCGCAATTTTACCCAAGTGCTTGGCGCAACAGTATGGAATTGCCTCCAGCGGGCCCTTTCGACAAATCACCCTGCAGGTCTTTTCCGGTCTCAGTGCGGTGGGCCTTACCGCAACCGTCACGAGAGAACTCGCCGATGCGGGCATAGTGGCCAATATGGTAAACGCCCTGCGTCACGATCACGTCTTTGTCCCGGAAGAGAGCGCGCAACAGGCCCTACAGCTTTTGCGCGGGCTTAGTAATCGGGTGTACTACACCTGAGCTTTCGCTGTGAGTATCAACTATCCCCAGCCTCAGCCCCACGGCGAAATTCGCCAACTACTACCTGACCTCTTCTATGTGCCGGGAACTGTCAAACTGGCTCCGGCGGTCACTATCAATCGGAATATGGCCATAGTGCGCTGGCAGGAGGAGCTGGTACTGGTGAACCCGATTCGCCTGCGTCCAGCCCAGGAGGAGAAGCTGCAGGATCTAGGCCGAATTTCCCATGCGGTACGACTGGGTTATCACCACGGTCAGGATGACCTCTACTACCGAGATCACTTCGACCTGACTTTTTGGCGGCAGTCCGGCTCAAACTTTTATCCTCCCAGTGCGGACAGACTGGTGAAAGATGGGGGCAGTTCTCCAATACAGGGAAGTCAGTTTCTGGAACTGCGTTATAGCCGTTATCCAGAGGCCTTTTGGTGGTTGCCCTTTAATGGCGGCTTATTACTGGGCTGTGATGCCTTGCAGTATTGGGGAAAGTGGAGCGGCTGTAGCTGGTGCGGCCGCAATCTGATGCGCCTTTCCGGCATACGCGCCGGTATGCAGGTACCGCCCGCCTGGCGAACGCGAATGACCCCCGAGGGCCGGGACCAGCGCTGTTGGCTGCAAGAGGACTTTCAGCGCCTGCTGCAGTTGCCATTCCTACATTATTTGGCCGCCCATGGAGAGTTTTGTGCTGATCGGGCTCATGAGGAGGTTACCGCAGCATTGAACCGTGCTTTCCCTGGTCTCTACAAGGCGGCCTAGTTCCTAAATATTAGCCCTTCAGGGTGAGTAATCGCTCACTTTGTGCGTCCCTGTATTGAGCCGGATCGTGTTAAGATTGTGCACCTTTTTGGCGCGGCGCTGGTGCAATCTGGCTGACCGCGATGATTTATTCGAGAAGTAGAGTTTCCATGAAAAGCAAAATCCTGCTCAGCGGCCTACTGGCAATGCTGCTGGCGGCCTGCACCGCAGTGACCACTGACACAGCGCCCAGCGCGAATATCGACAATATCAGTTGGGATGTGAATTACCTGGCATCTGCAGAGCTGGCGGGAAGAAATACGGGCAGTGAGGGCTACCTCAAGGCGGCGCAATATGTGGCCGATCAGTTTCAGTCGATGGGCCTCGACCCAGCAGGGGAGCAGGGGTACTTTCAAAATGTGCCTTTCCGCAGTGCCAGCTGGAATGGCGCCGAGCCCAGTCTTGTCGTGAAAGGGAAGAGCAGTGAGGTCACTTTTACTTTTGGTGAGGATTTCATCGCCTCACCTTCTGCAGTGAATGAGAAGGCTAGCCTGGAAGCCGAGCTGGTATTTGTCGGTTACGGAATTGAAGCGCCGGACTATGGCCTGAACGATTACGCCGGGCTGGATGTGAAAGGGAAGATCGCGGTAATACTGAGTGGTCGGCCCAAGAGCCTGCCCAGTGAAGTGGGGGCTCACTACGCTTCTAGTTACAACAAGCGCGAAACCGCCGCTCGTCATGGCGCGGTTGGTTATATCACCCTTTATACACCCGAACGTGAAAAGCGTCGCCCCTTTGCGCGCTCTGCGGAGCATCGCCACGATGAGACTTTCGACTGGGTAAACCGCAAGGGCGAGCCGGGCAGTGCCACCCCCGGCTTATACCCCGGTGTGATGCTCAACATTGATGCAGCGAGCAAACTCTTCAGCGGTACCCAGCAGAGCCTGGAAGCTATCTTCAGCGATATGGAAAAAGGTCAGAACCCCAAGGGTTTTGCGCTTCCTTACCGCGCGGCGCTGAGCACAAGTTCTAAACACCAAGAAATTTTCAGCCCCAATGTTGTGGCCGTATTACCGGGCAGTGATCCGGTACTTAGAAATGAATATGTAGTCTTCTCTGCCCACCTGGACCATATCGGCAAAAAAGAGGATGGCCAGATTTATTATGGCGCACAGGATAATGCCGCAGGAATCGCCGTCATGCTGGAAACCGCACGGCTGTTTGCGGAATCCGGCCAGGCTCCGCGACGCTCTCTCTTATTTGTAGCAGTGACTGGAGAAGAGAAAGGGCTGCTCGGCTCGGACTATTTTGCCGAATATCCTACCGTACCCCTGCAGTCCATCGTGGCCAATATCAATCTGGATATGCCTATGCTGCTCTACCCATTCCGCGACATTATTGCCTTCGGTGCCGAGCACTCTTCCCTGGGCCAGGTTGCCGAAAACGCCGCAATCCGTAGCGGCCTAAAACTGAGCCCTGATCCCATGCCGGAAGAAGTGATCTTCGTACGCAGCGATCACTACAATTTTGTACGCCGCGGTGTGCCTTCTATTTACCTCATTACTGGGCGCGAAGCACAGGACCCGAATATCGATGGCACTGCTATGCAAGTGTCCTTCCTGAAAGAGAGCTATCACAAACCCGGAGATGCGCCCGATGCTGGGGTGAACTACGCAGCGGCCAGGCAATTTACCGAAGTTAACTATCTGATTGCCCGTGAAGTGGCAGATGCCGAGGATAAGCCTTCATGGTATGAAGGGGATTTCTTTGGGGACTTGTTTGGTACTAATTAGGTTACACAGACTATTACTCCGATTGTAAATAGTTTGTGAATAAATTCTTACAAGATAATTATTGGTTTGTGGTAAATTGCGCAGCCTATCGGCTAGTTACCGATGAATAAAATATATTATCCGTATTAGGACATAAAAAATGTTTAAAAAATTAGCTTTGGGGGCTGCGATTACTGGATTAGTAATGGCAACGGGTTGTGCAAGTATCGTAAGTGATAGTTCCTATCCGGTATCAATCAATAGCACTCCAGGCGGTGCAAATTTTACCATTATCAATGAAGCGGGTTTCGACGTTCACAGTGGTGTAACCCCTGATACTGTTACCCTGCCAGCATCTGATGGATTCTTCTCTTCTGCGAGCTATACGGTTAAATACCAGATGGCTGGTTACAACGAGCAGAGTTTTTTGATTAAAGCGGGTATGGACGGTTGGTACGTTGGTAATATCCTTGTTGGTGGTCTAATCGGCTGGTTGATTGTTGACCCTGCAACTGGTGCAATGTGGAAACTTCCAGAATCCGCACATGTTACTCTGCAGCCAAACACTGCAGCTGCTCCTATGGGCGGCCTGTCAATAGCTTCTATTGATGAAGTTCCTGAAGAAATGAAATCTCAGCTGGTGCGTGTAAAATAAGCACTTGCTTGGAAAAAGAACCACCCTATTGGGTGGTTCTTTACTTATACGCTTCGACACAATTCTAACCATCTCTCAATCCCCGAACTCCTATATTTTTGCCGATGCAGAGCGAAATAAAATTCTCTGTGAAAATTTCTCTGTGATACCGGCAATTCGACCAATGAGCCCCGCTTCAGGGCGTCTGCTAAAGAGACCCTAGATAGGCAACTGATACCGAGTCCAGCTTCCACGGCTCGCTTAATTGCCTCTGTATGCTGCAGCTCCAACAATATATGAAGGTTTGGAAGTAATCCGACCATTGCTCGTTCAAAAGTCTGACGTGTGCCGGAACCGGGCTCCCGGGTAATCCAGGTGGCTTTGAGTAGATCTTTGTCTGTTAGGCGCTTGCGCTTGGCGAGGGGGTGAGAGGGGGCGCAAAAGACGACTAATTCATCACTGCGCCAGGGAATCATTTCCAGATCCGGGTGATTAAATTCGCCCTCGATAAGCCCAAGGTCGAGCTCAAAGTTGAGCACCCGCTCTGTAATTGCCGAGGTATTGGCGACCTCCAGCTCCACGCGTGTGCCGGGTTGCTCCTCCATGTAGCGCGCCATTACGTTCGCTGCCAGGTAATTGCCGATGGTTAGGGTTGCCCCTATTTTTAGGCGTCCCAGATCTCGATGACTGGCCAGGCTTTGTTCCAGTTCCTGTGCCCGTTCCAGCAGCTCTTCCGCTTTGGGCCATAGTTGTCTACCCAGCTCATTCAGGCGCAGGCGCTTGCCGGTGCGCTCAAACAGGCGCAGCTCAAACTGCTGTTCGAACTCTTTCAGGGCGGTGGAGGCGGCGGACTGTGACATGCTCAGGCTCTCCGCTGCACGGCTCACATTCTCGTGGTGGGCACAGGCCAGGAACACTTCCAGTTGGCGCAAGGTATAGCGCAAAGAGAAATCTCCACTTGATCGTTAAAATAGATAAGGAATATCGAAATATCCCACTTTGCCAATAGATCTTCCAGGGCTAAAATTCAACTATCAAGAGACTCGTGGAATAACCGGTTTTAAGTTTATGTCCAAATTGAATATAGAGAAGGTGTTGGAAGTCCATCATTGGAACGACACGCTGTTTAGCTTTAAGACCACCCGAGATTCGGGTTTTCGCTTTGAGAACGGACATTTCACGATGATCGGTCTGCAACAGGACAACGGTCGTCCACTGCTGCGTGCCTACTCCATTGCCAGTGCCAATTACGAAGATGAGCTGGAGTTCTTCAGTATCAAGGTACCCGATGGCCCGTTGACTTCCCGCCTGCAGAAGATTGTGCCGGGCGACGAGATCTACGTGAGCCAGAAGCCCACCGGTACTTTGGTTGCGGATCACCTGCTACCTGGCAAGCGCTTGTGGTTGCTCTCTACGGGTACTGGTTTGGCACCTTTCATGAGCATTATTAAAGACCCCACGGTCTACGAACGTTTCGACCAGGTGATTCTTACCCACGGTGTGCGCTATGTCTCTGAACTGGCCTATCAGGAGCAGATCGAGAAGGAGCTACCTGAGCATGAGTATTTTGGTGAGATGGTGCGTGAGCAGCTGCTTTACTACCCCACTGTAACCCGTGAGCCCTACCGTAATACCGGTCGTCTGACTGACTTGATGCTGTCCGGTAAGTTATTTACTGATCTGGATGTGCCCAAGCCAAATGTTGAGGAAGACCGCTTTATGTTGTGCGGCAGCCCGGCAATGTTGAAGGACCTCACCAATATCCTTGATGACTGGGGATTCAAGGAGACCCGTGCAGGCGTGCCGCACGAATATGTGATTGAGCGCGCTTTCGTAGAAAAATAAGTTGGCCAGTCCAGCGATGAAAAACCACCCGCGCGGTGGTTTTTTTATGGGTGAAATACCCATCGTGGAAACTATCCTGACCATGTGAAACACTTGCCTTTTATCCTGATTCGAAAGTGAGATTGCTGGGAGTGGCTAGATGAAGCTGTTTTCGCTGGGTGTCATACTGTTTTCCCTACTATGGCTAAGTGCCTGTACACGGGTGCCGGAGGGAGTTGAGCCAGTACAGAATTTCCAGCTGCAGCGCTATTTGGGCCACTGGTATGAGATTGCTCGCTTGGACCACTCTTTCGAGCGGGGCCTGACTTTGGTAACCGCCGACTATACCCTCAACCCCGATGGCTCTGTTGCAGTGGTCAATACCGGTTACTCGAAGGCCCGCGATGCCTGGCAGCTGGCAGAGGGGCGGGCTGAATTTGTCGGCCCGAGTGATATAGCCCACCTGAAGGTTTCTTTTCTCGGCCCTTTTTATTCGTCTTATATCGTTATTGATCTGACAGACGATTATCAATACGCGATGGTATCCGGCTACGATAAATCCTATCTGTGGATTTTGTCCCGCACCCCGACTATGCCCAAGGATGTACTGGAGCAGTTTATACAAAAAGCCAAAGCCCTGGGTTATCCCGTCGATCAGCTGATATTCCCCAAGCAGGAGGCGCAACCGGGCAATAAACCTTCGGCGCAGTCTTCAAGAGAGTGACCTGTCCAATAGCCTGCGTTCCCGCCACCAGCTTATGCACACCAGTAACAGCAAAATCAGGGCCGGCCACTGACGCTCAAGCGGTACTTTGCTTGCTTGGCTATTACCTATTGGGCCCAGGCGTGCACTAGCCATTTGTCGGGTCTCCCTGGCATTTACAGACTGCTGCCACTGGGGCCAGTCCTCCTTGGCAAAGATATAGAAATCCAATGCCGCTTCGGCCTTTAAATCCGTCTTAAGCTGATGCCAGCCAGAACTCTGTGGCCAGAAGCTGTAGCACTGGCCCTGGGAATTACTACTTACGGCGACTCCACTGATGGGTTGGGAGTTTTCTTGGGAGCTTAATAATACTGGTCTCTGATTAGAAAAAAGTGGGCTGCATAGGGTGGTGCGTTCCTGTGTACGCGGTAACTCATTGGAGAGCGTTACTGGCTGCTGACGTCCCAAATGCTTGAGTTGGTAATCGATAATGGATTTCCACAGGCTGGCGAATTCTGTAGCAAAGCCACTGGTTAGCCAGCGGTGGCTGTCGCTAAATAGGATAAAACCCAGGTGCTGCGTCTGGGTTGACCGTCCCCAGAAAAGCGGAGTTTCTCTTTCACCCAGTAATAAGTCGTTGGGGCCGGGCTGCACGGCTGTAAGGCCTCGATTGCGCAGTGGGGGAATCTCCAGATTGTCCGCTTTTTGGTAGCCAAAGCCGGAATGTAAATGGGGTGCTTCTCCCCTTTGCAGAGGCATGGAATGGCCAGCAGCGTATTGGAGAAACTCTTCAGAGCTATCGTCACTGACTAACCATAACAGTGACTTTGTAGTGGCCAGCTCGTTGAGCTGACGTTTTTGTTGAGAGGAGAGCTGTGGCCACAAACTACTATCGAGAATGACTAAATCGAAGGGACTTTCCTTTGTGAGTAGATCCGCAGACTCGGTAAGGGGAAGGCCGTTGAGAGTTTCTTTTCTACTAATTTCAGGTGCCAGCTGAGTCATCACTTGTGCTGCTACGCCGGATTGATGCAGCCAGCGGGACAGGGCGGCTGTCTCAAAAGAGGGGCGTGCGAGCCACAGTAATAACTTGGGCTGAAGCGGTTCTCGCACCAGGATGGGTAAGGGATCTGTATGGGTTTCGCCGGCTTCGCTTTCCGTCCGTACTCGGTATAGCTGGGGGCCAGCGAGTTTTGGAGTGGCAGTGAGTTGTGCCTGAATTGTTTCTCCCACTTTTAGCTCAAGACTGTCTTCAATATGGCCGTAGGGATTGAGCAGACTAATTTTTACGTTTTCAGTCAGTGGCTGGCTGTTGTGAACCTTTAACTTTAAAGAATCACCCAAGGTAATTCGCCGCTGCCAGTCCAATTCCCAGCGGACATCAGATTCCAGGATCTTCGATAACTCTAGACGCACCGGTGCCAGGTCCCGAAGTTTGTCGCGGCCGAGTGGCTCCCCATTGAGAGAGATATTTTCCACACCATTGAGATTTATTGGATGTGAGCTCGCCAGTTGTTTGCTGTCGATAGAGATATTGCGCTCGGCGGGAATGATTGCCGGCGGCTGCCAGAGCATCCAGGCACTCAACCAAATCGCCAGTTGCAGGCCATAGTCGAACGGCTTGGCACCTCGGCGGCGCAATAGTACGAGTAATGCTAAGCAGGCCAACAGGCACAGGCCGGGTATCAAGAAATCAATCACAATGATTTCTCCCCTTGCTGGTGTAGCCAATGGCTGAAATGGCCGTCGGCCTCAGTTTGCAAAGGCAGTGAAGGTGCAGATTCCGGTGCTGGCAGTAGCTGATAGAGCAGCTGATTTAGGGAGTTTGTGCAATCAATGCAATTCGGTTGTTGGTGGCGCTGCTGGTATAAACGCAGCTGTTTGGACAGTTCCAGGCCGAGATCTAATGATTGCTCTGTGGCTAGCTCATTTATCTGCACCAGCAGATCGGTATCGAGTTTGGCGCCAGAGTCTACCTGGGCCATTAGGGCGAGCACCTGTGCTCTTTGTTTTTGTTCAAAGGCACTGTCGACAGTTTCTGGCGCTACGTCTTCCCGTTCACCGCTAAGCCGGCGGCTTTCGTCTATGGGGGGCGCCTCGAACCCGACTCTTTGTAAGTAAATACGCGAAGCCTGTTGTACTTCCTTGATAAAGCGCAGAGCCCGGTGCTGGTGGGGCAGTGAGGCCTGAGGCTCTATAACCGACAGGTCGCGCCAGGAACTCCACATGGCATTCAGCGCATTGCGCAGTAGCTCCTTTGTTTGTGGGTCAAACAGGGTGGCATGTTCAGAGCTGTCATGCTGATGCCCGGCAGAAGCAACTATTCGTGCCGCCTGTTTGAAGCGGGAGTCATACTGGGCGAAGGGAGTGGCATTTTCTTCGCCATGTGACTGGTGCTCACCTTGTTCTGTATGATCGTGGCTATGGCCGTGTTCGGACTCCTCTTTATCATCGTGCTTCTCGCTCTCTGCGCCAGAATGCTCCGCTTCCGAATCCTCTTCGCCGAGAAAGCGGCCGTAGCGCATGCGCAGCAAATTCTGTTCATAGGCTAAACCCTCGGAGCGTTTGCGAAAGGCCTGCGGTTGTAGCTGCTCTCGCTCGGCTAGCAGGGCCTCGGTATCAATAATCAGCTGGCGTTGGCTGCGGAAGTACTCCGGTAATATCTTAATCGCCATCCCCTCGCTGTCACTCAGCCCGAAAATCTCTTCTTGCGGCCAGCGCAAGATAAAGTGTTGGCTCTTGGCAACGTTGGCGCTGGGCTCGCGGTTATCCCTGGCCTCCAGATACCAGTAGAGTTCATCTCCCGCTTCCATGGAAAACTGGTGGATGGGCAGCAGGAAATCGTAGCGAACTGCTTTCTTATCTTCCGAGGGGTTTGTTGATAAAGCAGTGGATTGCAAACTGGTGAGAGGAATACGCTCTTCGCGAAAGCGTAAATTTTCCCCGGTGCCGCTGGCGAGGGTGACCAATAAATCCGCAGAACTCACCTGGTAATCATCATTAATGATTACTTTCACGGGAATACTTTTAGCGCTGCCTTGAATCGTATCGACGCGCAGGCTAGGTGCCTCAAAGGTAAACTCCGGGGCACTGTCTTTTTGCACCCGAATATTATGGATTTCCGGCAACAGCATTTGGCTCTCCGTGAGTTGCACTGAGAGCTGGTAAAAGTCTGCCTTAGGGATAGTGCGTTGTAATTGCCATTTTTTACTGGGTAGAGCACCTAGTGGAGAAAAGGCGAAGCGCTCAGTTTCGGCCAGCATTTCCAGCCCTTGCACCGGTTGATTGAATTCAAGTTGCCACTCGACCTTGGACTGCTCCGGCACATCGACTTGTAGGGATTGGCTGTCGGCTGCGAGCCCAGTGTAGGCGGGCGGCTGGATATGGGTTGCTGCGCGGGTTATGGCGAGTTTTTCGGCAACGGGAATAGCTGTATTTTGTTGCGTGGTCTCAGTTTTATCCCCGGTGAAGTGAGAATCGCTCAGTACAAATAACAATAGTCCCAGGCAGGCACCGAAGGCATTTGTCAGGGTACTGCGGAGTTTTTTTGGACCGAAAGGCGACCGGTCGCCACTTTCCAGCAGTTGTTGCAGCTCTGTTTCGATACGCGTGCGCTGTAATTGCTGCAATGGACTTAGGTTGGTTTTCTGTTGGCTAAGCAACTGGCTGCTGTCTTGCAGCTGTGGATATTGTCCATCCAACTGTCGACATAGGCTTTCAGGGCTTAGGCGCCAGCTGCGATCCAATAGAATTGCGACAACAATAATTCCGAGCCAGGCGAGCAATAGCCACTGTGGCCAGCCGAATACAAAAATACCCAAGCCAGCCAGCAGGCTGAGGCCAGTGGCAAGCCAGAGATAGGGCCGCAGGGCTGCCAGTTGCCAGCGCCTGCGCACAGCGTTAAGTGTTAACTGGCCCTTATCCATGATTGGCCTCCCGATTACTATCAGTTGCCATGATGGATCGAGGTCGGGATAGGGCAATTAGGCGTTCAAAAGCGAGAAGTAACAGTAAGACGGCTATTAACCAGGGTTGCAGTTGTTCAATACGACGGTTTTCCACCTCGCTGTTTTCTACAGGAAGGCCTGCCAACTCTCTATGGCCAGGCCAGTGGCCACGATTTTGGTGTTGTAGGGCCCAGTCTTGCCCAGACCAGTGCTGCCATAAACGTTCAGGTAAATCTGCGCGGCGATAAAAGGCCTCGCTATACCAGTCACTTTCGTAGCGCAGCCAACTTCCCCGTCCCACTGAGGCCGCTTGAGCCGATTGGCTGTTATCCACAGCAACGAAGTTGAGCTTATCGGCAGGGGGGATGCTGTTGTCGGTGATTAACAGGCCGCCTCCTGTAACAAACTCCAGCACGGTTTGTGGCAAGGGAGCGGGGCCTGTATAGATAAGCCAATCTATTTGCTCGACGCTGGGCGCCTTTTCTTGTTCCTGAATATGCACCGATAGTCCTGGCATTTTACTTTGCCAGTCTTCCAGCACTGGCGCCCACCAACTGGGCGCTTTGCCCATTAAAGCGATACTTGGTAATACCGGGCCCGGAGCTGTGGATGGTTTGTCGAGGCCGTGCCACTGCCAGTGGGGGCTGACTTTTAGTGCCTGGTGGGACGTTGGAACTTCGTTGTTTATCAACAGGATATGAGCCCTGCGCAAATCCACCCGGCGTGATAGTGCCGATAGAGTTTTCCACAGGTCCACATTTTGTGGTGGGGGTGAGGTTACGGAAGATGTTTCTGGGGATAACCACAGCACTTCATAACCTTCCCCCACAATCTGCGGCAGTGAATTGTGGATAAATGTATTCGCTTCGCCCGTCCCAATTCTGGGGTCTACCAGTATCACGCCCTCTTGGGGATAAATTTCCCGTTTAATCAGCGGCTGTGCTAATAAACTTGCCAGTAGGGCGACGATTAGCAGGCGCAATAGCAGCAACCACTTGTTATCCACAATAGGGCGGCGCGCGCGACTCTGTGAATATCTTTGTACCCATTGCAGCGCAGCAAAGGAGATCTGCTGTGGATTACTTTGGCGCAGCAAATGAATGGTGATAGGGATAATCAGGGCTGTGAATAGCCATAGCCACTGTGGGGATTGAAATAAGTTATTTATCCACAACATCTCAGCACAACCTGCCGTGCAGTTGAATAAATTGCCGCAGTGACTTTTCCACAGGCTGCTCGATAAGGTCGGTCTGCAGTGAACACTCCTGTGTGGCAAAGCGTGCTTTTAACTCGCTCTGTGCATGAGCAAAAGCATCCAGGTAAGACTGGCGTTGCCGCTCGGCGTCCACTTCTAAAGTTGCGGGAGTACTGGCGCTTACTTCTGGATTGAGCAGCTTTAGCTCTCCGACAAAAGGAAAAGTCTGCTCGGCTTCAACTAACAACTGCAGTGGCAGGCAGGGGCGGCCGGCGGCATGCAAGCGTGCGGCAAAATCGCCGATCTCATTGCCCTGTTGAAAAAAATCACTCAGCAACACCACCTGACAGGGGCGTTCAAAGTATTGCCACAGCGGCGCCAGTTGAGCGCGATCTGGCCAGTGGTCGCTGGCGTCGAGTTGTTGTAGCTGAAGGGCAATTTGGCGCTGGTGGCTCTCACCCTGGCCTTCGGGCACATAAACCGTCCGACTGCTGTTAAACGCCAATAGGGAGTAGCTGTCTCCCTGGGCGTTGAGCAGCCAGCACAGGCTGGCAATCCAACACTTGGCGTAATGCAGTTTATTCAGGCTGGACTCGACAAAGCTTGCCTGGCCCAGGGAAGCGCTGGTATCGAGCACAAAGCACACGTGCATGCGGCTCTCCTGCTCGGTCTCGCGCACATAGTAGCGATCGCTGCGGGCGAATAGTTTCCAGTCGATATGGCGAATGGAATCACCCGCTTGATAGCCTCGGTATTGGTGAAACTCCAGACCGGTGCCACGGCGCTGGCTGTGTTGCACACCGAGCATCACGCCCTCGGCGACATGCCGCGACAGCCACACCAGATCGCGACAACTGGCCAGGGTTTTGGGGGACAGGTATTCCACGCTGATCAGTCCCGGCCCGGTTCCGGCACCGCTGCCAGTAATTCTTCAATCAGCTGTGGCATCTGCACGCCATCGGCCTGGGCCTGGAAGCTGAGCAGCACCCGGTGGCGCAGCACTGGCAGTAACAGGCTGCGGATATCCTCGCGGGTGACGGCGAGGCGTCGCTGCAATAGGGCCCGCGCCTTGGCGGCGAGAATTAGAGCCTGCCCTGCGCGGGGGCCGGCGCCCCACTTGATCCACTGCTGCAGGGTATCGCTGCCGCTGGTTTCCATACGGGTAGCGCGCACTAGTGCCGCCACGTAGCGGTACAGATCGTCGCTGACATGAATTTCCCGTACCAGTTGCTGCATTTCGCGCAATTGCTCCGCATCCAGGCTGGGGCTGGGTTTGACCCTGCTGGCACCGGTGGTGGAGCGCAGGATTTCAACTTCATCCCGCTCATCGGGATAGTCGATATGAATATTTAACAGGAAGCGGTCCAGCTGAGCTTCCGGCAGCGGATAGGTGCCGGCTTGTTCGATGGGGTTTTGTGTGGCCAGTACGAAATAGGGATCGGGCAATTTCAGTGTTTTACCGCCCACGGTTACTGAGCCTTCCTGCATGGACTCCAATAGGGCTGCCTGGGTTTTCGGCGGTGTGCGGTTAATTTCATCGGCGAGCAGGATATTGGTGAAAACCGGGCCCTGCTGGAATTTAAAAAAGCGCTTGCCGGTGCTGTGATCCTCCTCGAGGATCTCACTGCCAAGAATATCTCCGGGCATTAAATCCGGGGTGAACTGCACCCGCTTAAAATCCAGCGCACTGGCATCGGCGAGGGTTTTTACCAGCAGGGTTTTACCCAGCCCCGGCACCCCTTCGAGCAGGGCGTGGCCGCCGGCCAACAGGCAGATCAGCATCTGCTCCACCACAGGTTTCTGGCCGACAATCACCCGCGCAATCTCCTGTTGCAGATTGTCGAGGCTGTGCAGTTGTTCTTCGATACTATTTTCCAGGGTGGTCAGCATAATCAGCTCGTCAGTGCGTAAATAACAATGTTCACCGCAAATTTTGTGTTATCGATGGCGAGCCAGCGTTTGTTGCGGTAGTCGTAGTCCCATTCGCAGCCGAAATCCTTATTGCTGTAGAGCACGGCGATACGGCCGTTTACAACAATGGCTTTCAGGTAGTCGTGCACCAGATCATCACCCCAGCCATTTAATTCAAAGCTGGTTACCGGCAATTCATCGAATTGAAAGAAACAGCGGTAGAGGTCGTGATCGTCCGGGAGTTTTTGCAGGCAGTCTTCGCCAAACAGCTCGGCCATTTGCGCTTCGAAAGATTTGGCAAAGAGACCGTCGATATCGTGGTTGCAGTCGTCGACAAATACAAAGCCGCCGCGATTGACGTAATCGCGAAAATTCTTTGCCTCTTCCGTGGTGAACTGAACCAGCTTGTGTCCGGCCAGGTAGCAGAAAGGCGCCAGCAGCATTTTCTTATCGGCCAGCGGCACTATGTGCTCTTTAGGATCAACCCTGAGATTGGTGTACTCCACCAGTGAATTGAGCAGGTTGGAGGGCATGCGCTGATCCACATCCCAGTCACCGGACTCGTACATCAAGCGGGTGAAATAAAAATCGTAGTGCTCCTGCGCACTACCCGGTGCGGTATTTTGTGCGCGTGTACCCAGCGGCAGCGCTGCGGCGCAGCTACCCAGGATCAGGCGCTGGAGAAAAGCCTTGCGGGTGAGGGACACGGGATAACTCTGTTACTGCGTTGGTTTTTATTGTTGAGAGCAAAGGAAAGAAGGTGCTCCGTTCGAGACACGCTGTAAATACATCCCTGTACGATCGTAATCGGCATCCATGCCTCATACGGTCTCGAACGGAGCACCTTCTTTCCTTCTACCCATTTATTTTCAATGCTGGGAGCTGACTGGTGTGCTAGCCAGCTCCCGCCTGGATCAATGGCTAGCCCAGCTTGCGCTTGGTGTTAATCACATTGATACCGTCGAAGCGTGCAGTGGAACTACCGTGGGACACGGCACTGGTTTGCATCGGCTGGCCCTTGCCGTCAAAGAAGGAACCCCCCAGGCGGTAGTCGCGCTTGTCGCAAACCTGCGAGCAGGCATTCCAGAATTCCTGAGTGTTGGACTGGTAGGCGACGTCTTCCACCATGCCGGTAATTTTGCCGTCTTCAATCTCGTAGAACAGCTGTCCACCGAACTGGAAGTTGTAGCGCTGCTGGTCGATGGAGAAGGAACCGGCACCCACAATATAAATGCCTTTCTCCACATCCTTGATCATATCGTCGACGCTCAGCTCTTCCTTGCCAGGCAACAGCGAAACATTGGACATACGCTGGAATTGCACGCTGGACCAACTGTCGGCGTAGCAGCAGCCGTGGGATTTCTTTTGCCCCAGCATATGTACCTGGTCGCGGGTGGCCTGGTAGTTCACCAGTACGCCGTCTTTTACCAGATCCCAGTTGCGGGTCTTCACGCCTTCATCGTCGTAGCCGACGGCACCGAGTGAGCCGGGCTGAACCTTATCGGCAAACAGGTTGACCTTGTCGCTGCCGTATTGGAATTTGCCGCTGCGCCATTTATCGATAGTGGCGAAAGAGGTGCCGGCAAAGTTGGCTTCGTAGCCGAGCACGCGGTCTAGTTCCAGCGGGTGGCCGACGGATTCATGGATGGTGAGCCAGAGGTGGCTTGGGTCCAGCACCAGGTCGTACTTGCCCGGTTTGACCGATTTAGCAGTGAGCTTTTCCTTGGCTTGTTGTGCCGCCAGGCGTGCATCTTCGGCCATATCGTAGGAATCGCGATAGAGCACCGTCTGCGCTTGGATCTTGTCTTCGGCGCGGCCATCGAGGTATTCAAAGCCGCGTCCTACCGGCTGGCTGAGGCCCTGGCGGGTGCGGAAGCCGCCGGTTTTCTTGTCCACTGCGGTGACCGAGAAGGGCGCCCACAAACGGTGAACATCTTGGTCGATATAGGAGCCGTCGGTAGAGGCAAAATACTTTTGCTCGTTCACCAGGTACAGCATGGAGTTGATATAGCTGGCGCCGGCATCCAGGGCGGACTTGTTCACATCCATCAACAGATCCACCTTGTCGGCCAGTGGGATCTGCATAGCGTTTTTCTGGATGGGTGTCTGCCAGCTGACTTCGCCATGACCTTTTACCGGGGCCAGTTGTACTGGCTCCTGCTGGTACTTGGAGTTGGCTTTGGCGGTAGCTACTGCCTGGCGGGTGGCGCGGGCGACGCCATCGGCGGTCAGGTCATTGGTGGCAGCAAAGCCCCAGGTACCATTGGCGATAACACGAATTCCCATACCAATAGATTCCGTGTTCACCACGTCTTGCACTTTCATCTCGCGGGTGACCACGTATTGGTTCAGGTAACGGCCAATGCGCACATCGGCATAAGTGGCGCCGAGTTTGGTGGCGGTATTCAGGGCCACATCGGCAAATTCTTTTTTTACCGAGAGATCGATACCGCTTTGCGTCAGTTTGCTCTCGGCCACCAGATTGCCGGACAGCGGCAACATGGAAACACCCAGGCCGGCACCGCTGAGCTGGAGAAATTTTCTTCTATCCATTTCGTTATCCTCAAGTGGTGCTGGCGGTTAAACGGCGTCAGAAAGGCTGCTGAAGGTAAAGTCGCGCACTTTCAGTGCGGGAATCATGGCGGACATGCCCCACATACCCACTCGCTGGGGTACACCCATATCCTCGATATTGTTGAGCATGATTACCGGGCTCTCATTGAAGCGGAAGTTCTTCACCGGGTATTTGATCTTGCCGTTTTCGATATAGAAGGTGCCGTCACGGGTGAGGCCGGTGAGCAGCATGGACTGCGGATCGACCATACGGATATACCAGGTGCGGGATACCAAAATGCCTCGGCGGGTATTTTTGATCAGTTCTTCGGTGGATTTATCGCCGCCGATCATAATCAGGTTGTTGGGCTCAGGGACCACCTCGCCTTTACTTTGCTCCGCCCAGTAGCGGCTGCGGGCCAGGTTTTTCACTACGCCGTCTTTCACCCATTCGGTGCGCCCCAGCTGCATGAAATCACCGTCGGTCCAGGGTTGAGCCGGCACATCGAGACTGGTGGGATCGGAGTAGAAGGTTACGCGCTTGTCGAACATCTTCTCGCCAGTGCGGTTGCCGCCGCCCTTTTTGCTCATAAAGCTGCGGCCTTCGTCGGCACTGCGCGCATCAAAGCCGCTCATCATGTAACCCACCAGGCCGGATACCGCATTGGGCTCCAGAATCACGGTGTACTTGCCTGGCTCCAGGGCGCGGGCTTCCTGGGACAGGACCGCCTTGTCGATGGCGACAGAGGAAGTGCTGCCGGTATTCATTGCACCGAAATCGGTAACATCACTTTCAGCCCATCCGGAACCCAGGCCATTCTCGGTGCGCATGGTTACGGTGAAGTTGGCGGAAGTGGAGGCGTGGTAGCCGAACAGGCCTTTACTGGTGGCGACTGCGGCAAAAGAGCGCTCGTCTTCCAGGTAACCCGCGGCAACCACTTTCTTTTCCTTGGCCGCAATAATGGAATCTGCCGCGGCCTTGGCGCGCTGGTCTGGGGTGATATCTGCGGTGGACTTGGCAAAGCCGTCTACGCTGACATATTTCTGTGGGCCCAGCATCGGCATGGCTTCCGGATTTTCCGGGGATAGCTTGGCCAGCTCTTCAGCTCGACGCATCACTTTTTCCAGGGAGGCATCGCTGAATTCGTTAATGGTGGCTACGCCAGATTTCTTGCCGAAACGGGCCTCTACCGCCAGCTCGATATCGTTGACGATGCCGCTGGTGGAAACACTGTTGCGCGCATAGCGAATGTTGCCGGTTTCGCTGCCGGCCAGCTGCGCGCTGGCTTCATCGGCGCGGCTGTATTTTAAAACCTTATCGAGAATACGCTTCGCTTCACTTCTACTCAGAATTGCCATTGCCTTTTCTCCAATTACTTATTCTTGTGCGCTCTTCAGGAAATCTTGCGCTTGGTATTGATTACATTAATTTTGTCGAAACGGGTGGTGGAACAGCCGTGGGATACGGCACTCACCTGGCTGGGCTGGCCCTTGCCATCGAAGAAGGTGCCGCCCAGGCGATAATCACTGCTGTCGCATATCGCCGAGCAGGAATTCCAGAATTCCTGGGTGTTGGACTGGTAGGCGACGTCCTCAACCTGGCCGACGATCTCACCGTTTTTGATCTCGTAGAACAGCTGTCCGCCGAACTGGAAGTTGTAGCGCTGCTGATCAATGGAGTAGGAGCCGCGTCCGACGATGTAAATGCCTTTTTCCACATCGCGGATCATGTCTTTGGAAGAGTACTTCTTCTCGCCCGGAGCCAGGGAGACATTGGGCATGCGCTGGAACTGCACGCTGGACCAGCTATCGCCATAGCTACAACCGTGGGATTCTTTTTGGTCGATCATATGTACCTGATCGCGCGTGGCCTGGTAGTTCACCAGGATGCCATCTTTCACCAGATCCCAACGCTTGGTTTTAACCCCTTCGTCGTCATAGGCGACGGCACCGAGGGAGCCCGGTTGTACCTTGTCGGCAAACAGGGTGACTTTGTCGCTGCCGTACTGGAATTTGCCGCTGCGCCACTTATCCAGGGTGGCGAAGGACGTTCCCGCATAGTTGGCCTCGTAACCCAGCACGCGGTCCAGCTCCAATGGGTGGCCCACAGATTCATGGATGGTCAGGCATAGGTGCGAGGGTTCCAGTACCAAGTCGTACTTGCCCGGATCGATGGATTTGGCGGAAAGCTTGGCCTTGGCCTGCTCGGCCGCCAGTACTGCATCCTCGGCCATATCGTAGGAGGCTTTGTAGAGCGTGTTCTGTCCCCGAATCTTGTCTTTGTCGTGGCCAGCCAGGTATTCATAGCCTCTACCCACTGGGTCGCTGAGGCCATTGCGCGTTTTGAAAGCCCCGCTTTTCTTATCCACCGCGGTCACCTGCATGGGCGCCCACAGGCGGTGGACATCCTGGTCGATATAGGAGCCATCGCTGGACGCGAAGTATTTCTGCTCATTCACTAAATACAGGGAAGACTGGATATAGCTGGCTCCGGCTTTGAGTGCGCCATTGTTCACTTCCATCAGGAAATCGACTTTCTCACTGATGGGCACTTGCAGGGCATTCTTTTTGATCGGTGTCTGCCAGGAAACTTCGCCTGCGCCTTTCACGGCAGCCAAGCGCACAGGCTCGGTCTGGTATTTAGCATTGGCCTTGGCAACGGCAACCGCCTGGCGTGCGGCGCGGGCGACGCCATCGGCGGTCAGATCGTTGGTGGCGGCGAAACCCCAGGTGCCATTGGCGATCACGCGGATACCGGCGCCGAGGGATTCCGTATTGACGATATTCTCCACGTTGGTTTCACGGGTCATTACGTACTGGTTGAGATAGCGACCGATGCGTACATCGGTGTAACTGGCTCCGGCTTTGCGCGCCGTGTTTAGGGCGACATCGGCCAGGTGTCGTTTGTGCGAGCTGTGCATGCCCTCATTGAGCAGTTGCTCGGCGCTGACCTGAATACCCTGCAGCGGTAACAAAATACCACTGGAGCCGACGCCGGCGATCTTGAGGAATTTTCTTCTTTCCATTGGCTACCTTTATCCCCCCAATAGGGGTTGGGGGTGTGCTTATTGTTATTGTGCCCGATACATAAAGAGGCCCGGCCGGGCGCCTTGTTCAGACAGCAAACCTATACAGGTAACAGGCCATGATTGCCTTTGTAAAGTGTTGGCTCGGTGAAGTGAGGTTTGTTGGGGGCAAATGGTTGCGGGGAGAAGAAGGGGAAGCGCCGCGTTGTTAGATCGTTGCGCGCTGGCGTACTTCAGAAAAAGTCGTTTCTAAAAGCAGCTCACCGTTACGAAACACTGGTCTCAGTAAATTCTTGTGTTGATTTAGATCCTCCAGACGAATGGTCTTGAAGTCACCACTCTCACTTTGAATCAGGGCCAGACGACCGCGCTTGGATTTCTTCTCTGGTCCCGTGCGTGGGTCCTTGTAGATATCCCGCCAGAGACCATTGATGCGAATGGCACTGGCCTTCATGGCAAAGCTCATGAGGTCCCTATCCACTTTTTGCAGCAGTCCGCCTCCCATTCCGAAAGCGATATTCTCAGCGCTCTGTTTATGCTTCTGCATTGCCTGCAGTATTTGGGGAATAGTGATACGAGAAATACTATCTCCCTGGATAACACGAATATAATCCGGCAAAACACGATAGCCTTTGCTATTGGTGTGGGCGCCAAAAATACGCATTAATCGCTCTATACATTCGACAACGATCTGCACAGGATTGCCGGAGTCTGGGCGGATAATCAAGGTCCCGCCACTGTTTTGAATCGTGTTTTTTAATTGGCCGCCCCAAATGTTCTCCACCGCATGCCATAAATCATAGCTATCACTGACCACTGCAACGGTTTTATTTTCCCCAGAGAAACGCTGCAGAATATTTTGATAGGCCAATGCCTCCCCATCACGGCCCCAGGCGGTGATGGTGCTGTGTTCCGCAGCCGGAATAGAAAATCCTGGCATATCGGCATGGTAAAAATTTCTCGCACCTAATATTCCGGACAGCGTATCGGTTCCTTGAAAATTCACCAGATGAGCCATGCCACCCAACATGGCACTTTCCAAGCTACTGGCTCCACGAGCGCCAAAATCGTGCAGTTGAAAGGGTAAGGTATTTTGGCTGTCGGCCGTTTGCTGTAAAAAATGCGCAATAATTTTTTTAATTTCTCGGCTCTGTGTAGCGACAGTACACGGGTACCAGAGAGCGCGCACTAATGCAGTCTCCAGATAACTGGTCAACCAGAAACAGGATGGGCAGGTATTAACGATTTGCGCCGTGATATTGTGTAAAGGAATGACCGAGCCTTCCTCGATAGCGGAAATCTCTAAAGGCAGGAACCCTCGGTGTTGTTGAACAATATGCTCCCAGCCTGCGCGATAAAAGGGTAAACCGTGGACTTTGAGTAGCTTTTCTGCCTCCTCGATATTGGCTGTTGTGATAGGGCTTTGTAGGTACTGCTTTATAAAAGCCTGCAAACCAAAAAATACGGTCTCAGAGAATTCCCCGCCGCGGCACTCGATATAGCTGCTAATAAATTCCGCGCCTGGTGGATATTGCTGGTAGTGGCTGGCTTTATAGCTATCGACGTTGAGAATCAGGTTTTCTATCGACATTAAGTTCGTCAATTGGCGATGGGATTGTTGAGCTTGTCACCAAAAGCCTGTTCTGGTGGGCGGTATATAAAAGTATTTTTGGCGGAAATTTATCCCTGTAAGCGTGTGTAATTTAAAACGTCTGGCGGAACTAAAAACAGTTTTTTACAAAAATACCCTGAATTATAGATAGCACAGTTACTAGCAGAATATTTTTCTACACCGGCTGGTTCTGCCGTACTAATAAGCCATGCGAGTTTTTATTGACCCCACGCATAGTCGTGTGTACTTTTGTATACATGGCAAGCAAGGGATCATTATGCTCAATAAAACACAATCCATTTCGGCGCGCCTATCGGCGGAAGATTATGCGTATTTAATGTCGATCGATCGCAATGGGGCGATCACCCAAAGTGAGAAAGTACGCGAAATTATTGCAATGGCGAGAGAGTCAGTTGGCGGGGACAGCCTTTCTCGCAGCTATCTCTCCTCAGCAGAGGCCATGTTGCCGTTAAAGGCCCGTTATTTAGAAGAAAACCAGCGAAGCTTATTGATAGAAGCGGTAATGGAGTTGCTCACAGAAAGTGCCGCCATTATTCAAAATGGGGCTGGCAATGAGCCAATGGCGCCGGAATTGGAAAAAGACTTGTTGCCGAGCGTCGAGGCTTTCCTGGAAAAAATGTTGCTGCTGTCTCAACAGAGCAGTCCACGTAGCATTCATCGTGATTCAGCCGTGAAAATTCGTGAACGCTTAGAAAGTGAAACTGCGGAATAAACATTCGCGCAATTAAGTTTTAGGGATAAACAAGCGGAACCACTGCTGCTGGCATAAAAGTGGCAATTCAGCGGATTGTTGTGAAAGAAATGAATTGGGTTTGTCGGATCGTGAGGGATTTGGTCTGGCTTTGGTGGAAATTGAAACAGTAAAAGGAAAGAAAATTATGAGAGAAGGATTAATTAAGCGCATCTCACGACTGATTTCGGCATCTGCCAATGCGGTGGTGGACTCGGTAGAAAGTGCAACGCCACAACTGGTCATGGAGCAGGCTATTCGCGAAATAGACGATGCTACTGCCGATGTGCGCGAACAGCTTGGTAAGGTGGAGGCGGCCAAATACCTCAATAGCAAGGCGCTCAATGAGGAAAATAATCGTCACAGTGCTCTCACTGAGCAAATTGATATCGCGGTAAAAGAAGGCCGGGATGACCTGGCTGAAGCGGCCATTGCCAAACAGATGGATATCGAAGCGCAGTTGCCGGTACTGGAAAAGGCTATTGCCGAGAGCGATACGGAAATGCAGGAACTCAATGCTTATATCAGCGCACTGCAGGGCAAAAAGCGGGAAATGCGTGAGCAGCTCAAAGAGTTTATCAAGGCTAGCGAGCATGTCGCCAATGGTGTGAGTGACTCTGGCCGCGGCACTAGCCGTAAAACAGAGACACAGGTGGAGCAGGCAAGCGACGCCTTTGACCGGGTATTGGAGCGAGCAGGTGTTCACACCTCAAAATCCAGTGTTGACGCAAGCAAGCTGGCTGAACTCGAGGAGTTGGCGCGCAACAATCGTATTAAAGAGCGACTGGCCAAACTCAAGTCGGAGGCCTGATGGCTTTTCTCTTACAAGACCAGAATCTGATCTTCACCGGTGCGCTGGTATTGATGTTAATGATCGCGGTGCTCGAAGGCGTGATGACATTAATCGGTGTCGGTATTTCGGATCTGCTCGATAACTTGCTGCAAGATATTGATATCGATGGCCCGGATGGTGGTGCATCAGGTGGATTGACTAAAGTTTTGGGCTGGCTGCGCTTCGGCGAGGTGCCAGCACTGATCCTTTTAGTGGCATTCTTGGTCGGCTTCGGCGTTACCGGTTTGCTGATCCAGATGTTTGTTGAGTCTACTTTGGGTCTGTTATTACCTGGCGGCTTATTGGCGCTGGTAGTTTTTTTCCTGGCGCTGCCACAGGTGCGCTTTGTCGGAAATTTACTGCGGCGTTTTGCTGTTGGTGATGAAACGCAAGCGGTGGGAAGAAATTCCTTTATCGGCCGGGTGGCGATAATTACCATCGGTAAAGCCGAGGCTGGATCGCCCGCAGAAGCGCGTTTTAAAGATGAATATGGCACTACCCATTATGTGATGGTGGAGCCGGATGAGAGTGAAATTTTTAACCAGGGGGAGAAGGTGTTACTGGTAGAGGAGTTGGGTGTGCATTTCCGCGTGACTCGTCCCACCAGCCAACATCTGATGGAAAATAATTAAATGGAGAATCTAGCAGTGATAGGAAACCTACCCGTAGTCGTATTTATCGCCGGTGCAGTACTGGTCGGCCTGATTGTAATAGGTACTATTTTTGCGCGGCTTTATACCCGTGCCTCTAAAGAGCGTTCTTTTGTGCGTACCGGTATGGGTGGGCAAAAAGTCATTATGAATGGCGGCGCGCTGGTGTTACCGGTATTACATGAAATTATCCCGGTGAATATGAATACCCTGCGCCTTGCGGTTTCCCGTAAAGAGCATCAGGCACTAATTACCAAGGATCGCATGCGTGTGGATGTACTCGCTGAGTTCTATCTGCGCGTGAAACCCGATGCCGAAGCGATTGCCAATGCCGCACAGACTTTGGGTTTGCGCACCCTGGACCCCGAAGCTTTAAAGGAAATGATTGAGGGTAAATTTGTCGACGCGCTACGCTCTGTAGCTGCCGAAATGGAAATGGCAGAGTTGCATGAGCAACGCAGCCAGTTTGTACAAAAAGTGCAGCAGGTAGTCTCTGAGGATCTGCTTAAAAACGGATTGGAACTGGAGTCAGTCTCACTGACCGGTCTGGATCAGACCCATAAAGAGTTCTTTAATCAGGACAATGTGTTCGATGCCGAAGGCCTTGCCAGCATGACTCGCTCCATCGAAGCGCGTCGTAAGGAAGTGAACGACGTCGAACAGGAAACCATGGTACAGATCGAGAAGAAAAACCTTGAAGCCGAGCGCCAGAAGCTGGAAATCGATAAGGAAAAACGCTACGCACATTTGGAGCAACAACGCGAGTTGGAAAATCGCGAAGCCGCGCAAAAAGCTGATATTGCTCGTGAACTGGCTGCACAAGAGCGAGCCGCGCGTCAGGCGGAAATTGAAGCCCAGCGTGAAGTGAGCCAATCTCAAATTGCCGCAGAGCAGGCGACTAAACTGCTGGAGATTGAAAAGGAGCGTCGCTTAAAAGAGCAGGAAATTGAACGTGAGCGAATGCTCGATGAGCAGCGTATCTCCAAAGAAAAGTCGGTAGAGATTGCCGAGCAGGAACGTGCAATTGCCGTCGCAGAAAAATCTAAAGAGCAGTCTCAGGCAGACCAACAGGCTAATGTTGCCTTGGCGGAAGCGGTAAAAGCGGAAGAGCAGGTGCGTACCGCGAAGGACGTGGAAATTGCTGAGCGTGACAAGCGCATCGAGATTATCGAAGCCCAGAAAGTGGCTGAGCGTCAGGCTACCGGCATTAAGGTAATGGCCGAAGCGGAGAAATCAGCTGCAGAAGATAAGGCCGAAGCGCTACGCCTGCAGGCTTCTGCAGAAGCAGAAGCAATTCGCATCAAGGTCGAAGCAGATCGCGAAAAATACGCGGTGGATGCCGAAGGTCAACGCTTGATGAACGAGGCATATAATAGCCTCAACGAAGCTCAGATTGCATTGAAGAAAGTGCTGAGTCTGCACGAGAATCTGCCCAATATTATCCGTGAGAGTGTTAAGCCTCTTGAGAGTATCGAAGGTATGAAGATTATCTCTGTCGAAGGTTTAAATGGCGTAGATGGTCGTGCGTCCAGTGGAATTCTGGATGGAGAATCAGAAGCTAAAGGCCAAAGCCTACCAGAAGCTTTAGTCGGCAGTGCTCTGAAGCACCGTGCTATGGCACCCTTAGTGGATTCCCTGCTAAAAGAGGCGGGGGTTGGTAACTTGAGCAAACCCGTTGAGACAGAAGTTTAGTGCGGTTTCGGACAAGGTAAAGAAGCATTATTAGAGCTTTATTTCCTAGTTTCTCAACTGATAAAAAAATCAATCTCTCAACCCAGGCCTTTAAAATAGGCCTGGGTTATTTATTTAAAGGGAAGGCAAATTATGAAACGCTGCACAAGTTGTAAAAATGGTGTGCTTAAGGCAGGTTTTTTGGAAGAGTTATTTCGTGCACATACCTGCTCCAACTGTGGGGGAAACTGGATTCTGGTTGAGGACTATCTGACTTGGAAAAGAAAAAATGCCGATTACCAGTTTTCAGATAACCTAGATGTCCTGAATGAAGAGGTGGCTGGAGATACCAAGAAAGCTATTTTATGCCCGGTATCTGGCGTAATTATGCAGAAATTCAAAATTACTGCAGGCAATGAGCACCGTTTGGATTATAGTCCAGCCGTTGGTGGTATTTGGCTGGATAAGGGCGAATGGGAGCTGCTTAAGGCTGAAGGGCTTGCGGATTCCTTGAACTTTTTGGTTACCAATGAATGGCAAAAGAAACTAAGAGACAGTAATGCTAGAGAGACTTTCTCTGAAGTTTATCGGAAACGCTTTGGAGAGGAGACCTATGGAAAGGTAAAGGAGTTTCGTGAGTGGCTACAAAACCAAGAGAACAAGGCTGATATTACAGCCTATTTAGTTGCAGAAGATCCTTATTCTGCTGAGCGCTAATTGCTAATTCTTAAATTTTTTGCTCTGAGAGGAATCATGACACATTTCTATTTCTCTCAGAGACATAACAATGGCTATTCAAGAGCCTCGTAAGCTGACTTTTTTCTGTATCCTCGAAGACTATTTTAAAGTACTTTTGCCCGATGTAGGGATGTCAGAATTAATTTCTGATTTTATCTCTATATTTATTTCACACTATCTTTATAGTGGTCGGTAATCTTCTTGGGTTAGAAGTTATTTTTCAACTAAATCTTGATAAGTGTAGCTGTCACACAAATCATCCATGTCTTAATTCTCCTTCCTAATTTTTACGAAGCCAAAATTCATTGCATAAAATTGCCAGATTGTTCTCAATTTTTCTCGATATGATTTATGAGGTGCCTATGAAGGGTGAGATCTTAATGATAATCTCATTGTGTTCGCTAATTTAGTAGGTGGCGATAACTAATTGAGATATAAAAACAATCGGGTTAGGAATATGACTATCAAAAAATTATTATTAGTAATTTCGTTAATTGTTTCTTCTTTCACTGCTCTCCCTGCATTTTCAGCAGATCTGGTGTGTAACCTTAATGTGAAAGCTGGAGGAAGTGTATTTGGTAATGGTACTAACCGCTGTGGTGGCCTCGATTTCAGTTTTGGAAACTCAACCTCGGGAAGCTGGGAAATTACTAATATTACCAAGTCTATCGATCGTATTAACTGGGTTAAAGGTTGCAGCTCAGGATTATACTGTTCTGTGACAGTAAGGGCATATTCAGCTAACCAAGCTGAAGTTTATATACATTATGTTGATGGAAGTATCGAATACTTGGAAGGCTCTATGTTTTACGAAACTGGACATTAAGGTGGTAATTAAATAAGTAATTTGGCGCCGATTGTTCTATCGGCGCTTCTATTTATCAGTGGACATCGGCTTGATCAGATAATACTCGCGTCGATTTTCTCACTTTAAATACGTGGCGAACCCTCTCATCATCGGCTTTTATTAAAGCCATGGAATACAAGGACTATTACAAGATTCTCGGTCTGGAGCGGAACGCTGATCAGGCGGAGATAAAACGTGCCTATCGAAAGTTGGCGCGTAAATACCACCCCGATGTGAGTAATGAAAAGGATGCGGAGGAACGCTTTAAAGAGGTGAATGAGGCCTACGAAGTGCTCAAGGACCCGGAGAAGCGCGCAGCTTATGACCAGTTGGGAAGTGGCTTTCAGTCTGGTCAGGACTTCCGCCCACCACCTAATTGGGATCAGGGTTTTGAGTTCCATGGCGGTGGTTATACCGATGCCGATAGTGAGGCTTTCAGCGATTTCTTTGAGAGCTTGTTTGGGCGGGGTGGATTTAGTCAGAGTTATGGCGGCAGGCAGCGGCGCCAGTACAGCGCTCAGGGGGAAAACACCTACGCGCGAATCGCCATAGACCTGGAAGATAGTTATCGCGGCAGTAGCCGGCAGATTACCCTCAAGCACACCGTGTTGGGTGCAGATGGGCGCCCCCAGCTGGAGGAACGCACTCTAAACGTCAAGATTCCCAAAGGGATTACCGAAGGCCAACAAATCCGCCTGGCCGGGCAGGGGGAAGCGGGCATTGGTGGGGGTAAGGCCGGCGATCTCTATCTGGAAATTACATTCAATCCCCACCGCCTTTACCATACCGAGGGCACAACGGTTTACCTGGAGCTACCCCTGGCTCCCTGGGAGATAGCTCTGGGTGCGAAGGTACAGGTCCCCACACCGAGCGGCTCCCTAAAAGTTACTATCCCCGCCAATAGTGAAAACGGTAAGAAACTGCGCCTCAAGGGTCGGGGGATACCCGCCAAGCAGCCTGGAGACATGTATATTGTGCTGCAGACGGTTACACCTACTGCGACTACTGATGCCCAGCGCGACGCCTATCGCCAGTTCAGTGAGGCATTTGATTTCAACCCGCGCCAATCCATGGGGAGCTGATTATGAAGATCAGAAGGACCGAGCAGGTGACCGGTGTGCTCCTGGATGAAGAGAGTGAACTGAGTCTGAGCGAGTTGTGCCGCGCCTGTGAGCTTCCGGCGGAACACATCTTAGCGCTGGTGGAGGAGGGCATTATCGAACCCCGCTCTCGTAAACCCCGTTGGCGCTTTAGTGGTATTTGCGTGCGCAGGGTTCGCCGTGTCTATACGCTGGAGCGGGATCTGGGGGTCAACCTAGCCGGTGCGGCGTTGGCGCTGGAGTTACTCGAAGAGATAGAGCGGTTACAGGCACAGCTGGCGCGATTAGAGCAGCGGCGTAAACCTTAATTTTCTTGGCTGCCGGCACGTAAGAAAGGGCCAATGATCTCGATTTTTTCAACCCAAATAGCGCCGCTGTAACCTTGGGGTAGATGATTTAGCTCCTCGGGGCTGTGCACACCGGCTAATCCACTCTGGCCCTTTTGATGATCTACTGCCATTACCAGGCTGCCGGCCTGCCTCATTCGCACAGCAAAGCGATTGGGCCAACCCCAAAGGGCCCACTGCCAAGTATTGGGAGCGATCACAATGCTGTTATGACAGGATTTGGGAATATAGCCACTCCACCCAACCAGCAAATACCCCAGTACACAACTTTTTGCGCTGTTCTTACTAAAGGCCAAAGCTTTGGGCCTTAACTCCCGTATTCTTGCGATGGGGCGGGTGCCGCCGTAGACCATTAAGCGGGAATTAGAGAGTAGCTGGTGTTGGCGTAAATAGTTATTCAGTCGGTCTGCTTCATTGGGATCATTACTTTTTATATTGATCAGAAATTGTCGATTGGGGAAGTGTTGAAAAACTTCTTTCAATGTGGGTATCAATCCTATGCCCTGGCCTCGAAAGGGAAAGGTTGTACCGCCATCGAAGGTGTAGCCATAGCCAACATCGAGCTTCTTTAGGTCGGTGATGGCATGCTCCCGAGTGACGCCACTTCCGTTTGTGCGGCAATCCAAAGTCCAGTCATGAAAGACGGCAAACTCACCATCGGTTGTGGGATGGATATCGAGTTCGACAATATCCGCGCCATGCGCAAATGCTGCCTCCATGGAGGGAATGGTGTTTTCCAGATAGCGGTGTTCTGGATTGAATATGCGAATAGCCGTGCAATCGTCACGCCCTAGATTATCGCGATTATAGGTTTGGTAGACACCACGATGGGAGATAAGAATGGGCTCCCCCTGGGGCGTTGGCGCCAGCCAGGAAGCATTTAATAGGTAAATAGCTCCAAAACCAAATAAAGAACCCAACATGCCAACTTTGGCAAAAATGCCCGGCTTCATAAAAGCATCTCCGCCATTATTTCCCTTGAGCTGCTGCCAATACTAGCTGGCACTGCTACAGAAGAACGGGCTTTTTGGGGGCAAATTATGGCGAATTCAGGTGGCAAACTTGGGGTGGTGTGAAGCCACCCCAAGTATGTTTAAAGAGCGGCTTTGGTAATCGTGGTGATCAGGTAGCCGGTATAAACGAGGTAGGCGGTCAGCAGGGCGCCCCCTTCCCAGCGGTTGATACGTCCCTGGCCGCGAAAGCCATAGGCGAAGACAAATAGGGCGAGGGTCAGGCCGATCACCATGGGCCAGTCTCTGGTGAGTACTTCCGGTGGCACACTGGACATGGGGGCGATAGTGCCGGCAATCCCCACCACGGCCAGCAGATTGAACATATTCGAACCCACCACGTTGCCGATGGCGATATCGTGTTCGCCTTTTCGCGCGGCCACTATGGTGGCTGCCAGTTCTGGTAGAGAAGTACCGAGAGCGACGATGGTGAGGCCGATAATTAGATCACTAACACCCAGCGACTCGGCAATGGTGACCGCTCCCCAAACCAGCAATCTTGAGCTGACAATCAGAAGTAATAAGCCGGCAACTACCCAGAATAGAGCTCGGCCCAGGGGCATAGCGTGTTCTTCCAGCTCCTCAGCCACCTCGCCTTCCAGCTTATCGCCTTTGCCACGCAGGGCAGAGAATACGCTCCAGCCGATCAAACCGAAGAAACCCATTAACAGAATTACCGATTCCCAGCGCTCCAGCTTGTCATTCCATAGGAAGGCGCCACTCAGCAGGGTGATCGCCATTAACAGTGGCAACTCTTTGCGCACGATTTTCGAATGTACGCTCAAGGGAATAATCAGGGCGCTAAGGCCCAGAATCAGGCCGGTATTGGCGATATTGGAGCCGTAGGCGTTACCCAGGGCCAGGCCGGGACTGCCATCCAGTGCGGCGATGGCGGAGACCACCATTTCCGGTGCCGAGGTACCGAAGCCAACAATCACCATGCCGATCAACAGTGTGGGCATGCCGGCGTGCTTGGCCGTGGCTGCGGCGCCCTCCACGAAGCGGTCAGCACTCCAGACCAGCACAATAAAGCCGGCGATGATGGCGAGAGCGGCGAGAAGCATAGGCAGTCCTTTAAAGTTACAGGCGAAATTGGGGCATAGCCCGACAAACGGGGAGCGATTGTACCGGCTCTCGGCGTCACAATCAGTGGCTTGCCAAGAGACAGGCGCGATATCTGTAAAAAATCGAAAGTGTCCCGTCAGTCAGATGGTTCTGCTGCCAGTGTGGGCTACAGTCAATGCATGGCCCGGTAAATCTACGGGATGGCTGAGAGGCTCTGTGCCCCGGTGCGAAGCCCGCTCAGTTGGTGGAGATGTCGGGTATGTTTACGCGGGTCGCACAGAGCCATGGGCGGCGGATTCCGCGATATCCATGTCACCGGCCACTCGCCGGCTAGTTAGGAGGCCTATATGCAACTCAAAGCTTCAATCGGAATACTGGCGGCTGCCCTGGTGCTGACCCTATCCGCCTGTGAACAGAGGAAAAAGGAAGAATCGATGGACAAAAGCGGCATGGGCACCGCTGAAACCGGATGCTGCCAGCATGCGGAAAGTGCCTGCGCTGGAGATGTGTCCAAGTCTCAGTGTGACCAGATGAGCGGTAAGTTTCATAAGGATCATATGTGCCGAACGGATACCGGCAAGTGCGCCCGCAAATAGCGCTAGTTGCTGAGGGTGCGGCACAAGCCAGTGCTGCACCCACTTTTCTCACATTGTTCAATTCTGCTAAGCCCCCCTTCTGACTGCTCGCATATCTGCGAAAACCACCCATCTCAAGTGACCAAAGACGGCCCTTTGGTATGCCTTTCAGGCACCCTTGACATTAGTTACATCTGCAACTAACTTCGTTTGCGCTTGAAATTAACCAGCGCGCAGCCCCGATAAATGGCGCCGCGAAGATAAGAGACGGAGGACTGCATGGCCGACTTATTTGAGAACCCGATGGGTTTGGATGGCTTCGAATTTGTAGAATTCACTGCGCCGGAAAAAGGCATTCTCGAAACGGTGTTTACCGCCATGGGCTTTACTAAGGTGGCCCGCCACCGCTCTAAAGCGGTGGAGTTGTGGCGCCAGGGTGATATCAACTTTGTCACCAACTACGAGCCTAGCAGCCACGCCTATTACTATGCCCAGGAGCATGGTCCCTCCGCCTGTGGTCTGGCCTTCCGTGTGAAAGATGCCAAGTTTGCCTACGAGGAGGCTCTGCGCAAGGGCGCTCAGCCAGTAAACGTACAAACTGGCCCGATGGAACTGAAACTGCCGGCCATCAAAGGCATTGGTGGTGCGACCCTGTACCTGATCGACCGCTACAAAGAAGGCGAGTCCATCTACGATATCGACTTTATCTGGGAAGAGGATGTAGACCGTCGCCCCGAAGGTTGTGGCTTTCACACTCTCGATCACCTTACCCACAACGTCTATCGCGGCCGCATGGATTACTGGGCCAAGTACTACGAGGATCTGTTTAATTTCCGCGAGATTCGCTATTTCGATATCAAGGGCGAATACACCGGTCTGCTGTCCAAGGCGATGACTGCGCCGGATGGCAAGATCCGCATCCCTCTGAACGAAGAAGCGGCCGGTGGCGGCGGCCAGATCGAAGAATTCCTGATGAAGTACAACGGCGAGGGTATCCAACATATTGCCTTCGCCTGTGACGATCTGGTGGCCTGCTGGGATCGTCTGAAAGAGCGCGGCATGGAGTTTATGACCCCGCCGCCGGACACCTACTACGAAATGCTGGAAGAGCGCTTGCCGGGCCACGGTGAGCCCACCGACGAATTCCAGAGCCGCGGCATCCTGCTCGATGGCACTACCGAGGGCGGTCAACCACGCCTGCTGCTGCAGATTTTCTCTGCCAATATGCTCGGCCCGGTATTCTTTGAGTTTATCCAGCGCAAGGAAGACGAAGGATTCGGCGAGGGCAACTTCAAAGCCCTGTTTGAATCCATTGAGCGCGACCAGCTCAAGCGCGGCGTCATTAAAGAAAAGGAATAACAATCGGAGGCTTCAATGGGCATTAAGCGCATTCACCACGTGGCGTATCGCTGCAGGGACGCCAAGGAGACCGTGGAATTTTATCGCGATCTTCTCGGCATGGACTTCCAGCTGGCCATTGCCGAAAACGAGGTACCCTCAACCGGTGAGCCGGACCCCTACATGCATGTCTTTATGGATGCGGGTATGGGGAATGTGCTTGCCTTCTTCGAAATCCCCAACTCTCCGGAGATGGGGCGCGATGAAAATACCCCCAAGTGGGTGCAGCATATCGCTTTCGAAGTGGAGTCCATGGAAGAAATGCTCGCGACCAAAGAGAAGCTGGAAGCGGCGGGAGTCGATGTACTCGGCCCTACCGATCACACCATTTTCCAGTCGATCTACTTCTTTGATCCCAACGGCCACCGCATCGAGCTGGCTGCTAACACCGCTAAGCCCGGTATGCACAAAGAGCTGAAGCGTGTTGCGGAAGATATGCTGGAAGAGTGGTCGCGCACTAAAAAAGCCCCAAGGCACGCCGCCTGGATGCATGGGGAAGAAGAGTTTGTGGAAAAAGTTGAAGGGGAGGCACAGTGAAGTTAGCCAGCCTTAAATCCGGCCGTGATGGCCAACTGGTTGTCGTTAGCGACGATCTCACCCGTATGGTGCCGGCCGGCGATATCGCTCCCACCATGCAGAGTGCATTGGACAACTGGGCAGCAGTCAGTGGCGAGCTGGAGAAGCTGCACGAGCGTTTGCACAACGGCGAGATTGCCGGAGAGCCATTCGAGCAGAGCCTGTGTGCATCGCCTCTACCGCGCGCCTATCACTGGGCCGATGGCAGTGCCTATGTGAACCATGTTGAGTTGGTGCGCAAGGCTCGCGGTGCCGAGGTGCCGGAGAGCTTTTACAGCGATCCGCTGATGTACCAGGGGGGCTCCGATACCTTCCTGGCCCCACGCGAGCCGGTGACCATGCCGCAAAGTGAGGGCTTCGGCATCGACTTTGAAGCGGAAATTGCCGTGATCACCGACGATGTGCCCATGGGAGTCTCCGCCGAGGATGCGCTCTCCCATATCAAACTGGTGATGCTGGTAAACGACGTTTCCCTGCGCGGTTTGATTCCTGCGGAGCTGGCCAAGGGCTTTGGTTTCTATCAGTCCAAGCCCTCCAGTGCTTTCTCACCGGTGTGCGTCACTCCCGAGCAACTAGGAGACAACTGGCGTGAGGGCAAATTGCACCTGCCTCTGGTTTCCCACCTGAACGGCGAGAAGTTCGGTGAGCCCAATGCCGGGGTGGATATGACCTTCCACTTTGGCCAGTTGATTGCCCATGCGGCCAGGACCCGTCCACTCTGTGCCGGCACTATTATCGGTTCTGGTACCGTGTCCAATAAGATGGATGGCGGCCCGGGTAAGCCGGTGGCAGAGGGTGGAGTTGGCTACAGCTGCATCGCTGAGATTCGCATGATCGAAACCATCCAGAATGGTTCGCCCAGTACACCATTTATGGATTTCGGCAACACGATCGCTATCGAGATGTTCGATGGCGAAGGCCAGTCGATTTTTGGCCGTATCGACCAGACGGTGGAGAAGGTGTAACACCGTCTTTTCGCCACGGCTTACGCTGTAAAAAAAGGGGCACCTGACGGTGCCCCTTTTTTTTTAGATACTCATTATTATTTAGATACTTTCTATTTAGACTATTTAGATTCCTAGTCGGCGCATGGAAAGTAATGGCATTTGTTGCCTCACCTTAGCTAATCTCCCAGCATCTAGTGTGGCAGTGATGATGGCTTCACCCTCACCGGCTTCGGCCAGGATCTCACCCCAGGGATCGATAATCGCTGAATGACCCCAGGTGCGTCTTTTCTCCGAGTGGATGCCGCCCTGATTGGCCGCAATCACAAAGCAGCCATTCTCTATCGCGCGTGCTCGCAACAGGGTCATCCAGTGCGCTTTCCCGGTGGTATGGGTAAAAGCCGCTGGTACCACAAAAATCTCAGCGCCGTTCATTGCCAGTTGTCGGTAGAGTTCGGGAAAGCGCAGATCGAAACAGATGCTGAGCCCCAGCACACCCCAGGGTAATGTCGCCACACAGGGCTCGTCACCGGGTTCAATACTGGCGGATTCACGGTAACTTCCGGCTGAGTCTTCAACATCCACATCAAACAAGTGCATTTTGTCGTAGCGGGCTTGCAAAACACCGCGATCATCGAACAGCAGGCAAGCAGAGCGACTGCGCCTGCCCTCGGTCGCAGTGCCATCGGGCCGTTCCAGCAAGGGTACCGCGCCGGCTACCAGCCAGATACCCAGCTCCGCTGCCCAACTCTGTAGCGCGTGTTGAATGGGTTGTCTGTCTGCATTGGCTTTATGGTTCGCACAGAAGGGTTCGGCCGCGGAGAAACTGCCCTTATCTGAAAAGTGTGCAAAATTTTCCGGTAGCAGTATTAGTTGGGCACCGCGTCCGGCGGCTTCCTTCAGCAGTTTGTAGGCTTGTGTGAGATTGTCCTCGACACTCTCACCGCTGATCATCTGCACTGCTGCGACACAAAGGGTTTTCACAAAGACTCTCCTGATTTTCCACTGGCCTCGAGGGGCAGGGAAAAGCTAGTGTCTGACAGTATAAATCTCAAGTGTGCTTAGCTGTGCAAACTATTCACAGATTAGAAAATACAATGAAACGAATAGCCCAGCCTGTTGCGGCTAGGGTAAGCCGACAATGTAAAGTTAATGGCATTAACGACGGTGTAAGCTCTATTGATCTTTGAGCGTTGGATAGGGAATGTGAATTGCCTGTAGGTTAGTGATACGTTCTCAGAGCAGTCAAAATCTTCTAAGCAAAGACCAACCGGTTAGAAATGCCTAGAAATTTTCTAGTCGTCCCTCCTCGATTTTTCACTCACATTTTTTGACCAATTAAAAAACTGGATGGTTTTGTATATGCTCTTAGCGGAAATGGTAATTCCTCTGTGTTCACTGAGTGACTAAAATCTTGCGTATTGTCCTGAAAATGATTTTTTCTCAATTGCCCAGCAGTTTGCTTAAAAAAGCATCGTATTAGCCGATAAAAATTGGTTAATAATTCTCATTCTCTCCCTCCTAAATAAGTCTTTATGCGGCCTGGAAAAATAGTGCCAGAGTCGATTTAAAAAGCTTTCGTATTTCCTGTTGGCGCTGAAACTTTTCTGCTTCAATGCCGGCCCAATTCGATAAGTGGCGTAGAAAAATTCCACGAAAATTTAAAAGGGATTTTAAAAGCGCTTTTCTTGCCAAGCAGAAGTGAGAGAATAAAAATGCCTATTTGGGTCGATAAAACAATTCTGAACGTGACCGGCACACGTGTACGGCCAGTGCAGCAAGCGGTGCCCAACTACAATGGACACGTTGTTAAGGATTTCAGTCAGTGCTTCGATCCGGTAAAGGGGTTGATTACGGTTCACGAGGATACCTCTGGCGGCGTTTGCGAATCGCTCTCGGCTTTCTGGATGAAGTATCACTCCGAAGGCGGTAGCCTGTGGAACTGGTTATATCCCAATAACACCTTTGATGAGCGCCATCTTTTTCACGTGATGACCCTACAGCAGGCGGGTATGCACGATGACCAGGATAGGGTTACCGAAGCCTGGCTAGGGGTGCATAACCTGTATCCAGTCAGCCAAAATGTGTTTGGGGGTGCTTTCCCCAATGGGCGTGGAGGCAATACGATTCGCGGTATCAATAATCCGCGTAGAGCCAATGGGCAAAGTGGTGTGTTTTCCCCCAATGCCTTGGCTCGGGAAATCATTCTGGATCAGACTGGCGGTGCAGGTTGCTATAAGAAAATCAGCCTGGATGGCACCTTCTCTGGCCACACTATGTCTGCTTGGGTAGCGCAGGATATCGCATTCTTCGATCCAAACTTCGGTGAGTTTTGGTTTGAGTCCCGCGCCTCATTCTTTAATTGGTTCACCCAGTCCTTCTGGTATCAGTCCATGTATTCTGCGGGCCTGAGTGGTAGCTATGCTATTCGGTCTTATGCACGCAGGGGCTAACTAGCCACAGATATTGAGGGAGCCGCAGGTATGGTGGCTCCCGCAATGTATTTCACTTCCCGCTTCTACTATCACCCAATTTCCCATTTGCTCTCCCTCAAGCCATAAAACCTTCCTGGTTCCAGGGTCACAGATAGCAATCTCGCCGAGTGTCACTCATGTTAAGGTTGACCGATCATTACGAATAAACTTTTGAGTGCAAAAAACTGAGCACTCGCGAACAGAATTAATGGAGAGTAGCGTGAAATCCGGCAAGGCCTTGGCAAAACACCTCAAGCGGGCATCTGGCTTTATCTTGGTCACTTGGGTACTGGCTCCCATATCCTGGGCCGCAACGGCAACCGAGCAACTGCAGGGTGTGATCGAAGATCACTGGCAGTATCGTCTGCGCGAGGATCCAATTACTTCGGGACGTATGGGGGTGTCGGACTATAACCGCCAGTTGCCGGGGGTGACTACTGAGGATAGAGCACGTCGGTTGAAGTCTGAACAGGAATTGCTACAGCGCTTGCAAACGATAGACGCTAGCGAGTTAACGGATTCGGACAAGGTTAATCGGGAGTTGCTCACCTGGGTACTGGAAAATTCTATCGAGGCCAATCAGTTATTCTTGAAGCGTATACCGCTGAATACCTTCTCCAGTTTTTTCGGCACAGCCCTGGATGCGCACAGTGGCCTGGCGATGACCAGTGTCGCGGATTACGAGGATTATATCGCCCGTATCCGCGAGTTTGGCCGCTTCTTTGATGAGAATATTGCCAATATGCGCGAGGGTATTCGCACAGGTTTTGTTTTGCCCCAAATAGTGGTGCAAGGCATAGCCCCTACGGTGCGAGCCCAGGTTTATAAAGACCCAACCAAAAGCAGCTTGTATAAGCCCTTTACCGAGATGCCTGATGCAATGACTACTGAAGAGCAGCAGCGCCTGCGCAATGCCGGCAAAAAAGCCATTGAACAGGTAGCCATTCCGGCTTTTGACCGTGTAGCCAATTTTCTGGAGGGGGATTACCTAAAAGCCGCCAGCGAAACCCTCGGGGCCGAGCAAATACCTGGTGGTGAGGATTACTACCGCCACAACATCGGCTATTACGTCACCTTGGATATGGATCCAACGGAAATCCACCGCACAGGCCTTGCCGAAGTGAAGCGTATTCGCGCGGAAATGGAAGCGCTTATCAAAGAGTCTGGTTTTAAAGGCAGCTTTGAAGAATTTACCCATTTTCTTCGTACAGATCCCCAGTTCTATGCAAAAACCCCGGAAGAATTGCTAAAAGAGACTGCCTATATCTCTAAGCGAATCGACTATGTATTACCGGAGTTTTTTAATCTGCTGCCACGCACGCCCTATGGAGTGGTTCCGGTACCCAGCGAAATCGCACCCAACTACACCACCGCTTCCTATAACCCTGCCGCCATCGGTGGCACTCGTGGTGGGGCCTATTGGCTGAATACACACGGCCTGGATCAGCGCCCACTGTATGAGCTTCCTGCCTTAACCCTGCATGAGGCGGTGCCCGGCCACCACCTGCAAGGCGCCTTGTCCCAGGAGCTGGAGAATGTGCCGGACTTCCGCCGTGATCTGTATTTGAGTGCATTTGGTGAAGGTTGGGCACTCTACTCCGAGCGCTTGGGTAAGGAGATGGGCATATACACGACACCCTATGAGCACTTTGGCCGCCTAAGCTATGAAATGTGGCGCGCTGCGCGGTTGGTAATTGATACTGGAATCCACTCCCAGGGCTGGACTCGCCAGCAGGCGCTTGATTTCCTCTCCAGCAATACCTCCCTATCTCCCGCGAATGTACGCGCAGAAGTGGATCGTTATATTTCCTGGCCGGGCCAAGCACTCTCCTACAAAATGGGGGAAATTAAGATTCGCCAGCTGCGCGCACAGGCGGAAAAGGAGCTGGGAGAGAAATTTGATCTGCGCGCCTTCCACGATGCACTGTTAAAAAATGGAGCCCTTCCGCTTTCCATGTTGGAAGAGCAGATGCAGCGGTTTATTACAGAGCAGAAAGGCTCTTAAAGTATCGTTTTTACAATCCCGCTCTAAATTGTTAGAGCGGGATTGTAAGTAGAAGCTGACGCATCCCTAACAAACTATTTATTCACGCGAAAAGTCAGCTTGTTTTCAAGTAAAATCTATCCACCCCATAGCGTGGGCGTACTTTATTAGCATCCCGCTACACATAAAAACGACTACCCCTCTTAAATAGGCAGTGCTAATTTTAAAAAGGCAGTGTGACCCTATCCATGCACCTATGAATTGCCCAGTCATCATTAGGATGCCTATAATCCACACCACTTGCCCTGCAAGTAAAAATACCAATAAAGAGGCTAAATTGGTGGCGAAGTTAAGAGGCTTTGCCATGGCGGTGGAGGTCAATAAATCTTGTCCACGGCAAGCAATACCAGATAAAGTAAAAAATGACCCAGTCCCAGGCCCGAACATACCATCATAGTATCCAATGAATGGAATTATCCCATATTGATATTTTCTGTTAGATAACTTGGGCTCATCATTATTCTGATTCATAGACGGAGAAATCAGAAAATAAATAGCAATAAATAACAGCACTACAGGAATAACAAAAGACAAAATTTCAGTGTTGATAAGCTGAACAATTATTGTTCCAAACGCTGCTCCAATAAAGGCAGATAGCATTAATTTTTTAATCCCGTCCCAGCTTATTTTATTACTCCTAATCATCATATAGGTGGCTGTTGCTGTACCGATACTGCCTTGTAATTTATTAGTACCTAAGGCAGACAGTGGCGGTACACCACTTAGAATCAGGGCGGGAACTGTTATCAAACCGCCACCGCCCGCTAATGTATCGAGTAGACCGGCAATAACGGCAACCAAAAATAAAACAGATAACAGTTCCAGGGAATAGCTTGCGAACTCCAAATGAGTAACTCCTTTCGCCTGTAACTAAGATTTATCTTTCAATAACCTTCTTGTCATTTCAGCCATCTTGGTTTTTCTTCCACCATGTCAGAAAATTTTCCCCAATGGAGTGCTGGGGTAGGGAGTGAGAATCTTCTTCAATCCCCTGTTCTTTTTCCATTTCAGTGACTTTTTGGTTGGCTGTATTGAACCAAGCTTTGGGGTCTTTTGTTCCATGCTGTAGAGCATTGCCATAGAGCGCAGCACTAAACCAGGTACGCTGGGAATCGTCGCTGCAACCAAAAGAGGTTCTATTATCGGCGGCGGAGGTGAATACGATACGATTTGGAGTGCTTAAAGGTTCAACCCATTGGCCGGAATAGCAGGCAGAAATCACTATCCACTGGTATTGTGCATTGAGGTTATCCAGCCATTTTTTTCCGTCGGCCACTGACAAGTCCATTAGTGGCATTTTACCCTCAGCGATTTTTAAATCGCCGTTGCGAGCACCGTGGCTAACAAGGTGTACAAACAATAGATCTTCTTGTGGGTCCAGTAATTGATCAAGGGCATTGAGACTTTCCTGAATACTGGTGCGCGTGGCGAGAGGAAAGCTGTAGCCGCCTCCATTGCTGAGACGCAACACGCGTTTCTCAACACCAAAGGCCTCATCTATGCGCTCTGCTACCCAGTCCAATTCCCTGGCAAAAACCTGAGAGGTGCCATCACCACCAACTAGTAATGTATACACATCTCGCACGCCAGGCCTCTGTGGTGCCAGTGAGCCAATAGCGTTTTGTAAGCGATCACTGTCACTATATAAGCGGGTTTCCGCCTGGGCGCTGGGAATATTCGCCTGCGTGCGCCAAGCATCTTCGCTGGGGTAATATATATTTTCGGAGAAATAGCCAGATTGTTCGATAGTGTTTCCTTCGGCATCCGTACTAATTTGTACTCCTTCACCCTCAGCTTTCCCATAGCGGAATGTGGCATGGATAATAGTGCCGTCGGGCTGGGTTAGTTTACCTTCGCCGGAGTAAGAGCCGTACTCGAAGCCGCCGGTATAACTATAGCCATCACTATCTGAGTAGCTTCCTTTAATTAAATAACCGTTTTCAAAGGTACCCTGATAATGGCTGCCATTTTCAGTGGTTAACTTACCTTCGCCGTGCGGGTAATAATCCAGAAACTCACCGCTATACACTTCACCGTCATTCCATTTTACTGTGCCGTTTTGCAGCTCTCCCTCAATGAAATGCCCCGACCATTCATTTTCGCTACAGGTATAGCGACCTTTGCCGTGTGGCTCACCATTGAGGAATTCACCTTCATAAGTACAGCCATCCGCTTCAGTAAGTAGTCCTTGACCACTAATGAGGCCATTGTGAAATTCCCCGCGATAATGATTGCCATTGGGCCACTGCAACTGGCCTCGGCCATGGAAAAAGCTGTTTTGTAAGTCGCCTTTGTATACGGAACCATCTGGCAGGGCGGTGCCGCCTGCAAACTGTGTTGGCTCGCAGGCGCTAAGAAGGAAAAGAAGCGGGGTTAGGTAAGCGTATCTCATTCCGTGATCCATCATTGGTGCTCTGGAGTGAGATTAACAAAATGGCGCCAACAGGGCTCTAGGCTTTATGTAGTTGTTAGATGTAGTTGCTCGAACTTGAGCCCATATTTATCCAACAGCTGGCGTACCCGGTGAGAATCGTTATTGGATTTTTTGGTGGCGCGACTCACTTGGAATAGTTTGCGACCGGCTTCTGCCATGGAATTGGATTCCTCACATACCCGGATTAGCCCAGCTAGTTTGATCTGCTCGTAGTAATCCATTTGTTCAATACTGCCGGGGCCCAATAACTCTTCGATACGCGCAAAGGGTAGCGATGCTCCATTATTATTTGGGGTTTGCCACTTGAAGCGCAGCCGCTGGATTTCCTCCTCCACCACTTCAGTGGTGATGCGCCCACCATCGGCAAGAGTGCCCATACGCAGGATACTGGCATTAAGATCGCGGAAGTTAGCAGACCAGCTGGCCTCTGCTGAACGGCCAAAGTTGAGGTACCTCTCCCGTGCCGCTTTATTGAAGCTCACCAAATAGCCGGACTTTCTGGAAAAAGCCTCCAGCTCAAAGTCGATATTGGGTTCCAGGTCTTCAATGCGCTCACGCAGGGAAGGTAGGCAGTAGGTCCATAAGTCGATACGAGCCAGCAGGTCTGCGCGAAACTTGCCCTCGCGGCTGAGCTGTACAAGATCCCGGTTGGTACCGGCGATCAACTGGAAGTGACTGCTCACTTCTTTGTCTGAGCCGAAGGGCATAAAGCGCTTGTGCTCTATGGCTCGTAGTAGCATCGCCTGCTCGTCCAGTCCCAACTCACCGATTTCATCCAGAAATAGCAGGCCTTTGTCCGCCTCCATTAATAGCCCAGGGCGGTGAGTGGTGGCGCCGGTAAAGGCACCTTTGCGGTGGCCGAATAGGGCGGACATGGCATTCTCGCCGCGCAGGGTGGCGCAGTTTACCGCGACCAGGCCCCCTTCCAATTTTCCCCGTTGCTTGCGTAACTCATAGACACGCTGGGCCAGCTGCGATTTTCCTGCTCCCGTCGGTCCTGTAATCAGAATGGGCGCGTCGGAGCGGATAGAGACCTGCTCCAACTGCTCGATCATCTGATTAAAGGCGAGATTATTCGTCTCAATGCCGCCTTTCAGGTAGGTGGTGCCCTCCTGGTGTTCTCGCTGGAAGCGTGAGGCAATCTGGTCGTACTTGGATAGATCCAAATCGATAATCTGGTACTGACCCGGCAAGTTACTGTTTTTATGTGCAGGAGAAGTTTGCAGCAGGCGCCCAGGGAAATAACCGGCCTCTGTGAGCAGGTATAGGCAGATCTGGGCCACGTGGGTGCCAGTCGTGATATGTACCAGGTATTGCTCCCGGTCTGGCTTAAAAGCGTAATCGCGAGCGAAATCCAGCAGGTTGCTGTACACACTCTCGAAATCCCAGGGGTCATTGAAGTTGACCCGGTGATGGACCACCTCTGTTTCAGGGGAAACACGTGCAATGTCCTCGGTGACCTGGTCTGCCAAGTTCTTCGAATGGTTGTCGAAAAGGAGTTCCAGCCGATCGATCAGCAGGTCATCGTGCTGACACATGGAGATATTGGGCCGCCACTTGTCCCAACGCTTGTCGCCTTTGCCGCGCCGATCCTTAGTGGTACCGAGAATACTGATAGCTACTGTTTTCATACTATCTAAAATAATAAATAGCTATCTAAAAAGATAGATATCTATTGTTTTCAACTTAGCTAAGGTTCCCTCAGAAATCTACACATGAAATTATTTTTCCAGTAAAAACAATGGCTTACATGATTTTCAGAAGTTTTTTTAAAAGTTGGCACCTAATTCGCTATATCAATGGCAAGAGAAACCCATGAAGTGATAACGCGGTTTCACGAGATTTCAGCGGTTTCATGAGATTTAAAAGGAGCGAGAGATGAAACCATTGCCGTATGAAGTGATGCGGGCAGGTGGGGTACCGATTAAGTCCTGGACCTTAGGTGTGCCCTTTGAAGAAGAAGCCAGGGCTCAACTCAGAAATATTTCGCAGTTGCCTTTTATCCACAAGTGGGTGGCGGCAATGCCCGATGTACACCTGGGCAAAGGCGCCACCATTGGCAGTGTGGTACCCACCCTGGGAGCGGTAATCCCCGCAGCCGTGGGTGTGGATATTGGCTGCGGCATGATGGCGGTGCGCACCAGCCTCACGGCGGCACAGCTGCCAGATAACCTGGCGGGTGTACGCAGTGCCATTGAGCGCGCCGTACCCCACGGCCGCACTGGTCGGCACCGGGGCAGGGGTCGGGATAAGGGTGCCTGGGAGAATCCGCCAGATGATGCACTAGCCGGTTGGACGCCTTTGGCAGCACCGTTTGAGTTGCTGAAGGAGAAGCACCCAGTATTAAAAAATACCAACAATATCAATCACTTGGGGACGCTTGGCACCGGTAATCATTTTATTGAGATGTGCCTCGATGAGCACGGCAGTGTGTGGCTGATGCTGCATAGCGGTTCTCGTGGTGTGGGTAACCGCATTGGCACTTACTTTATTGAGAAGGCCAAGCGGGATATGGAGCGTTGGCATATTCATTTGCCGGATAGCGACTTGGCCTATTTCCCTGAGGGTACCGAGCATTTCGATGACTATGTGCAGGCGGTGGAATGGGCGCAGGAATTTGCTCGTATCAATCGGGAAGTCATGATGGCGCGTACTATCGGCGCGGTGAAGCAGGCACTGGGCATGGATTTTGAGGCGCGTATGGAAGCGGTCAACTGCCACCACAATTACGTTTCCCGCGAGCACCACTACGGCAAGGATGTACTGGTAACACGCAAGGGCGCTGTAAGGGCGCGTGTTGATGAAATGGGCATTATTCCCGGAAGTATGGGGGCCAAGTCTTTTATTGTGCGGGGGTTAGGAAACGAAGAAAGCTTCTGCAGCTGTAGCCATGGTGCCGGGCGGGTGATGTCCCGTACCAAGGCGAAAAAACTGGTATCGCTGGAAGAGCATCGCGCAGCTACTGTCGACGTGGAATGCCGTAAAGATGAAGGTGTGATCGACGAAACCCCATCGGCCTACAAACCTATTGAGAAGGTTATGGCAGCACAACAAGACCTGGTGGAAATCGTTTACACCCTCAAGCAGGTAGTCTGCGTCAAAGGATAGTCAGCGCTGGCCGCGAATAAGGCCTTTAGTAGTGAGGAATGTCGGAAGTTATGCCCAAAGGGCAGGCTCTCCGCAAACAAGTTTGAATGTTTTGTTCCAGTCAGCGGAGCCGGTTCTGTATGCCGGCCTGGCACCCCCGACGTTGGCGGTAGGTGTACCCACTGGGGCAATCTTCAAACGCTAACTTTGTAGCTCAATTGGTAGAGCAACCGTTAAATCGGTTTGTTACAGGTTCGATTCCTGTCAAAGTCACGTCGCCTGGAAAGCGACTTTAAGGGAAGGCGAGAGCCTGGGGTTCGAGTCCCCACAAAGAAGCCCTCTTTGTTGAAATCTATCTGGGGCTCACTGTGTCTATGGTATGGACTGTTGGATTTTGCATCAATGGTCAAACACAAAGGCACTCCGGTGACAGTGTCGCCTTGCGTGGGTTTGCGTTGTGCGAGTGGATTATAGGATTTGCATTGATTCTATTTTAGCCAGGGATTTTGGTTGCATTACCCGGGATGGGTGAATGAAGAATTTTGCAAAACCGCTGTAATTTGCTCCCATTGTGTACAAGCGTTGGGCTACCCTGTGATCGAGTGGGCCCCACCCAAAGGAATAAAAAGATAAGAGATCGGAGAAATGAAGTCTCTCTTTAAAATATGGAAGATTGTCAATGTGGCTGATAACGAGCGAGCACTGCTGTTTCGCCGCAGTCGATTTGAAAGGGTGCTGCCACCAGGGCGCCACCGTATCTGGCTGCTTTCCGGTGATGTACGGGTGGAAACCTATGATATTACCGATGTGGTTTTTGATGCGATCAAGGCAAAGTTCCTACTGAATACTTATGGCGATTTGTTAGGTGAATATTTACAGTCCTACGAGCTGTCTGATCAACAAGTTGGACTTTTCTATCGGGATGGTCACCTGGTGGATATCCTTCCCCCTGGTAGTTACCGTGCCGTATGGAAAGGGGGGGAAGCGGTTCGTGTAGGTATTATGGATATTTCCAGGGAATATACCATCGATGACAATGTACTGGGGCTCCTCGGTCGTGGTGCTTGCGCAAGCCAAATACGCATTGCTGCTCAAGCGGTAAGCTATAACGAAGTCCCCGATGAGCATGTGGGCCTTTTAATTGTCAATGGTAAATTGGAGAAAGCGCTGCAGCCGGGTCGCTATGGATTTTGGAAATACAATCGCTCTATCGCAGTGAAATTGATAGATATGCGCCTGCAAACTGTAGAAGTAAGTGGCCAGGAAATTCTAACCAAAGATAGAGTTAGCCTGCGCATTAACCTAAGTGGCAGCTTCAAGATTACAGATCCACAACGGGTGGCATTAAAACTCAGTGATTATAAAAACCATATTTATCGTGAATTACAATTAAGTCTGCGTGAAGCGGTGGGTACCCAGACTCTGGATAGTTTATTGGCAGATAAAGATCGGCTGAATATTGTTATTGCAACGGCTATCCATAAAAAACTAGTGCATTACGGTATTGAGATTGTCAGTGTCGGAGTGAAAGATATTATCTTGCCTGGCGATATGAAGATGATTCTCAATCAGGTAGTGGAAGCGCAGAAGGAGTCTGAAGCGAATTTAATAAAGCGACGTGAAGAGACCCAGGCTATGCGCTCCCTGCATAACACTGCCAAGATGATGGATAACAATCCTACATTACTGCGTCTAAAAGAATTGGAATCCTTAGAAAAAGTCAGTGCACGCATCGATAAAATATCGGTGTATGGTGGACTTGATGGCGTGCAAAAGAGCTTGGTGAAACTGCTTTCAACTGCTTAATGAAAAAAATAACAGAATTATTTAATGGTAATGAAGGGATTGATTAGCGATTTAGATAGACGTCGCCCAGGGGGAGGGTGGCGGACAGATATTACGGAATTCCCTTACTTTGTCCTTGTGCCTGAGAATACCGATTCGCATTAAAAACATCCGCGCAGGCCGCAAAAAACCTGGGCTTTTACGCCAGCATTTAACTTGTATGCGAGCAGCAAAAACGATTAGCAATGCCAAAGTCACAGGCGAGAAGCTGGGTGCTGCAGAAGTGATGTTCATTCCGGGAAAGGTGTAATCTGGTGAATATCATTTTCCGATTGGATCAACCGGCGGCACCAGTTTGGTATTGCAAGCAGTTCTTTTGCCACTTTTATTTGCAGATGGCATTAGTGAACTGTGTTTGGAGGGGGTATCCATAATAAAAAGGCGCCTAGTTTCGACTTTATTAAACTGGTCTTTTACCACTGTTAACTCGAATGGGTGCGGGAGTGGAATTGGGGCTACATTATTCTATCTTTCATCCTGCTGGTGGTGGTTCTTGGCGCGCACGTATCCAGCCTCTTATCTCCCTGTTGAAACTGGACCTGACTGAGAGGTGCGAATCACTGCGCTGTAAAGCCTTAGCGAGTTTTGTAAATATTCCGGCACATGTTGGCCAGCGTGAATTGGCTCAAATTAGTAAGCTTTGTAGTTGGCTGGATGAGCATTTATAGCGAATACAAGTGTCCTCCCAAGGGCCAGGTAATCTCCTGTCGTTACGTTTGCAGTTTGAACAGATAGCTAAAATTTTGACTCCATGGGGAAGCAAGGCGCAAATACTGAACGCGTTGCCTAGGAGTGATTGGGATGATACATCGGTACTTAAAATCCGGTGTGCCGGTAGATGAGCACTTGGCCGACCAATTAATACTACCCATGGCACTTGGTAGTGGTGGCTGTTTTAGTGCATTAAAACCTAGTTTGCACTTGCCAACCAATATTCAAGTGATTCAAAAACTAACTGGGACGAATGTTCGGCTGGAAAATCTTGGTGAAGATCATTTGAAAGTTCTTGTTATAACTAATTAGGAAGTAAAAGCAATTGATACAGCAAGAATGAAGGAAAAATTCAGGTAAAGGACGAGTTGTTCGTTAGCTATGGTTGATTTATGTGTCTTTGCATAAATAAAAAATAGTTTAGTATATTGCCGCCTGATGGAAGAGGTGAAACCAATCATCTAGCGCATGGGATGTAATAACTTAAAGCTTTCTATACGAGAGTAGGCCTTACTCTTGGTTGAGAATGTAAGTAAAAGGAACTTATCTGAATGATGTCTAAGCTTTTAAAATTAACCGTTTCCGTAGCTGCCCTTATGGCTGCGGCATGCAGCGGCGGTGGCGGGGGTGATGGAGATAGTGGGGCTGCAGGTGATGGGACGACTGTTTCAATAGCCAACCAAGCACCAGTAGCAAGCTTTACCTTATCTTCACATTCTGGGCTTTCGCCTGCAGTTGTTAAATTTGATGCATCTGCTTCAAGTGATACGGATGGCAGTATCACTAAGTACGAGTGGAATTTTGATGATGGTGAAGGTAGTGATGCTAGTGGAAAGGACGTTGAATATACCTTTTATGCATACGATGGGGTTGATAAAGAGTATACGATTCAGCTGACAGTTACGGATGATGATGGCGCTACGGCCACTTCTGAAATGACGTTTACTGCACTTAAAAATTTGCCGCCTGTTGCAAAGTTTACATACAACCAGCCAGATCCTAAATCCAGGTTGGTCTTATTCGATGCATCGGAAAGTACTGATTCGGAAAGTACTGACCTGTTGTATAAGTGGGATTTCGGTGATGGTACAACAGGTGAAGGTATCCAGCCAGAACATGAATACCAAGAATACGGTAATTACTCCGTCAGCCTAGTTGTGGATGATCAGACCGGAAATACTAGTAAGCATGCCAGTAATCTATTAGTTAGTGATGGGCTGTTTAGTGCCTTTGGGCAGTTATCCCTAGCTCAAGGTGTTTTTGCGGATAGTGATACTAGTGATCCAAATACTGAGGATGTGCCCAATAATTCTATGAAGGAGGCGCAAGTAATTTCTGAAATCAGTGAGATTTCAGGTCTTGTATCTTCCCCGAAAAGGAATTCTTCGGGTGTTGAGTTGGATAGATATGACTTCTATGTTGCCACGTTGAAGAAAGACCAAGAAATTCTTCTTCATATGCAAGAGTGGGAAAATGGCAGTGCGGATATTGATCTTTATCTGATCAATGAATCAGGTTATTTAATAGCAGATTCAAGTGGCACTTCAGATACTGAGACCCTGAGGGTACCTGAAGATGGCATGTACTACTTGGCGGCCTATGCATATGCGGGAGCATCGGCATATCGATTGAGAGTGTTCTCTTCCCCTACTATAAATAGATCCAGTGATTCAATCAGGACCAGCGACAATTTTGTAGCAGGCCAACTTCTGGCTCGTTTAAAGCCCGAAGCTAAAACCTCTGATATGCAGATGTTGGCTTCTCTAGGGGCAATCAAGCGTAGCATTGGGGCTGACCGGCCATTGTTACTAGATGCAAATCAGGCTGCAATCGGATTTGGTGGGGCGAAACCGGATGCAGCAGTTTTACATCTGAAAAGCGCCGGGGTCCAGGTTTCTGCTGATAAGCAACGAAAATTGGAGACTATTCATGCCTTAAAGCGACTGCATGCAAGTGGCAAGTTTGAGTATGTAGAGTTAAATCGCATTCGTCAGCGTCAATCGGTCAATGATCCTCTCTACCCGAATATGTGGCACTATCCGCAAATTTCCTTATCGGGTGCATGGCGTACATCCACTGGTGCGGGCTCAATAGTCGCGGTATTAGATACAGGGATTTTATCGGCACATCCCGATATGCAGGATCAGTTAGTAGCTGGTTACGATATGATCAGTGATACTGGGATGGCGTTGGATGGTGACGGTATTGATCCCAATCCTGAAGACCCTGGGGATGCACCAGATGGCACTCATGACTCTTGGCATGGAACACATGTGGCCGGCACTATCGCTGCTGCTACTAACAATGCTATTGGTATTGCTGGCGTAGCCTATGATGCCAAGATTATGCCAGTGCGAGTGCTTGGTTATGGGGGAGGTAGTGATTACGACATTGCGCAAGGAATCTATTTCGCAGCTGGTCTTGCCAATGACTCGGGTACAGTTCCTGAGCGAAAAGCAGATGTAATCAATATGAGCCTGGGAGGATCGGGTCATTCCCAGGCCATGCAGGATGCGGTGAGCGCGGCTCGTGCAGCGGGTGTCATTGTGGTTGTAGCAGCTGGTAACTCTAGTGATGACGCTAGCAATTATTCACCGGCCAGCCTTGATGGTGTTATTACGGTGGCTGCCACACGGCAGGGCGGTGACCCGGCAGGCTACACTAATTATGGTCTCAATGTTGACTTGACCGCGCCTGGCGGTGAGACCTTTGCTGATGGTGGTGTAATCAGCACTATTGGGAATGAGACTGGGAGTGGAGAAATTGAATTCATCTACGGGGGGATGCAAGGAACATCCATGGCCACTCCCCATGTAGCCGGTGTTGTTGCCCTGATGAAGGAGGCATGGAAATCCATGACTCCTGATGATTTCGATGAGTTAGTCTCAGATTTTAGGGTTTCCTACGGTGTTACGCCAAGCAATTTGTATGGCTATGGTCAGATTGATGCGGAGCTCGCTGTGGCCTCGGCAAAAGCACGTGCGACTGGTACTTTGCAAGCTGGACGCCTGTTTGTAGAGAATGGTCATCAACGTGAGTTGTGGACCAAAAAAGAATTGGAGGTAGAACTGCTGGCAGACCAGCCTGGTGTTTCAGTGGCTGAGATTATTTCATCTGAGCCCTGGATGAGTGTTACTTATTTGGGCGAGGAATCGAATGGGCTCGGAAGCTATCGAATCGCGGTGGACGCAAGTAACCTATCAGTTGGTCGTTATTCAGGTATCCTCAGCTTCACTGCCTCCACAGAAACTAGGTTTGATTTACGAGTATCCGTACAAATCATCGATAAAGAGGTGGATTCCAGTGACTATGCTGGTGCTATTTATGTCGAATTTATAAATCTTGAGACTGGTGAAGCTATTGATCGTGTAACAGCAACTTTTGATCCGGAGCTGGGTGTTTACCATTACAAATCATCACCGCTGGATGCAACTTCGGAATATGGATTTGGTGTTATGGCTGGTACAGATGTTGATAATGATGGGATTATCTGCGAAGTCGACGAACTATGCCACCGCTTAGAATCTGGTGATGGTTGGATACCGATAATTAGCGGTTATTTCCATGAGGATGTGGAGGTTATGAATTTGGAGTTGAGGGCGTTAGATAGTCCCTTGGATAATCTGTAATATAAGCCTCTAAATTAAGCTTTGACTACTCCCAAACTTTTGGGTGGGGGTAGTCATGCAGTCTGAATTAAAGTTAATAATTGCTATTAGTTCAGTTTTATTTTGTCACTAATCCTTTGAGATATTTTTTCTTAGCAAAAATCCACCCGCCTGATAGCCTAGCGTAGACTCTAAAAGCATATTGTCTTAACCAGCTGTGACTACTAAGATGTACAGTATTTTCTATAGAGAAATTTTTAGTATAACCAGCAGTTCACCATAAGCGGTTGGTGATAGTATAAAGTTATTTTCTTGTCCATAGTAATACTCCAACCAAATTTAAAATTTTTGCTATTTTGAAAGGTAGAGTGCTGGATAATCAATAAGCTGTTTTAACGGTATTGTAATTATAAGAATATGCCTAAGCCGACTTCAACATAATGCTGAAGAGTTTGTTTTATTGTAAAGTTATAGTTGAAAAGGATAAATTTTTAGATTTCATGTGATAACAGAAAACTTCCTGCACTTTAGCAGTTTCTTGTAAGATTAAAAGCAAGTAAAATTGTTGTTTCAATAGCAAAAATTATTTTGACGGCTGTAATTAATTATCTGTAATTTCTTGCAGTAAAAGTTATATAGGTTGTTTATCTCTAATAAGTATTTGGGCGACCTCCGTTCCCACTTAAAAAGTCCTTAAGACTACCAAAAAGGTAATAATCCCAGCCACTTTTACACATGTCCCAACATTTCATTTCTGGGGATAGGCCAATATGAGTAAATGTAATTAGAGTTCCCTTATTCTCTTCAGAAAATTCGAATCGCAGAGTGCTGCCCTTCCACTCCTCGGGATCATCTACGTTATCAGAAACCATATTGGATTCAGTACATTCAAGCTCAATCAATTTCTCGGGTTTCAATATTTTGGCTTGAAAGACCCAGTAAGACTGCCCCTTAAAACCGGTTTTGGCGATGTCACCCACCTTTAGGAAGGGTGCGCTTACCGGTGTCCACCACTGGGACATTTTTTCGGCTACCGCCTTGTAAGCATCTTCCCGGGAACTTGGACTAAAAAATGATGTAGTGTAGTTGGACATCACCGCTTCCCCTAGGGTTGTCAGAACTGGGTCCGGAGGATATGCAAAGAATACTATTTACCTTTCATCAGTAATCCAGAGATTTCGCCTTTGGGGTCTAGTTTACTGTGCAGGTTGATGAAGACCTTTCCATCCATTAGTCCTTTTCGATAGGGTTCTTCCACCATCCATTTACCCATAATAAATCCACTGGTGCCCTCGGAGCATTTCTTTTCCAATCCGTGTTTATCCTTATCGGTTTTAGTCTTGGGCCAGTCGGCAACCATGCCGGGGTTTGTTGGCATACCACAGATAGTTTGGATAATCGGACCGCTTGCTTTACCTGGTTCACAAATAGGGGGCTCTTTGCCATCACCGGCACACTGCATATGGAAATGCGACATGGCTACTCCACCGGGTGATAGATGGCTGTAACCAACCATAAAACTCAGCATGTGTGTCTGGTTATTGTAGGCGCCAATAAAGTAGCCACCCGCATCTTTAGGGGTTTGTGGGTTCACCTTTTTGCCGAGCATATTTTCGTTAGCGGTAGTCAGGTCGGCCTTGAAAATAGTAAATCGCTTGTCATCTCCCGCATCTGACCAGGCTTTCTCGCCAGAGCCATGTTTGGCAGTGGGTGAGTCTCTTTCTTTTTTATGGTGGTTATCTGCAGTGGTGAAAGTGGAATAGGCCAGCAAAAACATCGCCATTATTAAATAAGCGATTTTGGGTAATGAACTGAGTCTCATAAACCTCTCCTCTATATTGAATCGATCTTGTTATTACCTATACGAGAAATTTAATGCCAGACACTCAATAGTGAACCTATTTACTATGAAGATCCGTGTAGATCATGGATGGCTGGCGATAAGTACTTGTAGCATATGTACTAGGTGTTAACCCTTTTGGGCCAATTTAGAAGACAGTATTTTTGTGCTGGGTATGTTGGGGGACAAAGGAAATCCGCAGAGGATGGATGTTCAGACTCATAGGAAGCGACGGGTAAGGGAGGAGGCAGGGAGGAGGCAGCCGGGAAAGTTGGAGTTATCGTAAAAAATTATTAACAGGCATTTTCGCAAAATTAAAACACTGTATACAGAGATTGCTTATCCGTACCCAGTGGTTCTACTGTTGAGGATGGGGCGCTATCACCCCGCATCCCTCCAAACCAATTCCCGTTCTCGGGCATAAAGGGGAGTGAAGTTAAATTGTACCTCTGTGCCCCCCTCCTCACGCCGCTGAATATTCAATTTGCCGTTCAGGTTACTGGCGCGTTCCTGCATGATTGACATACCGAAGTGGTTGCGTTTTTCCGGTGCGTTGCTGATACCGACGCCATTGTCGCGGATGCGCACATTGAGCGATTGGTTTTTAGCCTGAATCAGGCTGATTTGCACCATATCTCCCTGGGAGTGATATACGGCATTCTGGGTAGCTTCACGCACCAGCTGCAGCAGATGGATTTCCTCGTGGGGAGTGAGCGGCACTTCATTGAGGTGATAGTCGAGCAAAATAGTGATCTGCGGGTGTTGCTCGCGATAGGCGAGGATGGATTGCTCGAGGATATTGCGTAGGCCGCCAGGGCCTATCTGCAGCCTGAAAGTAGTGAGCAGTTCGCGCAGCTGGCGATAGGAGGAGTCCAACCCCTCTTTTAGCTCGGTAATAATATCCTTTACCTTGGACTTATCTACCTGTTCGCTGCGATTGGCGCGACTGAGTCTAGTGACTTGGATTTTCAGGTAGGACAGGGACTGGGCCAGGGAGTCGTGCAACTCCCGCGCAATGATCGCACGCTCATCCAGAAGGGCAACGCGGCGTTCCTGGGCCTCCCGTTCGTTGATAGCGATGGCGGCGGTGACGCTGTCGGCAAAGGTGGCCAGGCGTTGTTGTTGTTCTTCATCAAGGCTTTCACCGCGGGGTAAAGTACACATCAGTACGCCGTAATTGCGTTTATCCACCTCTAGCGGGAAGCGGTACACGCGGAAATCACCCTCGTCGGAGGGGCCGCAGGTGCTCACACATATACGACAGTCGTTGCCGCTGCATTGCCTGTTGCTCAAGCCCTGTACCAGATGCTCGTAGGGGGCCTCGCCTTCGGGTGTCATCAGGCATAGGTCGAGGTTTTTCAGGTCAGCAACATTGGCGAACTCGCCCAGCCATTGCCCCAGCTCGGCCCCGGCTAGGGGCCCCTCGCTAATACGCCTTGCCAGGCGGTATTGGAAATCCAGTGCCTCGTGGCTTTTTTGTAATTGGGCGGTTTTTAATTCGACGCGATGGGCCAGGTCACGATGGGTTGCGTGGATCTCGTCGCTCATATAATTGATGGTGCGCGCCAGTACCCCCAATTCATCCTCGTTGTCGATTTCCAAATGATGCTGATTGAAGTTCCCCTGGGCGATGCTCATTGAGAGACTGGTGAGTTGCTTCAGGGGTTGTTCCACGGAGCGATGGAGTATGTACAGGGACAGGTAAACAAGCGCCACTATGGCAAACAGGGAGGCCACCTGTAGCAGGCGCAATAGGCTGATCTTTTGTTCGGCGATGGTTTGATAATCCAGTACCAGGGTGTCTACATCGTGAATAAATGGTTCCAGATGAGTGGCTAACTGCAGGGAATCCATGCTTGTGCGGCCGGCGGCGATGGATTCCAACAGCGGGCGAATCTCTCCCTCCCAGCTGTCGATCACCTTGCGGTAATTGCGCGCCGCGCGCAGGTTGTCGCTGGCACTGAAGTCGGAAATGCTCAGTACACGGCTCAGGCGCGAAGTGACCTCGTTCGACAGTGTGGCGGTGGCTTCCATATCACCAGAGGGGGCTGTCGCTGCGAGACGGTAACTCATAGCACGCAGGGACCCGGCCAGGTTCACTGCGGCGGCATCGTTTTCCGCGGCGTCAGAGATAATGTAAGAGGCCACCATGGAGCTCAGCGCGACTAACACTGTGAGCAGCATCAGGGTGCCGATTCGATAGACGATGGACTGTCGGATTCGGTTCAACATATCAGTTCACTTCGATCTCGGGCCGCTGTTGGATAGCCTCTATTGTGCCGCTTACGAGCGCTCAAATTTGTGAGTACCACCAAAGAGTGCCAGTTTTGCACAAAATTTAACCTATTGCCTGTGTTTTAAATACCGCCTAAGTCATTACGGGACTTACGCCCGACTTCAGCCGTCCACTGGCGCCATTTTCTTACCTACTCATGGGTAGCCCAGCGCTTTTCTACCCCTTTTTGGTCAGGTGATCCTCTTTTACAGCGCTTTTATATTCCCAGCTAACCCGATGCTTTAACCGCATTTCGATGCCCTGGGAGTACCGCATGAGCCATTTCCTGGACCGACTGAAATATCTGAAGAAACAAAAAGAGCCCTTTTCCGGAGGACACGGGGAAAAGACCCATGACGACCGCAGCTGGGAAGACGGCTATCGTCGCCGCTGGCAATTCGACAAGATCGTGCGCTCCACCCACGGGGTGAACTGCACCGGCTCCTGCAGCTGGAAGATCTACGTCAAAGACGGCCTGGTCACCTGGGAGACCCAGCAGACCGATTACCCGCGCACCCGCCCGGATCTGCCCAACCATGAGCCTCGCGGCTGCCCACGTGGCGCAAGCTACTCCTGGTATATGTATTCGGCCAATCGCCTCAAGTACCCGAAGATCCGCAAACGTCTGGTAAAACTCTGGCGCGAAGCCAAGTTGAGACACAGCGATCCGGTGGATGCCTGGGCCAGCATTGTCGAGGACACGGCCAAGGCCAAGTCCTATAAAGAACGCCGGGGAATGGGCGGCTTTGTGCGGATTAAGTGGGATGAGGCCAACGAGCTGATCGCCGCCGCCAACGTCTACACCACCAAAAAATACGGACCCGACCGGGTGACCGGCTTCTCGCCGATTCCCGCCATGTCCATGGTGTCCTACGCCGCCGGTGCTCGCTATCTGTCATTGATCGGCGGCAACTGCCTGAGTTTCTACGACTGGTACTGCGATCTGCCGCCCGCCTCTCCGCAGATTTGGGGCGAGCAGACCGACGTGCCCGAGTCTGCCGATTGGTACAACTCCAACTACCTGATCGTTTGGGGCTCCAATGTGCCGCAGACCCGTACCCCGGATGCGCACTTCCTCAGTGAAGTCCGCTACAAGGGCGCCAAGACCTGCGTAATCACTTCCGATTACTCCGAGTGTTCCAAGTTTGGCGACACCTGGCTGGCACCGCGTCAGGGTACCGATGCCGCTCTGGCGATGGCCTTTGGCCACGTGATCCTGAAAGAATTCCACGTCGACAAGCCCAGCGCCTACTTCACCGAATATGTGCGCACCACCACCGATATGCCGATGCTGGTGACCCTGGAAGAGCGCGACGGCAAGCTGGTACAGGGCCGCTTCCTGCGCGCCTCCGATCTGGCAGATGACCTCGGCCAGGACAACAACCCAGAGTGGAAGACTATCGCCGTCAACCATGATGGCCAGCTGGTGTCACCCCAGGGTTCCGTAGGTTACCGCTGGGGCGAGCAGGGAAAATGGAACATTGAGCAGCGCGATGGCCTGAGTGGTGAAGAAGTAGAGCTGAAGCTCAGCCTGAAAGACTGCGCCGATGAAATCGCCCAGGTGGCCTTCCCTTACTTCGGTGGCCAGACCCATGAACACGACTACTTCCAGCACACCGACCACAGCGATGTGATCGACTACAAGGTGCCGGTGAAGTTTGTGCAGAACAAAGACGGCGAGGTGCTCAGGGTTGCCAGCGTCTACGACCTGACCCTGGCCAACTACGGCGTCGAGCACGGCCTCGACGATCCCAACTGTGCCCACAGTTACGACGAAGATAAGCCCTACACACCCGCCTGGCAGGAGAAGATCACTGGCTGTCGCCGCGAGAACGTTATCCAGGTAGCGCGCGAGTTCGCCAATACCGCTGACAAAACCCGTGGACGCTCCATGGTGATTGTGGGTGCCGCCCTCAACCACTGGTACCACATGGATATGAACTACCGTGGCCTCATCAATATGTTGATGATGTGCGGTTGTATCGGCCAGAGCGGTGGTGGCTGGGCCCACTATGTGGGGCAGGAAAAGCTGCGCCCGCAAACCGGCTGGACCCCCCTCGCTTTCGGCCTCGACTGGCAGCGCCCGCCGCGCCATATGAACGGCACCTCCTTCTTCTACAACCACGCCAGCCAGTGGCGCTACGAGAAGTTGGAGATGGATGAAGTGGTTTCGCCGCTGGCCGACAAGAGCAAGTGGCAGGCTTCCATTATCGATTACAACAGCCGCGCCGAGCGTATGGGCTGGCTGCCGTCCGCACCGCAGCTGGGTATGAACCCACTGCAACTGACCAAAGATGCCGCCGCTGCGGGTATGTCCGCCAAGGATTACACCGTACAGCAGCTCAAGCGCGGCGCACTCAAGTTCGCCAACCAGGACCCAGATAACCCGCAGAACTACCCGCGTAACATGTTCATCTGGCGCTCCAACCTGCTGGGTTCCTCCGGCAAGGGCCACGAGTACATGCTGCGCCACCTGCTCGGTACCAAGCATGGCCTGATGGGTAAGGACCTGGGTGAAGCCGGCGGCAAGAAGCCGGAAGATGTGGCCTGGCACGATACCCCCAGTGAGGGCAAAGTCGATCTGCTGGTGACACTGGACTTCCGCATGTCCACCACCTGTCTCTACTCCGACATCGTACTGCCAACCGCCACCTGGTATGAGAAGGACGATCTCAATACCTCCGATATGCACCCCTTTATCCACCCGCTCACCAAAGCGGTGGACCCGGCCTGGGAAGCGCGCAGCGACTGGGACATCTTCAAAGGTGTGGCGAAGAAATTCTCCGAACTCACCGATGGCCACCTGGGGGTGGAGAAGGATCTGGTAACCCTGCCAATCCACCACGATACCCCCACCGAAATCGCCCAGCCCTTTGGGGTGAAGGCCTGGTGGAAGGGTGAGTGTGACCTGATTCCCGGTGTTACCGCGCCGAGCATGATCGAGGTGGAGCGAGACTATCCCAACACCTACAACCGCTTTACCTCTATTGGCCCATTGCTGGAAAAACTCGGCAACGGCGGTAAGGGCATCAGCTGGAATACCGATGACGAGGTGGACTTCCTCAAGAAGCTCAACCGCACCTGGAATGATGAAAGTGCCCGCGATGGCCGCGCCCGTATCGACAGCGCCGTAGATGCCGCAGAGATGATCCTGTCTCTGGCTCCTGAAACCAACGGCCAGGTGGCGGTGAAGGCCTGGGAAGCCCTGGGCAAGATTACCGGTCGCGATCACACCCATCTGGCCAAGCCCAAGGAAGACGAGAAGATACGTTTCGCCGATATCGTGGCGCAGCCCCGCAAGATCATCTCCTCACCCACCTGGTCCGGCCTGGAAGATGAGCATGTGAGCTACAACGCCGGCTACACCAACGTGCACGAGATGATTCCCTGGCGCACCATCACCGGCCGCCAGCAGTTCTACCAGGATCACGAGTGGATGCGCGACTTCGGTGAGACCATGTGTGTGTACAAGCCGCCCATCAACCTGAAAACCGTACAGCCGGTGCTAAACCAGAAGCCCAACGGCAACAAGGAGATCCTGCTGAACTGGATCACCCCGCACCAGAAGTGGGGCATCCACAGCACCTACTCCGACAACCTGTTGATGCTCACGCTGTCTCGCGGTGGCCCCATCGTGTGGATGAGTGAGAATGACGCCAAGCTGGCGGGTATTGAAGACAACGACTGGATCGAAATCTTCAACGTCAACGGCGCCATTGCCGCCCGCGCGGTGGTTTCCCAGCGGGTGCCCGACGGCATGGCCATGATGTACCACGCCCAGGAGCGCATCGTGAATACACCGGGAGCGGAAACCACCGGCACCCGCGGCGGTATCCACAACTCCGTAACCCGCGCGGTGATGAAACCCACCCATATGATCGGCGGCTACGCCCAGCAGTCCTACGGCTTTAACTACTACGGCACTGTGGGCTGTAACCGGGACGAGTTTGTGGTGGTGAGAAAAATGAACAAGGTCGACTGGCTGGATGGCGAAGACGTCAAAGAGCCGACCCGAGAGGAGGTGTAACAATGAAAGTTAGAGCCCAGATCGGCATGGTGCTGAACCTCGATAAGTGTATCGGCTGCCACACCTGCTCCGTGACCTGTAAAAACGTCTGGACCTCCCGCGAGGGGGTCGAGTACGCCTGGTTTAACAATGTCGAGACCAAACCCGGTGTCGGCTATCCCAAAGAGTGGGAAAACCAGGACAAGTGGAACGGTGGCTGGACCCGCAAGAAAAACGGCAAGTTGCAGCCGAAGATCGGCAGCAAGCACCGGGTGCTGGCCAACCTGTTTGGCAACCCGGATATGCCGGAAATCGACGACTACTACGAGCCGTTCGACTTCGACTACCAGACCCTGCACAAGGCACCGGAGCATAAGCACCAGCCGGTGGCCCGCCCGCGCTCACTGATCAGCGGCGAGCGTATGGAGAAGATCGAATGGGGTCCCAATTGGGAAGAAATTCTCGGTACCGAATTTGACAAGCGTAAGAAGGATAAGAACTTCGAACAGGTCCAGGCAGATATCTACGGTGAGTTCGAAAACACCTTTATGATGTACCTGCCGCGCCTGTGCGAGCACTGCCTCAATCCGGCCTGTGTCTCTGCCTGCCCCAGCGGTGCCATCTACAAGCGCGAAGAGGACGGCATCGTCCTGATCGATCAGGACAAATGCCGCGGCTGGCGCATGTGTGTATCCGCCTGCCCCTACAAAAAGATCTACTACAACTGGAAAACCGGTAAATCCGAGAAGTGTATCTTCTGTTACCCGCGTATTGAGGCGGGCCAGCCAACCATCTGTTCCGAGACCTGTGTGGGCCGTATCCGCTACCTGGGGGTGCTGCTCTATGATGCCGACCGCATCGAAGAAGCCGCTGCAGTAGAAGACGAAAAAGCCCTCTACCAGGCCCAGTGCGATATTTTCCTCGACCCCAGCGATCCCAAGGTCCAGGAAGCTGCTCGCGCCGAGGGTATCCCCGAAGCCTGGCTCGAAGCCGCGCAGAAATCCCCGGTGTACAAGATGGCCATCGACTGGCAGATCGCCCTGCCGCTGCACCCGGAGTACCGCACCCTGCCCATGGTTTGGTACGTGCCGCCGCTGTCTCCGATCCAGAACGCAGTGCAGGCCGGCCAAGTGGAAACCGTCACCGTGGGGCGCGGCGCCGAGATCCCCGATCTCTCCACCCTGCGTATCCCGCTGCAATACCTGGCCAACCTGCTCACCGCCGGCGACGAGAAGCCAGTGGCCCGCGCCCTGGAACGCATGATTGTGATGCGCGCCTATATGCGCGGCATCCATGTGGACGGCGTGCAGGAACGCGAGTTGCTGGAAGAGGCGGGGATGACCGTAGCCCAGGTAGAAGAGATGTACCGCTATATGGCCCTGGCCAATTACGAAGACCGCTTCGTGGTGCCTTCAAGCCACAAGGCTTACGCCGAGAACGCCTACGACATGAAGTCCTCCTGTGGTTTCAGCTTCGGCAACGGCTGTAGCACCGGCAACGACAGCACCAACATCTTCGGTGGCAAGCAGAATGCAGTGCGCGAAGTGATACCGGCCAAAGTGGTCGACTGAGGTCGAGGGGGAGAGTACCGATGAAAGTATTAAACCTGATCGCCCGCCTGCTGGATTACCCGTCCGATGAGCTGGTGGCGCACCTGGATGAGTTAACCAACTGGGTGGCGGAATCCGAAGACCTGGACAAGCCCCTGCGCGATTTGCTGCTGGCGTTTATCTCTCATTACGAGCGTATGGATGCGCTCGATTGGCAGAGTGAATACGACGGTTTATTTGAACGCGGCCGGGCTGTGTCCCTGCACCTGTTCGAGCATATCCACGGCGAATCCCGCGATCGCGGCCAGGCCATGGTGGATCTGATGAATCGCTACCGAGCCGCCGGCCTGGAACTGAATGAGCGCGAACTGCCGGATTACCTGCCCACCTACTTAGAGTTCTGCGCCACCCAAGGTGAAGCGGCCTACGGTTGGGTGCACGATATCACCCATGTGATTGCCCTGTTGAGCGCGCGCCTGTCAAAGCGCGAGAGCCCCTATCACCTGTTGATGGATGCGCTCTTGCAGATGGCCGGCGTCTTCGTCGATCTGACCGCGCTCAAAGAAGAAGTTGCCAATGAGGAGCGCGACGATACTCCCGAGGCGCTGGACAAGATCTGGGAGGAAGAGGTGGTCAGCTTTACCGGCGCCAACAATTGTGACCAGTCCATAGCGCGGCCCAGCGCTGCGCAGCTGCGCGACGGCCAGCCCCTAACCTGGGCCCCCAGTGCCAAAGATGCTGCAAAGAATTCTGCCCAGCCCGCACCACAGGAGTAACAAGATGAACTATCTGAATACGCTGCTCTTTGCCATCTATCCCTTCGTCGCCCTCACGGTATTTCTGGTGGGGAGCCTAATCCGCTATGACCGCGACCAATACACCTGGCGCACCGGCTCCAGCCAGTTGCTGGAGCACAAGCAATTACGCATCGGCAGTTACCTGTTCCATATCGGGGTGATCGCTATTCTCGCGGGCCATTTTGTCGGCCTGCTTACGCCCAAAGCGGTGTGGCACTTACTCGGTATTGAAGCCTCCACCAAGCAGATGATGGCGATGGGGATCGGTGGCTTCTTCGGAGTAATTTGCTTTATCGGCCTCACCATTTTGATTAAGCGCCGCCTCACCAATCCGCGAGTGCGCGCCACCACTTCCAAAATGGACCTGACCATACTGCTGATGCTTTACGCCCAGTTAATCCTCGGCCTGATCAGTATCCTGGTTTCCGCCGGCCATATGGACGGTGCCGAAATGCTCAAGTTGATGACCTGGGCCCAGTCCATTGTCACCCTCGATGGCTCCGCCGCCGCAGCGGCTATCGCCGACGTAAATATCATCTACAAGCTGCATATTTTCCTCGGTATGACCCTGTTCCTGCTGTTCCCCTTCAGCCGCCTGGTGCACGTATGGAGTGTTCCAGTGCAGTACTTCCGCCGCAATTACCAGGTAGTGCGCGCCAAAGCCGCGCGATAATCCCAGCAATCGTTAACCAGGCCCGCCAAGTGTGGGCCTTGTGTGGAGAAGAGTCATGAGTGCATTACTAGCTTCCGACGCCGCCGGGCACGAATTCGAACTGGCTGAAGCCGTGGCCGTGAACGGCAGTGAAATACCCGCAGACCTGATTTACCAGGAGATGCAATACCAGACAGCCAACTCCCCGCGCCAAGCAATTTATCGCGCTGCACGGGCATTGGTTATCGGTTGGCTGTTACGGGAAAAGGCAGCAGGGCAGGGGCTTTGCGCCGCCGATGAAGACTTGCACAGCGAGGCCTTCGATCATGCCGTTTCAGATCTTTTGAAAGGTGAGTTGCAAGTGCCCCCGGCCAGAGAAGCCGAATGCCGCGCCTATTTCGAAGCCCACCCACATAAATTCCGCTCCGATCCCCTCGCTGAAGTGCGCCATATCCTGATCCCAGCCGCACCGGATGACTCCGAAGCCTGTGCCAAAGCGCGCGCCGCCGCCGAGGATATGCTCAAGCAGATCCGCAACGATGCCAATCCGCTACAGACCTTCGCCCAGTTAGCCCAATCCCACTCCGCCTGTTCCTCCGCCGAAGCCGGTGGCAGCCTCGGCCAAGTAGGGCGCGGTGATACCGTCGCCTCCTTCGAGCGCGCAGTGTTCGAGCAGGGCACCGGTTTGGTAGCGGAGCCAGTGGAGACCCCTTACGGTGTACATCTGATATATGTGGAACACTGTGAACCGGGCCGCCCGCTGGAATACGAATATGTTTCGGAGCGAATCGAGGAATACCTAACTGAAAAACGCCGCCGCCAGATGACTAGCGACTATCTGCAAAAAATGGTGCAGGCCGCACAAATCTCCGGCCTGGATTTATCGGGGGAGGCCCACTGAGGTGGTAGAGATTCGCCAACTGTTCGCACGCAATCGCGACTGGATAAATTAAATGTCCTGGCGCAGGTGCAAAACCTGACCATGACAAAAATAATGCAGCAGGGCTGAGATGAGACCGCAGTCAGCGTTTCAACTTGCACGGCTGGATCTGCGATATTCGCAATGGCCTGATTCGATACCTGGGTATGCGGATAGACGATCATGGGTAAGTGCCAGAGATTTATCATATTAATAGCGAGGTGCAGGAGGAGGGTTGAGTTTTTTACTTCTTTATCCCGTACTAGACGTTGAATATAAATAGCGCTGTTACGTTTAAATACTCTCAAAAATTCAGCCCCTACATCTACTCCGCATCTGTTAAAGCCGATGGCAACCAGCATCGGTTAGGGGGAGCGATACTGCCGCTTCTTTTCAGAGTATAAAGGGTGTAACTATATATACAGTGAGCCTCAATAGTGAGTTAGCCCTATGGATGGCTATATAATATTTTTGCCTCCCAATACTACGCTGAGAGCAAGAAACAGTAACTGAATACCTAGCATGATAAATACAGATATCTTCAGAAGAAGAATGCGGTTACCGATAGTTTTTTCACATACAAGAATTACACCAACGACGAGATAAAATACCCCGAAAGAACGTAAGATACTGATTCAATAAGAGCTAGGGGTGGCTTTTTTATGAGGAGATAATCTGTTGCCAAAGACCAATCTAATTTTTGAGCATCAGTAGGAGATAAATAGGTTGATCTTGAAGTTCTTGAGTACTTAAAATCAAGTATTGAAGGTAGTGTTTCAACCACAGTATAAATGGAAACTAGCTAAAGCTGAAACTTACCAAGAAGGGGAAAAGAATGGATTGAATACGTGGCCGCATAAGAAGCTGATTCCGGTTAAGAGATTAAGGAAATATATTTACGTATATTTATATGAATTCCTACGTGGATCAACCTCAGAATGAATTTCTGGAACTATTAATATATCGATTCTATAAAAAAACAACAAAAATTTTATTTACATTAAAGCACCTAAGCTAACTGGCGCAAAAGCTTGGCTACAATTGACAGCAAATAATTGTAAGTATTTTTTACGCCTGAGTTTGGAAAATATTTTTATATCTTAAGAATCACATAACCCAAGATATACTTTGCTCTTTTGCTCCTGCGCCATAGAGAGGGCGCCTATTATTTCCGATATAGAAACTAGTTCCCAAGTTGTTTCACGGATCGTTTTGTTATCTTGGGACCATTTTGATTCATCAAAACCTTCTGAATTTATAATTTCCTCTTTTAAGAAACGTATCAATTCACCACGTAACTTTACTAATACAGAGCGAAGCTGCCAAGGTTCAACTATATTTGGTTTAAAAGGTTCATATTCTTCTAAAACACTTTCACTATCTTTAGTGTAGGTAGGTCTAATTAAATTAGCTTCTTCGTCTGAAATCTTACTGAAAATATTAAAACCGGTTCGATAATTAGGGTTTCCAGTATATAGCATGCGAGCTACACCGTCGCATGGGTTAGTTGTTGAAACAACTGTTTCTTTTTTGTCTTCGTTCAATATTATAAGATGGAAACTAGTAGAAATACCCAAAATCGCTCCCTTTCAAAGTCTAACAGCGTATTCTAAAGAATAACGAATCATAACACCTTAAAATATATTCTGGAAATAAAACTATAAAGTTCCTTTTATATAGAAGATAGAGTCTGATGATAGTATCTTCTCTAATTCCATCTGTTGTGGCAGTACCTTTATGAATAGCTTGTAAATATAATTGTTGTACCGGAAGACTCTGGACCTAATCGTTGAGGGAAAACAGTCCATTCTGAAATATATTTAGATAATTGAATAACCTATTGGTGTCTAAGACCATTTCTGCGCAATCATTGCCGTGCTTCGAGCAAGAGCTTTATTAAGTTGTAGGTTTTGAAACGAAAATATGTTCAATGAAGTCAAAGTTTTTTGAAGAAATAAGAGCATATAAATCGTCTTTTTCACCAGAACCCTCTGTAATAAAGACAAAGTAATTTTTCCCAACTTGGTTATTCAGTATTGGTGATGTGCAACTGGTATTATAGTTATGTACTATTGAAATAAAATTCTTTTTTTCCCCTTTATACATTTCTATCACTTCAAACTTAACAATCTGCAGATGTGCTGGAACATACATTAAAGATAAAAGTTTACCTTTAAATACAGACTTTGAATGTTTAATAAATTTCTGGGTATTATAAAGAGCAACTGTTTCAGGGGCAATTATACAGGCTGGTGTATTCAGGCTAATCAGTATAAAAAAACTACAAGAAATTTCATAAAACAAAAACGTCATTAGCAATTGTTAATCAGCAACCACCCGCTATGCGGATAGTTGCTGATTTCATGAATAGGGTAAGCCGGCTTAATTTTGAGCACAATTTAGTGCCTTGATGAAGGCAATGTGCGATATTTAAGTAACCAGTTATGTGAATTAATGTTTGCTGGTGAGAGCTAGCTATTTCATTGAATGAAAACCGATATTATTTCCTTCGGTATCTTGCGCTATTGCGATAAAACCATGCTCTCCAATAGACATTTTAGGCACTACTACCTTCCCACCTGCTGGCTCGACTCTGGCCAGTTCAACAGAACAATCTTCGCTATCAAAATACGCTAGAGTGCTATTACCTCCAGCTTCAACACCCTCCATTTTACAAATTGCTCCACTTGCTCCCGGTTCTTGTTTCATTGGAAATGCCCACATCTCGGGTTGAGGAAAGTCTTTTACTTCGTCAGGATTGTCTAGTCGAGTTAACTCCTGCTTGAGAACAGATTCATAAAAGGACTTTGCACGAACCATATCATTCACATAAATTTCAAACCAACAAACTGCATTTGTATTCATTAGAGTATCCTCACTGTTAAGTATCTAAGTATGGTTTGTATTTCTGGAGACATAACGAAGTTTTAGAAAGATCATTTATATTTTACGCGCAATAATGAAAACTACCATGTCATGCATTCCATGCTGCCATAGAACTTCAATGGTAAAACCAGCGTCTTGAATTTCTTTCTCTAATTTTACTTTTGTTAGAATAAAGATATCGGGCATTAAGCCCATAAATTTTCCTAGGGGTGCTAAGAGCTTAATAAACCGTATATAGGAATTACCCATACAAACGGTACTACTCACGAAAACGCCACCAGGCTTGAGGATTCTAGCAGCTTCTGCCAAAACATCTCTTCTATCTGGTAATAAGTGAATAACATTTAAACCCAATACTGCATCAAAACTTGCAGACTCAGCATTGAATTCGGTTAATGTACCTTTGGTAAATCTAATATTATCGATGCAGGCTTCCCTGGCCTTAGTTCGGCCAATCTCAAGCATATTTTCAGATATATCCACCGCTTCAATATGTTGCACATGTGGAGCGTGGCAAATCGCTGTAGTCCCTGTTCCGCAACCAAACTCCAAAATATTCATATCAGGCGTAAAGAATCTCTGGGTGTCTGAGAGCTTCTTCTGATAACTTGCCTCGTCAGAAATAGGGCTCCTAGCATACTCCTTTGCTTTTCTATCCCAGAACTTATCAGACCTAGTCATATCAGTTCCTGTATAAATGCCAAGGCGCTATCGACGCTGTTTTTTTTCTGACTCATAAAGCCTCAAGCTGCGGACCGAAGCGTCTGAAAGCCTTAACATTTTAAGTTTCAAAACCCATTAAGAACACCCCACAACTTATCCCAGCGTTCAAGCTTTTCATCAGCACTCAACAGTCTTGGCTGAATTTGAATAGGGTTGCCAAGTTGATTCACGTCTTGCAATAAATTGGAATTTACTGCTCCGCGAAGTTGACCATTTATATTGCAGCCTACGGCTAGTAGTTCATTACAAGCTTTGCAATGGTAGAAATTAGCAAGCTGATCACCATTTTGTTTAGTTAAAATCCCATCACCAATGAAAACTACTGACATATTCGGATCACTAATAATACGTGACGGGTTGGCTTGGCAATAATTACAATCGCAAATGCGCGGATTCAAACCATCGAGTGGTCCAGCTAACTGAACTTCAACCCGCCAATGCTTACATTTACACGATCCCTTAAAGAGCATAATAATTAGTGCCAATTACGATGAAAGATATGCTTGCCTCAATTACCGGTGGCTACTGGCGCCTTTTTTAGAGCTTTGGCTAAAAAGGTGACAACAACCGCGGATCGGATTGCAGGCACTTGGTACGCCCAGCATAGGCGTGAATTAATAGAGTGAAACTCCCCTGTAGGAAGATCATCATTTAATGGCATTCCATTAAATGCTAACTACCAGCGAATGGCAACTGCAATACGGTGAGATCTTAGGGGGAGGGGGCCGCTGGCAAAACTACGAATTGATGAATAGAAACATCACTTAATGCTTAGCCTAGAGGCGAGGTAGTTAAAGGCACTGAAGCCATGTGATCTAATGGGTAGAGTAAATGATGAAATTGTGTGGTGAAAGTCACACCCTTATCAGGGGAGATCTGTGTAACCTGCTGATATGAAGCTGTCAGTATTGCCGCTGACTCATAAGTAGGCCCAACCCGCTAACTACCATCGCGGGGATAAAAAATGGTTGAACACAGCGGCACCTCGGTCTGCACTTGGGTGTTGCCTTCGATGACCATGAATTTCTGGGCGACTCGTAAGCTGATCAAGCAATTCGAGAGGAAGTTGGAGGACTTCGCCAAAACGATACCCGGAGGCGGTTTGCGTTATCGTCTCCAGTGAAACCGAGATCCGCGCCGGCATATCGGCTCACTCGCCACGCACGAGTAATTGTAGGTCCTCCGGATTCCCTTCGATAAGACGGCTAAGGGATTCGGCGCGCGAGATCCGACCGTCTCTTAGCGTGTAAAGGCTGATTACCTTGATTGTGAGCGGTTGGCCATCTTTCGCCTTCGCGCACACCAGATGCACATCAGCTATCCGATCGCCCTCGCCAATTACGGAAAGGTAATCGAACTTGACGGCCGAGTACTCCATTCGGAATAAATTGATACGCGAATCGAGTTGCGATCGCCCAATCGTCGTATCATCGATAACCTGCACGAAGTCTTCGGTAAAGTAGCGGTCGATGACCTTAGAATCAGCGTTCGGATCACATACCGCTTTGGCCATCTCATCCAGAAACGCTTCGGCCTGTTCACTGTTCATTTTTCGATTCTTCTCCGTTCGCGTCCGATTGTGGTCGAACGCATGGACAAATACCTACCACTGTCTAACGCTAAGGTTGACCGAGCTGTCATGCAGCTTAAAAAATTTAACAAACTAGGCGGAGCCTATCCCGCGAGTTTGATTATAGCGGCTTTGGGCCAACGCTCTGTTATAGATAAGTTGGTCCGTACAAACCTTCGATAGCGGGATGGCAGTAAAGAGGACCGCAATTTGGACACTTATGGATGATGTTTAAATCAGACTGATGTGCTGAGCCCGATGATGTATCCTCAATCGCTGGCGCTAAAAGGCAACCTGGCACTCGAAGCATGCAAACTAATGTAAGAACTCAGTCATAGTGTATAGCGTGTGGTGAAGGGGTGGGCCATACAATGAACCTTTGATCTTGACTTCAAGTATCCTCATTCACTAATTTTTGAGTATAAATATTCGTCGAAGTATTGGCCATTTTTACATGACGCTTTTCGAAGAGTACCTTCATACAAATAGCCATTTTTCTCTAGGACTCTAATAGATGCACCATTTATGGAAACTACAGAAACAAATAACCGGACGATATCTGTATATTTAAAAAGCATATCCGTAAAGACTCGAACTGCCTCAGTAGCAATTCCATTGTTCCAGAACTTCCTTCCAATCCAGTAACCCAGTTCAGCGCCGCAGCTATATTCAAATTCACCTACCTTAGCCGATATACATCCTACAAGATCTCCATTGTACTCGATCGCTTTTGTTAGGCTTGAATTCTCACTATTTTCAACCCACCAACGAGCATCACTCTCTGTATAGGGTTGAGGTATGGCATCTGTTATATATCGCGTTACCTCATTATCATTAAGGTACAATATAAGTGAATCAATATCAGATTTATCAAACTGTCTTAGCTTAAGCATTTTTTAGAAACTCTACCGTAGCGACTCATCAGCGACAGCAAATTAAGAAGGTGATCCTATGTGAAGGACTGTATTATATCCTTGTCAATCGCAACTATTCCTTGTACCTCAGCCTATGGGGATCAAAGATTTTATCATATTCCCCATGCCCCCTATCTTAATTACTCGGTTAAAACGGAGTGCTTAATCAATTCATTAAGCTTGTACTGTTAGTGTAATGAGCTTTCGAAATATCTAAAGGCAAACCCGATAGATATTGCAAGGAGGGCAGGTCCGAGGTTACGTCTGAATAGGCGTTTTATTTTACTAGGTGTTCGGCCGTTACGTAGGTCACTAATTAATTCATGTTTTGCATGAAAGGCACATAGAGCTGATAATACGGCGGCGACCAAAGAGTAGGTGAACTCTTCAGTAATAGGTTTATCAATACCAAGAGCGGTTCTGAGAGTAACAATACCGCCTATAAATGCCATAGCGAATGTCAAATTAGATTTTAAAAATCTGAACTCTAATTCTTGACTCAGAAGATAATGAGGGCTTTGTTCTATGGGTTTATTAATAACTAATTCTTGTAATTTTTCTTTCATTACATACAGCCGTCAATGGGATCTATTTACATAATAGTATCTTTACTAGTCCAATGGAATGTCCAAAACCTACAGTAAGACCTCTAGTAACAAAGCGACAGTAGTTCAGCAAGAAAGGTTCGTTCGTACCAATATTGTTAACTTAGGCCATCTGGGGCTATTTTCATAAAAAATTATTAAAAGTATAAACACATCCAAGGTTAAAGCCAAGTTTGCGATATTCAGGAATCGCATGTTCTCAAATATCACAAATAAAAACCCTGCTATTTGAACAACGGCTGTATAGGAGCACTTAAACAATTTATTAAGTTTGTACTGTTAGTGCAATGAGCTTTCGAAATAGCTAAAGGCATAACTGATAGATATTCCAAGGAGGAAAAATCCGGGAAAATGTCTGAAAAGGCGTTTTATTTTACTAGCTGTCCGACCCTTACGTAGGTCACTAATTAATTCTTGTTGTGCGTGAAAGGCAAATACAGCTGATAATACAACGGTGGCTAAAGAATAGGTTAACCCTTCATTAATAGGTTTATCAATGCCAAGAGCAGTTTTGAGAGTAACAATACCGCCTATAAATGCCATAGCGAATGTCAAAATAGACTTTAAAAATTCGAACTCTAATTCTTGACTCAGAAGATAATGAGGGCTTTGCTCTATGGGTTTATCATTTACTAATTCTTGTAACTTTGCTCTCATTACTCACAACCGTTAACAGGATCTATTTGGATAATAGTACCTTTGCCTTCTCAATGGAATACTCAAAGCTTACAGTAAGTTCTGTAGCAGCAGAGTAACAGTTGTTCAGCAGAAAATGTTCGATCGTGCCAATTTTATGGGTTTAGGCCATCTGGAGCTATTTTTATAAAGTAAATTATTACAGGTATAAAGCACATCAAGGTTAAGACTAGGTTTGCGATATTCAGTATTCGCTTGCTCCTAAATATCACAAATAACAACCCTGCTAATTGAGCAACGGCGGTATAAAGGAAATACAGTCCTAGTGTTCCATAAAAATTTGCTAATTCTGGAGCAATAAAGGCTGGAAAGGTCGCTACCAGCAAATATGAGATGAACCCACATAGCATCGCGATACTAAGTCTACATACTAAATAATTTGTTCTTCCCATATTATTTTTTAATTTTACTTCTCTCATGATGAAGCCGGCCAGACATTAAAAAACTCTATGACAGACTGGGTAGATTTATTTTCTAATAATACATATGTAGTATAAGGTCAAAACCTTTTATTGAAAATCTTACTCTTTCCATGTCTTCTGTATATTTGCCGAGGTTATTCCCATCAAGATCCCAGACATTTTCTTTGGCAAACCACGTATTTAATTCGTGATCATGACATTTGAACTGGCTTTGTGGGACTACCTTACCGTTTTTCATGGTCGGCCCGAAATTCCTACATTCTGTGCCCCACCTCCACCACGTTATATCTGGCATATTTACCATGCCTTCTCTGAGGGGAACGCCAAAAACTGTGATTTCGGACTCATAGTTTTTATAAATTATGTATCTAAAGCCCCACTTCCCTCCCGCCTCATAATTTACATCCCGAGTAAGTATTTCGCCCGGCCTTAGATCAGCTATATCAATACTAGGAGATAGTTCGCCAGCATTTGCTGGAGGCTTTAGGGCACTGCTAAACATGCCAAGTATGAATCCGACTCCAATTAGAGAGACAGTAAGAAGGCTGAACCAAAGTAATTTCTTGCGCTTTTCCATTTGATGTTCACAGCGTATTTAAACAAAGCTATATCATATCACTTGCTGGTAAATCTTAAGAGATTAAAAAATGCCTGAATAGTGCGATGTGGTAAGAACTCACCAGATGATTTGAGAATATTTTTTAGAGCCGGAAATGCTCTAGGGCTTAGAGCCATATTTCATAAAGCCCAAATAGTTATGTCTGGTGTAGATTCTTCTTTACCTGTGTAATTATCACTAGCGTAGAGGTGCGCTTTGGCAGCTACCCATTTATCTAGCCTCGGTTTTGCACAAAATCGCTGAATATAAAATGGCATTTTCTCTGCAAGATCTGAGGCATCTAGTGTAAGTGAATAATATTTTTCAAAATCAATATCTACTAAATAACTTATAACTAACGATTCCATCTTGAAAGTGAATTATCTATGCGGTACAAGCGTGCAAGAATCAACCTGATTTTTTTGACCGAATTCTATACATATCTGACACTTCTAGTTTCACACTATTCTAATAATGGTATTTTTGATAATTGGGTCTCATATCGAGCTTACCAAGCTATTAAGTCCCTGGACTCACTTGTCGTGTCCATCGACAATTTAGTCATAGTTAAACCACCTTACCGAGAAGACTGATGGAATACGACCAAGGTAGACGTGTGACTCCCCATGTTTGGGAGCTCTCCCCACTAGACCTTTGCATTCAACAATATGAGAATCGTTGTAAGAACTATCACTATCGTAAGCTGAAAGTGGCGGGTGAAACCGAAGAGCAGCGGAAGGAGCGCTTGGCAGGTCTCAAGGTGGAAATGGAACAATTAAAGCATGAACGTCGAACAATCATGACAATGGTTTCGGTTCAGAGTCAGCTTCAGCAGTACCGAGATGAGTTTCGGGGTATAGAGGACGATGAAGAGCGTATAGAAGCCTATGAGCAGGAGAGGCACCACCCTACTGAAGTTCTTGAAACAAACCTACGTCTAGTTGGTAGGGCCAAGCCTAGTAAAGAGTACACAGCTCACCATATTGTTGAAGGGAAAGGCAAGCTACCTGCTACCGCCGATGTCCGACTGACACTTTTCATGCACGATGTTAGGATAAATGATCCTGATAACGGTGTGTGGATGCCGCGCTCAAGCGAGCAGAACGGTCATTGGGCAATGCCTAAAGCAACTCCTCATAGTAAGATCCACACGCACAATTATGAGCGTTGGGTTTACGGCCAAATCAATAACCTTAATAGTGAATCTGAAATACGCGCTAAGTTGACCATTATTCGTACACACCTGAAGAATGGTACTCAACCGGAGAAGGTGACAGCGCCTTCTGATAAGAATTGGAATGGGCAATGACTTATAGGATCAGTTTTAACCACGAAGACTTTTTGAATCTCAGTATTGACCTCAAGAAGCTAATGTTCACCGTGGGTAAACGAATGGGCGGTATGAAAGCCTTTAAGAATTATCCTTGGGACAATAAGTCTATCAAGGATATTTGGGAGGATCATGGAGGGGCTTTTATCCAGGTAGAAGGTTTAGATCAGAGCGTTAAACCTGATATCACTACTTGGAATGGAGCACACTTGGTGCTCTCATCGAAAGCCCACTCAGTGCTTTCTAAAGAGCTTGCGTCGTATGGGGAGTTCCTGCCTATTACCCTGGATGGTGAGCCCTATGTAATCTTTAACTGCTTGAATGCGGTTTCCGCCGACAAGTCCGTAAGTGAGGCTGATATTCAAGATGATCTTTGGATGGGAATTAAAAACATCGGCTTCACCGATGAAGATGTTGCTTCAAATTTAATTTTCAAGACTCGATTTGACCGCTGTGCGAATCTCTATTGTGGAGAACGCTTCAAGACTCTGGTAGAAGAGGCTGAGCTGAAAGGGTTGAACTTCTCGGAGAATCTCGTAGCAGCGCTCTAACTAGGACCCGATCCTTCTCACCGCTACAAAGCTAATTCAGAACCTCGTGGGGCTACCAACATTCAAAACTAGTAGCCCTCCAGTATTCTTTCTGGTGGCTCAAAATTACGTTTGATAAACACTAAAATATACTCAAAGCATCCCGTAATACTTGATGCTTGAATTTACTGTTTTCTCCTAATATACCTCTGAAATAGATATCGTTATCCAGCTTATCTTCATGGATGCTCTTGTTTGGCCACCTATCCTTGTTTTTACCAATAGAATCTACAAATAGCTCTATCGCCCCATCAAAAGGTTCCATGGCTACGATTTCATTAGGAACCCAACCTCTGACATTGAACTTATGATTAAGGTCAAAATCAACTGCAATATTTATCCAGTATTGTGTTTCTCTGCCGTTATCATCTACATCATAATATATAAAATCATCTTGTCTCCATGCTAAAAAACCATCAGTAGATTTGAGAAAATACCAAGATAAATCAGGTAATTCCAAGCAACGTTCAATACTTGGAGGCTCAGCATCATTATGTTCAATGTCATTCCTGATAGTCATAAGCTTTTTCAACATAAGAGGTCGAACTAGATTAAATGTTTCAAGAAGCTCTAAATATCCTTTGGGGGATGAGTCTAAGGATATCTCCCTAAAGCCATATACGTATTCAATGAACTTTAATCGCTGATTCAAACAACGTTTCAAAGTTGAAATTGCGTCAACTCGGTGCAACTCATCATTATTAGAGTTAAGGATAGACTCCGCATGATTCCACAGTTCATAAGCCCGCATTCGGTCCTTATGACTGGTTTCAGAAGAGCTTTGTGAGCGTACACACCAATCTAAAACTAGTTTATCCACCCAAATCCTGTTGTCTTCCATAATCTGTCTTGCTTAACGGTGTATTCAAAAGAAGCTATATCATATCATTAGTCAACTTACCCCAAGAATGGGCACTCATCCTAAACAGGGAAATATATCAATCAGTCGATAGGTAAGTGTTGATGCTAATACAAGGCATATTACTTCTCTCGCATAAGGGTATAAGTTTTTAAAAATCAACAAGTTAGATGTCAGAATTTAAATCCAGTACCTTTAAATTCTTATCGATAACATAAAGATATTTTTAGTGACGATATTGTTTATCTATTAATTTTCTAATTGAAACGTGAGATTTGGTGAAGAATCCAATTTTGTCCAACTGAAAGTTTCCAAGCACAAACGCAAAAAAATATAGGCACTAAAATGATCTTGTTGAATTTTATTCAGTTTGTTTTAGTGTCAAAGCTGCGTAAAATCGATAGATATTTATTGGTATTTTGGCCGGAATAGGGTGGCCTTTGGAAGGCCGATGACCAAAGACCAAAGGGATTCGAGAGAATCAAGACATCTAAGAGTTTTCTAAAGAACCATCTTCTCACAGGAGAACGGTAGCGTGACGTAAGAGACAGTAAAAGGCGCTGACCCAAGGTGCAGCAACACCCGGGGCCAGCTGACCAAATTGATAATCTACCTATCAAAATGGCTATATGGATCATACGCTAGAAACCCGCTCGTCTTCAATAAAGTGGAGAACATTCAGCGGCTTGGAGCGACTCCCCAAGCTCTGGAAGCGTTGTGCCTGCCTTTTCTTCTTTTATGCCTACCGTTCCCGCGCACCACCCCCTATTTCCTCAAAAAGTTACTTTCTCAGCCTTCCATCAGAGAAGGTCTATCCATAATCTGAATATCAGTAGGAAATAACTATGTTGATCTTAAAGCGCCGGACTGGTGAAAACCTAAGGATTGGAGCCAATGTTTCAGTCACCGTATTGGAAGTTAAGGGTAATCAGGTAAAGATAGGAATACGTGCTCCCAAATCTCTACCTGTTCACCGTGAGGAAATATATATGCGGCTGCAAAAAGAACAGGTGAAGAGGAGTAAAAACCCTTGAGATTTTAAACAAACATCAAACCAGGCGCGCCGTAGGTGCCACCTGGATTTACTTATTTGTTTCTTCTTCATTTTTACTTCGGGTATCTTTGGCTGCTGCAGAAATTACTGCAACAAGCTGAGTAACTTGTTCAATTACTTTTGGTTCAAATGAAGTTTTTTGAACTTTTGTGAACGCGCTATCACTTTCTAGATTCCAATTTTCGAAAATTGACTTCATGTCGGATTGACTTACATCGTTACCATATACTTCAAGATATAACTTACCGAAGTTTATAGCATGAATTCTGTCACTTCTTTTAAGTGACTCATGCATATAAGCATTGCCAATATTGTATGCATGGTTAGCCCATGCTCCGAATAAGGTTACAACTATTAAGCCTTTTATTAAGAGAAAAGAAAAAAAGAACCAGTCAATATTTTCTTTTGCCGCAGTATTAAATTCAAAGCTGCCATAAATCAAAGCAGCTACGGCGGCTAATATCGACAGGCCTAATGCTATTGTTCCCTGAAGATTCCAGTTTTTAGACTTAGAAGAAAAATCGGTTTCCTTTTTTTCTAAAGCATTTACTGCTTCTTTTACAAACTCAGGTACCTTCAGTTCTATCTTGCCCTGTACCTGCTTTTGATGCTCCTCCTGCAGTATTCTAATGCGTTCCTTTAGATCATTTTCTCTTTTAAATTGATTGTTCTCTAAGTCTTTTAGTCTTTTAGTCTGGAATGCATACTCTTTTTCTGCATGAGCAATTTGAGAACGCATATTCTCAAGCTGTTCGGCATATTGGTCTTTTCTTGCTTGTTGCTGCCTCTCTAGGAATATTTCCTTCTCTTCTAGCTCTATGATTCTTTGAAATGCTTCTCTCTCTAAAGAATTTTCGAATTTTTCTCCAAGATATTTTTTATAGTTTTTATCAAGATCAGTTTCTTCATCAATTACTTCTAGAATTGCCTTTTTCTCATCTATAGGAAAGGATGAAAGCAATCTATCCCTTTGAGTTTGGCTTGCTGAAGCTAGCACTTTTATTAATGTTTTTTCATTTAATGTTTTTGATACTCTGGATAGCTCTTTCTTGCTAAGAAGGACAAATATTTTGTTTAATTCATTCTTTGAAAGGCTCTCAAATATCTTGTTTATATTTTCTGACTCAAAGATAGAAAATAAATAAGTTAGCCCCTGCTCGTTTGTGTGCCCTATGAGCAACGAAATCTCTTTTGAGTTTGAACGCTTGATGAGTGTGTTTAGCTCATTAGAATTTAGATTCTTCCAAAGAACAGGAAGTTCGCTCCTTTGTAAATTGCTAATTCTTATGCTATTTGTTTCCATTTTCTTCCCTGACTAAGAGTTCCTATGTTTTCTTGATAGGATGCTTTCTAAATCATCTGTATGTGAAATACAGAGACGCGTAATATAGGTGTGGCCAATTAGCTTATTATACTATTGGTCAGGCTCAGTTTGAATAATGGTAATACTCGAAGCATCTGCAATTAAGTTAGAGATCTCCTCCTTAGAATAACCTTCAATATGTACTATCTTTTTGTCGGTCATTTGGAGTATTACTTTTCGAGAAGATCTATTCTTTAACCACGGAACAACTATTGCCGCAATTGATGGAGTAATGGATAAGCCTGCAACTGCTTTCATTATCTCGAGGGACTCTCCAGAGGCAGCTACTACTTGTGGTGGAAAGCGAAAAAATTCTTCAAAAGGAACTTTTTCACTTTTCAATAAATTGATAAAGTCATCGATCCCATCTTTGAAAAATTTTACTTCTAACATTTCAGGCATTCTTAATTCCATTCTGGTTTGACGCATTAAATAACCTTAAAAAGACTTTATATCACTTGTCAAATTATTCAAAGAGTAGAAAGTCATTTAATCAAAGAGCATACCAATAGGTATGTCAGTTAGGTTAGTAAATAATCGCCTAGTAGATATGGACGGATTCTCTTGAATTATCACTTCTGATAACGCTGATTGTTTTATGTATATTCTGAGCCAGACTATAAGCAAATACGGACTATCGTACAGGATGCCCCTGACCTCAAACACTAGATAAAAACAATGCCACCACCGCCAACAACGTAGCTACCTAAATCCCACACAGAATTTTCCAAAACAAAAAGGCATCGCCTTTCTTAGTAGGATCTTCCCGCAGGTAACCTGGACTGGTATTGGCCAGGTTGCACATAAATTCTGTTAGGGTGGAGTAGTGCTGTTCCAGGTCGTTACTGCATCCGCGTTCCAGGACGCGGTCGAACCTGATGGGGACTATGAGATTAAACTGGCTAGCAGTGCGGTAGTGCAGAAGTCCGAAGTCGGCGTGGGAGCGGCAGCTCTCGATTTCCTTGCCGTTCGGTTCCAACTTCGGCGGGAATGGCATGTGGGTAAGCTGGCAGCAGGATCATTTGTGGTAGTGCCTCTAGCTTTACAACTACTGCCGAGCAATTATTTCCTCTTGGCAGGATAGTTGGCCATGCCTAGTGCCTACGATTACGGTATTTCGTTATCCCAAACATCGGAGTACCCATTATTACCACAATGGATGTGCAAGGTTGTGTATATTCTTTCCAGAATATACTCCAGATCTTTATCCTCAATTGTTTCGTCAACTATTTTCCAGTAGAACTTTGCCAAAGCTGCTGCTTCTAATTCGCTACTGACACCAGACTCAATGATATTTAGAACATTTTTGTCTCCAAACACATTTGCATAATGAACTAAAAGTTCTTTCTCTTTTATGTTTCTAAATTCAATCATAACGTATCCTGTGCATCTCGAATTACAGACATTCTATCTGCGACCCATTCTAATTTTGATCGCAATTCTGAAACGGTCATTTTCTTTGTGGCGGCAAGAAGGTAGTGTTGCTTCTTTTTATCTGTTGGGTCTACGATGAACTCTAAACCTTCGGGAATATCAGCCTTTTCCAATACCCAATATACATGAACTCTTTGTCCCGGATTTCTTTTAGACTTCATCCGGTGGATACCCTTTAAGTGCTGCCAGTGGCCAGAAAATGAGAGCCCGTGTTCTGCTGAAGGGATAATCCAGTTGCCGCACCCGGAGAAAACATAATCATCTCTTTGGATGCCATTTACGACTTCCCGATTAGTACTGTTTGGATTGACATGCAGTGTTGGGTGCTCACCTTCGACAATTGGCCTTGCAAACCATTTGCTTAGCCTTTTGATCGAGTCCCTTAAGTCTTCCGTTGTTTTGAACTGCTCCACTCTATTTCCTTATATGACTCTAACTACTTCAAATATTTATATCTGATTAAAGTGCCCAGCGCTGACCATATGGCTGGCTTCATTTGCCCCAAGGCAAGACAAAGTTCATCCTTGCGGAAGGTTATAGATTTTCAACCAAATGGCAACCAGAGATACTGAGCTGTTACTGATCTATCAAACCTCGCTTCTCAAAATGAGCCCTCAAGTGGCAGATGAAAACAACGCAGCCACCGCCAACAAAGTAGCCACCCAAATTCCACAAAGGATCTTCCAAAAAAGTGAAGCATCCCCTTTCTCAGTAGGATCTTCCCTTAGGTAATCCGGGTTCGGATTGGCCAGGTCGCGCATAAATTCCGTTAGGGTGGAATAGCGCTGTTCCAGGTCGATACTGCATCCCCGTTCCAGGGCGCGGTCGAACCAGATGGGGACTACGGGATTAAACTGGCTGGCGGTGCGGTAGCGCAGACGTTCGAAATCGGCGTGGGAGCGGCAGTTTTCGATTTCCTCGCCGTAGGGCAGTTCGCCGGTAAACATTTCGTAGGCAATAGTGGCGAGGGCATAGATATCGCCGCGAATACCGCTGTTGTGCCCAAGGATATAGTGGGGGTCGGAGTAGCTGGCGGTGCCCAGCGCTTCCGGGTGCTCCAGGGGGCGGAAAATCTCAGCACTGCCGGCTACGTAGACTGAACCGAAATCGATAATTTTTACCCGCCCGTCGCCGTCGATCATGATATTGGCCGGGCGCAAATCCTGGTGAATGGTTTCCTGATCGTGGAAGGCCTGCAGTCCGGTGGCAATTTCCTTAAGAATACGAAACGCTTCCGCCGGTTTGGGAAAGCGGTTATTGGTGATCCACTGCTCCAGGGTGCTGCCCTGCACATACTCCATCAGGTAATAGAGCGCGGTGCGTGGGCGGGTCTGCCGGTGCAGGCGCACTACTTGGGGGCTGCGAATACGCAGGCCTATCCACTCCTCCTGAATAAAGCGGTCGATATAGTGGATATCGTCCTCGTAATTTACCGAGGGGGTTTTCATTACCAGGGTTTCGCCGGTGGCACTGTCGCGCACCAGGTACAGCTGGCTGCGCTGGGAGGAGAATAGCTCCCGCTCTACCTGGTAACCATCCAATACCATGCCTGGTTCCAACTCCGGAGGAAAGGGCAGGCGGGTAAGCTGGCGGCTGTAATCGTCCAGGGTGGTTTGTGGCAATGCTTTTACCTTTACCACTAATGCGGAGAGGTTATCGTCACTGCCGTTTTCCTCGGCGAGGCGCACCAGGGTCTCCGCTGTTTCCTGTTCGCTTAATTGGGACTCTGCCAACAGCTCGCGCAGCAAATCCTGTTTGATAAAGTCGTGCACCCCGTCACTGGTAATCAGCAGCACATCGTCTTTAGCCAGGCTGAGCTGGCCGTAATCCACTTGCAGGCCGGTATCCATGCCCAGCGCACGGGATAGCATCTGCTGGCGGTGGGCCAGGGTGATGTTGTGGTCCCGGGTGAGGCATTTAAGGTTGTCGCCGCGCAGGTGATAGATACGGCTGTCGCCGATATGGAAATAGTGGGCAGTGCGGGATTTAAAAATCAGGGCTGAGAAGGTGCAGAGGAAGCCCTTTTCCTGTTGGGGAAAGTCATGGCTCTTGCGGTATAGCTTGCTGTTAATGGAGGCGAGGATTTTCTGTCCGGCGTGGGCGACAGACCAGGTATCCGGCACCTTGTAATAGTCCCGCACAAACTGCTCGGTGGCGGTGTGGCTGGCTAGGGCGCCGGCTTCGGCGGAGCTGACCCCGTCTGCCAGTGCGGCGACTGCGCCCAGGTATTCCTGTAAGTGCGGGTTGTCAGGCCAGTGATAGATTGCGGCATCTTCGTTCTGCGGTTTGATGCCGGCACTGGTGCAGAGGCCGTGGCTCAATCGCGGTGTCTGGGCTTCGGGGTTTGCCTCGGTTTCTGTTTGCACCCCGGAATTGGTTTCGCTCACAGCTCTCTCCACTCTCTTTTCGTCCCCTCAGACCGACGGCGAAAAACAAAGAAGGGCCATTGGCCCTCCTTTGCATTTGTTGCTGGATAACAGCTTTCCAATCACTCCACGCTGATCAGCTGCACCGTGCCATCCGGTAGCACTTCGGCGATATTGCCTTTGGGCTCCTCCAGGAACAGGCAGGCGAAGAAGATCACCGCTGCTGCGCCGCAGATAATCAGGAAGAACTGGCTGTAGCTGACATAAGACAGGGCGGTGAGGAAAGTAACAGCACCCACGTTACCGTAGGCCCCGGCCATACCGGCGATCTGCCCAGTCATGCGGCGTTTTACCAGGGGCACGATGGCGAATACGGCACCCTCACCGGCCTGCACGAAGAAAGAGCAGCACATGGTGGCAACTACCGCAGCGGGAATCCACCAGCCGCCGTTGATCTGGCTCAGTACAAAGTAACCCACTGCCAGGCCGCCGATCAGGAACATCAGGCTGCGGCGGCGTCCCAGTTTGTCAGAGAAGTATCCGCCGGTTGGGCGGGCCACCAGGTTCATAAAGGCGAAGCCAGAGGCGAGCAGGCCGGCCTTCACCGGGCTCAATCCTTCAAAGGTTTCCAGGAAGAACAGGGGCAACATAGAAACCACGGCCAGCTCAGAGCCGAAGGTGACGAAGTAGGCCAGGTCGAGGATGGCTACCTGCTTGAAGTTGTATTTCTCCAGCTCGGGCACACCTTCGCGCAGGTGGTCTTTGTTTACATTCCAGATCATGCGGGTCTGGAAGGCGAACAGTGCTACCAGCAGTCCCCACATTACGTAGGTGGCATTTTGGCTCAGCAGGGCTACGCCACTGGGAGACAGTTTATAAGCCAGCGCCGCCAGTGCCAGGTACATGGGCACATTCATCAGCAGGTAGAAGTAGAAATCCCGCTTGCTGGTCACTTCCAGGCCGCCGCTCTTCTTCGGCTTGAAGTAAGTGGAGCCTTTAGGGGTGTTGCGGGCTACGCGGTAGTAGATGATGCCGTACAGGCCGGCGATGATGCCGGTGAGGCCCAGGGCATAGCGCCAGCCGTCTTCACCGCCGAACAACAGGGCGATGGTGGGCAGGGTCATGGCACCGGCAGCAGAACCGAAATTCCCCCAGCCGCCGTAAATACCTTCTGCCAGGCCGACTTGTTTGGCTGGGAACCATTCACCCACCATGCGGATACCAATGACAAAGCCGGCACCCACAAATCCCAGCAGGAAGCGGAACAGGGCAAGGGATTGGTAGCTGTCTGCGGTGGCGAAGCCCAAACAGATTAAAGATGAGGTCATCAGCAGCCCGCTGTACACCAGGCGCGGCCCCAATTTATCCACCAGCATACCGATAATGATACGGGCGGGGATGGTGAGTGCCACATTGAGGATTAACAGGGCTTTTACTTGCTGGCTGGTGAGGTCGAACGCTTCCTTGATAAAGACCATCAGCGGAGCGTGGGAGAACCACACCACGAAGCTTAGGAAAAACGCAAACCAGGTAACGTGCAGCGTCTTTATTTTGGGATCGCCCCAATTAAATAAATTGAGGCCGCTGGATTGACTCATGACTAATTTCTCCGGCTTCACAGCAACTTAGAGGTGGATAGGGTCATGGCCGATAGTATTTGAGCAGCGCTACAGGGAAAGTATACAAAGGGGGTAGTTGGGTACTACATAAAGGCTTTGGTGCTTGGTGTTAGCCCATTTGGGGTAGTGCCTTTTACGGGGAGCTGGTGCCTATTGAATAAGGTTTACCCCTTGTTGAGTAGCCATAAAAAATCGCCTTATGAGCGGAGAGTTTTTGGGAGTAATTGTGATTGCCGGGGTTTTTATGCATCTTGCTGGCAGGTGGCCTCTACCGGTAATGCTGTTTTCAATCCGTTCGTAGCGGCGCAACAGGTGCGTATTGATCGGGCAGCCGATGTGGTGACCAAATCATTTTCCCGAAAACTGAAAAAATAGGAGAAGCCCGCCGTGCAATATACCCAGCAACTCGCCGGGCGTGTGCTGATATTTGCCTCGGCCATGTTTGCTGCGAACTTTTCCGTGTGGACACTCTATGCGGTGCTTGGAGTGGAAGTCCGTGAGCAGCTAGACCTCTCAGCCACAGAATATGGCATCTTACTGGCCGCGCCGATCCTGAGCGGTGCGCTACTGCGTTTTCCCGCCGGCTTGTTGGTGGAATATTTCTCGGCAAAAAAACTCATCCTCCTGCAAATGCTATTGCTACTCCCCGTACTTTTACTCTTGCCGTTTATCGAGAGTTACGGTGAGCACCTACTGGCCGGTTTGTGGCTGGGGGTTTCCGGGGTCTCCTTCGTGTTGGGTATTCGCTATATCACTCCGTGGTTCGAAAGGAGGCAACAGGGCACCGCGATGGGCATTTTTGGTGCAGGCAACGCCGGGGCAGCGATTACCCTGGCCCTGGCGCCAGCGATCCAGAATTGGCTGGGGCGTGAATGGATTGGGTCGATTTATGCGGTCGGTATTTTGCTTATGGTGGTGTTATTCGAATTTTGTGCGCCTGAAGAAACTCGATACATGCGCAGTCGCAGCAAGGCAAAAATTCATCACCATCTAAGAGCACTGATGCAGATCAAGGTGTGGCGCTATGGGCTCTATTATTATTTTGTCTTCGGCAGCTTTCTCGCACTTTTACTGTGGCTGCCGAATTACTACCTGGCGGTGTACGAAGTCAGCACCCAGGTGGCGATGGCGCTGACCCTGCTGTTTGTGGCCCTGTCCAGCTCGCTGCGTGCGCTGGGTGGCTGGTTTGCAGATCGCTATGGTGCGCGCACGGTGAATTGGAGTGTGTTCTGGACTTGCCTGGTAAGCCTGTTTTTTCTCAGCTATCCCCCGACCAGTATGACGATTCATGGGGTGGAACGGGATGTGCATCTAAATATCGAGGTGAGCATAGAGCTGTTTACCTTGTTATTGCTGGTGATTGGTATTGCCCAGGGGTTTGGTCGCGCTTCGGTTTACAAGGCGATAAACGATAATTTTCCGGCACATATGGGCAGTGTCGGTGGCACTGTAGCCACAATCGGTGCGCTGGGTGGTTTTACTCTGCCGGTCCTGTTTGGTATCGCACAGGATTTAGTGGGTATTCACAGTGCGGCGTTTATGTTGCTCTACGGCGTACTGGCAGTTTGTATGTTGGTCATGTACCTGGCAATCCAGAGGGAGCAGCATCAACAGCGTTTGGCCTTCGCCAGGCAAAATAATTTTTTGCATGAGGATGCGAGTAACTCTGCGGCTTTGCCAGATAGGTAGCGCCCACTACCAAAATCGAATTATGTTTGTGTAAAGGGTAGGAAGTATTTATTTTTTTCTACCGAAAAAAACTGTGGTTTCATCCACGTCTGAAAAATTGTAATTTGTCACTGTCACTCCGTTGTTGCAAAGGAAAAGCGTAATGACCATTTCCAGATTTCCCAAAATTTTCGGTGCTCTACTGTTGGGGGCCTGCAGCACAGTCGCATTGCAGGCCGCTGCGCAAGATGGTGAAAATGCCACTCTTGTCGACGCGCTTAAATCCGGTGAAGTTGGGTTGAATCTGCGTTATCGCGTGGAGATCGTCGACCAGGAAGATTATGACCAGGATGGTATTAATGGGGATGCACTCGCGTCCACGCTGAGAACCCGCCTCAACTGGCGCAGTGGCACCTATCGCGGTTTCAGCGGTTTCCTTGAGATGGACGATGTTACTGCAGTCGGTAACGACAACTACAACTCCACCGTCAATGGAAAAACTAATTATCCGGTAGTGGCCGATCCAGATGGCACCGAGGTTAACCAAGCCTATGTTCGCTATAACGGTGAGAATTCCATAATTACTGCTGGTCGCCAGCGTATTAACCTAGATGGCCAGCGTTTTGTTGGTGGTGTTGGCTGGAGGCAGAACGAGCAGACTTACGACGGCATTCGCTATCAGTATGGCAGCGCTGACAGCCTGCAGCTGGATTACAGCTACGTATACAACGTAAACCGGGTTTTTGGTGAAGATAGTTCCAATGCTGAATTTGAAGGCAATATCCAGCTGTTACACGCAAGCTATCCGATCGCCGATGGGCATAAACTGAGCGGCTTTGCTTATAACCTCGATTTGGAAAACGCAGTAGCTAATGCAAGCCGCACCTATGGCGTGGACTACAAAGGCAATTTCGGCCCTGTAAAAGCCAATCTGAGCTACGCACGCCAGAACGATATTGCGGATAACCCTTTCGATTACAGTGCGGACTACTACTTGGCGGAAGTTGGAGCCGACCTGGGCCCGGTAACCGCAAAACTCGGTTATGAAGTGCTGGGCTCTGATAACGGCGTTGGTTTCAAAACGCCGCTGGCTACCCTGCATAAATTCCAAGGCTACACCGACCAATTCCTGGCAACCCCCGGTGACGGCGTAGAGGATATGTATATCAGCGGCGCTATGAAAATAGCCGGCGGTAACTTGAATATGGCCTATCACAACTTTGATGCGAATGAAGGTTCCGCAAATTATGGCCATGAGTGGAATATCAGCTACGGCCGCAAGCTGACAGAGGAAATTTCTGCACTGGTGAAATACGCCTCTTACCAGGCTGACGATCACAACGTGGATACCGACAAGTTCTGGTTAATGGTGACCGCGAATTTCTAATTAAATAAAGCCGCTTCATAGCGAGGCCCCGGCTCTGGTCGGGGTTTTACTTATTAAAACCGATCAATTTCTGTAGGGGAACTTTTCGGTTTTTAGCCATTCTGCCCACTGAATTTCCACTTTGTGATGTTATTTCCCTTAACGGTTGGCATCACTGTGAGTACCTAAGGAGTACCACCTTTGCCCCAAGCATAAATTAACCAACTTGATACACTGACATCAGTTTAAACACCGAGTCCCGCTACCTAAACCGCGTCGTTTTTTATTGACGTTGCAAGGTGCCGGGACCGTGGCCGTACCGGCCACCAGGGTCTAGCGGGAAACTGCGCGGCCTCCCGAAATTGGAAAGGCGTTTAATGTTACAAGACAATTTTGGCCGTAGGTTTTACTACCTGCGCCTGTCCGTGACGGACATCTGCAACTACCGCTGCAACTACTGCCTGCCCGAGGGCATCGGTTGCGGACGTTCCCTGGAAGGGGAAAATCCTCTCTCAGTCGCTGAGGTGGGCACACTGGTGCGCGCTTTCGCTTCATTGGGGACGGAAAAGGTACGCCTTACCGGCGGAGAGCCCTCCCTGCGCAAAGACCTAGTGCCGCTGCTCGAAGCTGTGCGCGCTAGCGATAAGATTCGCCGCTTAGCCATCACCACCAACGGTTACCGCCTGCCCAGTCAGATTGACGACTGGCACCGTGCGGGCCTGGATCAGGTGAATGTCAGCATCGACAGCCTCGACCCGGCTCAATTCCACCATATCACCGGCCACAATCGCCTGGATAAAGCCTTAGCAGGCCTGGATCGCGCTCTGGCCTTGGGTATCGATACCAAGGTCAACGCAGTGCTGATGCGCCAGTACAATCTGGCCGAGCTGGATAACTTCCTCGCCTGGGTTCGTGAGACTCCGGTGACCCTGCGCTTTATTGAGTTGATGCGCACCGGCGATAACCGCGAGTTCTTCGCCAGCAACCATGTCTCCGGTGGCGATATAGAAACCCTGTTGCTGCGAGAAGGCTGGGAGCAGATGATCCGCACCCGCGATGCCGGTCCGGCGCGGGAGTACTACCATCCGGATTACGCCGGCCGTATCGGCCTGATTACCCCTTACGGCAAAGACTTCTGTGCAAGCTGCAATCGCCTGCGGGTATCGGCCCAGGGCAAGCTGCACCTGTGCCTGTTTGCGGACCAGGGCTTTGATATGCGTGAAATCATCGCCGCTGGCGATAGCGAGGCACTGGCAGCCCATATCCGCGAGTTGATTGTGGATAAGACCGCAGGCCACCAGCTGCACGAAGGTTTTACCGGCGCTACCCGCAACCTGGCGATGCTGGGGGGCTAGGGTTATGGCCAGGGCTCTTGTTAGTAAATCGACAATCGGCGTGGTGCTGGCCGGCGGCCGCTCCAGCCGGATGGGCCGCGACAAGGCCTTGCTGGCCCACCCCCAACGGGGCAATTTCTTGCAGCATGCCGAGGCATTGCTGAGTGAACTTCCGCTGGATAAAGCTGTGACCAGCGGTGCCCGCCCCGGAGCGATTGAAGACCTGGTGCCAGAGCGGGGCCCTCTGGGCGGCCTTTATTCGGTAGCCCTGGCAACCGGAGCCGATGCGGCCCTGGTAATTCCGGTAGATATGCCCCTGCTCGGGCGGGAGCACCTCGCAGAGTTATTGGCAGAGGGGCAGGCAAATGGCCGGCCCTGTTATTTTGAAAACTTCTTTTTTCCCCTGTGGCTGCCTTTAAATGGCGACTGCCTGGATTATTTGCGCCGTGCCGTCGAAGGCAGTGCGCGCAATTCTGTCGGCGCGCTGCTGCGTCACCTGGGGGCCAAATCCATACCCATAAAAAGTGCTGGCGATTGGCATCGCAATATCAATACGCCGGCAGATTATCTCGGCTTGAGTACGCCGGATAAAACTCCAGAAAACAGTTTTTTGAGAGACCACTGATTATGTCCGCACACGCTAGCAAAGAATTTGTACCGCTCAATATTGCGGTACTCACTGTATCCGATACCCGCAACGAGCAGACCGATACCTCTGGCCAGTACCTGGTGGAAGCCCTCAAAACGGCCGGCCATCAGCTCGCGGATAAGCGCATTACCCCGGACGATGTTTACCAGATGCGCGCGGTGGTCTCCGCCTGGATTGCCGATCCGAAAGTGCAGGTGGTATTGGTGACCGGCGGTACTGGTTTTACCGAGCGCGACTCCACGCCGGAGGCCCTGAGCCCGCTGTTCGACAAAACCGTCGACGGCTTCGGCGAGCTGTTCCGCCATATTTCCCTGGGGGATATTGGCAGCTCCACCGTGCAGTCCCGCGCGCTCGCCGGCCTGGCTAACCGCACACTGATATGTTGTATGCCCGGTTCCACCGGAGCCTGTCGCACAGCTTGGGAGGGCATATTGCTGGAGCAGTTGGATGCCCGCCACAAGCCCTGCAACTTTATCCCCCATGTGCGCTTTGCCAGCGCACCCTGCGAGAGCCGGGGGTAATTTGTGAGCCAGTTAACCCACTTAAACCAGCGCGGCGAAGCCAGCATGGTGGATGTTACCGAGAAGGACATCACCGACCGCAGCGCCCTGGCCGAGAGTAGTATCTGTATGAGTGCAGAGGCTTTTGCACTGCTGAGCCAAGGGGCGCACAAAAAAGGTGACGTGCTCTCTGTAGCTCGCATCGCCGGCATCCAGGCCGCGAAGAAAACCTCGGATTTAATTCCCCTGTGCCATCCACTGGCGTTGACCAAGGTAGCGGTGGATTTCGAATTACAGCCGGAAAAACACAGTGTGCAAATTACCGCTTTCTGCCGCTTGGCCGGGCGCACCGGAGTAGAGATGGAAGCGTTAACCGCAGCTTCGGTAGCGGCGCTGACCATTTACGATATGTGCAAAGCCGTGGACCCGGCGATGGAAATCGGCCCAACCCGGCTACTGCAAAAAACCGGCGGTAAGCGCGGCCACTGGCGCGGCGATGCTGCGGACAAGGCGTAAAAATTTCAGAGGTGTAAAGCGATGGTAAAGGTTCTGTTTTTCGCGCGTCTGCGCCAGCAATTGGGCATGGGCGAGACTACCCTGAAGGACTTTTCCGGCAGTCTTAGCGAGTTGCGCAAAACCCTATGTGAACAGCACCCGGATTGGAGCCCGCACCTGCAAAGGGATGATATTCGTATGGCCCTGAACCAGGAGCTGGCAGAAACCGGAGCCCAGGTGAAGGCTGGGGATGAAGTTGCATTTTTCCCGCCGGTTACCGGCGGTTAGTGGTGCCAATATGACAGCCGTTGATCGTATTGAAGTCTGTGAAACGCCCCTCGAAGTAGCGGCTGAATATACTGCGCTGCAAGGCAACAGTGGCGATGGTGCCTGCGCCCTGTTTGTGGGTTCGGTGCGGGATTTCAATGCCGGTAGTGATGTCTGCGGCCTGGCCCTGGAACACTATCCGGGCATGACTGAAAAAAGCCTGCAACGGATTATCAATGATGCCCGCGATCGCTGGTCCCTGGGGCGTGTGACTATCGTCCACCGTGTTGGCCCCATGCAGATCAACGACGAGATTGTTTTTGTCGGCGTTACCAGCCCCCACCGCCAGGCTGCCTTTGCCGCCTGCCAATACATCATGGATCGCCTCAAAACTGAGGCGCCTTTCTGGAAGCGTGAAGCGGTTGCGGATGAGTCCGGTAAGCCTTCAGAGCGCTGGGTCGAAGCTCGGGCTAGTGATGCTGCGGAGATGGAAAAGTGGTCTGCCGGCTGAGCCTGCTGCTATCCGCTTTAATGGTGGCCATCGCGCTGCCGGTTAATGCGGATAACTGCACCTTGCGGGTGGCGGTAGCGGCCAGCTTCCGCCCGGCACTGGAAGAGGTACTGCCGGAATTTGAGCGTCGCCATGCCTGTGTGGTGCAAATCAGTAGCGGTAGCTCCGGGGTGCTCTACCAACAAATAGCGCACCGCGCGCCCTTTGATTTATTCCTGTCTGCGGATCGCGAGCGACCTGAACTGTTGGAAAAGCAGGGTGGGGCACTGGGCAACAGTCGCCAGACTTATGCCCTGGGTTTATTGGCTCTCTGGCACCCAAAATCGGAATCGAATATCGAGCAGTTACTGCAAACCTGGCCCGATAAAATTGTATTAGCCGACCCGAAAGTAGCACCCTTCGGCAGTGCCGCACGGCAGGCGCTGCAAAGCCTGGACTTGTGGAAGAAAAAACAAACTCAATTAGCCCGGACCCATAATGCCGGCCAAGCCTATTTAATGCTGGATTCCGGCAATGCGCAGCTGGGCTTTGTCGCCGCCAGCCAGATGCAAGCAGCCGGCCGCGATAACTACTGGTTGCTGCCGCAGCATTTGTATAAACCCATTGAACAGCAGCTGCTGATTCCCACCCAGAGCCGCCGGCCTAAAGAGGCGCAGTCCCTCGCTGAGTATTTGCGTTCAGGGGAAGTGCAGGTGCAACTACACCACTTGGGTTACGGTGTTTTGCCAACTCAAGATCGAAGTAGAGATGGGGGGAGTGGCTTATGAATATCGCCGCTGCCGAATGGCAGGCCCTGTGGTTAACTTTAAAATTGGCCGGCTTAACCACCTTACTCCTGTTTATTATCGGCGTGCCCTTGGCCTGGAAATTGAGCCAATGGCAGAGCCGCTGGCGCCACGGTATCGAGGTATTAATTACCCTGCCGCTGGTACTGCCACCCACGGTGTTGGGTTTTTATTTACTGCTTTTATTTTCCCCTAACTATGCGCCCGGGCAGTGGTTGTCACAACTTTTTGATGGCCCCTTGGTGTTTTCCTTCACTGGCCTGGTGTTTGCGTCAGTGATTTATTCCCTGCCGTTTATGGTGCAGCCGCTGTTGGCCGCGTTTAATGCCAATGGCCAGCGCCTGACCCAGGCTGCCGCAGCACTGGGTATACCGCCCTGGGCGGCATTATTAAAAGTTCTTTTGCCGGCGAGTCGCGCCGCTATTGTGAGTGCCTGCGCTTTAACCTTTGCCCATACCCTGGGTGAGTTCGGGGTAGTGCTGATGATTGGTGGCTCTATTCCCGGTGAGACCCAGGTGGTTTCTATTGCTCTTTATCAACATGTGGAGGCGATGGAATACGGTGCGGCGCACCGGCTGGCTTTGATGTTGATGGGAATTACTACGGTACTGCTACTCGCTGCCCGTTGGCTGGGACATAGTTTGGCCCCGCGCGGATCAAACAACGAGCAGGCTAAACCGGTAATGGGGGTGCTGGGCTAATGGAAATCACCTTACCCCTATTCGGTACTGCGTCTACCACTTCTGATTCCACCGGACTGAGTGTTTCAGGGCTGGTGACTCCGCTTAACGCTGCGAGTCCCTGGCAATTAGAGCTGCCTGCCTCTGGGATTTTTGGCCTTACCGGCCCCTCCGGCAGCGGCAAGAGCACATTACTGGCTGCTTTGGCTGGCCAGCGCCACTGCCGTGGCAATATCACTTTTGCCAATACGGTTTGGCAGCGCGGACGCCGCGCCCTGGCTACCCACAAAAGAATGCTTTCTTTGGGCTTTCAGGACAGCCGCCTGTTTGCCGGCCAGTCGGTGGCAGATAACCTGGCACTGGCCCGCCGTTACAGCCGCAGGCCACTACCTGAGGAAGAGCATGATCGGCTGCTAAAGGCTTTTGGTATTGAACCGCTACTCCATCAGCCGGTAGAGCTATTGTCTGGTGGAGAGGCCCAGCGTGTGGCTGTATTGCGCCAGCTTTTTAACAACGCGCCGCTGCAATTATTTGATGAGCCACTTTCAGCGGTAGACCGCGCCCAAGTACTGCGGCGCCTATTGCCGACCCTGCGGGATTTCTGGGCTCGATATCCGGCGCTGGTAATCTGGACCAGTCACGACTTTGATGAAATCCAGCTGCTGGCCCAGCGCTGTTTGTGGATGGATTCTGCCAATTTGTCCGCCCCACTTTCTTTACCTGAAGTTGCCCTGCGTCTGGATAGCCACGGCGTAGGGGATAGCTGCCGCAGCCGGATTGAAGCGCGAGTGGAATCCCTAAACGATGGTCTGCTGACTTTGGATTTAGGGGGGATTTCTATCTTTGCAGATAGGGTGGCGGGCCATTATCGCAAAGGCGATACCGCAGCTTTTCTGCTGGAAGCTGGAGATATTAGCCTCAGTGTAGAGAAGCCGGGCCTGTCCAGTATCCTCAATTGCCTGCCGGTAACTTTAGTTGCTAAGCAGAACCTTACCGATGGCCGCATTCGCCTACAGTTAGCCGCTGCTGGGCAGGTGTTTTACGCAGATATTTCCCGTCTCTCCTGCGAGCGTCTAAAACTATGCGAAGGGACTACCTACTTTGCCCAGTTTAAGGCCGGTAGTCTTGCCGGTTTGTAAGCCTCTTACTTCTCTTTGAATAATCTTGTACTGAAAACTTCTGCGGAATATGAAGGTTCGATATGGCTGAGGGAAATGGCTGAGGGGAGAGGTATCGCTTCTTCACCAGTGCATCATAAAAAAGGGGAGGTAAAAACCTCCCCGAAGCAACGGTATCCCGTGAGTCAAACTGAATTAAGGGTTATAGAACTCCCCGTTTTTACGCAGGTAGAACCAGTAGTTAACCACCAGGCAAACAGCGTAGAAGATGGCAATGCCTGCCAGGGCGTATTCCGGGGTAGTGGCTTTGATCTGCTCGCCGAAGACCTTGGGAATATAGAAGGCACCGTAGGCGGCAACTGCTGAGGTCCATCCCAATACCGGACCCGCCTGCTCTTTCGGGAACACCATGGCGATGGTGCGGAAGGTAGAGCCATTGCCAATACCGGTAGCGGCGAACAGCACCAGGAACAGCAGGAAGAAGGGCAGGAAGAACTCTTCCGGCGTGGCTGAGCCGTAGGCGGCCTTCATGTAATAGGCCACACCCAGGGCACTAGCCACCATGATTGCGGCACAGATTTGGGTAACCAGGGCTCCGCCGATACGGTCGGAGATCCAACCACCTACCGGGCGAATCAGGGCGCCGATAAACGGACCCATCCAGGCGTACATCAGGGCGCTGGGGCCATTGTTGTTGATGGTATCGTGAGTCATTACCCCATCCACCATTACGTGGCTGTATCCGAAGATCACTTTGATTGCCAGGGGGAAGGCTGCCGCGAAACCGATAAAACTGCCGAAGGTCATGGTGTAAATGACACTCATCACCCAGGTGTGCTTGTTGTTGAAGATGCGGTACTGACGCTGCAAGCTGGTTCTGATCTCACCGGGCAGCAGTTTCAAACCGAACACGGTAGCAGTGATTACCAGCACCAGCACGATTTCCTTGGGCACGCCCCAGCCTGAACCGTTGGCCGCTTCGGGAAGTAGCAGCCACAGACCTGCGATTGCGGTGAAGAGGCCGATTCCCAACATCATGGTCATCTTCATCATCGCGCCGATAGAGCTGCCCACATCCGGGGTGACTTCGTCGGTGCGCAGGTTGTTCATGCCGAACCAACCCACAAAGGCCAGCGGGATCAGGAACAGCAACCATACGAAACCGGCATTTTGAATCCACGCTTCAGAACCGGCCGGTATCTTGCCGATCAGTGAGCCAGAGCTGCTCACCAGGGTCATGGGGTCGCCGCCAGCAGCGCCGAAGGCACCGAAGGTCATAAACAGCGGTACCAGGATCTGCATGGTGGTAACACCGAAGTTGCCCAGACCCGCATTCAGGCCAAGCGCCAGTCCCTGCTTTTCCTTGGGGAAAAAGAAACTGATATTGGACATGGAAGAGGCGAAGTTACCACCGCCGATACCAGACAGCAGCGCCAGCAACTGGAATACCCACAGTGGAGTCTCCTTGCTCTGCAGGGCGATACCGGTGCCGAGGGCGGGGATCATCAACAGGGCTGTGGTAAATACAATAGTGTTGCGCCCACCGAACAATCGAATAAAGAAACTACTGGGTATTCGCAGGGTAGCGCCGGTGAGGCCGGCAATGGCCATTAGGGTAAACAGATCGGCTTTGGCAATGGGGAAGCCAAGGTTGAGCATTTGAACGGTAATAATGCCCCAGTAGAGCCACACGGCGAAGCCGCACAGCAAACTGGGAATGGATATCCACAAATTCCGGTTTGCGATTTTCTTGCCCTTGGACTGCCAGAATTTGCTGTCCTCCGGGGCCCACTCGTAGATGTCAGACACGGCGGCCACTCCTCCTCGAAATGATTCGTACAGCCACTATGGGCCGGGGTTTGAGCCTACTCAATTACCAACAGGAAGTAACCCTTTTGCCCTGGAGTAATAGCTACCTCTTAGGGGGTAAGCGCCGAGATGGGACGCTATGGTAAAGTCACTGTACAGATTTAAACCAATTTTCAGATTGAAGCGGGGCTCTCTATGATTTCTTCTGCTACGGTAATGATGGTCGATGACCACCCGCTATTTCGCAAAGGTCTTAAACAATTATTTGCAATGGAGCCCGGCCTGGAGCTGGTGGCCGAGGCCAGTAGTGGAGAGGAAGCGTTGGTGCTGGCCAAGCAACACGAGCCGGACCTTATTCTATTGGACCTGAATATGCGCGGTATGGATGGGCTGGATACACTGCGCGCAATGCGCGCTGCAGATGTTTCCTCGCGTATCGTGATACTCACCGTTTCTGATAATAATGCCGACGTGGTGTCTTGTATCCGCGCCGGTGCCGATGGCTACCTGCTCAAGGATATGGAGCCCGAGGATATTCTTGAACAAGTCATTCTGGCTACTCATGGCAAGCTTGCAATTAGCCAGCGTCTCACAGAAATTCTCGCCTCGGCACTGCGCAAACCGGATAACTCGGGAGCGGATATCCTCTCCTCTCTCACAAGCCGTGAATACCAAATACTGCAATTGATCGCCGATGGCCTGAGCAACAAATTAATTGCTCGCGAATTAGATATTAGTGATGCAACAGTGAAGGTGCACGTTAAACACTTATTGAAGAAATTGGGGATGCGCTCCCGTGTGGAAGCCGCTGTGTGGATGGTCAATCAAAGGCGCCCTGATTTCCAGGATCGAAACCACTGATCAATCTGCCCTCACCGCAAAGGACTGAAGTAAGAGAAATTCTCTATGCCCACTATCGACTGCTGTAGCCAACCGGGTCTGATGCCCATAGAAAGTGCCCGCGAAAAACTTCTCGAAGCACTGAGTCCAATCAGTGGCACTGAGACTTTGCCCCTGGCACAAGCCGCCGGTCGGGTATTGGCTGAGGATGTTTTCTCCACCGTTAATTTGCCACCTTGCGATAACTCAGCAATGGATGGTTACGCTCTGCGCTTTGAAGACTTGGCCAGTGGCTTGCCGCTGGAGCTGATCGGCAAATCTTTTGCCGGAGCACCTTTTGACGGTGTAGTAAACCCGGGCACTTGCGTGCGTATTATGACGGGAGCCGCAGTACCCCCCGGTGCGGATACGGTGGTGATGCAGGAAAATGTCGATGCCCAGGAAGAGTCGATACGTATAAACGGTGAAGTTCGTCGTGGGGATCATATTCGCCGCTGCGGTGAAGATGTGGCCGAAGGGGCTAGCTTGCTTAAGGCCGGAGAGCGTATCAGCGTTCCCCATATCGCCCTGCTCGCCGCTGCCGGTGTTGGCACAGTGGCAGTAGTGCGCAAACCAGTCATTGCCCTTTTCTCTACTGGCGATGAACTGCGTCAGCCCGGCGAAGCCCTGGGTAAAGGCGATATCTACGATAGCAACCGCATCGCTCTATTGGCTGCTCTCGATCAGTTGGATCTGGAAATTTTGGACTTGGGTATTTTGCCAGATAACAAACAGGCCATTACCAATGCCTTGCAACGCGCTTCCCAAGAGGCCGATGCCATTATTACTTCCGGTGGTGTCTCCGTTGGCGAAGCGGATTACACCCGCGAAGTGTTGGAAGAACTGGGAGAGATCGGCTTCTGGAAAGTGGCGATGAAGCCAGGCAAACCTTTTGCCTTTGGTTTCCTACAGGGAACCCCTTTCTTCGGCCTACCCGGCAATCCGGTTTCCGCTTTGGTTACTTTCTACCAGCTGGCCGTGCCGGCCCTGAGTGTGATGAAAGGCGATCAGTGGACTGGCCCGCAGGCCTTACAGGCAAAACTGTTAAAACCCCTAAAGAAAAAGCCCGGCCGTACCGATTTCCAACGTGGTGTTTATGGCACTGATGAGAATGGGACTTTGGTGGTGGAGCCGGTTGGCACCCAAGGGAGCCATATTCTTTCCGGCCTGGCTTCTGCTAATTGCTTTATTGTTTTGGCGCGGGATAGCGGCAGTGTAGAGGCTGGGGAGAAAGTGGTGATTGAGCCATTGGGGGTGCCGTTGGGGTAGGGTTTCACAAGGGGGGAGGGTTCAAACCTTTGACTGAAAAAATCAACAAGGGAGATATTTTCTACTATATCTACAGCCTCCTTCACAGTGAAGATTATCGCAGGCGTTATGCAGACAATCTCAGTAAAGAACTTCCCCGCATCCCTTATGTAAAAACCGCCAAGGATTTCTGCCGCTTCTCTCAAGCAGGTCGTGATTTGGCTGAATTGCACTTGAACTATGAGAATATTGAACCTTATTCTGCATCTATTGACTGTGGTAGGAGCACTGTTAATCAGTTAGAAGCTAGAGACTTTATGTCACTAAGATGAAGCGCCCCAAAATCAAAGTGGATGGCAAAAGCGTTAATGACAATAGCATCGTTATTTATAACGAGCATATTACGGTCAGGGGTATACCACTATAAGCTTATGAATATGCGGTCAATGGTAAGGCTGCTATCGAGTGGATAATGGAGGCCAAGCTTTGGCTGTAGATAAAAAGAGCGGGATCGTCAATGATGCCAAAGATTGGGCTATAGAAACCATGAAAATCATTAAAGCTTTGCCGGCCCTTGATATAGATTGATGGACAAAAATTAGGCAAAGCGTCATTATTACAACGATTTGGAGAGCCTCATCTGGGTGAGTTGAGATGGCAAACGGAAAAGTACTGAGACAATTGATAAAGGCCGGAGCTAGCGGTGATAGCTCTGCGTTTCGTCGTGCGTCTGAAGCCGTTATTCAGGACGAACGCCAGAAACAACACCACCTATTGGCAAATGATCTAGAGCAGATTCTATATGGAGAGTCGCTGGCTTCCAGTAAAGGGGCTGTTCGCTCTCTATTACCTATCCCTCCTACTGATAAGGAGCGCGGCCTTCCTCTATTGGATATTCGACAGGCACAACGCTCTTTGGAAGAGATTATCTTGCCGGAAGGTAGCCTAGAGGCTGTAGAAGAGCTGCTGGAGGAACACCGCAGAGCAGATGTGTTGCGTAGCTACGGCATGAAACCATCTGGCAAGGCCTTGTTTTATGGCCCTCCCGGTTGCGGAAAAACCTTAGCTGCTGAAGTCGTCGCCTTTGAATTGGACTTGCCGTTGGCAATCGTTCGCTTAGATGCTCTGGTTTCCTCTTTCCTTGGGGAGACAGCAGCAAACCTGAGAAAGGTCTTCGATTTTATCGCAGATCATCAGATGGTGGTCCTGTTTGATGAATTTGATGCGATTGGTAAAGAGAGAGCCGATTCTTCCGAGCATGGTGAATTGCGCCGTGTTGTTAATGCCGTTTTGCAGATGATGGATGCTTACCAAGGAAAAAGCTTGATCCTTGCCGCAACCAATCATGAGCAAATCCTGGATACAGCCATTTGGAGAAGGTTTGAAGAAACCATAGATTTCCCGTTGCCGGGTAATCAAATCTTACAACAGCTATTGGCTTTGAAGTTACGCGGAGTGCGCAGGCATTTTGAACTTGATAGCAAGCAGCTGATAACGATCTTCAAGAATAAGAGTGGAGCTGATATTGAACGCATAGTCCGCAGGGCGGTTAAGCGTATGATTCTCCGCAGCCAAGAGTTTCTGACATTAAAAGACCTTAAGCAGGCAGCCAGTCGGGAAAAATAACGAGTAGTAACAGTACAAGGAAATTGAGTTGTAATGGCAGGTGATAAGGAACATCTACGAATAGAAAAAGAGAGCCTCAATAACCCCCGCCGATCTGGTAGGCCACCAAGATTTGTGCGCCGCAGTGATCTTGCAGGTCATGGACAGAAGCTTTCAGCCTCTTTGACTACTGCTTCAGCTATTGTCAGGCGGCAGAATACTTCTAAAGCCGGACATTACATTCTTAAGCTCAAGTATGAAGGTGCATTAACCTTTAAAAATCTTCAGGCTCACGGTATTGAATTCATTAGTCAGGAAGATAGCGAAATATGCGTGGTGTTTACCACAGAACAAGGTCTAGCTACTTTCACTGATCATCTAACTCGATTGGGTATTGATGACCAAGATATTACCCATAAGCAACTGCTACAAGCTCTAACATCAATTGATGCTTGGAGTGAGGAAGATCGAAAGAGTTGGGCAGTTAAGCATCACGGATTCCCTCAGGAGGAGCAGTTTATCCTCGATGTCGAGCTGTGGCCTGTGGAAATGGCTACTTCTAAAGACAGGGCAGAGCTACTTTCTTCTTTTGAGCAATGGCTGAAAGACAATCAGCTAATCCAACTGGACAGAGTCAATCTGGACAGTTTTCTAATGTACAGGGTGCAAGTTAATCCCGCGCAGGCACAACAACTGTTATCGCATATTGATGTTCGCCTTGTCGATTTGCCGCCAGTTAGTGGTATCGACTATCAGGTGATCAGCCGAGATATTGCAGAAATTCCGCAAAATATACCGTCTCCGGCAGATAATGCCCCTAAAGTCTGTATATTGGACAGTGGTATTAATACCAATCATCCATTAATAAAGTCGGCAATGGCAGAGAGTGCTAGTTTTGTTGTAGGTGAAGATGAGTCCGATTTAGCAGGCCATGGAACTCAAGTAGCGGGCATTGCTTTATATGGAAACCTGGAAGAGTGTAATGCCGCAAACTACTGGGCTCCCCAGGCCTGGATTTATAATGGAAAAATTCTTAATAAAGAGTGTGAGTTTGACCAGGAAACCATTGAGTCAACTTTGGTAAAAGCCGTCGAGCACTTTGTTGAACTAGGTTGTCGGATTTTTAATCTCTCGATAGGTAATGAGAACTCTCCATACGATGGAAAGCACATTCGAGGTATTGCTTATATATTGGACTTCCTGTCCAGAAAGCATGACATTTTGTTTGTTGTTTCTGTCGGCAACTTCCGAGGCTCGGATGAACCGCCTATCCCTAAAGATAGCTGGCGAGATGAGTATCCAGAATATCTATTGGGTGAGCACAATGCCATTATTGACCCGGCCCCTGCACTGAATGTTCTTACGGTTGGCAGTTTGGCATTACATGATGCTACCCGTAGCCATGAGCAGCGTCCAGAAGAGATCGATCACTTAGCTGCGGCGAAAATGAATCAGCCATCTCCCTTTACAAGGCATGGGCCATCAATTAAAGGCGCTCTTAAACCAGAGCTGGTGGCGCATGGCGGTAATTTTGCTTCACCAATGCGTTTTGAAGGAAAGCAGTGGCAGAATAGAGATGGTGAGCCTGGAGTGCTTAGCTTAAATCCTGGTTTTATCGGCAATACGCTATTTGTTGAGTGTCACGGTACAAGCTTTTCTGCTCCCTATATTACCCACTTAGCAAGTAGATTACTCAGTAACTATCCAGATACCTCGGCCAACATGCTCCGAGCTATGTTAATAAACCAGGCGAACATGCCACGAGAATGTATAGCTACCTTTGAAGAGCAGTTTATTAAAGACTATGCCAAAGCTAATAGCAGGCGACCACCATGTCATGATGTTGCAGGGTATGGTCAGGCTAACGAAGAGAACCTTTATCGTTCAGATGAGTCTGCTGTGGTGCTTATGGCAGAAGACACGATAAAGAATGATAGCTACCAGTTTTATGAATTGCCTTTACCGGAAGAGTTTTTGAGAACGAAGAAAGCGACTCGAGAAGTTCGGGTGGCTCTTTGTTACTCCCCTGCTGTTAGAACAACAAGGCTTGAATATAAAGCAACCAAGATCGTTTTCAATTTGATTAGAGGTGAGTCTCTAGAAGAAGTGCAGAAGCATTTTCATAAAGAGAAGCAGAAAGAGAACAAAAAGCTTGGCGATACTATCTCAAGTAAAAATAACCGAGTTATATCTTCAGAGCTTCGAAGCAAAGGGACAGCCCAGTGCTCTCAGTGGACATTTAAGAAACTCAAGCCGAAAGATAAGTGGTTTGTGGTCGTAACTAGGCAGGATGCCTCTGGCTGGAGTGATACCTTGAGCCTTGAAGATGAGAGCTATTCATTAGTTGTAACTGTGGCGGATAGAGAGAATGAGGAAGCCCAATTGTACACGCAAATTTCACAGCAGATAGAGATTAAACAGAGGGCTAGAGCGAGAAGTTAGTTTCCCTTCTTTTCAAATAAATAGCTTGGAAGGAGTAAATAATCGGTCCTGAAACAGTCGCTGGGTATTATGGTACTAGGTCTGTGTGGCTAAATGGTCTAGCTATTTCAATCAGCTTTTGGGCACTGATATCCTCAGTCAACTTGATGCGTCGGGTCCACTTTTTCTGCTCTTAAAAGCAATTCCATGAACAGATTTAGATTGCGTTTTCGGGCACTGTTATTTTGACAAAAAAGGCTGCCCAAGCATCCCCATTCGCCTCCTGATTGACTTACTTTTTCCCCATAAATTTGAGAATTTATGTGATGAGAATGTTGTATTTCAATAGAAGTACAACCCCTACCATTAAGTCTTATATGGTTTAAAATTTTTCTAGAATAAAGCACCCGTTTCCCTGTGTTGAGGCGAAGGCTTGGTTTTTTTCTGGGCGACTAAATATCCCTAATTTATTATCAGGCGCTAAAAACGGAGCTAGTATTAGAAATATTCAATAGCATTCATCAAAGACTAAGGAAAGTACACTGACATGGCTTTGTATCAGAGAGGATCAGCTTGGCCCTTTGGGCTCGCTGCTCTACGGCAGCTTTGTCGCCTCCGAGTCGAACCTGAGTTCGAACGAAGCCTGGGAGTGGGCCATATATAAAGGAGCTCGCATAAGCGGGGAGTGTGCGAGAGGATGAGCTTTGCCCTTTGGGCTCGCTGCTCTGCGGCAGCTTTGCTACCTCCGAGTCGAACCTGAGTTCGAACGAAGCCTGGGAGTGAGCCATATATAAAGAAGCTCGCATAAGAGGGCGGTATGCGTGAGGATTAGCTTCGCCCTTTGGGCTCGCTGCTCTACGGCAGCTATGCTGCCTCCGAGTCGAACCTGAGTTCGAACGAAGCCTGGGAGGAGTGAGCCATATACAAGAAAGCCCGCATAAGCGGAGAGTGTGCGTGAGGATGAGCTTCGCCCCTTGGGCTCGCTGCTCTGCGGCAGCTTTGCTGCCTCCGAGTCGAACCTGAGCTCGAACGAAACCTGGGAGTGAGCCATATACAAGAAAGCCCGCATAAGCGGGCTTTCTTGTATATGGCCCGCCCGAGAGGATTCGAACCTCTGACCTTCGCCTCCGGAGGGCGACGCTCTATCCAGCTGAGCTACGGGCGGTTTTGGCTATCTGTGCCAATGGGAGGCGGATTATACAGAAGGGTGAGGGCGTGTGAAAGGACTTATGGCGCTTATACGCAGGCTTTGGCAGGGGGCGGCACAGTGCTTATAATGCGCGGCGTGGAAGTTTGCGGCAGTAAATCGATAGTCTACGGGCCAACTCACTTCGGCCCTTTGGGGGAATAGCATGAAGAGCATTTTGGGTATTGTGGCGGCACTGGCCGTCAGTGCGGCTGCGGCAGTAGCCCAGTCTGTTAACCAGGAAATTGAACAGCGTATCGCTCCGGCGGGTGAGACCTGTATGAAGGGCGAGGAGTGTGCGGCGGCAGTAGCGGCAGCCCCGGAAGCTGCCAGTGGAGGCGCCCGCAGTGGTGAAGATATCTACAATAAGAGCTGTACTACCTGTCACGCGGCCGGTATAGCGGGCGCGCCTAAGTTTGGTGATGCCGCTGCCTGGGCACCGCGTATTGCCAAGGGCATGGACACTCTTTACACCAATGCCATCAATGGTATCAATGCCATGCCGCCCAAGGGCCTGTGTATGGATTGTAGCGATGACGAAGTGAAGGCTGCGGTTGATTATATGGTGGACAACAGTAAGTAAGCTGTTTCACTATCGGAAAAAGGCCGCTTATTGAGCGGCCTTTTTTATTTTGGATATCTGTTTTTGCTGGTACGGCAATATTTGAAAATTTTTAATCAATAAGAGATTAATCAAACATACTCAGCAAAGACCCCAAAGTTTCCTCTCCCTTCGCCTGATTCTGCTCCGGCGTCGCCTTGCCAAACCCCTCTAGCAATACATCCTCTTCCGGTAACTCGTCAATAAAGCGGCTGGGTGTGGTGTCCTGGGTTTCGCCGAACTGTTTGCGCTTGCCCGCCAGGGTCATGGTGAGGGTACGCTGGGCGCGGGTAATGCCCACGTAAGTGAGGCGGCGCTCCTCTTCGATGTTGTCGTCTTCGATACTGTTGCGGTGGGGAAGTAAGTTCTCTTCCATACCGATCATAAATACGTGGGGGAATTCCAGGCCTTTGGCGGCGTGGAGGGTCATGAGGCTGACCTTATCGGTGGCTTCCTCTTCTTCCTGGCGCTCCAGCATATCCCGCAGGATCAGTTTGGAGATGGCCTGTTCCAGGCGGATATCCTGCTCCAGCTCATCGTCGGTGCCCTCCATAATCTTGTTAAGGCTTTCCAACAGCCAGAACACATTCTCCATACGCTTCTCGGCCACCTTCTCACTGCTGGCGTTTTGCGAGAGCCAGCCGGCGTAGTCGATATCTTCCAGCATCTCGCGCAGGGCACCATTGGCGCTGGTATCGCGACAGTTGCGCTGCACCCCTTCGAGCCATAGGGCAAAGCGATTCAAGCGCTCGTAGCCCTGCTCGTTGATATGCTCCTTAAAGCCTAGTTCCGAGCAGGCTTTGAACATGGAGATCTCGCGGCCCTTGGCATAATTGCCCAGGGCTTCCAGGCTGCTGGTGCCTATTTGGCGGCGCGGGGTATTGATAATGCGCAGGAATGCATTGTCATCGTCTGGATTCACCAACAGGCGCAGGTAGGCCATCACGTCCTTGATTTCAGCGCGGGCGAAGAAGGAAGTACCGCCGGACATCTGGTAGGGAACCTGGTGTTCCTGCAGTTTCATTTCGATCAGGCGCGCTTGGTGGTTGCCGCGATAGAGCACGGCAAAATCCATAAACTTGCAGCCGCGACGGCTCTTTTGCAGAAAAATCTCGTTGGCGACTCGCTCCGCTTCCTCGTTTTCATTGGCCACCTTGAGCACGCGGATCTCCTCACCCAGGCCGCGATCGGACCACAATGCTTTGTCGAATTCGTGAGGATTGTGGGCGATCAGGTGGTTGGCCACTTTGAGGATGCGGCTGGTGGAGCGGTAGTTCTGCTCCAGTTTGATCAGGCGAAGGTTGGGGAAGTCGGTCTTCAGCGCACTCATATTCTCCGGGCGCGCGCCGCGCCAGGCGTAGATAGACTGGTCATCGTCTCCCACCACTGTGAGGCCGCCGCGCCCGCCCACCAGCAGCTTCACCAGCAGGTACTGGGAGTTGTTGGTGTCCTGATATTCGTCCACCAGCAGGTAGCGAATCTTTTTGCGCCAGCGTTGCAGCAACTCTGGATCTTTGTCGAACAACTGTACCGGCAGCAGGATCAGGTCGTCGAAGTCGACGGCATTGTAGGCCTTGAGGGCTTCACAGTAGCGATCGTAGGCAACCGCGATGGCCTGCTCACCGGGGCTCTGTGCCTGCTCTAGGGCACGGCGCGGGGTGAGCATATCGTTCTTCCAATTGGAGATCTGGTTTTGTACCCGATCCAACAGGTCTGTATCCAGGTCGCCATCCCTGAGCATCAGCTCCTTGATCAGGGCGCGGGCGTCTTCCGCATCGAAGATGGAGAAGCCGGGCTTAAAGCCGGCAGCGCGGTATTCCTTACGCAGGATATTCAGCCCAAGGTTGTGAAAGGTGGATACGGTGAGGCCGTGACTCGCTTTGGAGCGCTTACCATCCGGGCCCGCCAGCAGTTTGCTGACCCGCTCTTTCATCTCCCGTGCCGCCTTGTTGGTGAAGGTGAGGGCGGCGATATTGCGCGCGGCGTAGCCACACTGCTCGATCAGGTAGGCGATCTTGCGGGTGATTACGCTGGTCTTGCCAGAGCCGGCACCAGCCAGTACCAGGCAGGGGCCATCGACATACTTCACGGCTTCGGATTGGCGGGGATTGAGCTGGGTCATAGATGGGGCTGCATCTTCGCGTCGCGGAAAAGCGGGAGATTCTAGCAGTCTTGGCTCGAATCATCCCAGTACCAGTGCGAACCACCGGCCACACGTATACTTTGCCCTTGGGATTGGCTATAACTGCGCCATATTCCCTGCTTGTGTAACCTCATGCAACAACCCATCGCCGGCTACCACCTGGATGAAGAGGATCATTGGGTGGCGGAGCTCGCCTGTGGCCATTTCCAACATGTACGCCACAATCCCCCCTGGACCAACCGGCCCTGGGTGATCACTGAACAAGGGCGCGAGTCCATGCTGGGTTTCCAGCTCAATTGCAAGAAATGCGATGAGGGCGCACCGCCCGATACGCTCGAAAAGGTTGTATAGCCATGACAAAACTCTGGGTCGATGCCGACGCCTGCCCAGTCGCCATCAAGGAAATCCTGTTTCGCGCCGCTGAACGCACAGCCACAGAACTGACGTTGGTGGCCAACCAAGCGGTGCGGGTGCCGCCGTCGCGCTATATTCGCTCCGTGCAAGTGACAGCCGGTTTTGATGTGGCGGATAACGAGATAGTGCAGCGCTGCGAGGCGGGGGACCTGATTATTACTAGCGATATCCCACTGGCAGCAGAGGTGATCGACAAGGGTGCTGAAGCCCTTAATCCCCGTGGGGAACGCTATACCAAAGCCAATATCCGCGCGCGTCTTAATATGCGGGACTTTATGGATACCCTGCGCTCCAGCGGCGTACATACCGGCGGACCACCGGCCCTTAGCCAGGCGGATCGCAAAGCTTTTGCCGATCAGTTAGATCGATGGCTGGCAAAGAGTCGCAAGTAGCTTTAAGGAGAATTGCCGTGGGGAATTTGAGACTGAAGCTAATGAAAGAGTGGCAATTCCCAACATTGATGTCCTGGCTACCTGATAGGGAGCAGTGCCAACAGTGGGGTGGTCCTGATTTCAGGTTTCCGTTCGAGCGGAGGTCCTTCTTGGAGGATTGTCGATGGCCGGAGTTGCCCAGCTACGCACTTCAGGACAGCAGCGGCGATGTGCTGGCTTTTGGGCAGTATTACCAACACCTGGGTCGCTGCCACCTAAGTCGCTTAATTGTCTCCCCCAATCATCGTGGAGCCGGATTAGGACGTTCGCTAGTAGTACAGCTTGCACAAACAGGAGCTAGAGCCCTGGATGCGATCGAGTGCTCTTTATTTGTCTTGCGTACTAATCTAGCGGCACGGACTCTCTACCAGAAATTGGGCTTTGAGGGAGCTGCTTATCCAGGGCAGCGAAAATGGTTGGATCAGTGCGATTTTATGGTCGCACCGTCTAAAGGTTTTCAGCAGAAACAAAATATTGAATAGCGAATATTCCATGCCTGAATTAATACAACCCATGACCGAACGCTTACAGCTGCGCCAGTGGCGAGAGGAAGATAAGCCTGTATTCGCCGAAATGAATGTCGACCCAAGGGTGATGGAGTTTTTCCCCGCATTGCTGACGCGACAGCAGAGTGACGCCGGTGTGGATCGCTGTATTGCGCATATTGAGAAGTACGGCTGGGGCTTTTGGGCCTTGGAGCTGAGAGAGACAAAAGAGTTTCTCGGGTTTGTCGGCATGAAAAATGTGACCGAAGATTTGCCCTTCGCACCGGCAGTAGAGATTGGCTGGCGCTTGGCCTTCCCTTATTGGGGGAAGGGCTATGCCAGTGAAGCTGCAAAAGCATCTTTGGATGTAGCTTTTAATACCCTGAATCTCAGTGAGGTCGTTTCTTTTACACCGTTACAGAACCTTCGCTCCCAGCGGGTGATGGAGCGGCTGGGCATGCGACGGGATTCTCTTGTCTTTGAACATCCGCAGGTTCCAAACGATAGCCCTTTGTTAAAACATTGTTTATATCGTATCAATGCTGATGAATGGTCTAGAGAGCATTCAATCAAATAATTTATCTACTCTGGGTACTCTTTGGCTAAAAAAGAGGCCCCCTGATTAGTTTCGTATTCTTTTGTGGCCACAAGGTTCTCCCTGCGCAGCTTACTATGTGACTCACACTCCGTATTGCGGCGCCTTGAAAGGCTAGAAGCTGTTTCATAACTTCTTTAACGTAATTAACATGCATGCAATATAGAAAAAAGCACGATAAGTGGACAAATATCGCTCCCATCTAACAACCAAACGGCGGTAATTTCCCAACCACGCAAAAGTCCGCTCAACTTTCCAACGGCGAGTATACCTTCTGAGCTTTCTACCATCCTGCCTTGAGGCTTTTTTCCTATTTATCCTGTGTGGACAGATAAGGTCGATTCCACGACTCAACAGACTATCTCTAAGAGGATCAGAGTCCGCCGCTTTATCATAAACTAAGCGATGAATCTTTGTATTTTTATACGTAACATCAAGCAATGGATGTAATAACTTTACTTCTGCTGGTGAGGCCGAAGTAATGGTGCCTCCCAGTGGAATACCTTCGCCATCGACCACCACCATCCACTTTGAACCCTTGCCCCGCTTGGTTTTCCCGACTTCGAAGCCCCCTTTTTTGCTGGTGCAAAGCTACCATCAGAAAAGACTTCCTCCCAGTTAAGCAAAGACTGTTGATCCAATAGCTCCAGGAATCTTCTCCATGCATGTAGCCAAGCTCCTTGCTCTTCCCAAAACTGAAGCCTTCTCCAGCATGTACTCGGTGATGGATAGTGTGAAGGAAGATCTTTCCATCGAGCTCCAGAACGCAAAACCCACAGGATGCCTTCAAAACAAGCTCGATTATCAATGGGTTTTGGGCCTCCCTTTCCTCGTTTTAACTCAGGAAGACAAGGTTCGATCAATTTCCATTGATCATTGGTTAACTCTGACTGGAATCGGCTCACTATTGCTGGACTTTTTTTAAGTAATTGCGTGAGAATAACCGATTTCAAGTTATGAAACAGCTTCTAACACATTCCTGCGAAGCGACCCCTTGATCACGAACCATTCTTAATGCCAGGAGCATTATGAATATTTAGTGATCCCCTGATAAATTTTTCCCACAATCAGGTGTTCCGTAGGGTGAGTATTTTCTACTGGAAAGGAATACATACACCTATAGAACGGTTTGCATTTCTTTGGTCACCTTAGAGCTTTATGAAAACAGGAAAAATTTGTCGAGATTAAATTATTCATTTTTTAGCCAGATGGACTTTCATTACTTCAAAATGGTCTTAAGGGTATAGGTATTACCAGGCATTTTCTTAGCACGTAGCTACCCAGACAATGGCCAGATTGATTCAGCCTGACTCAAAGCGACTAGTCCTTCGTCAATGGCGAGAAGAGGATCGGGGTGATTTTGCTAATTTAAATGCAGATAGTCAGGTTATGCGGTTCTTTCCCTGCACTCTGAACCGAATTAAAAGTAATAAGCTACTAAATGCTCTTAAGGAGCATATAGATGAATACGGGTGGGGGTACTGGGCGGTGGAGTTGAAAGAGAATGGAAAATTCATTGGTTACGCTGGTATTAAACACGCTTCGGCGGAGTTGCCTTTCTCACCAAGTGTGGTACTTGGTTGCCGACTCAGCAGGGATTTCTGGGGGCGGGGGTATGCCAGTGAAGCGGCAAAGGCTGCCTTTGCAATAGCATTCGAGCGATTAAACATCAATGAAATACTGGGATGTACCGCATTACAAAACCTTCCTTCGCAAAGAATGATGCATGGCCTGGGTATGAGTCGAGACCCTTCAATCTTTGACCATCCACTGGTACCGGAAAACAGCCCTCTGCGGCCTCACTGTTTGTATCGGCTATCGTTTGATGCTTGGTGGGATCAGAGAGACAGAAAACTCTCTCAAGCAGTTTAACTATAAACCTATAGACAGACTTTCCACTATTTAATGGAACCTATTTGGGGGGCTTGCGTCTTAAACAGCACTCTCAATAAGCATAAGAAATAAAAGCAAATGGAGGTGTTTTAAGGTGAGTCTATATCGATTAAAGGTAATAAAAATTGTTCTTATAAATATTCTGCTGGTATACAGTTTTCCGATGGCACATGCGGAGTTCATAAAAAACACGAGTAAACGTCAGGATAACTCAACCATTTACTGGTCTCTAGAATTTCCCGCCCACAATGATCCTCGCGGTCTGTTACTGATCGCTCAAGGCTCAGGTTGTCTTCCTGCCATTAAGAATAAGACGGTGCAACAAGTTAAGACGATTGCCCCAAGTTTTGCAGTGCTACTGGTAGAAAAATACGGGGTGACCCATGCGGATGGACCCAATGACCAATTTAAAGATTGCTCTCAGGCCTATGTGGCGAACCATACCGTTGAGCAGCGCACCCGGGATGTTGTGCAAATTGTTGATGAGTTAAAAGATTCTAACTGGTGGAATGGCAAGCTGGTACTCTTTGGTGGCTCAGAGGGTGGTGATGTAGTTGCCCGTTTGGCCTCCAGGTTAAACCCAGATGCGGCTGTAGTTTTCTCTAGTGGGCTTGGGCAATCTTTTGCCGAGGTACTCAAGTCCTTGGTTCCTCCTCACGTAGCGAAAGAAGTCGATGCCAAGCTTGCTTACGCACGGGCGAACCCTGAAAGTGTAGAAGTCTGGGGGGGAAACTCTATGCGCTGGTGGGCCGATGTTGTCGATCGAATACCAGTCAATGACTTAATGGATAGCCATGCCCCTGTCTTATTGATTCAGGGTACAGAAGATAAGTCCTCTCCTGTTAGTTCCGGCCGCGCAGCACGTGATGCTTATGCAAGCGCGGGGCGTTGTGAATTAACATATTGGGAGTATCCCGGTTACGATCACTATATGACAGATACAAATGCTGTAAATCACCGAGGAGAGGTTTTTGAACGAATTGCTGGATGGATAAAAAAGACTGTAATTGATGGAGCTCCGGGATGTATGTCAGATACAAAGAAAATAGAGATCAATCAATGAATATAAGAATCAAACTAGTCGCCGTAGTAATGACAGTTTGCGCCAGTGCTACGATGGCAGAAAAATTCTCTGTATTGCCGCAACTGGAAAACTATAAAGTGCCTGAGTCTTGGCGTCAGCCAGTAGCGCCTCTAAAAATAGCAGATAATACGTGGCAAATAGGTACAGAGGGAATTACCTCATTGTTATTAAAAAGCAAAGAGGGGTCGATTTTAATTGACGGTGGCATGGAGCAGACTGCTGAACATTTATTGGAAAATATGCGGAGATTGGGAGTCGCCCCCACGGATCTCAAATTAATCTTACACAGTCAGGCCCATGCAGACCACGTAGGTTCCTTAGCCGAGCTAAAACGCGTGACTGGTGCACAGGTAGTAACCAATGCCGAGTCGGCTGTGTTGATGGCTCGCGGTGGTGCTAATGATATTCACTTTGCCGACGAACTTTTATATCCGCCAATAAAGGCGGATCGTATACTGCATGATGGCGAGCAAGTGGTTCTAGGGGATTTGCGCTTACGCGTACATTTTATCCCAGGCCATACACCGGGCAGTATGGCCTGGACCTGGGAAGACAAAGTTGACGGTAAAACTAAAGACATCGCTTATGTGGATAGCCTTACAGCGCCCGGTTATCAACTGATTGATAATAGCCGCTACCCCAATATCGTAGAGGACTTCCGCACAAGCTTCGCCCGTGTACGCGATTTACCTTGTGATTTACTCATTACGCCTCACCCGGCTGCAAGTGGGTGGGTATTTCAGGATACTATTACCAGAAAAGTGAGAGTGGGCTGTAAAGGATATTCCGATGCAGCTTCGGAAAAATTTGAACAACAACTACGTGAATAGTTAGAAATAATGATTTTTTCGTTGTAGAAATTTGAATTATATAAAATGAATTAATTCGAGTTGTTCTTATATAAATAGAGTTAGCAGTTAATAATGTTTAAAGTAAAATTGTTTGAAGGTGTTTCAGAAAGTTTTATTAGTCGTTTTTTCTATGGGGTGTTTTTAATTATTCTTTCTCAGAAAGCTTTTGGTGAAACTACATATGCCGTGGTGGGAGGTAAGTGGTTTGATGGGGAGGATTTTAAGCAAGCGACTTGGTTTGTTGACGAGAATGGCTCTTTGACTAAGACCAAGCCACAAAAGGTTGATTATACCTTTGATGCCAGTGGAAAGTATGTAGTGCCGCCTTATGCTGAAGGACATAATCACAATCTACAAAACCCTTGGGGTATCAAGAATTTTGGGCCTCTGCAGATTAAATCTGGAGTTTTTTACAGCGTGCAGATGTGCAGCTTTGGTGAGGAGATCAAGGCGCAGTTCAACAGTAGGGATACCATGGATGTTTTATTTGCTTCAGACTGTATAACAGCTTCCGATGGTCATCCCCTAGGGTTGATCTTAAATGGCAAAAAAGAAGTCACCAATGATGAGTTAAAAAGCGCCCAGGAAATGGTGCTGGTGGCAGATAGTAAAGAGGATCTCGACCAAATTTGGGAGAAAGTTAATGCCAACCACCCCTCTTTTATTAAAATTATACTTGTCGGCAGTGAAAAATTTGAGGAGCGCCATGGTGATCAGAAATACTTTGGTATCAATGGTCTCAATCCAAAATTAGTGCCTAAGATAGTCGAGCGTGCCCATCAATCGGGAATTCTAGTGGTGGCCCACGTGGATACTGCCCACGATGCCGAAGTAGCTATTAAGGCTGGTGTCGATGTTTTGGGTCATTTGCCCGGATATAGAATTGCCAGAAATGAAGGCTTCGATATTCAGGACTATGTTTTGAGCGATACTACTATAGCTTTAGCTGCTGAGCAGGGTACAAAGTTGATTGCAACAGCTAGTGTGCCCACTGGACACAAATATTCAGGAGATGAATTGAGGGAGATACAGCAGATTCAGAGAGATAATCTTACCCGTTTACGCAATGCTGGCGTATCTTTATTAATGGGGAGTGATAATTTTTCTGGTACGGTACTTCGTGAAATTCGCTATTTGGACTCTCTAGATATTGCACCGAGAGAAGTATTACTTAAATCCTTGACCATGGATACTCCGAAGTGGATGTTTCCGGAGCGAGATTTAGGCACCTTTGCCGTAGGTGCTGAGGGTAGCTTCTTAGTGTTGGAGGGCAATCCTCTAGAGGATTTAGGTTTTCTTGATAAGATTTACATTGGTGTGAAGCAGGGGAAAATGTTAGTCAATAATTCCAATTAATGGTAGGTAGTAGATTTTATTCGAACATAATATTTTTTTGATTATAGATTTGTTAAAAAATACCCAGTTTGATTGCCAAGCTGGGATATATTTTCTCCATTTTAATATGCCCCTTTGTTTTAATTTGTTTCTAACAAGCCATGTACCTTTGGCACAAGATAGAAATACATTAGTGGGACCAGAATGGCGGTCATTATTAAAGCCTTTAAACCAATTGCAATTTGCAATTCCAGTGCCTGCATCCCCAGAAGTAATAGAGTAACAATGGGGTAAACCAATGCCCAGATGCACAGGGCGTGTACTATCGGTCCCTTCATTTGTTCAGTTCCTCCATAAATTTAGAAATTGTCTTAAAATACCCAGGCAAAATTTTCTGTAAAAATTGTTTTCCACTCTTGGTGAGTGCCACACATTTTGCCCTACCATCTCTGGAATCTGCTTCCATAGCGATAAGCTCATCTTGCACCATGCTTTTCAGGGTGCGGGTCATTACCGGCCGGGAAACATCAATTCGTTCTGCGATTTCAGAAGCCAATAAACTGTCTCTGTATGGCTCCCGGTCGATGACGATCATTACTAGGAAACGCAGCTGGGAGGTTCCGTGCTCAGTAAAATAGCTCTCCAGATCTCGTAATAGCAGGCTTGCATCCCGCATCATGGTAAGTGCGCCTTGAACGGCACCGGGATCTTTTACGGAAAATCGTTTGGCATATCCTTCAACCATTTGTTGCGAGGGAAGTTCTTTGAGGAAAAACATTAGGCCAGTCTCTCTAGCTTATTGATCTCCACCGGCTCTTTTAGCCACTCTTTATAGGTTTCGAATATCGGAGCGATATAGGGCATGGTGTAATGCTTTTCTAAGTCTTCCTGGCTGCGCCACTCCTCGTATAAAAATAGGCATTCCCCATCCTCGTGCACTGCGAACTGGAGGCAGCCCTCCTCTTCGAGGGTATTTTGCACTATGGATAAGATGGCCTGTTTGGCTTGCGCAAAGAATTCTGTCTTGGGGAAAATTTTGGCAATAATGAATAGGTGATTATTCATAAGGCTAACTCAACGGCGTAAATTATAGTTATCATGATAACTATAATTTTTGACCTGTCAAATACCAGTGTAATACACAGCTGATGGCGTTGTAACAATGAGAATCCACTCAGGCGGTAAATTCGGGATTTAGAGGACGCAAAGAGCTTTTAATGTGTATGAACGCTTGCCTGGCGTCTGTCTAGATTCCGGTAAGCCAACGCTTCGGCAATTTGTGCCGTACCAATTCTTTCCTGTTTGGCTAGGTCCGCCAGAGTGCGCGCGACTTTAAGCACTCGATGATAGCTGCGTGCGGAAAGCCCAAGTTTTTCTACTGACTGTCGCAGTAGTAGTTTTTCGGTATCGCCTAGGGCGCAGTGGTTTTCCAGCGATGCCCCTTTTAATAAGCTATTGATTGTTCCCTGTCGCTGTAACTGCTGTTGGCGGGCATTACAGACTCGCTCACGCACACTCTCAGATGACTCACCGGGAGGAGAATCCTGTAACTGTATTGCGCTCATTGCGCCAACTTCCACCTGCATATCAATACGGTCCAACAGTGGTCCGGACAGCTTGTTGCGGTAGCGGTCTATCTGGTCCGGGGTGCAGCGGCAGCGCGGTTCCCCCAGATAACCACAGGGGCAGGGATTCATCGCGGCTACCAATTGGAAGTGGGCGGGGAAGGTGACTTGCGCTCTGGCGCGGGAAATGCGTACCTCGCCATTCTCCAGCGGTTCGCGCAGTATCTCCAAAGCATGGCGGGGAAACTCCGGCATTTCATCCAGAAATAAGACGCCGCGGTGAGCTAGGGAAATTTCTCCTGGACGTGGGGTGCTGCCCCCGCCGACCAGGGCAGTTGGGGAGGCGCTGTGGTGCGGTGCGCGGAATGGCCTGTGACTTTGGTGAGGTAAACCGGCACTGGAGTAAACGGCGGCGACTTCTATAGATTCACGGCTGGTAAGAGGCGGCAATATGCCTGGCAGGCGGCTTGCCAGCATGGTTTTGCCTGTACCCGGTGGTCCGTAGAACAGTAGGTTGTGGCCCCCGGCTGCAGCGACTTCCAATGCGCGCCTCGCCTTGAGCTGGCCGCGAACATCGGCGAGGTTCGCAGCCTGAGTAATCACTTGCTCTGTTCGCACTTCCCCGCGTGGTAGTTTCTCCCTGCCATGCAGTTCTGCACACACTTCAAGAAGCGAGTTGGCGCTAGCGACTTCGCTACCGGCCAGGGCAGCTTCGCTACTATTTTCGTTGGGTACTATTAATAGACGCTCGGCGGCGGCACTGGCGATAGCTGCTGGGAGTGCGCCGCTGACTTGGCGTATTCCGCCGGTAAGGGCGAGCTCTCCGATAAATTCATAGCTTTCCAGCGGCTCAATGGGAACTTGGCCAGAGGCAGCGAGTATGCCGATAGCGATAGCGAGGTCGTAGCGCCCGCCCTCTTTGGGTAGATCGGCGGGGGCCAGATTAACGGTGATACGCCGCTGAGGGAATTCAAAATGACTGTTGATCAGGGCGCTGCGCACCCGGTCACGGCTTTCGCGTACGGCGGCTTCGGGTAGGCCGACGATATGGAAGGCGGGGAGCCCGTTGGCCAAGTGGGTCTCAACGGTGACCAGTGGGGCGTTAACACCCAACTGTGCGCGGGTGTAGGTAACTGACAGGCTCACATTTTCATCCTTGATGCGGCGGCTTGTGGGGAGACTAGTCCTCGGGTTTACGTTCTCTCTGTGCGAGGGCCTGCTCCAGTATTTCCACCTTATCTTCCAGGCGGGCCAGTTTTTCCCTGGTGCGTCTCAGTATCTCCACTTGGGTATCGAACTCGCGCTGGGAGACCAGCGGCAATTTATCCAGTGAAACCTCCAGGGCACTGCGCAGGTCATTAGTGACTACTGTGCCCTGCTGTTGCAGTTCTTTTAAGAGTTGTTGCAGTTTGTCCGCAGCCACGGGCAACTCCTTACTGTTTAAAACTTATCTATTGGCACAGGATTGTAACTCACACCCTATAGCCACAAAAGCTGACTCTTTGTGCACTATTCTGAACTCTGCCTCTGCAAGATTCACCATTTCTGTGCGCGCGATGACAAACAGTTCCATCTTGGTGCGCGAGACTTTGCGGGCTCTTTGTTCGTATTTATTCCGGTTGTCTGATTATTCGCTTACTTATTGATTTTATTGAATATTGCTGTATTGGCATCAAGTCTGCAGTGAAAGGGTAGGTGTGCCATTTACGATCACTGGGAGTCTGGGAAAGTAGCGGTTCACAAGACGCAAGAGACCCTCTGTCATACCCGACAGTGCAGGACCGATTGCAGGCGGCGCCATTACAGCTCTTGAAATACAGCCTACAGAAATTTAGGAGAAATAAAGTGGAAGTTAAAAAGCATAAAATTGCCACTATTTTCGCTGGCGCTTTACTGGCGTTGGGCACTGCCAATCTATCGAATGCTGAAGAAAATACCTCTTCCAGTGGCTCTCAGGAAGAAGGCATCAGTTTTAGCGCCAACCTGGGTATGGTTTCAGATTATCGTTTCCGGGGTATCTCACAAAAGGATAGAAATCCTGCAATTCAGGGTGGTCTAGATCTGGATTTTGGCAACGGTTTCTATGTCGGCACCTGGGCCTCACAGGTGGACTTTGATTATGAAGTTGATGAGACCGATTACGAGCAGGATTTTTACGGCGGTTTCTCCGCGGATATCAATGACTCTATTAGTTACGACGTTGGCTATATCTATTACGCCTATCACGGCAGTGACCAAGATGAAGATTACTGGGAAGTTTATAGCAACCTCAGCATTAAAGATCTGACCCTAGGATTTGCGTACTCACCCGATTATTGGGCGCAGAGCGATGAATTTTATTACACCTTTGCGGAATACAGTTTCTCACTGCCTGCAGAGCTGAGTCTGGATTTACATGTTGGTTACAATATTTTCAAGGAGGATGAGTTTCTTTATGAGGAAGATAACTATATCGATTACTCCGCAACGCTCAGTAGAGATTTCGGTGGGTTGAACTTGAGTGCTGCATATGTTGGAACTAATTTGAGCAAAAAAGAGTGCTTTGATTATGACTGGTGTGAACCCTCGCTGGTAGTTGGCGCTACCTACACTTGGTAATCCATTCGCCCGCGATAATTTGCGGGCATTTTTTTGGGGGGAGTCCATGAAATTAATTACCGCAATTATCAAACCTTTTAAGTTGGATGCCGTGCGCGATGCCCTCAGAGAAGTGGGTGTGAATGGCGTTACCGTTACAGAAGTGAAAGGTTTTGGCCGGCAAAAAGGCCATACCGAATTGTATCGGGGTGCTGAATATGTAGTGGATTTTTTGCCGAAAACTATGCTGCAAATTGCCGTAGAGGATTCCCAGTTAGACAAGGTGTTGGAAACGCTGGGCACCAGTGCACACAGCGGAAAAATCGGCGATGGAAAAATATTTGTTGCCAACCTGGAGCAGGTAGTGCGGATAAGAACCGGTGAAACCGGCAGGGATGCCATCTAAATCGATAGCAACCAAACATAATTTTAACAATATCCAGACTTGTACGGAGAGAAACATGGAAAACCAGATATTTCAATTGCAGTATGCAATTGATACTTTTTATTTCCTCGTAATGGGCGCACTGGTCATGTGGATGGCCGCGGGTTTCGCGATGCTGGAAGCCGGCCTGGTGCGCTCTAAAAACACCACAGAAATCCTCACCAAGAATGTCGCGTTGTTTGCGATAGCGTGCATCATGTATCTGCTTACCGGATACGCCATTATGTACGATGGCAGCTGGATGCTTTCTGGTATAGAGGCATTTAGCCTCGATACGGTACTGGCCGATTCCTCCAGTAATGGATTTGAGGGCGATTCCGTTTATTCGGTTGCTTCTGACTTTTTCTTCCAGGTCGTGTTTGTTGCCACCGCCATGTCCATCGTGTCCGGTGCCGTGGCCGAGCGTATGAAGCTGTGGAGCTTCCTCGCTTTTGCGGTGGTATTGACCGGCTTTATTTATCCGCTGGAAGGCTCCTGGACTTGGGGTAGCCAAAAAGTTTTTGGTCTCTATAGCCTGGGGGATCTCGGTTTCTCTGACTTTGCCGGCTCCGGCATTGTACATATGGCCGGTGCGGCTGCCGCCTTGGCGGGTGTGCTATTACTGGGTGCGCGCAAAGGCAAATACGGCCCCAACGGTCAGGTCTACGCGATTCCCGGTGCCAATCTGCCGCTGGCGACCCTCGGTACCTTTATTCTGTGGATGGGCTGGTTCGGTTTTAACGGCGGCTCCGTATTAAAGCTGGGCGATGCAGCCAGTGCGCACTCAGTTGCTATGGTGTTTGTGAATACCAATACTGCCGCAGCTGGTGGCGCTATCGCCGCACTGATTACCGCTCGTTTACTCTTCGGCAAAGCTGATCTCACGATGCTGCTCAATGGTGCCCTGGCGGGCTTGGTGGCAATCACTGCGGAGCCGTCCACGCCAACCGCGCTGCAGGCGACTGTGTTCGGTATGTTTGCCGGTATCCTGGTGGTCTTCTCCATCATCACCCTGGATAAACTCAAAATCGATGACCCGGTCGGCGCTATTTCCGTTCACGGTGTTGTCGGCCTGCTTGGCCTGCTGTTGGTGCCCCTCACCAATGAGGAATCCAACCTGGTGGGCCAGCTGGTTGGAGCACTGACTATCTTCATCTGGGTCTTTGTAAGCTCCCTGGCGGTTTGGTATCTGCTCAAGCTGGTAACCGGTATCCGCGTCAGTGAAGACGAAGAGATGGAGGGTGTTGACTTGGCCGAGTGTGGAATGGAAGCTTACCCGGAATTTATGAGCAAATAGCCGCTCTATAATGGCGTCGCTCCGAAATTGGGGCGATCGCCGGATTGAGGTTCCCGCAAAGAAGATAAACCAGGGGAAAGACACAAGATGAAATTAATAACGGCCGTAGTGAAGCCCTTCAAACTGGACGATGTGCGCACAGCCCTTTCCGAAGTCGGCGTCCAGGGAATGACGGTGACGGAAGTGAAAGGCTTTGGTCGCCAGAAGGGGCATACCGAACTCTATCGCGGTGCAGAGTATGTGGTGGACTTTCTGCCTAAGGTCAAATTGGAGCTGGCCGTCGATGACAGCATGGTCGATGCGGCAGTTGAGGCTATCACCAAGGCGGCACAAACCGGAAAAATTGGCGACGGCAAAATCTTTATTACCGCATTGGAAGAAGTGATACGTATCCGTACCGGCGAAACCGGTATCGAAGCGGTATAACAATTACCGTCTAATTTGGGTATTTTGTTTAATGATATCCAAGCGTTTTAAGCCCCGTAAGGGGCTTTAGCTTTTGCCCGCCCTCTTCAACTTGATCATGAACGCCTCCAACGAGTGGGTTTCTCCACTCCTGGCGCTTAAATCCCCATAACAAACTGCAATATCCCCCCGATTTTCTCCCAACAAAAAACTCTACGGGCTCCGGTGCCTGCGGCTGGCAGCGTGGTTAGTCAGTGCCTATATATTAATCGCCGCTTTTAATGCGGTAGGTGATTGTCACCCCGGTGGCTTTCAATTCCATTGACGCCGCGGGAAGGGGCGGCACAGAGGTACTCCCTCTGTAACAGGAGTAAGGGTTACAGGGTTTTGCTATGAAAGATGGTTATGAAGATCAGGGTAAGAACGCTCGCAATAAGGAAAGCGAAGAATTTGCCGAAGAGCGCTCCATTACCTCCCGTGAACGCGCCAGAAGCCAGCTGAGTTCCGATGTCGAGGAATTCTTAGCCAGTGGTGGGGCAATTAGTGAAGTTGATCCAGATGTCACCGCCGATCCCCCGCGCAAACCGCAACCTAAATACGGTAGTCGCCCTATTTAGCGCCTCTCAACTTTGCCGCCCCTGATATCAGGTCGGCGGCAAGATCTCTTTTCAAAAAATATATTTATAGGCTCCTGCTTATCGACTTAGCAGTGGCGGGCCAAACTCAGGAATTCAGCAACCTGGGCAACAGGCGCTCCAGAACTTCGCCAATGTAAGAGAGAAACAGGGTGCCGAGGCTGGAGCGATAGTATTGTGGATCGGTTGATCCAACTGCCAGCATGCCCAGCTGGTTACCCAGTGGGATCACTGCGGCGGAGGCAACCTCCTGACAGTTTTCACCAAATAGATACTCTTTCTCACCGGGGCGCAAAATTCCGCAGATCGGCCGGCCATTGCGCAATATGGCGCCAATGGCTGTTTCCGCGCTGGAGAGCGTGCTGGTGCGTACTTCCCCGAGCTTGTCGGTTGGAACCGCGAGTGGACCAAACAGGGTCAGGCTGGTGAATTCCACAGCGAAGTCGTTGGAAAAACTGCTGTAGAGAACCTCAGTGGCCTCACCGATGGTCTGTGCTTCCAACAGGGCGAGGATGAGTCGGCGGCTGTTAAAAAACAGCTGGTCGTTGTCGCGGGCATTGTGCAGCAACTGGTCGAGGCGCTGGCGCATCTCGATATTGCGTTCGCGCAGCAGGTTGGTGTGATGTGTCATCAGCGAGACGGTCTTGCCGTTTTCCCGCGGTAGTTTGATGGTCTCGAGCAGATCCATACGCTCGACAAAAAACTCAGGATTTTGCATTAGGTAGCGAGCTACCTGGCGCGCGAGCAACTTGTCATCGCGCTGGGTTTCCCTGTGGTTGCCGGCGACAATCTCATCAGAAGTTTGATTGGCGTCTTTGTGTTCCATCATATTCTGTTCACATTGGCGCAGACGCGTGGTGAACCCTGTGCTCTATTGGAGGAGAGGTTCGCCCGCGCGCGAAGTTATTTAAATAATGATTTGCCCGTGGAAAACCGTAGTCGCGGGCCCGGTCATAGTAACTGGCTGACCCGGCCCACTCCAGTGGATCGTCAGGGGCCCGCCGGGAAGGCGGATTTCTACCTGGTCATCCACCAAGTTGCGCAGTCGGGCATACACCATGGCTGCGCAGGCACCGGTGCCACAGGCACGAGTCTCGCCCACGCCGCGCTCAAATACGCGTAGCTGCGCCTGGGTGCGGGAGTCAATTTGCAGGAAGCCCACGTTGACTTTCTGGGGGAAGCGGGGATGTGCCTCGATTGAGGGGCCGAGGGACTCTACCGGGGCGCTGTGAATATCGTCGACCAGTAGTACCGCGTGTGGGTTGCCCATGGAGATGGCGCCGATGGTGTAGGTCTCGTCATGAGCTTCCAGTGGGTAGCTATCCGCGCGACGATCGGCATTGAAAGGTATTTTCTCCGGCTCTAAAACTGGAGCGCCCATATCGACACTGACCTGGTCGTTATCGAGTACACGCAGGTGCAGCATCCCCCCAGCGGTCTCGACCGTGAGCCGCTTTTTCCCTGTCAGGCGGCGCTCGCGCACGAAGCGGGCGAAGCAGCGCGCACCATTGCCGCAGTTCTCCACCTCGCTACCATCGGCATTAAAGATCCGATAACGAAAGTCCGCGTCAGGCCCCCGTGGCGGCTCTGCCAGTAGTACCTGATCGCAGCCGATGCCTAGACGCCGATCGGCGATTCGGCGAATTTTATCCGGGGACAACTTGAGTCTCTGGCTGATGCCGTCGAGCATCACAAAATCATTGCCGAGTCCATGCATCTTGCTGAATTTAACGCGCATTCCATTTCTCTATAAGACTGATTGAGCCGGCCATCCAAGGGCTGCTCGCCGCCGGTGACGCCGCTATTGTTGGCGCCCCGGTATTCTTTTGGGTGGTAATTAAGGGGAAGGATGACACAAACCGTCACACCTTTTCAGGCACCGGGGTCTCACCCCGAACCAGGTCGTCGAAGGTTTCCCGCGTGCGCACCAGGTAGCTATTCTCCCCATCCACCAGTACTTCCGCTGCACGTGGGCGGCTATTGTAGTTGGAACTCATGGTGAAGCCGTAGGCGCCTGCAGACAACATGGCCAGCAGTTGCCCTTCGCGCAGGGCCAGGGAGCGATTTTTGCCGAGGAAATCGCCGGTCTCGCACACGGGGCCCACGATATCCCAGAGCGTGTCCTCACCGTCGCCCGGCGTGACTGGCACTATGTCCTGCCAGGCTTGATAAAGAGCGGGGCGCAGGTTGTCGTTCATGGCGGCATCAACAATGGCGAAATTGTGTCCTTCGGTGTGCTTTAAGTACTCAACCCGGGTTAATAAAACGCCGCCGTTGGCAGCAATTGAACGGCCCGGTTCCAGTATCAGTCCCAGCTGGCGTTCGCCGATACGCTCCAGAACCGCTTGCAGATAGTCTGCAACTACTGGGGGCTCTTCACCCCGGTAGCGGACCCCGAGGCCGCCGCCCAGGTCCAGGTGTTCCAGTTGGATTCCCTCAGAGGCGAGGGTGTCCACCAGTGCCAACAGGCGGTCGAGGGCATCGAGAAAGGGCGCCACTTCGGTAAGCTGGGAGCCGATATGGCAATCCACTCCGGTCACTCTCAGGTGTGGCGAGCGGGCTGCATATAAATACACATCCAGGACACTATTGATCGCGATGCCGAATTTGTTTTCCTTAAGGCCGGTGGAAATATAGGGGTGGGTTTGGGCATCCACGTCCGGGTTGACCCGCAGCGAGATTGGGGCGACAGCCTCGCATTCCGCTGCCACCTGCTCGAGACGACGCATCTCGGCTTCCGACTCGATATTGAAGCAGTGCACTCCCACTTCCAAACCGCGGCGCATCTCCTCCGCTGTTTTGCCCACACCGGAAAATACAATTCGCGAAGGGTCTCCTCCTGCCAGCAATACCCTCTCCAATTCCCCCCCGGAGACGATATCAAAACCGGCGCCGAGCTGGGCCAGTAGCGACAGAATACCCAGGTTGCTATTGGCTTTCACCGCATAGCAGATCAGGCCCGGGTGGCCGCCCAGTGCCTCGGCATAGGCTCGATATTGGCGCTCGAAGTGGGCGCGGCTATAGACATAGGTGGGGGTTCCGAAACGCTCGGCGACCTCTTCCAGTGATACCTGTTCCGCCCACAGGCTGCCTTGGCGATAACTGAACTCACTCATTTCTGCGGTGCTTGCTCCTCTGGGTAGCCCTCTTCCGGGTAGTCTTCCGGCTCAGAGTAATCTTCAGGTTGCGAATAGTCGCCCGGTTCGGAATATCCCTCCGGCACAACAACTTCCCCTGCAGGGGCAAGTACAGGCTCATCCGGCTCCACCGCAGTGCTGCTGGTAGGCACAGTGGTGGGCGGGCCAGTGGTGATAGCTGGCGCGGGTTCGGCCGGCGCCTGGGGCAGGTACAGCGGTCCCTTCTGGCCGCAGCCGCTGAAGAGTGCGGACGCACTCAGTAGGGCGTAAAGGGGGAGGAGCATTTTTTTCGGCATGGGTGACATCCTGCACTCGGGCTTTAGAGCGGTGTTCGGCAAAAGCCTGATAGTATAGCGAGCCAATAGATTGAACACAGCAGACGGTAACAGAAGTAATAAAAGATGAGCCAAACGGAATATGAAGCGGCCATTGAGCACACTCTGATGGCGATTGAGGATGCCCTAGACAATTGCGACTGGGATATCGATTACGAGCGCAGCGGTGCGGTGCTCACCCTCACATTGGAGGATAACGGCAGCCAGGTAATTCTCTCCCGGCAGTCTGCCAATCAGGAGCTTTGGGTCGCCGCTAAGTCGGGCGGTTTCCACCTGGCTTTTACCGCGCCCGGCTGGAAGTGCAGCACCACTGAGGAAAATCTGCCGACCCTGCTCAATCGCGTGTTGACAGAGCAGCAGGGGGAGCCGGTCGACCTGGGATTACCATAGTAATCCCGGTTCACTGATCGGCCGAACCCCAGGCGCTCGGATGCAAAAAACCGGGCGCTTTGCCCTGCTGGAACTCGTTCTCAGTGGCGTTCTTCGATTTGCGCCCGCGCTCGCGTACAGGCGCTGCGAACCTGATCGGGAGCGGTACCGCCGATATGGTTGCGGGCGGCTACCGAGCCCTCCAGGGTCAGCACTTCAAAGACATCCTCGCCGATATCCGTGGAGAATTGCTGTAGCTGCTCCAGGCTCAGTTCGGCCAGGTCTTTCTCCTCTTCAATGGCAAAGGAAACCGACTGGCCGACGATCTCATGGGCATCGCGGAAGGCAATGCCTTTGCGCACTAGGTAATCCGCCAGGTCGGTGGCAGTGGAGAAACCCTTAGCGGCTGCCGCCAGCATATTTTCTTTTTTTGCCTTGAGTGCGGGTACCATATCTGCAAAGGCACGCAGGCAGTCCAGTGCGGTATCGGCGGCGTCGAATAAAGGCTCTTTATCTTCCTGGTTATCTTTGTTGTAGGCCAGCGGTTGGCTCTTCATTAGGGTCAGCAGTGCAATCAGGTGGCCGTTCACACGGCCGGTTTTACCGCGTACCAGTTCGGGAACATCCGGGTTTTTTTTCTGCGGCATAATTGATGAGCCGGTGCAGAAACGGTCCGGAAGGTCGATAAAGTCGAACTGGCTGGAGGTCCAGAGCACCAGCTCCTCGCTGGCGCGGGACAAATGGGTGAGCAGCAGGGCGGCGAAGGCGCAGAATTCAATGGCGAAATCCCGGTCGCTCACCGAGTCCAGGGAGTTTTCGGTCGGGGCATCGAAGCCCAACAGTTCGGCAGTGCGCGCGCGGTCGATTGGATAGCTGGTGCCAGCCAGGGCCGCGGCACCCAGGGGCGAGCGATTCACCCGTTTGCGGCAATCCATCAGGCGTTCAAAATCCCTGCTGAGCATGGCATTCCAGGCCAGCAGGTGGTGGCCGAAGGTAACCGGTTGCGCGCTCTGCAGGTGGGTAAAGCCGGGCATAATGGTATCGGCTTCGCGTTCGGCCAAGTCCACCAATCCGGTTTGCAGTCGGGTTAATTCGGCTCCGATCAAATCGATGCGGCCGCGCAGCCACAGGCGGATATCGGTAGCGACCTGGTCGTTGCGGGAGCGGCCAGTGTGCAGTTTTTTACCGGTGGCACCGATGCGCTCGGTCAGGCGCGCCTCGATATTCATGTGCACATCTTCCAACTGCACCGACCAGGGAAAGTCACCTGTCTCAATCTCCGCAGCGATCTCTTTCAGGCCATCGGCAATCTGGTGATACTCATCACCGCTCAATACTCCCACCTCGGATAGCATCTGTGCATGAGCGAGAGAACCCTGGATATCTTCCAGCGCCATGCGCTGATCGAAGGTGACAGAGGCAGTGAATCGCTCTACGAAGGCGTCGGTGGCTTCGCTGAAACGGCCGCCCCAGAGTTTGGCGGCGGGATTAGTGGCGGAGTCGGGTTTGTCGTTGCTCATGGTTTTCCTGGCTGCAGTGAGGTGAAAGGCCGGGGAGCTTGGTGGTATCGTGCGCTTTGAATATAGGGACAATCAAGAATAACAACTGCATGTCATTTCCCAGGCCGTCGGGCATTATATCGCAGAAAATTCGAAAAACTGACACCAATAACAAGGATTCTGCGCTTGCTGGGCAGGTGCCTTTCCTGCCGGATTTGTGCAGTGTCACTGCTCTGGCCGCACTGGTATTGATGGGGGAACTACTGGCGCTGGTACTGGTGCTCGCCTTGGACGGACTGCGCGACTTCAGTTGGCAGCGTCTTGGCTTGGTGTCCCTGGTGATTCAGTGGGTGATATTGCCCTGCGCCGCCGTGCTTTGCCGACTGCGCCCCTATCTAGCCAAATTACCCCACAAACATGCCGGCGCTATCAGCTTTATTGCGGTGTTGGGCGTGCTTGGGTTGGTAATGGGGATTCAGCGCTATGTGCGTGCTCAATTGCTGCAGGCAGATTTCGACTGGTGGGGCCTGGCCAGCGACTGCCTGCTGGGGGCTATCTGCGCCGGGGTGGTATTGCGCTACGCCTATTTACAGCAGCAGCTGTACAACCAGCAACAGGCGGAGCTGGGTGCGCGTATTGAGGCGTTGCAGTCGCGCATACGGCCGCATTTTTTGTTTAACAGCATGAATAGCCTGGCCAGCCTGATCGCGGTAGACCCGGACCGCGCTGAGCGTCTGGTGGAAGATTTGTGCGTGTTGTTTCGGGCCAGCCTGGCCGACCCAAAGCTGGTGCCGCTGTCGCAGGAAATACAATTGTCCCAACGCTACCTGGAGATTGAGGCCCTGCGCCTGGGCGAGCGTTTGCAGCAGCAATGGCAGCAACAGGGTGCTCTGGAGGATATACAGGTACCCAGTATGTTGTTGCAGCCATTACTTGAAAATGCTGTTCTGCATGGTGTGGCTCAGCTGCGTGAGGGCGGCACAATTAAAGTGGCCGTAAAAACCGAAGACGGCGCATTGCGTATTGATATTGAAAACCCACTTCCGGCGGAAACTGTGCGTTCCACCAGGGAAAGCAACGGTATGGCGGTGGAGAATATTCGCCAGCGTCTTGCGGCGTATTACGGTGATCGCTTCAGGTTTACCGCCGGTCGGGTGAATGGCCACTACAGGGCAAACCTACAACTACCCTTATTTCCCCTAGGGATGGTCCAGCGGGAAACAAAAGCCGCCTTAAATTCCAGTAGAGACACTGAGGTGATGGAGTGACCCAGTTGCGAGTTTTGATCGTCGATGATGAACCCCTGGCCCGCGCGCGCCTGCAGCGACAGTTGTCTACAATCGAAAACTGCATTCCGGTAGGTGAGGCAGCGGATATTGATTCCGCACTGATACAGGTGCAGATACTGGACCCGGATCTGGTATTGCTCGACATAGAAATGCCCGGCGGCAGCGGCTTGGAATTGGCCCAGCAACTTTCCACCCGCGAGTGCCCACCAGCGATAATTTTTTGTACCGCTCACGATGAGTTCGCCCTGCCGGCCTTCGCTACCGCCGCAGTGGGTTATCTGCTCAAGCCTGTCAGCGTGGAGCAGCTGCGCCAAGCGCTGGCAAAGGTGCAGCGCCTTAATAAACCCCAACAAAAGCTTGTTAGTGGTGATGAGAAGGATCGTGGCCGCAGCCGCATCAAAGCGGTGAGCCGTATGGGGGTGGAGCTGCTGGAAGTGGACAGCATTCGCTGTTTGGTTGCCGACAGCAAATATGTCGTGGCCCATCACCCTGGTGGTGAGACGATCCTTGATGAGTCATTAAAAGAGTTGGAAAGCGAATTTGGTGATCGCTTTGTGCGAGTACATCGCAGTGCATTGGTGGCGGTAGCGTTTATTACAGGCCTACGCAGAGATGGAGCGAATTATCGGGTGGAGCTAGAGGGGGTAACGCAGGCACCACTGGTAAGCCGGCGTATGCTGTCTTCGGTTAAATCGCGGATTACCGAGATATGTTGAGTATTTATCTTTTCCCTGGAGAAAATAACGAAAAAAAGCGGGCAAAATGCCCGCTTTTTTTTCTTACAGTATTAATTGCATAAATCTGGGGGATTAAGGGTTAGTAAAGCTGCGGTCCACCATCGCCGTATTCAGAGTCATTTTGCAAACTCAACTCACCGGCGGCGCTGTTCAAATACTCTGCATCGGATTCCGATTTGAGCTTGATCATCAGGCGCAAGTCGTTGGCGGAGTCGGCGTGGGCGAGGGCGTCCTCGTAAGTAATTTCGCCGCGATCGTAGAGTTCGTACAGGGCCTGGTCGAAGGTCTGCATGCCCTGTTCGCCGGAACGTTTCATCAACTCCTTCATCTTATGCACCTGGCCTTTGCGCACCAGGTCTGACATCAGCGGCGTGTTGATCATAATTTCCAGACAGGCGCGGCGGCCATCGCCATCCGGTGTGGGCACCAACTGTTGGGCGACCATGGCCTTAAGGTTCAGGGATAGATCCATAAACAGCTGTTGGTGACGGTCTGCCGGGAAGAAGTGAATGATCCGGTCGAGGGCCTGGTTGGCATTGTTGGCGTGCAGTGTACACAGGCACAGGTGACCGGTCTCGGCGAAGGCGATAGCGTGTTCCATCGTCTCGCGAGAGCGCACCTCACCAATCAGAATGACATCCGGCGCCTGACGCAGGGTGTTCTTCAGGGCGATTTCGAACGAGTCAGTATCCAAGCCCACTTCGCGCTGGGTCACAATACAGCCGCGATGCTGGTGGATAAATTCGATCGGGTCCTCAATGGTGATGATATGGCCCTTGGTGTTCTCATTGCGGTGGCCGATCATCGAGGCCAGGGAGGTGGACTTACCGGTACCGGTGGCGCCCACAAAAATGATCAGCCCGCGCTTGGTCATGGCCAGATCTTTGAGTACATCCGGCAGGCCGAGGCCGTCAATAGTGGGGATTTTTGTTTCGATGCGTCGCAGCACCATACCCACCAAGTTGCGCTGGAAGAAAGCCGACACCCGGAAACGGCCCACGTTGCGCACTGCGATGGCGAAGTTCAATTCCTTTTTTTCGGCGAACTCACGACGCTGCTTTTCATTCATGGTGCCCACCACCAGCTCGCGCGCTTTTTCCGGGGTGAGGGCACTGCTACTGCAAGGCACCACGCGGCCGTGCAGTTTGATGGAAGGCGGTACGCCGGCGGTGATAAACAGATCCGATGCACCTTTCTCTACCACCAGCTGTAGGAGTCTTTCTATATCCATGATTGTTACCGCGTATTATTTTTTGACTGAAGAAGGGCCGGTAATGCTTAGAAGTTTTCCGGCATCTTGGCTTTTTCCCGCGCGACTTCGCGGCTGACGATACGGCGAGCCACCAGGTCTTCCAGGCACTGGTCCATGGTCTGCATACCGACGCTGGCACCGGTCTGGATGGCGGAGTACATCTGCGCGATTTTGTCTTCGCGGATCAGGTTGCGGATTGCCGGGGTGCCGCGCATGATTTCGTGGGCGGCGACACGGCCACCGCCGTTTTTCTTCAGCAGTGTCTGCGAGATTACCGCCTGCAGGGATTCCGATAGCATTGAGCGCACCATGGCTTTTTCCTGCGCCGGGAACACATCCACCACCCGGTCGATAGTCTTGGCGGCAGAGGTGGTGTGCAGGGTGCCGAAGACCAAGTGGCCGGTTTCCGCTGCGGTCAATGCCAGGCGAATAGTTTCCAGGTCACGCATCTCACCCACCAGAATGATATCCGGGTCTTCACGCAGGGCCGAGCGCAATGCTTCCGCGAAGCCGTGGGTATCTCTATGCACTTCGCGCTGGTTCACCAGGCATTTTTTGGATTCGTGCACGAATTCGATGGGGTCCTCAATGGTGAGGATATGCTCGTACTTGTTGTCGTTGATATAGTCCATCATCGCGGCGAGGGTGGTGGACTTACCTGAGCCGGTGGGCCCTGTGACCAAGACCAGGCCGCGCGGAGTATCGGAGATCTGTTTGAACACCTGGCCCATGCCCAGGTCTTCCATGGTTAAAACCTTGGAGGGAATGGTCCGGAATACCGCACCGGCACCGCGGTTGTGGTTAAAGGCATTCACACGAAAGCGGGCTACACCGGGCACTTCGAAAGAGAAGTCGGTCTCGAGAAATTCTTCGTAGTCCTTGCGTTGCTTGTCGTTCATGATCTCGTAGATCAGCCCGTGTACCTGCTTGTGTTCCATGGCCGGCAGGTTGATACGGCGCACATCGCCATCCACACGGATCATCGGCGGTAGGCCTGCAGAGAGGTGCAAATCCGAAGCGTTTTGTTTGGCGCTGAAGGCGAGGAGTTCAGTGATATCCATACTGCTACCTTATGGTTCTTGTTTGGGCTCAGGTAAAATCGCCACTCATTTCGGTAAGGGCCTCAGTATATGCGCAAAGCGACAATCGTCGAAAACCTGAATGCAGTAGGTGAGCGGATTGTGACCTGCTGCAACAACTGCGATCGCGATCCTGCAGAAATCACCCTGCTGGCGGTTTCCAAAACCCGCCCGGCGGAGGATTTGCGCATCGCTTATGTGGCTGGTCAGCGTCACTTTGGCGAAAACTATTTGCAGGAAGCCCTGGAAAAACAGGATGCCTTACAAGATCTGGATATCCACTGGCATTTTATCGGGCCCTTGCAGTCGAATAAGTCTCGCGCAGTAGCCGAGCGCTTTGATTGGATGCACACGGTGGATCGCCTCAAGATCGCCCAGCGTCTTTCATCCCATCGACCGGCTAACTTGGCTCCCCTCAATATTTGCCTGCAGGTCAATATCGATAATGAGCAGAGCAAGTCTGGCATAGCCCCACAGGATTTGGAGACACTGGCGCGGGAAGTGGTGCAATTGCCCGGGCTACGCCTGCGCGGTTTGATGGCGATTCCTGCGGCTCGCCAGAACGCACTGGAGCAGTACGAGCCTTTTGCTGAGATGGCGCGCTTGCTGCAGTCTCTGCAAGAGTTATTTCCCGATGAGGCGCTGGATACACTTTCTATGGGGATGTCTGCCGATATGGAAGCGGCGATTGCCTGCGGTGCGACCATTGTGCGCATCGGCACAGATATTTTTGGCGCACGCAATTACTCTGAGTGAAAGATCCTATTTTTTACCCGAGTGCTTGCCCGAAGTTCTGGGGCTATGTTCGTGGGGAAAGTGTAAGAGACCAATGAAACGCTCAGGGACACTCGAAGTGATATTGCTGGGGTTGACGCTATGCGCAGTGATTTCCCTATCTATCGCGCACACCCTGCTGGTGACCTGGGTGGCCTTGGAGTGGTTGGCTTTTCTTTGTCTGCTTTCCTTTGCGCTACCTAAGGTCACTTTAATCACCAGTTTTCTAGACCGCACCATCTCCCAGGCCCTGTGGCCTGAGAGCCGGCACTGGCTGTGGATACTGGCCATAGCGCTCAACCTGATCGCAGTTGTGGAAACATTAAGATTGAAGCCTTAAAAAATAAACGGCCCTTAAGGCCGCTTATTAAACATTACGATTTAGAATAGCCTTTGGCACTACTCAACTAAAGTCAGTTTTTCCTTCTGTGTTTCGTCGAGCAAGTGTTCGGCAAAAAACAACGCGGTAGCCTGGGTGAAGACATCATTGTTCTCCTTTTTGCGGTAGCCGTGCCCCTCATTTAACGCATTCATATACCAAACCTGATTGCCGTTTTCTCGCAGTGCCGTCACGATCTGTTCCGCTTCTGTGACGGGAACGCGGGGGTCGTTTTGACCCTGCACCACAAACATGGGTACCTGGATTTTTTCCACATGGTTGTTGGGGCTGATGCTTTCCAGGAATTCGCGCACCTGCGGATCGCGTTCGTCACCGTATTCCACGCGGCGCAGGTCCCGGCGATAACTCTTGGTATTGGTGAGGAAGGTGACGAAATTGGAGATGCCGACAATATCCACGGCTGCTTTCAGGCGATCCGAATAGTGGACGCTGCTGGCCAATACCATATAGCCGCCGTAGCTACCGCCGAAGACGGCGACCCGCTTGGCATCCAGGTCCGGCTGGGTGGCGATCCAGTCCAGTAACGCGCCAATATCTTTCACCGAATCTTCACGCTTGTAGCCGTTGTCCATGGCCAGATAACTTTTCCCGTAACCGGCGGAACCGCGCACATTAGGGGCTATTACCGCGGCACCCAATTTTTTCAACCACAGTTGGTATTTGCTGGAAAACAATGGGCGGTACTGAGCTTCGGGGCCGCCGTGAATAGAGATGATGACCGGCACAGGCGCCTTTATATCGCGGGGCTTGTAGACGAAGGCGGGAATCTTGCGCGGCTCGCCGTTTACCTGATCGAAAGTGGGGTAGTGTACCAGCTCGGGCTCGATAAACTGCTCGGTATCCAGACCGCCCACTTCACTGAAGGTCCAACGGGTGAGGTCGCCACTGGATAGAGGCCGGCGGCCCAGCTCCAGTACAAAGGTATCGGTGGGGGTTTTGGGGGTGTTCAGTGATAATGCCAGCCTATCGCCACTGGGATTAAATTCGGTTGCGCCGATCACGCCGATAGGTAGTGTTTCGACTTTGCGGTAGCGATCATTGCGCGGGTTGTACAGGTATAGGGCAGACATACCATTTTCATTCGCCACAAAAGCGCCGCGGCGGCCGTCTTCACTAAGGACAAAGCTACTAATATCCCAGGGAATATCAGCGGTAATGACCTTCTCATCACCACTGGCCAGGTCTTTGCGGATCAGCTGGGTAAATTCGCCATTTTTATCGCTAACCAGGTATATGGAGCGGTCGTCGTAGCTAAAACCGGCGGGAAAGTTACGAGAGTCTTTTTCATCATCACCGGAGAGCAATGTTATTTCGCCACTATCCAGTTCCAATAAGTGAACCTTGGAACGGGTGGAGGAAACATATTGCAGAACCAGCAGCTGGCTGCCGGATTGAGAGAAGTCAGTGGGCCCCCACCAGCTGCCATCCTCCGATTTTAGGATCAGGCGATCTTCATCTTTGTTGCCGTCGAAAGTGGTTAGCCAGATATCATTGGCTCTGCCGTCGCGACGAGTGCTCTGGTAAGCGAGGGCTGAACCCTGTTTATTCCAAAGAATGACGCCATTGCGCGATTCGCCGTCGCTGAGCATTTTGCTCTTACCGCTGGCGCTGTCGAACAGGAAAACCTGCGCATACTCGTTGCCGCCGGCATCCATGGTGTAAGCCAGCTGCCGATGCTGGGGGCGGGTAAGCACTTCCCCGATAGGCTCATCAAAAAAAGTCAGTTGTCGACGGGTACCGCCGGGGCGCTCTACCTTGTGCAGCTGGTCCACTTCCCCAAAACGGGTACTGATATACATACCGCTGCCTTCCATATCCCAGCCACGGAAACTGGCTGAGCGTACATTCTGGTAGCGGTCGAGTTCTTCCACCAGGTTCGCTGGGATTGGGGGAATGTCCTGTAACTGCAGTTGGCCATTGTTCTCGGTGCGGGTCTCCACCCCATGGGCAACAGTAGCCGCACTGAGCATTGCGGCGGTGACCAAATAGCGCCATTTCAACATAGTGTTCTCCTTGGCTAGCGCGCTGGGGCGCGCGTCTCTTGTTATTGGAATTGAGCGACCACATATTATCGGAATCCCTCCGGGGTATAACAGCCAGTAAACTCACAGAGAATGAGGCGAACACTCGCCGAGGTAACCCAAGTGACTGCAACAAATCCCAAAATTGTTTTTATTGGCGGTGCCGGAAATATGGCCGGTGCGGTAATCGGTGGCCTGCTGGCGGCGGGATATCCGGCGGATAGGATTGTGGCTACCGGGCGCGACCTACTGAAACTCGAGGCCTTTGCTAAGCGTCATGGCGTGGTGGCGCACGATGATAATATTGCTGCGATTGATGAAGCGGATGTGATTGTTCTGTCGGTAAAGCCCCAGGTGATGCGCGATCTGTGCATGGATTTGCGCCCCCACCTGAAAGGACGTAAACCGCTGATTATTACTCTGGCCGCAGGTATCCCCTTGGCTGCCTATCAGCGTTGGCTGGGGGAGCATCTGCCGATTGTTCGGGCTATGCCCAATACACCGGCTCTAGTGCAGAGTGGGGTGACTGGGTTGTTTGCCGATGAGGCGGTAACTGCGGAGCATCGCGCCATTACTGAGCGCATAGTCAACGCAGTGGGTATCTCCCTGTGGGTGGATAAGGAAGAGGGCATCGACCAGGTGATCGCTGTAGCAGGGTCGGCGCCGGCGTATTTCTTTCAGTTTATGGAGGCGATGATCGACGCCTCCGCGGCCAGTGGCTTTGCCCGCGCTGACGCCGAGCGCCTCGTGTTGCAAACTGCACTGGGCGCCGCCAAACTGGCCATGACCAGTGATGTCGATGTAGCCCAGTTGAAGCGCAATGTGATGTCGCCGGGTGGTACCACCGAGCGCGCTGTGCAGCGCTTTGAACAGGGCGGCCTGCCGCAGTTAGTGGCCGATGCCATGCGTGATTGCGCCGAGCGCGCTGCAGAGATGGCTCGCGAACTGGACCAATAAACTAATCAACACAATAAATGGTGCAGGCTGCGCCGCGAGTTAATCACTCTTTAGGGATTTTCAATGACAAGTACCTTTAGCAACATCGGCGTTTTCCTGGTGGCTACCCTGGGTATCCTCTACCTTTTTGCAGTGTTGATGCGATTCTTGCTGCAGTTGGCTCGTGCGGATTTCTATAACCCGATTTCCCAGGGCATTGTGAAGGTCACCAACCCACTGCTACTGCCTCTGCGCAAAGTGGTTCCGGGTCTTTTCGGTGTGGATATGGCTTCGGTGGTACTCGCCCTGCTTGTCGGGCTGGTAATGATTTTGGTTTGCGGGGCGTTTGCCGGTTTTGGCCTGTTTAATCCCCTGAGCGCACTGCTTTGGTCTCTGATCGGCTGTGTGGCTACCGTGATTGCGGTGGTGTTTGTGGGCATGTTGATCTCTATCGTGTTCAGCTGGATTGCTCCGCAGAGCAGCCATCCGGCGCTGATGCTATTGCGCCAGCTGCTGGAGCCCTTCTGCGCACCGATACGCCGCCTGATCCCACCTTTGGGGGTGATCGATATCAGCCCTATCTTCGTGTTTATCCTGCTCACGGTGGCGGATAAGTTACTACTGGGCTTTGCCGGTATGGCCAATATGCCGCGCTTCGTTTACAGCCTCTTCTGGCATATTCCCGGTTTTTAAATCGGTGACTGAGCGCTTTTCTTCCACCACGCGCACTGGATCGCATCTGGCGCAGTGTTAGACTTTTATACTAACGATTACCGGCCCGTCTCTACTTTGCGTGGCCTGGGCCGGTAGCCTGCAGAGTATAAATAACAAGAACACTGTGAAATGGAAGACGCACTCCTACGCCAACATATCTCTGAATACGACCGCTGGAAGAAGAACCTGGATCGGCAGTTCGCCCAGTTCAGTCAGTGGTTACAGCAACATTTCCCCAACTCTGCCGGCGCCTGCCAGGTTGTGCAGCAGGCCCGAGCGCTACTGACCGACGATCAGTTCACTCTGGTATTTGTCGGCGAATTTTCCCGCGGCAAAACCGAGCTGATTAACGCACTGTTGGCGCAGACCTACGGCCAGCGTCTGCTGCCCTCGAAGCCCGGTCGCACCACCATGTGCCCGACGGAGATCTTTAGCGATGGCGGGGAGCGCGCCAGCCTGCGCCTGTTGCCTATAGAGACCCTGGCGACCAATACCAGCCTCGAGAGCTTCCGGCGAATTCCGCAGAAGTGGGTCACGCACGAGTTCGACGCCAACAACCCCGAGGCGACCCGCGAAGCGCTGTTAAAAGTGGCCGCCACCAAGTCGGTATTGCCGGAGGAGGCCGCGCGTTATGGCTTCGATCGCCGTCACCTGGATGACAAAGGCAACTTGGTAGAAATTCCCGCCTGGCGGTACGCATTGATCTGCCTGCCACACCCACTTCTGGATCAGGGGCTGCGGATTATTGATACACCGGGGCTCAACGCCCTGGGCAATGAGCCGGAGTTGACCCTCAGCACGCTGCCCGGTGCCCAGGCCGTGGCATTCTTGCTGGCCGCCGATGCCGGTGTCAGTGGCACCGATATGAATATGTGGGAGACCCACCTGGCTCCCCTGCGCGAACATCGCGGCACCGCGGTTATGGCGCTGCTGAATAAGATGGATGTGCTCTGGGATGACCCAGACGAAGATGCGCAACAACTACTGCGGCGCATGCGTTCCCAGGTTGCTAAATTGCTGTCACTTCCGCAGGAAAGTGTCGCTGGGGTCTCGGCAAAAATGGCCCTGCTGGCGCGCCAGCAGCAAGATATTGAACTACTGCGTAAGAGCTGTTTTACCGATTTTGAGAAGCTGCTGGTTCAGCGTTTGCTGGAGCACCGTCAAAAAGTGGCGGAACACCGTTCGCTGCACCAAGCCCTGACCTTGATGGCGGATACCCGCGATTTGCTCAAGCGCCGTCTCAATAGCGGCCGTGCGGCGCTGATGCATTTGCAGCGCAATAGTGCCAGCACCGAAGAACAATTGGCCGAGCTGGATCAGCTACAGCAGACTGTGCGCGAACAGCACAAGCTCTGCCATCAAGAGTTGCTCACCCTAAAATCCAGTCAGCGTATGCTGATGCGGCAGAGCACTTCGCTGCTAGCGCCTATAACTTTGCAGCAGTTACAACTATTGATCGATGAAACCAGTAAAGCGCTGCATAAACGCTGGACACCAATGGGTCTCGCCAAGGCTATAGACACCTTTATGGAGGGTGTCGATTGTCAGCTTGCCAATCTAGAGCGGGCAGTAGATCAGGCAAACCGTCTGCTGGATGCGATTTTTGAGCGCTCCAGCCTGAAGAAGGTGGACAGTGTCGAGCAATACTTCACCATTCGCCAATTCCGTATGACCTTGCGCGGCCTGCACCGCCAAGCGGCCCAGTTGCGGCGCTCTCCGCAGCTTTTGTTGGCGCGGCGCAATCGTTTGAGTGAGCGCTTTATCACTACACTGGCCAGCGAGGTAGGGCGTCTCTATACAGAGATGGGCAAGGCGGCGGAAAACTGGCTGGAGCAGGCCCTGGAGCCACTCAAGCAGCATACCCAATATCAAAAACACCTGCTGAACCGCCACTTGATCAAGCTGACCGAGTTAAAGCAGAAGACGCGGAGCCGGCACACGGATTTGCGCACACTTGAGGATGAAGTGCTGCGCAATGACCGGGCCCTGTCGGGGCTGGAGGATTTACTGCGTCACAACACCTCGGCGCCACAGCCTTTGGCACCGGCGCCTCGCGCGCACAATGTCACCCCGCTGAAGCCGGCCCTCACGACTTAAGGTCCTCGCTGGCGGTTGGCAATTGTCATAAGTTGCAGCACTCTCGTACACTTGCTGCAGAGGCAATAGCCGACCGCCAAATAACCCACAGAAATTATTACTTTGTCCACGGAAAACCCCAGCGCCTCCTGCGAGGCACCAAAGACCGCTGAAGAGGGCTCTGTAGGTCTTGTAACAGCAAAGAGCCACAAGTTTTGTGAACCTCTGCAGTTGGCTTGCGGGCGTGTTTTACAGGACTACACCCTGGTCTATGAAACCTATGGCGAATTGAATGTCGAAAAAACCAATGCGGTATTGATTTGTCATGCGCTGTCCGGTCACCACCACGCCGCAGGCAGACACAGCCCCGAGGACAAGCGCCCAGGGTGGTGGGACCACTATATCGGTCCCGGCAAGCCCATCGACACTAATAGATTTTTCGTGGTGGCGGTCAATAACCTCGGTGGCTGCCACGGCTCCACCGGCCCTGTTTCTATCAATCCGGCTACGGGTAAACCCTGGGGCCCGGATTTTCCCTCCTTGCGGGTGCGCGACTGGGTGCACAGCCAAGCCCGCCTGGCAGATGCGCTTGGTATAGAGCAGTGGGCTGCGGTAATTGGTGGCAGTCTGGGGGGGATGCAGGCGATGCGCTGGTCTTTGGAGTACCCGGAGCGTTTGCGCCACTGTGTAGTGATTGCTTCGGCGATGAAACTCTCGGCGCAGAATATCGCTTTCAATGAGACCGCGCGTCAAGCGATAACCTCGGACCCGGATTTCTGTGCAGGGCGCTACCTGGAGGAAGGTAAACTGCCCCGCGGAGGCCTGGCCGTCGCGCGTATGATAGGTCACATTACCTATCTTTCCGACGATGGCTTGGCGCATAAATTTGGTCGCGAACTGCGCTCCGGTAGTTTTCAGCAGGGTAACGACGAGGAAGTTGAATTCCAGATCCAGAGCTATTTACGCTACCAGGGTGATAGTTTTTCCAGCAGTTTTGATCCCAATACTTATGTCCTTATGACCCGCGCGCTGGATTATTTCGACCTCGCACGGGAGTATAACGACGATCCGGTAGCCGCCTTTTCCCATGCGCGCTGTCGCTTCTTATTGATTTCCTTTACCTCGGACTGGCGCTTTGCCCCAAGCCGCTCGCGGGAAATTGCCGATGCGTTAATGCATGCCAATCGAGCGGTGAGTTATGCAGAAATAGAGTCCGCCATGGGGCACGATGCCTTCCTGTTGCCAAACAAGCGTTATGAGGGCGTCTTTCGTGCCTACATGCAACGTGTTGCCTTGGAGTATGAAGTAGGGCAGCCAGTATGCGTATAGATCTCAATGTAATTCAGGAATGGATAGCGCCCGCAAGCCGGGTTCTCGACCTGGGCTGTGGTGATGGCGAATTGCTGCAGCAGCTTCAACAGAACAAAAATGTTGTGGGTTATGGTCTGGAGATAGATCCAGAGCAGATACACCGTTGTGTGCAGCGTGGCGTTAATGTGGTTGAGCAAAACCTGGATGCGGGGCTTACCAATTTTGCTGATGCCAGTTTCGATACTGTGGTGATGACCCAGGCCCTGCAAACTCTGAGGCACCCGCACCTGGTGGTGGGTGAAATGTTACGGGTTGGGCGCGACTGCATTATCACCTTCCCCAACTTTGGCCAGTGGAAGGCCCGCTGGCACTTGGCTTTTTCCGGGCGTATGCCGGTATCCGATCTATTACCATTCGAGTGGTATGACACACCTAATATTCACTTTTGTACTTTCAGGGACTTTGAGGTGCTATGCCGGCAGAACGATTGGACTATTTTGCACCGCCAGGTAGTATCTGAGTCGAAATTAGGGGTAGCCTTTAAAGACTTTTTGCCAAATTTATTCGGTGAGACCGCGATATACCACCTGACTCGCTAAACTAATATCTGCGCCAAGTTTTTGTTCCGGGTCTCTGGGGCAAACTGCTGATAGGGGTGGTTATCGCTCTGGCCAAACAGCCGGGTCTGCCCGGTTATTCAGTTGAAAGGCGCCCATAACAATTGGAGGTGACCCGTGAACCGCATCGTTAATGTCGCTGCCGCTCTGGCGCTATTCTTTCTGGCCGCTGGTGCCATGGCACAACAGGCCCGCGTTATTAAGAATTACGAGGACTTCGGAGATTACCGGGTGATTTTCTCGGTGTTCAACAGCGACTTTATCCAGCCGGATATCGCCCAGCAGTACCAGCTGGTGAGGGCTAAAGACCGCGCTTACGTCAATGTCTCTGTGGTGAAAAAAGATGGTGGTACTAAGGGCCTCAGCGCGGAGATGTCCGGCAATGCGACAAACCTGATTCAGCAGTCGCGACCGCTGAAGTTTAAAGAAATTCGTGAAGGCGATGCGGTCTACTACCTGGCGCCCTTGCGCTATGAGAATGAGGAGACTCTCACGTTCAACGTGGATGTGACCCTACCGAATGGCAAGAAAGAGACGATTTCCTTTCGCCGCAAACTCTAGCGGCTGTTGCGAGTGATCCGAGTGAGTGGCCCTCTCTAGTTTGTACGGCTGCCAGCGGCGCCATCAGAGGGGGATCTCTTTTAAAGTGAATCCTTTGCGGGCCCAGAGCCCGTTTTTATTTGATACGGCATGTTAAAAAGAATTGTTCTAGCCAGCGGTAACGCCGGCAAATTGCGCGAGTTTTCCCAACTCTTCAACAGCTGGGATATCGAGGTCCTGCCCCAATCTGAGTTCGGCGTAAGCGATGCGGAGGAGACCGGTCTCAGCTTCATTGAAAATGCTTTGATCAAGGCGCGCCATGCCAGCCGGATCAGTGGCCTTCCTGCGTTGGCCGATGACTCTGGATTGGCGGTGGATGCGCTCGGTGGTACGCCGGGTATCTATTCGGCGCGATTTTCCGGCGAGGGGGCCACGGATGCACGCAATAACAGCAAACTGCTTGAGGCTTTAAATGGCGTTGAAGAGGCGCGCCGTAGTGCCAGCTTCCATTGTGCCCTGGCCTTTGTACGCAGTTTCGATGATCCCGTACCCCTGGTGTGCAGCGCTCAATGGCGCGGCCGAATACTCGACGAGCCTGCCGGTGAACAGGGCTTTGGCTACGATCCGCTGTTCTTCGTGGATAGCGAGGGTATGACTTCTGCACAGATGCCGAGAGAGCTGAAAAACCGTATCAGCCACCGCGCTCAGGCAGTGGCGGCGTTTGAATTGATGTGGCGTGAAACCATGTTGGGTACCGACCTTGCCAAATAGTAACTGCGGTCTGCAGCTGCCGCCACTCAGCCTCTACGTACATATCCCCTGGTGTGTGCGCAAATGTCCCTACTGTGACTTCAATTCCCATCAGGCCTCTAGGGATCACACGGATACGGAATATGCCCTACCGCAGGCGGACTATGTGGCACAGTTGCGCCGAGATTTGATTAGTCAGTTGCCCTGGGTACAGGGGCGCAAGCTCCAGTCTATTTTCTTTGGTGGTGGTACCCCGAGCCTGTTCTCTCCAGAGGCGATCGGCCAAATCCTGGTGATGGCCGAGGAGTTGGTGGGTTTCAGCGAAAATATTGAAATTACCCTGGAGGCAAACCCAGGCACTTTCGAGCAAGCAAAGTTCACCGGCTATCGGTCTGCAGGGGTCAACCGACTTTCGATTGGTGTGCAGAGTTTTGACAATAGCCAGTTGCACAACCTGGGCCGTATCCACAGTGGCGAAGAGGCCAGTGAGGCCCTACGGATGGCACGGCGGGCCGGCTTCGACAATATCAACCTCGATCTTATGCACGGCCTTCCCGGGCAGACTGAAGCCGAGGCACTGGAGGATCTTCAACGCGCGGTCTCCCTGGCGCCGGAGCATATCTCCTGGTATCAATTGACCATTGAGCCCAATACGACGTTCTACAGCGCTCCCCCCTCGACTCCGGGATCACAGCTGATTGCCAGTATGCAGAGCCAAGGTCGCGAATACCTGGCTTCGGAGGGATACTTTCGCTATGAGGTGTCCGCCTACAGTGGCAGGGGTTTGGAGTCGCGTCACAATGTCAATTACTGGGGGTTTGGTGATTATCTGGGTATCGGTGCCGGAGCCCACGGCAAGGTCAGTTTGCCTGCAGAGGGTCGGATACTGCGCAGTCGACGCACGCGCACTCCAAGAGATTACTTATTGATCGGGCCCCAGGGGGAAGAGCTGCTACACCGGGCACTGTCTGAACCCCATACTGATCCGATCGAAGCTAGCGATTTGCCCCTGGAATTCCTGATGAACGCCCTTCGCCTGGTGGAGGGCGTTCCGGTGGGTACTTTTGAGCGCTATACCGGCCTATCATTGGAGGTCTTAGAGCGTCACTGGTCGGGCCTGATGGCCATGGACCTAGTACAGCCACTGGAAACGCGCATCGCTGCCAGCGCTTTTGGATTTGACTATCTTGATGAGATTCTACAGCGCTTTTTGGAACAGGCCTGATGTCGAGCCGGGCTTGAAAACGGGATTGATGCCCCAAACTCTGGGCTGACCGGCGCAGTACAGCTGTATTCCCACAGCCGGCATCGTGAGATGATGCGCCCGCGGTGTCCCCGCATCGAGTAACTAAAGAACAGGAAAGCAATATGAGCGAGCACGCAATCATCAACGTAACCGACGCTGAGTTCGAAGCTGAGGTCCTCAAAGCTGAAGGCCCAGTGCTGGTGGACTTTTGGGCGCAATGGTGCGGCCCGTGCAAAATGATCGCTCCGGTCCTGGAAGACCTCGTGGGTCACTATGGCGAAAAGCTGAAAATCGTCAAAGTTGACGTGGATGCCAACAAGGAAACCCCGGCGAAGTACAATGTGCGCGGTATTCCCACCCTGTTGCTGTTTAAAGGCGGCAATGTGGAAGGTACCAAGGTTGGCGCCCTGTCTCGCGCTCAGTTAACCGAGTTTATCGACAGCCAGCTGTAATCCCGGTTAATTCATCCTGCAAAGGAGGCAAATTTCTTTGCAGGATGAGAAACAGCCGTTATACTGGCTGTAATTCTGTAATAGTTCAGTCAGCTGAGAATCCAGTGAAGACCAGCTGAAGAAAACGCCCCCCCATAGGTCCCTGACCATTCCCGGCGTATTTATTCCTCGAATTGAGCTTAATTGAGACGGCTTTCCCTGTAGCGTTTAACGCTGGAAAGCTAAAGCCAATGAGTATTACGCTTTTGAAAGGCATGGAGTCCTGGAGTACCGGGCAAATAGACGAGCAAATCTCTGATTTTTCAAAACCCCTCCTCAAATTATTTCCGGCGTGTCCGCGCCAATGACAACAGAAACCTTAATAAGCAATTGGTATGAATCTCTCCGAATTAAAAACCAAACCCATTGAAGAGTTGATTGAAATAGCCAAAGGCATGGGCCTGGAAAACCTGGCTCGGTCGCGTAAACAGGATATTATTTTCAATATTCTCAAACGCCACGCCAAAAGCGGTGAAGATATTTACGGTGACGGCGTATTGGAAATCCTTCAGGATGGTTTTGGATTTTTGCGTTCCGCTGATTCCTCCTATCTCGCGGGTCCGGACGATATCTATGTTTCTCCCAGCCAGATTCGTCGATTTAATTTGCGCACGGGTGACTCAATTTCTGGAAAAATTCGCCCGCCAAAAGAGGGTGAGAGATATTTCGCTCTATTAAAGGTTAACGAAATTAATTTCGATAAACCGGAAAATGCTCGCAATAAGATTCTTTTCGAAAACCTCACCCCGCTTTTTCCCAACGATCGCTTAACTCTGGAATGTGGCAATGGCTCTTCCGAAGACCTGATCGGCCGTATTATCGATCTGGTTGCACCAATCGGTAAGGGGCAACGGGGATTGATTGTGGCGCCGCCAAAAGCCGGTAAAACGATTATGTTGCAGAATATGGCCCAGGCTATTACGCGCAACAATCCGGAATGCCACCTTATTGTCTTGCTGATCGATGAACGCCCGGAAGAGGTTACCGAAATGCAGCGCTCGGTGCGCGGCGAAGTGGTTGCCTCCACATTTGACGAGCCGCCGGCACGCCATGTTCAGGTTGCCGAAATGGTTATCGAAAAAGCCAAGCGCCTAGTAGAGCACAAGAAAGACGTGGTGATCCTGCTCGACTCTATCACCCGTCTAGCTCGTGCTTACAACACCACGGTGCCCAGTTCCGGTAAGGTTTTGACCGGTGGTGTGGATGCCCACGCTCTCGAAAGGCCCAAGCGTTTCTTCGGTGCCGCACGAAATATTGAAGAAGGCGGAAGTCTGTCTATTATTGCTACTGCACTGATCGATACCGGTTCGAAGATGGACGAAGTGATTTTCGAGGAATTTAAAGGCACGGGTAATATGGAATTGCAGCTGGATCGCAAGATCGCTGAAAAACGTGTTTACCCGGCAATTAATGTACGACGCTCAGGAACCCGACGTGAAGAGCTGCTGATGCCTGAGGGTGAGCTGCAGCGGGTATGGATCTTGCGCAAGCTGCTACACGATATGGAAGATGTTGCGGCAACCGAGTTCCTAGTGGACAAGTTGAAAGATTTCAAGACAAATGACGAATTCTTCCTGTCCATGAAACGGAAATAATTTTTTTATATAAAAGGCGCCTACATCGGCGCCTTTTATATTCAGATTCGTACAAATTGATTATTTGCGCGAATTAAAGTTGAAAAGGCGAGCTATAAGGCATATAAAGTTCCACATCGTGGCGCTGGGTATGAGATTTATAGTAAGCGCCCGAAAGAATTGACCCAGGGGTAACTCCGTAAAAGGGTCAATCTCAAATGGATAATCTGGTGGAGCTGGTTATTCATTTGTGACTGCACGACAGCCCACACATCTAGTGAGAACCTTTTGTGAATATCTATATCGGAAATCTGGCCTACGCGGTAACCTCTGACGACCTGCACGAAGCTTTCGGCGCATTCGGAGAAATCTCTCGGGCTACTGTAATTACTGACCGTGAGACTGGCCGCTCTAAGGGCTTCGGTTTCGTAGAAATGCCTAACGACGACGAAGCGCGCAAAGCGATCGAAGAGATGAACGACCAGCCTCTGTCTGGCCGTAACATCCGCGTGAACGAAGCTAAGCCTCGCGAAGATCGCCCGCGTCGCCCCCGCTTCTAAGCTAGGGCTAGCTTAAGATTTTTTCGGCCCGCTGCTAATAGTTTGCGGGCCGTTTCTTCCCCTCTTATTTTTAGCACCCTTCTACAGGGGGCCATTCCCTATTTTGTAATTTCTGTTTTACACTGCGCGTTGGATTTTTCTTCTCGACCGGCAGACCATGAAATACAAAGACCTGCGTGATTTTATCCAGTTATTGGAAAAGCGCGGCCAACTCAAGCGAATTAAATTCCCCGTAGACCCCAAATTGGAAATGACGGAAATCTCTGATCGCGTATTGCGCTCGGGGGGGCCGGCATTGCTATTTGAAAATCCCATAGGCTTCGACACCCCGGTACTGGCCAATCTGTTTGGTACTACCGAGCGCGTAGCGCTGGGGATGGGGCGTGAGCATATTGATGAATTGCGCGAGGTCGGCGAGCTGCTCGCTTTTCTCAAGGAGCCACAGCCGCCAGAAAATTTACGCGATGCCTGGGAAAAACTACCGGTTTTCAAGCAGGTGCTCAATATGGGGCCCAAGGTGGTCAAGGGAGCAGCCTGTCAACAGGTCGTCCTGGATAAAGCTCAGGTAGACCTCACCAAACTGCCCATCCAAACCTGCTGGCCGGGAGATGCTGCTCCCCTGGTGACCTGGCCTCTAGTGATTACCCGTGGCCCTGAGAAAAAGCGGCAGAATTTGGGTATTTATCGCATGCAGTTGATCGGCAAAAACCGCCTCATCATGCGTTGGCTCAGCCATCGGGGTGGCGCTCTGGACTACCGCGATTGGTGCCAGAAGCACCCTGGGGAGCCCTACCCAGTGGCTGTTGCACTCGGTGCAGATCCGGCAACTATATTGGGAGCCGTTACCCCAGTCCCGGATACCCTCTCTGAATATGCCTTTGCCGGTCTGTTACGAGGCGATAAAACCGAAGTGACTGGCGCCCTGCTCAGTGACCTACAGGTTCCAGCCAGTGCTGAATATGTGTTGGAAGGTTTTATCTATCCCGATGATATGGCCGATGAAGGCCCCTATGGAGATCACACTGGTTATTACAATGAGGTGGATAGTTTCCCGGTGTTTACCGTAGAGAAAATTACCCATCGTAAAAAGCCTATTTATCACAGCACTTACACGGGACGCCCGCCAGACGAACCGGCAATCCTGGGGGAGGCGCTCAATGAAGTATTTGTGCCCATTTTACAAAAGCAATTTCCAGAAATTGTCGATTTCTATTTGCCGCCCGAAGGCTGCTCTTACCGGCTCGCTATTGTGACCATGAAAAAGCAGTATCCCGGCCATGCCAAGCGGGTGATGATGGGAGTCTGGTCTTTCCTGCGTCAATTTATGTATACCAAATTTGTTATCGTCACCGATGATGATGTCAATGCAAGGGACTGGAAAGATGTTATCTGGGCCATGACCACCCGTATGGACCCTGCGCGTGATACGGTAATGGTGGAAAATACCCCGATTGATTATCTGGATTTTGCCTCGCCGGTCTCTGGATTGGGTTCGAAAATTGGTTTTGATGCCACCAATAAATGGCAGGGAGAAACCAATAGAGAGTGGGGCAATCCTATCGAGAAAGACCCTCGGGTGGTCCAAAAGGTCGATGAAATTTGGTCCAAGCTGGGTCTGGAATAATTACAGTCCCAGAACTTTATTTTATTCTTTCTCCCATAGAGCGTCCCAAGAGGCGCTCTGGTTTATGATTTCCTGCAGTTAATCATTTTCTCCCTCCTTCAGCATCAATTGATAAGGCTGATTACGTCGGATTCCAGTATCGGCTTTATTACAGTCTTTGATTGATTTTGAGGGAGAGTTAAATGAGAGTATTTTTTGCCGTCGGCCTAATCATTGTTGGCGTTTTCGGATTTTGACTATATTGCCAAGTCAGCAGGAGAAAAGCGACGAAATTGCCAATATAGAAGAATTTATGCCCGCAATTATGAGAGAGGCAGCCATTCCTGGTATGGCCGTCTTAAGAATAAAAGACGGTAGGCCTGTTTTCCAGCAATTCTATGGAATGGTGGACGTAGAATCTGGTAAGACAGTTATCCTAGAAACCCCTTTTAATATTGCATCGATAGTATTGTAGACCCCAGTGATTTCCTACTGGCACTCTTTCATAACCGTGACAGGTCTTTAGCGAAGTTCTTGTCTGACGCAATGTAACAGGAAATGTTTCGTTTACAGTTGTGCAAGTCGGTTTCTGATTCCCAGCATTTTTTTGGAGAGATCACAATGGGATTGTTGCGAATATGGGGTCAGATCTGGGGGTACTGCTATGTATTTTGAGCCAAATCGTAGGGGTGGCTTTATTATCCTGATGAATCGTGATTTGGATAGTTAATCTGCCGGTGCGATGAGGCGTATTGCCAAACGCTTAATGAAAATATAATAATTATGAAATGTAGAGAATAATCCAAGGGGGAGAGGATACCTCTAAAAATATACAGATGATTTTTTGAGATGATTTCAAGGGTTCTGGAGAATATCAATATCTATTTTTTAGGAAACGGAGTGCCTATTATGATTAGAGTAAAAAAAGCTTTTATTAATTGTTTTTCAATTACCTTATGCTGTTTTTCGTTGGCAGTGAATGCAGGGGATCTCAATCTGACGAGTGGGGAAGTATTCGAGCGAATAAAATCACTTCAAGGAGATTGGAAAAAAGCAGGAGACACTGCCGGGAATTTCCATATTAACTTTTCTCAGACGGCTAGAGATACCGTTATGGTGGAGAATTGGTTGTATAAAGGGGAATCTCATTCACTGACTATCTATCACATGGATAAAGGCCACTTATTGGCAACCCACTATTGTCCTCAGGGAAACCAGCCTCGTTTGCAGCTTACTTCAAGTGATGAGAGTGGGCAGATTGAGTTTTCTTTTAAGGATGCTACTAACCTCGAGGGCTTAGAAGAGGACCATCAGCATAGCTTGGCTTTCGAATGGTTAGAGGACGACAGGATCCTTCGCACAGAAAGCTATATGGAAAATGGAGAGATAAAGCCCTCAAGCATTCGCCTAGTGCGCAAATAAGCTGTCAAATCTATATTTTCTGCATATCAATCTACCCTATTCTGGATTAAAGCTGGCAATGATTTTCCTGTCAGCTTTTTTTGTAGCTAACTCAACGAGATGTAGCTTAAATAGTATGATGTAATGTCATCTATACTTCGATGCTATGTTGGTTGCCGGTTAATTATGCAAAAAGTCATAAAAATTAACATTAGGTGACATTTTTATTTGGTTCTAAACGCCGATATACATTTTGCATCGTGTTGGCCTTGGGGATTAGGCCAAATAACTACAATATGAGGGAGGGGTGAAAAATGGAGTTGATTCTTTTTGTAATCATTATGGTAGCGGTTTTGGTTCTGCCATTAAAGATGGCTGCTGCCATGATGGGGGCAAGAAATACTGGGGTTTTTCACTGTCTGTTTGCACTTTTACTGGCGTTGATTGTACAGCGGATTGTGGGTGGGATGCTGCCCGGTGTCAGTGACAGTGCTGGGATTCTTTTGACTATTCCATTGGCAGCAATCGCTTACATGTTGGTACTGGGAACAGGGTTTTTAAAAGGGATTATTATTGCCATTCTGCAGGGGGTTATCACTTTTTTAGCCATGTTACTTTTTGCCGGTATGTTTGCAAATATCTAATCTTCCCGGTCGCCGTGTTTCTGATTTATCTGGATCAGGTACTGCTTAGTGAGTTTTGTTCGAGAGCTCTTCCTGTACCTGATCCGTGTCATTTGTCTCGACTGTAGAGGCCTTTCCTTAAGTTTGCCCTCCTGTATTTCAGCTTCAAGCCTAACCGTGCGAGTTGGGAATTACTCGTGCAAGTCTAAAGAAGACTCTTTGTGGAAAGGGTTTAGCTGTAGTTTGTTAAAATATTCTTACCCTGCTTTTGTACTTGTATGGGTGAAGCCGGATTAATAGCAGGCTTTCAAGGGTTGAATGAATTGGAGCTTTACAGGTCTTCTTCATTCAGGAATTGGCTTAGGGCCTTGAAATAATCATTGAAAACTTCGAACTGTGGCAAGTGCCCGACACCATCGAGCTCTATGAGCTTCGCATCGGGAATCATGGCGGCTGTCTTTTTACCCAACAGATCGTAACGCCCCAGATTTTTTTTGATAGGTTCAGCGGCGCGGGCGCGGCCAATCGCGGTGCGATCCCGAGTACCGATAATCAGGAGAGTGGGTGCTTTAAGGTCTTCAAACTCATACAAAACCGGTTGAGTAAATACCATTTCTGAGGTGAGGGCATCAATCTTGGCTATATGGTTAGAGTCTGGACCCAGAGTCCATCCCGCCTGGATATCCAGTAGTGGGTTGTAGGATTCCTGCCATTTCCCATCAAAATAGGCCCTAGACATGTAGTTCTTAATCCCTTCCGGCGTCTGTGCCTGCTCCCTGAGTATCGCCTTTTCCAGTGGCTCATAGGGCACAAGGCGTTTCCAATCCTCCAGACCGATAGGGTTAATCAAAACGAGCTTCTCTACCATCTCTGGGTACATAAGAGAGATGCGTGTCGCCAGCATGCCCCCCATGGAATGGCCAACCACAGATACTCGATCCACTTTCAGTTTGTTGAGTAGTGCTTTGGTATCTGCGGCCATACCGTGCAGGTTGTACTGCATTAATGGTTTATCCGATTTGCCGAAGCCGATTTGGTCCGGTGCAATCACCCGGTAACCCTGCTCCGTGAGTGCGACGATGCTGTCTTTCCAGTAGGCGGCGGAAAAATTCTTGCCATGTAGAAGTAACACTGTGCCCCTGGCAGGTGCCGATGTGCCTGAGGGAACATCCATATAAACCATAGTGGCAGGTTGCCCTAATTTGGAAAGCCCCCAAGTCTTAACTGGATAGGGATACTCGTAGCCGCTCAGCAATTTATCCTGTGGCTGAATAGGAGGAACAGCGGCTAGCGTAAATTTCGATAAGAGAATCGAAAAGATTATGGTGATAGCTGAGAGGCACTGTTGTGGCGTTGTCATGGAGCAAGCTTCAAAACGGATGCGGAAGCTCACTATGGGCCAAAGAGTGTTAAGGGGAAAGGGCCCAGGCTATCTGGGCCACAAGAAAACCAATTAGGCATGCACTCCTAGCAGGGGTTTGTCCTGGCTGGGTATGGGTACAGGAGGTAGGTCTGGAACTGCCTGTAATAGTCCCTCCTCAAAGAGGCGCGCGGCCTTGTCTTTTTCACCGAGAGCCTGGAACAGTCGCGCCAATTCTGCAGAAGTTGCAGGATCCTGGCGCAGTAACAGGCTTTTCTCGAAATACTGTTGTGCCTTGCCCCACAGCTCATTGCGCATGCTCAGGCGTCCGAGGCAGGTGAGTAGGTCGGCGCTCTCACCGTACTCCTTGAGCCAGCCCTCTGCGGCGGAGAGCTGTGCAGCGGCATCTGCTCCAGTGAGGCGGCCATACAGGCTGGCCAGCTTGGGAGCCCACTCGCGGTTAAGCAACCAACGCAGGTGCTTTTCTGCTTCGGCATCATCGCCACTTTGATGCAACAGGCGAGCGTAAAGGCTACGAAGCTCTACATTGCGCTGCCAGCGGCCATTCAGGCCGTGCCAGATATTGTGTAGTTTCTCTCTATCGTTGCGATTGGCGGCTTCGTTGAGCTGATGTTCGTAGACTTCCCGCTCCAGTTTTTGCAGGTCTTCCTCGGGCATATTGGCATTTTTTTCCAACTCAGGTAGCAGCTCTCTCAAGCTGCTCCAGTCACCCAGAGAGTAGTAGGCCTGTTTGAGCATTTGCAGGAGGGCCGGATGTTTCGGCTCCAACTGTTTAGCGCGCTTGAGACTGGCGATACACTGTTCGTAGTGCTTGTCCTGCAGCTGCATACGGGCCTGGCTCAAGGCCACTGCCAGGCGGGTGTCTTCCCCGCAGGCCTCAGCTTTTGCCAGTAACTCGTTTGCCTCCTCGCGAAACCCCAGTTCGTGAGCACTGCGTGCGGCGGCCAGGTAATTAATCAGCGGCGCTTCTGAGCGCGGTGCGCTTTTCAGGAGTTGCCGACGTGCTCTAGACCAGTTGCCCTCCATAAATTCCACTAGACCACTGGTGAGGCGTCGGCGAGCGACTCTTTGGCGGCCGAAGCGCAGGCGGTCGACGCTGCCACGTACAGCGCGAAACAGGCTGCGGGCTATCCAGGTGAGAACAAATATGGCGAGTAACAGGGCAACGAGTGCGACTATCGCGAACCAAAGGTTCATCTCATACCCTTTGTTCAACTCGCCGCCGAAGCCGATCACCAGGTACCCCGGATAATTTTGGTTGATCTGCGGCAGCAGAGCGCCGAGAAGTAGCAGGGCAACCACAGCAAAAAGCACTTTCCTCACTGGGTGATCTCCTCCGCCGTACCGGCATCATGCCCGGAGGTTTTGTGAAGCCGCTCGATGTAATTGTAAAGGGCGACCTGTGAGGCATTTAAGTCTGGCATTTGGGCTTGAATGGGCTGTTCACTGAGTTCTGCCAATTGTTGTGCCAGTGCGTTGCGCTGGGCATTGGCAGTGCCATAGGTCAGGAGCAACTCGCGGGCACTCTCCAAAGCGTCTTTGTAAACGGTAGAGTCGCCGCGCAACAGGGCCAGCTGTGCCTGCTCCATGTTGAGACGCAAAGTTTGGCGAAAGCGGGTTTCGCTTTGTGGGGAGAGCATTACCGGGTTGATATCGCCGTCGATGGGGCGAACAGAGTCGCGTAGGAAGGCGGTAAAATGCTGCCAACTGCGCTCCCACGGGGATTGGTTTTCCTGAGAGGGCTCTGCTTTTGTTTCTTCCTTCTGAGGCTGGGCCATATCAAATTTTGGTTGGATTGAGGCGTGAATCAACTGTTCTTCCAGGGCGCGCAGGCGCAAGTAGAGCCCCTCCCGGTCGACATTTTCCACCAGTTTTAGAGCGGTAATATCCCGTGCCAGTTGCTGGCGTACTCCGTATAGGTCGGGAAGGTTTACCTGGCGCAAAATAGTATCGACCTTTTCGACTAGACCCAGGGCGGCGCGGCTATTGTCTTCCAGCATCAGGCGCTGATTGGCCATACGCAACAAATAGTCGGCCTCGGCCAGCTGCCAATCCTCACGGCTCACGTTTCCCAGCTCGCTGAGGCGGTTGCCCTGTGCGGTGAGACTGCGCTGCATGCCCGCTAGCTGTTGCTGCAGTTGTGCGATAGTGCGGGCTTGCAACTGAATTTGATTGCGTAGAGCAATATCTGCCTGCTGAAGTTGATCCAATTGCTGGCTTTGTGGAGAGTGTTCTGGAACTTCTGCTTGCTGGGGTTCTACAGGAGGGCGGGACTCGGCTGTCGGTTGTGGGGCCGTCGAAGTAGCTGGGATAGCTTCCTTTGCGGCTTGGCTAGTGGTATCTGGCCTTGCAGAAATGTCTGATGTTGTGGCTTCGCTTTGAGGCTCAGTTCTCTCGGTGGAGACAGTCTGTTTGGTGGGGAAGAAGTCCAGCTGAGTGATGCGATTACGCAGTTGGGGCCAGCTGTACCAAGCAAAAGCGATCAGGGCGATGAGCAAAAGGATAAAGACCAGCCACCACCAGTGGCCGCCGCTTTTTTTAGGCATAGCCTCCATAGAAGTCTTATCGTTTTTGCCCTGTGCTGCCTTGGCAAAATTACTCTTGCTCTCCCCCTTGGCCAGTGTATCGGAGGTGAGTTCGTTCGCCGGGGAGGCGGAGTTATCCTTGGGTTTTTCGTTGGTCATGGGCATGGAGTGCAGCTGGTTATTGTCGTCGGATTATAGCGAGTGGCGCCGACCATAATAGCGCCGGTGGCTTCGTTTTGAGATTTTTAACCCAACCGGGCTGGGAATTCGAGAGTCATTCAGTCTAGCGCCTTGAGTAATGCTTCTAGCATAGCGCTGTCTCCGGCATTCAGGGCGGTGTAGGCATGAGTAAAGCCCAATGCCCGGGCCTGTTCCGCCACTCGCGCACTGGGGCAGATAAGGGCGGCCCGTAGTAGCCGCGCGCAATTTGAGCGCTCAATGCAGGTGTGCAGGTTCGCAAGAGTCTCTCCGCTGTGCACAGTGATGGCGTCCGGGGCAAAAGCATACCCGGCCAAATCTGCCGGGGCGTTTGTGGGTAGACACCTGCGGTAGAGCTCACAGTAATCCACACGCGCACCGCGAGCGCGCAGTGTGTCACCAATCAGAGTGCGCCCACCTGCGCCGCGAAAAATCAGCACCCGTTGCTCGGAAATCTCTTGAAGGGCGGGCTGGGCGAGCAGGTCTTCAGAATTCATATGCTCGCCACCGTGTTCGCAGGAAATACCACGCGCCAACAGAGCCTTCGCTGTAGCCGCGCCAATGGCAAAATAGCGTGGCCCCTGGGGTATCTGAGGCCAGTAATCTTCCAGCCAGTCGACGGCGTAGCGCACCGCATTCTGGGAGACGAAAATGGCAAAATCCACCTGGTCGAAATCGAGAATGCGTTTTTTAATGGCCTGCTGAGCAGCCCCCTCTGTGAGGGGGTCGATCGCCAACATGGGAATACTGTCAACCGTCGCGCCCTCGGCACACAACAGCGCGTCCCAGCTGCCTGCTTGGTGTGCGGGGCGTGTGGTCAATATTCGCTTATTGTGCAGGCTTTTGGCCATATCGATCTGTCCTAGGCTCAAATCGCGGCGAGGATTTTTTCGGCACCCTGTTCCAGCAACTGTTCCGCGAGTTGAATTCCCAGTGCTTCGCCATCCTCTGCCGCACCGCGGATTTCGGCGCGGATCATGGTGGTGCCATCGGGGCTGCCGACCAGGCCGCGCAACCACAGATTGTCGCCTTCCAGCTCGGCATAGCAGCCGATAGGAACCTGGCAACCGCCGTTAAGACGCTTGACCAGCGCTCGTTCGGCACTGAGACGTGCGGCGGTTTCACGGCAGTGCAGGGGTTGTAAAAGGGCTTCCAGCTCGCTGTCTTTGCGGGCTTCAATGCCGACAGCACCCTGGCCTCCGGCGGGTAGCAATACTGTGGAAGGTAAAAAGCTGCGGATGCGCTCTCGCATTTCCAGACGCAGCAGGCCGGCGGCGGCAAGAATAATGGCGTCGTATTCTCCCGCGTCCAGTTTGGCAAGGCGGGTGTTAACGTTACCGCGCAGGAACTTGACTTCAAGATCGGGGCGGTGGGCTAGAAGCTGGCACTGGCGGCGCAGACTTGAGGTGCCTACCACCGCGCCCTGGGGCAGCTCTTCAAAACTGGCAAACTGGTTGCTAACGAAGGCATCGCGCGGATCTTCGCGCTCACAAATTACCGGCAGGTAGAGGCCCTCGGGAAATTCCATCGGCACATCTTTCATGGAATGCACGGCGATATCCGCACGCCCTTCCAGCATGGCCACTTCCAACTCTTTCACAAAGAGCCCTTTGCCGCCCACCTTGGTCAGGGGAATATCCAGCACCCGGTCGCCCCGGCTAGTCATTGGTAGCAGTTCCACCTGTAATTCGGGGTGCTCCTGCTGAAGACGGTCCTTGACGAAATTGGCCTGCCAGAGGGCCAGGGCGCTTTCGCGGGTGGCGATACGGATACGGGAAATGGGCATAGGGTTTGGTCACTCGGTTGTATGGGCGGACAATTCTATCAGAGCCCTGGCAGCTGTGGCTCAGATTGCACTGGCATCGGGAGCGGGTATCAGGGGCGCGCGCGCAGCCAGTCCTCGAGGATGATGCGCGCGGCAATGGAATCCACGGGGTTATCGGCATAGTTACCCCGGTGTCCGCGCTCCGCAGCCTCTTCCTTTGCTGCGCGGGTGCTGAGGCGTTCATCGATCATTTCCACTGGTAACCCGGTGCGCCCGTGCAGGCGCTGACCGAATTTACGAGCACGCGCGCCGAACTCGCTTTCACTGCCGTCCATATTCAGCGGTAGGCCCACGAGTAAATAATGCGGCCGCCATTCATCGATCAGCTGCTGCACCTTGTTCCAGTCCGGCTTGCCGTCCTTTGCGGGCAGCGGCGGTAGCTCTTTGGCGCTGGCGGTCAGACTCTGACCATAGGCGAGGCCGATGGAACGAGTGCCAAAATCGAAGGCGAGGGCGGTAATGGGTTTGCTCATCAGGGGAAACATCCGGTTCTGGGAAATCAATCTCGGAACGGATGATAACCGGGATGGGCTAAGCGTGTCCGGCCTGAGAGCCAAGCCCGGAAAGGTCGATACCGTGGCGTGCTGCGGCGCTCTGCCAGCGTTTTTCCACAGGGGTAGCAAAAAGAATTTCGGGCTCCGCCGGCAGTGTCAGCCAGGCGTTTTCCGCCAACTCCTGCTCCAGCTGCCCCGGCCCCCAGCCGGAGTAACCCAGGGCCAGCAATACATCGTCTGGGCCGTGTCCGGAGGCGAGGGATTCGAGAATATCCCTGGAAGCGGTGAGGCTGATCTCCATATTGATCTCGGTGGTTGAGTCGAACTGCACGCCGGCACCATGCAGAACAAAGCCCTGTTCCGGGGAGATTGGGCCGCCTAACAGGACGGCTTCACTACCTCGTTGGCTGGAATCCTGCAGCGACAGCTGCTCGAAAACTTCTCTCCAGTGCACCTTACTGGGGGCGTTGATCACAATGCCCATAGCCCCTTCCTGGCTGTGCTCAACAATCAGGGCGATGCTGTGCTTGAAGCGCGGGTCCTCCATACCGGGCATGGCCAGTAGGAATTGGCCGCGCAAGCTGCCGAGGGTCAGGTCGTTGTCAATGTTCGAGTTGGGCATAGTTGGGTTCTAGGTCGCTTGCGTGCAAGGCAAGTTTAGCCGCGCTCGGGCAGCTCACCTGCGGTAGTGGAGAACCCGGTCATTTCAAAACGCCAGGTACGAATGATTTCGAGGCGGTCGGCCTCTTTGCGAATCTCCGCAGGGAGCGGCGCGAAGGGCGCTGCCAGGCGCACAATCTGTTGGGCGGCATCGTCGAGGATACGCTCACCGGAAGAATTCAGGATGATTACTTCCTCCACGGCGCCTGTGGGCAGTAGACGCACCATCATACGCAGGCTACCGGTGATTTTTTGTTGCAGTGCTTCCTCGGGGAAGTTGTCACTGCCCACGGCCTCAACTTTCTGGCGCCAATCGTGCAGATAGGCGGCATCCGCTGAGGCCTTGGTTGCGACAGAGGTAAGCCTGCGCACCCGCGGGCGCTGGGCGATAGTCTGGCGGATCTTGTCCAGGCGCGCCTGTAGGCTGGCAATTTTAGGATTAGTCTTGGCCAAGTCATTGGGCGCATCGCCGCGTTTCTCATCGGAAAGCTTTTCTTCGGCGGGCAGTTCCGGAGCCTGCAGAGGGCTGTCGCCGATGGTAGTAATCAACTGACGGCGTTGGTCAACGGGTCGCGCAGCTTGTTGCTGCGGCAGCGGATTAACATCGTGAATTTGCGTATCGGCAAATTCGGCGCGGCGGTTGCTGGATAATTCCTTTGGAGTGTCCGCCGTGCCGCTGGCCTGTTGGTTGTGTTGGGCCAGGTAGTCGGCATCCTCCGGCGCTTGCGGGGAATTATATTGGGACAGGGTGACTTCCAGGGTTGGTGCTGCCTGTCGTCCCTCTGGTGTAGCAAAGGCCACGCCAAAAATCAGAAGCGCGTGAATGGCGCCAGCGAGAAACAGCGAGAAGGCAAAACGCTCGCGCTGCTCCGTATTACTTGGCGTCGTATTGGCGGTGGAATTCATTGTCTATTATCAGTTACTGCTTTTTTATTGCCGAGCGTTACGCTCGGCTTCCCACCCGGCCCGTTCACTGGCAAACAGCCCTGGGAGTCGTTCGAGTTAAGGGCGAAGTTTAACGCTTTTGTGCCAAGCGGTGTGTGATGGCGCTCATTAGTCGCGCACCGATATAGGTGTCGTAGGCCGCATCAATCTCGCGCACACACGTTGGGCTGGTGACATTGATTTCCGTAAGGTAATCACCGATGACATCCAGGCCTACGAACAAGAGCCCTTTTTCTTTTAATGTGGGGGCGACCTGCTCCACGATCCATCGATCGCGATCCGTCAGTGGCCGCGCCTCGCCGCGACCACCGGCGGCCAAGTTGCCGCGTGTTTCGCCCGCCTCGGGAATTCTGGCCAGGCAATAGGGCACCGCCACACCATCGACTACCAAAATGCGCTTGTCACCATTTTTGATTTCGGGAATGTAACGCTGCGCCATGATTTGTTGGCGACCGTGCTGAGTGAGCATCTCCAGAATGGCCCCCAAATTGGCGCCATCGGGCTTGCAGTGAAAAATACCAGCGCCGCCCATGCCGTCCAAAGGTTTGAAAATGACATCGTGGTGGGTTTTGTGGAATTCACGCAGGCGCTGCATATCCTTGCTCACCAATACAGGTGGGCAGCATTGCGGAAAAGTGGTCGCGAAAATTTTCTCATTACAGTCGCGCAGGGACTGCGGTTTGTTAACTACCAGGGCCCCTTCACGTTCGGCGGCCTCAAGGATGTAAGTGGAATAAATGTACTCATTGTCGAAAGGTGGGTCGACACGCATCAAAATTGTATCGAGTTCACCCAAAGGCATCTCTGTGGCTTCCTCAAGGCTGAACCAGCGCTCGGCATCGTCAAAAACCTTAAGAGGTCTGCCCCTGCCAATGGCACGGCCATTGTCCAAATACAGGTCGCTTTGCTCAAAATAAAACAGCTGGAAACCGCTGTCTTGTGCGGCCTGTAACAGTGCTAGTGTCGTATCTTTCTTAAAATTGATCTGGGCGATGGGGTCCATCACCACACCGAGGGAATAATTCATCTGAGCTTCCGTAGTTGAAGGGATATTTAATCCCGCGCCGCGGTGGTTGTGGCTGCTTGAATAGTTGCCACTGCCAACTTGTTGGGTGGATAAGGTAAGAGCAGCTTCGTTGAGGTGCAACTTTATTAGTTGTGTCGGCTGGGTTTGGGGGTAAAGTGGTGATTATTTGAACCACAAAGTCGGCGGCGCTTCCGCGCGGCTAGATTCACCTGGGGTTCTGTGATAAAAGTTCCACCCAGTGTGCGATCTTGGCAAAGTTAGACACCCAGGCCCCGTAAGCGGCTCAAAAAAGGGTGCAGATAAAAATTTTCGCGTGCCCGAAAATAAGTAAACAGGGGATTCAAAAAAGACTATGGAGCTTAACTGGGAAAGTCTGACTGTAATGGTGATTGACGACAGTAAGACAATTCGCCGCACCGCCGAGACTCTGCTACAAAAAGCGGGTTGCACAGTCGTCACTGCGACAGATGGTTTTGATGCGCTGGCGAAAATCGCGGACTCCCGTCCCGATGTTATTTTTGTCGATATCATGATGCCGCGCCTGGATGGCTACCAGACCTGTGCGCTGATTAAGAACAACAGCGAATTCCGCTCCACCCCGGTAGTTATGTTGTCGAGCAAGGATGGTTTGTTCGATAAAGCAAAAGGCCGTGTTGTTGGCTGTGATCAATACCTAACTAAACCGTTTAGTAAAAGCGAACTGCTGGGTGCAATTTCCGCCCATGCAAAACCGCATCACGCAGCCTGAGTGATCACTAACAAAAAATGAGGTTCTTACATTAGAACCACTATCTTCGCTTTTTGGCGGGGAAGATGATTTAACAGACGCACCTCTCATCCCATCTGCCTGGGAAGGGAGGTTCTGTAGTCTGGCAGTGCATTGGCAGTAAGTGCAGACTTGGCACGTGCCATCAAAGATAAATACAACAAATCGCCAAGCACTGTCACTTGTAGCGCAGTTGCCAATTAGAAGAAGTCATGGGGGAAATGATGGCAAGAGTACTAATAGTAGATGACTCTCCTACCGAAACACACAAGCTGACCACAATACTCGAAAAAAATGGCCACGCCGTAATTACCGCGCCCAACGGCGAAAACGGCGTGGATGTTGCGCGCACTCAACGCCCAGACCTGATTTTGATGGATATTGTGATGCCCGGGCTGAATGGTTTCCAAGCCACACGCCAGTTGAGCAAGGATGGCAACACCGCCGGGATACCGATCATTATGGTGACCACCAAAGATCAGGACACTGACCGGGTGTGGGGGATGCGCCAGGGCGCCAAAGCTTATCTCACCAAGCCCGTCGATGAGGGCAAATTGTTGAAAGCCATCGAGGAGGTGTTGGCCTGAAGGCCAGCTGCTCAACGTGCAGTCACAAACACCCTATCTAGCACTTGTTGATATCGCTCGGCGAGCCAAAGCGCAGGCCACAGGCCTGCCCGGCCGTCGAGAAATCAAACCCTACTGGACCGGAATCGGTTTTTCTCTACTCGACCACAATTTTGTCGCCTCGATGGATGATGTTGTGGAATTGCTCGAAGTGCCGCAACACACTTTTATCCCTGGCGTACAGCCTTGGGTAAAAGGCGTTTCCAATGTACGCGGCCGCTTGTTACCCCTGATTGATCTCGCAGCCTTTTATGGAGGCCACCTAACAGGCCCACGCCAACAGCGTAGGGTTCTGGTGTTAGAACGGGAAAAAACTTACGTGGGGTTGATTGTCGACAGGTTGCACGGAATGCAGCATTTGGCATTTGAATATGCCCATGAAGCACCGACAGATTTGATTGAGCCATTTGCGCCTATGGTGCATGGCCAGTTTATTTTACAAAAGGACCGGTGGTTGGTGTTCGACATGCGGGCTCTGCTCAAAGACCCTCATTTTATGGACGCTGCTGTTCGCTGATGTCCGATTGGATTTTTCGACATCTCAATATTTTTTGAGATGCAGGGGGGACCCACAAGCGGTGCAGGGATGTCCGCACTGGCTGAGGGCCATTGTCATTAAAGCGTTAAATATTAAGTGGTATTAAACCGGCCTCTTGCTTGGGCCCGCTAGGAGTAAACTATGAAAACAGGCTCCCAGAGTTCCTTTTCCGCGTTTCGCAGTAACCCTGCCGCGCTGGGTTTGGGTCTGCTGGTACTCGCCGTACTGGCGGGGCTGATTGTCAGTATCTATTTGGTACAGACCCGCAGTGATCGCGATAAAGAATACCTGCAGCAGGTGGCAGAACTGCGTGCACTTTCTTACCAGCTGGTTTCCTATGCACCGGCGGCGACTTCCGGTGATGATGAAGCATTTGCCGAACTGGAAAAAGTTTCCGGACAGATGGCCAGTGCCTGGAATCAGCTGCAGGGAATGGATAAAGGCAGCCGCAAGGCGCTGGATGCTGAACTGGCCACCTACGGTACCGTTTGGCGCAAGCTGCGCGAGCAGGTCGATACCATTATCAGCAACAAGGAAACCATCGTCTTCCTTAACGATATTGCCTCCACGTTGAGTGACTCCCTGCCGGAACTGCAGGCCGAGCACAACAACATCGTGGAAATTCTGCTGGCCAATAACGCACCGGCCAATCAGGTAGAGCAGGCTCAGCTACAAGTTTGGCGGGCAGAGCGAATCGGCCGAAACATCGATAAGATGCTGCAGGGTGGTGACGATGCCGAAGCCGCAGCAGATCAGTTTAATACTGATGCCAGCCTCTTCGGTAAAGTGGTAGATGGCATGAAGAGCGGTGATGTGGTGATGGGAATTTCCCGCATTACCGATGAGGAAGCGCGCCGCTCACTCGATGAAATTACTGAATTGTTTGGGTTCGTAAGCACCTCTGTAAGAGATATCTTCGAAGCGACTCCCGCACTGTTTGCCTCGCGCCAGGCCACCAACGGTATTATCGCCTCCTCGCCGCAACTGCTTGAAGCTCTGAGCACCCTGAACGACCGTATTGTGAACCTGGCCGATGAGCGCCAGCCCAACAATATGACCATTTCTATTTTGGCCGCAGGGTTTGTGCTGTTGATTTTTGCCATGATGGGAATGGCTTTCTCCGGTACCCGCCGCAGCCTGATGGAAGAAGCCGACACCAACGAACGCAACCAGCAGGCGATTATGCAGCTGCTGGATGAGCTGGCCGACCTCGCCGACGGTGACTTGACGACCTCGGCAACGGTAACCGAAGCCTTTACTGGTGCGATTGCGGACTCTATCAACTTCACCATCGACCAGCTGCGTGTGCTGGTATCTCGAATCAACGGTGCAGCACAGGAAGTATCCGGCCTGTCTCAGGAAACTCAGCAGACAGCCCTGCATCTGGCCGAGGCCTCAGAACACCAGGCTCAGGAGATTGCCGGGGCCTCTGCCGCGGTGAACGAGATGGCGGTGACCATTGACCAGGTATCTGCCAACGCCTCCGAGTCCGCGCAGGTTGCCGAACGCTCTGTACAGATCGCCAGCAATGGTTCCAAGGTGGTGCAAAACACCATCAAGGGCATGGACAATATCCGCGAGCAGATTCAGGACACCTCCAAGCGAATCAAACGTCTGGGTGAATCCTCCCAGGAGATTGGCGATATCGTGAGCTTGATTAACGACATTGCCGACCAGACCAACATCCTCGCATTGAACGCCGCTATTCAGGCGAGCATGGCCGGTGATGCCGGCCGCGGCTTCGCCGTGGTTGCGGACGAGGTACAGCGACTGGCGGAACGCTCGGCCGCTGCGACCAAGCAGATTGAAGGCCTGGTAAAAGCGATTCAGTCTGACACCAACGAAGCGGTAATTTCCATGGAGCAGACCACCACTGAGGTGGTGCGCGGTGCCCGTTTGGCACAGGACGCTGGTGTTGCCCTGGAGGAGATTGAGAACGTATCCAGCAACCTGGCCTCGTTGATCCAAAACATCTCCAACGCCGCCCGTCAGCAGGCCTCTTCTGCCGGTCATATTTCCAACACCATGAACGTGATTCAGGAAATTACTTCGCAGACCTCTGCCGGTACCCAGGCTACTGCCCAGTCCATTGGTAATCTGGCGCAAACCGCCAGCGCGCTGCGTGAATCCGTTGCCGGCTTCAAACTGCCGCAGGAGGAGAGCGTGGAAACCAATAGTGAGATGTACGACGTGGAGTTGCCGGAGATGGATACGGACACTTTCACGCTCGACAGTGAGGAAAGCAATTCCTTGGAGTCCCGCGAAGACCGGGCTCTGGCCTAACCCACAAAATAAAGCCCGGCGCCCTTGCTGGCTGCCGGGTGGAGAGGGCGCACGGAACACTTCCGCAAGACCGCGAACCCTGGCTCGCGCCGGGTAGAGCGCCTGCATAGAGAAAGAATTATTGGGGACTTGGCGTGAGTCACGACAATCCGAACTTCATGGCCCTGGACTGGCTGATAGGTGAAATTAACGAGACCCTGGCGCAGGCGCGTCAATTTCTCGAGACTTTTGCCTCGGACCCGCAAGCCGGCGAGACCCTGCTGCAGAACAGTTTGTCCCTGGTGCACCAGGTACACGGCAGCCTGCATATGGCGCAGCTCAATGGTGCGGCGATGCTGGCCGAAGAAATGGAGCAGCTGCTTCAGTCGCTGGCCGGCGGCACTGTAGATAATACCGATGAAACGCGCGAATTTATGATGCGCGCCCTACTGGAACTGCCTCTCTATTTGGAGAAGGTGTCCTTCCAGCGCAGGGATAACGCGGTATTGTTACTGCCACTCCTCAACGATTTGCGTGCGGTGCGCCGCGAGCGCCTGATTACCGAGGGCGCACTCTTCTCTCCAGATCTCTCCTCATTGAGCCGCACCGCCGGTAAGCGTCAGCCTTTGACGGCGGACAATGCACGCCTGCAGGAACTGGTAGGCAAGCTGCGCAAAATGTACCACGTAGCCGCAGCGGGTTTGATCCGCGATGTGAACAGTGGCGAGAGCCTTTCCTACCTGGTAAAGATTGTCGAAAAACTGCAATTGCTCTATAGCGGTAGCCGTCGCCAATCCCTATGGGAAGTCCTGCTGGGTATTTTGGAAGCTCTGGCTGAGCACCGCATCACTGTGCAGCCTGCATTGCGTCATCTGCTGCGCCGTATCGATGTTGAGTTCCGCTTATTGCAGGGCCGTGGCGCTAGGGTACTGGATGCCGAGCTGGATGCGGATTTCCTGTGCAACCTGCTGTTCTACGTTTATTTGGCCGGCCCAAATGGCAATCGCTGCCAGGGGCTTTACCAACGCTTTGCACTGGATAAGGCGGTGCCGGGCACTCCCAGACCGGATACTGAAGACGTCCTGGCGATGGGGCCAGAAGCACTGGGCACTGCCATAACTGCACTGCGAGAAGAGCTGCAACTGGTGCGCGAGGCGCTGGAACCCAGCGGCGCGACCTCCGAACAGCCCCCTCTCAGTGAGACCGCAACCATAGCCAAGCGGATCGCGGATACGCTCGGTGTATTGGGTCTCGAGGCGCCGCGAGGCCGTGCCCGGGGCATCTATGAATGCCTGCGCGATGCCTCGCGCGGTAGCGATGTCGATGAGTATCTGATGCGCGCCGCAGGCGAACTGGTACAACTCGACTCGGCCCTGGCGGCTACTGTCGATCGCAATAAGCGCGGTGACGATGACCAGCCGATTATGGGGGATGCCACAGATTCAGTGCTGCGCGAAGCGCGCCTGGGCTTGGAGGCGGTAAAAGAGGCGGTCATGGAGTATGTGGCCAGCCATTGGGATATCAGCTATTTGAGCCGCGTGCCCCAACGCCTGCAAGAGGTTTGCGGCGGACTGGAGATGGTGGGCTACCAGCGTGCGAGCAAAATCATTGCCGCCTGTAACAGCTATATCAGCGACGCCCTGATGGAGCGGGCAGAGCAGCCGGAGTGGCGCATGCTCGATACCCTGGCCGATGCGATTACCAGTGTTGAGTACTATCTGGAACGCCGTGTCGAGGGCTTGGATGATACCGAAATGCTGCTGGCTTTGGCCGAAGACAGTATCGCGAATCTCGGTATCTCCTTTGTCGGTGAAGAAACTGATGACCCAATAGAAGAGACAGAGTCCGTTCGTGAAAATATGGCGGACGAAGAGGACAGCGATGCCCTGGAGTTATTGGCACCTGAAATTTTCGAAACCGCAGACTCCGACGAGAGTGACGAAAATAAAGCGATAGAGCGATCCTCCACCCTTGTCCCCGAGCAAATTGAGATGGAGCCTGCGATAGCTCCAACCGTTGATTTGCCAGCGGAAGCTCAGGAGTTTGAGTTAGGGGAGCACCCTGTTTCAGAAGCGCCTGTTACCGAAGAAAATCGCAACAATGAGGACAACTGGTTCTCGCTGACTGAAGAGCCTGTTGCACCTGAGCCCATCACCGAGGCCCCGACAATAGCGGCTGAGGACTTTGTTTCGGCAGTGCCGGCGGATGAGCGTGAAGATGCGCTGTTGCCAGCCGATGCTGAGCTGTTTGAGGAGACTGACTCGACCACAGAACCGGTTGATAGCGAGCCCCAGCAGTTAGTCGAGGACAGTGAGAGTTTGATCGATGATGAGATCATCGAAATTTTCCTCGAAGAGGCCAGCGAAGTACTCGCCCATATCGGCAATTACTTCCCAGAATGGGCTGCCAATTTTGCCAACACCGATGCCCTGGTAGAGTTCCGTCGCGGCTTCCACACCCTGAAAGGTTCCGGCCGCATGGTCGAGGCGCTGGATATTGGCGAGCTGGCCTGGGCAGTGGAGAACATGCTCAATCGGGTGATTGATGACAGCATTAAGCCTGAACGAGCCCATGTGCTGTTAATTGAGCGGGTCTACCAGAAGCTGCCATCGATGATTGAGGCATTCCGTCTCCGCCAGGGCGACCCGGATAAGCCCCTCACGCTTCAATTGCAGGCCTGGGCGGAGCAGCTCAGCCAGGGACACATCCCCTCGGAACTGCTGGCCGAAGATACAAATACAGCCCCCGCGGCAACTGTTGATGAAGCGGAGTGCAACGATGAGCGGGCGCAGCTGTGGGAAATTTTTGCCCAGGAGGCTGAAACTCACCTAAGCGTCGTCGATGACTACCTCGCGGATATGCGAGCAGCGGCTCCGGTTTACGGCGTACCCAGCGACCCCTTGCACCGTGCCCTGCACACCCTGAAGGGTTCTGCACATATGGCGGAGGTCAAGGTGGTGGCCGAGATGATGGCGCCTCTGGAGCGCTTCGCCAAAGAGCTGCGTATTTACCAGGTGCCCATTGATGCGGATATCTTCGATCTGATCGGCGATGGCGCTAGTTACGTGCGCCAGGTTTTGGCTCAGATCCGCGCTGAAGCACCCATCGTAGTCGAAAGAGCCGAGCAATTCCTCGCCCGTATCGCTGAGTTACAGGAACGCTCTGTGGGTCACCTGATCCGCGAGCGCGAAGCGAATGAGCCCAGAGCCGTAGATCCGCAACTTCTTGAAGTGTTGATGGCTGATGGTATGCGTGTCCTGCTGGATGCGGACCAGATGCTCAGCCAGTGGCGCGCAAATCCCGCCGATAAATCCAAGGTCAGTGAAGTTGCTGAAGAGCTCAATATTCTGCAGGAGGCCGCCAGTCGCGCCCAGCTACCAACCCTGGCAGAGCTGGCACAGTTGCTGCTGGAAGTTTATCGCAAAGTATTGGCCGGCCAGTTAGAGGAAGAGCCCGCCTTGTGGGCTTCCCTTGAGCAGGGACACAACGAGCTACTGGATCTGGTCGATGCGGTCGCCGCTGCCCAGGATCTGCCCGAGGTCAGCGAGGCGGTAGAGGAGGCATTGCGCTATCTGGCAGAAGGCGAACTGAGCGAAGAAGCGTACGAGGAAGATTACGATCTGAGCGAACTGGGTATTGAGGCACAACCCCTCGACTCGGTAGGTACAGAGGCTGCGGTGGCAGGCACTGTGGTAGAGGAGCAAACGGATTCCACCGATGAGGTGCAAGCTCCCGCAGCGGAAGTGGAGACCGTATTTGAATCTGCTTCTGAAACGGTTGCTGAACCTCTGTTGGACGTCGAGCTAGAGCCCGCACACTCAACTGAGCTGGAAAGCGTTGATGCCCCAGTGGCAGAGGCAGCAGAAGAGAGTAGTGAGGAGCCAGAGGAAGTCTCGTCCGAGCCGGCCCTGGTTGATTTGTATGAGGCACTGTTTGAGCTGACTGAATCCAGTGCGGCCAATGCAGATGAGGCTGGCACACCTGCCCAGAGTACTGTAGAGCCTAGCCAAGAAGTTTGGGATTCCTCTCTTGGCATACCCGATGTTGACAAGCCTGCACCGCAAGCGGGTCCTGTAGAACAGCAGCGTCTGCTGGCGGAAATCGATCCTGATGTGGTCGATGTGTTTATGGAAGAGGCCGGCGATCTAACCGATGAGCTGGAGGAGTTGATTCAGGCCTGGGAAGATACCCCCGAGAGCGCCGAGCATGCTGAGGCGCTCAAACGGGTGCTGCATACTTTCAAGGGCGGCGCCCGTATGGCCGGCTTAATGGGCCTCGGCGAAGTAGCGCACCGCTTTGAAACCGCGATTGAGGGCATGCGCGGTATTGTTAAGCCCTCGGCGCAATTCTTTACTGATGCGCACTCTACTCATGACCGAATTGCCGATGGCGTAGAAACGGTGCGCGCCTGGATGGCGGGTGAGCAGTTAGAGGCTTTTGTCCAGCTTATCAGCACAGACTGGGCTGATGGTCAGACGTCAATAAATAATGCGTTTGAAACCGTCTCTCAAGAGCTACCAGGTGAGGGTCTCCCCAGCGCTGAGGCCGCACTGGAAGCTTTCTCTGATGAACCCAATGGCGAAGCTGGCGAAGGGGAACTATTGCCCGCTACCGGCGGTGAGAATCTTGCCCCAGAGTTAAGGCCAGAGCCTACCGAATTACTTCCAGAGGCTGTGCAAACAGCAAATGCTGGCAATGTTCTGCCATTTATCCGCAAGCCCGGAGGAGTGGAAAATGAAGTGTCCGCGCCCACTAGGAACCAACCTCAGGAAATGGTGCGGGTTGCAGCGGAGCTGCTGGAAGAGCTGGTAAACCTCGCAGGTGAGACCGCTATTTCCCGTGGCCGCCTCGAAGAGCAGATGAGTGAGTTTGGTCTGGCACTCGATGAGATGGACTCGACTCTGTTGCGTCTTAACGAACAGTTGCGCCGTCTGGATCGCGAAACCGAAGCACAAATCCTGTTCCGCCAGGAGCAGCTGGCCGAACAGGATGGTGATTTTGATCCGCTAGAGATGGACCGCTACTCCTCTATTCAGCAGCTGTCTCGCTCTCTATTGGAGTCCACTTCTGACTTGATGGAGCTGCGCTCCACCCTGGATAACAAGGCTCGCGATACCGAGACGTTGTTGTTGCAGCAGTCTCGTGTCAACACAGAGTTGCAAGAAGGGCTAATGCGCAGTCGCATGGTGCCCTTCTCACGCTTGGTGCCCAGACTGCGCCGTATTGTGCGCCAGGTGAGTGCCGAGCTAGGTAAGCAGGTGGAGTTGGTGTTCTCCAACGTGGAGGGCGAACTGGACCGGTCCATGCTGGAGCGCATGGTGGCACCTCTGGAGCATATGCTGCGCAATGCGGTTGACCACGGCATTGAAATGCCCGATCTACGTCGCGCGGCGGGTAAGGCCGAGCGCGGGCGTATCGATGTAGCCCTGGCCCGCGAGGGTAGTGAGGTGGTGCTGACTATTCGCGACGACGGGGCCGGGGTAAACCTGATCCGTGTGCGGGAAAAGGCGGTAGAAAATGGCCTGATGCGCGCGGATGCGGAGCTTTCCAATAACGAAATCCTGCAGTTTATCCTGCAGGCGGGGTTCACCACTGCGGAAAAAATAACCCAAATTTCCGGCCGCGGCGTGGGTATGGATGTGGTTTCCGCCGAGCTGAAGCAAATCGGCGGCAGCGTGCATATCAACTCCGAGGCCGGTGCCGGCACGGAATTTGTCGTGCGCCTGCCGTTTACCGTGTCGGTAAACCGCGCGCTGATGGTGAAGATAGGCGAGGACTTGTTCGCCCTGCCACTCAATACCATCGAAGGTATTGTGCGCCTCAGTCCTTTTGAGCTGGAACACTACTACCGCTCAAGTGATGCCCGCTTTGAGTATGCTGGCGAGCTGTATGAGGTGAACTACTTCGGCACCCTGCTGAAGTCTGGTGCCCAGCCGAAGCTCAGTGTCGATGATATGCAGCTACCGGTATTGCTGGTGCGCTCCGAAGGTCACGCTATGGCCCTGCAGGTGGATGCTATCCGCGGCAGCCGAGAAATTGTTGTGAAGAGCCTGGGCCCACAGTTTGCCGGGGTACAGGGGGTTTCCGGAGCCACCGTTACTGGTGATGGCAGCGTGGTGGTGATTCTCGATGCCCATGCCCTGTTACGTCGCCAGGCAACCCAGTTGGCGCGCCCGGATATGCCGCAGCTGCAATTACAAGCAGAACAACAGCCCGAGCCGGAAGCGCGCCAGCAGACCGTTATGGTGGTGGACGATTCTGTTACCGTACGCAAGGTGACCACACGCTTCCTGGAGCGCGAGGGTTACCTGGTAAGTACCGCTAAAGATGGGCAGGATGCGGTGATCCAGTTGCAGGATAAGGTTCCGGATCTCATTCTGCTGGATATTGAAATGCCGCGTATGGACGGCTTTGAAGTGGCGCGCCATATCCGCTCAAGTAGTCGTCTGCGCGATATTCCTATCGTGATGATCACCTCCCGTACTGGCAGTAAGCACCGCGATCACGCTATGTCCCTTGGCGTCAATCATTACCTTGGTAAGCCTTACCAGGAGGATGTATTGCTCGAGGCGATTCGCGAATATGCCGGCACCTCGGCCGTTGGCAGCTGAGCGGCTAAGAAATGAGAGTCTATATGCAAGAGGTAGGCAATGAGTGAAGTTGAAGCACTGCCGCTAGATGTTCCTCAGGAGGTGAGCAGCCTGCTGTTGCCATTACAACAGGGGCAGATGTTGGTGCCTGTAGAGAGCCTGTCCGAGGTGATTGCCATGCAGGTACCCATGGCTGTGTACGATGTGCCCGAGTGGTACCTCGGAGATCTGGTCTGGCGTGAGCAGCGGTTGCCGCTGTTGTCTTTTGATGTGATGCGCGGAGAGGCGCTTGGTGGTGCTTCCGAGAGCGCTCGTATCGCGGTACTCAGCAGTGGTAACCCCGATGGAGACCTTCCATATTTTGCCCTTGTACTACAGGGAACACCGCGCCTTGTGCGAGTGACACCCGATGAACTGGCGCTTCGCGAGCAGACCCTGAATCCTGGAGAGTTGATGCACGTGGCGCTTTCTGGTGAAGAGGCTGTTATCCCGGATTTGCAGGGGATGGAGCGTGCCTGCATCAGGTACCGAGAGCCGGATTAATGACAATGATGGAGTCGCAGGAAGTAGGCAGGTCTTTTGCAGAACAAGCAATAAGAAAATGACAGATAAAAAAAGGGGCCCATGGGCCCCTTTTTTTATCTGTCCACCCGCTCATTGAGCGGGCTTTGCGGCAGAAATAGTGGATTTCAGAACAACTCTTCCGGTGGAGGCTCGCTAGGCTGATCGCGGCCGGGCATATCCCTATCTTCATCGGTGTATCTGGAGCGGTAGGGGTTGTAGGCTTCACGCCCAGGTACCCTGTTGGCACGGAATATTTCAAACATACCGCCATAGGAGGTGCGCAGACCGTTCTTGGGATTGATGCGCACGGTCATTATGCCGTCCGGTTGGGGCAAGTGCCGCTCGGGCAATCCCTCCAGGGCTACGCTCATAAAATCTATCCAGATAGGTAGCGCTGCAGAGCCACCATATTCATTTTTACCAAGCTCGCCATAGGAGTCGAAACCCACCCAGGCACTGGTGGCCAGATAGGGGCTGTAGCCCAAGAACCAGGCATCGCGTGGGCCATTGGTGGTACCGGTTTTGCCGGCGATATCGCCGCGCTTCATGGCGAGGGCACGGCGGCCTGTCCCCTTCTTAATCACATCCTTGAGGATGGAATCCATGATGTATGCGGTCTCAGGCGACATGGCGCGCGGTGCCAGGGGGCGTGCCTGTGATTTGGATGAATCCAGTGGGCCTACAGGGAGAACTTTTAGCTCCGGGGGCTCCTTACCCTGGTCTGGCCCCTCTTCTCCCGGCTGTATTGCCGCCAGGTCCAGAGGTTCCTCGTTGTTGAAGCCACGGGGCTCGCTGCCGGGTTCAGGGCAGTCATTACACACGGTGAGGGGCAGGGCCTGGTAAAGGGTTTCTCCATTTACATCCAGCACTCTATCTACCAGGTAGGGCTCCACCCGATAGCCGCCATTGGCGAAGGCGGCGTAACCGCGCACCATTTCCAATGGAGTTAGAGCGGAACTGCCCAGGGCTATGGTTAGGTTGCGCGCGAGTTTGCTGCGATCAAAGCCAAAGCCCTCGACAAATCCGAGGGCGTAGTCGAGCCCCAGTGCCTGCAGCAGGCGAATAGAGACCATATTGCGCGATTTATACAAAGCCATACGCAAGCGAGTGGGACCAAGGAAAGTACCGCCGTCGTTCTCTGGGCGCCACACATCTTGAAGGTTGGTTTCCTCGAAGATAATTGGCGCATCGTTGATTACGCTGGCGGCGGTATAGCCACGCTCGATGGCCGAAGCATAGATAAACGGCTTGAAACTGGAACCCGGCTGCCGTGCGGCCTGGGTGACCCGGTTGAAGTGGCTCTGGCGGAAATCGTAGCCGCCCACCAAGGCGCGTATAGCGCCGTCTTGGGGGTCGATAGAGACGAGGGCGCCTTGGGCAGAGGGTACCTGGGTTAGCTCCCATTCCTCAGAAATTTGCGGCTCCTGAGGGCTGGAGCTGGTTCCTTCGGGGTCGGCGAATGGGTCCAGTTGCGGGCTGTCTTCCAGTGAACTGACAAGCTGGGTGGAGTCACCTGGGTTGGCAGTTTCTTGCTGGCTTCCGATAACCTCTGTGTGTTTGACCTCAATACGACGCAGGCGCACCACATCGCCGGGTGCAAACATCTTCTCAGCGGATTGCAAGCGGGGCCCCCGGGAACTCTCGGTGACATAAGGGCGAATAGAGCTCAGTCCATTTTCCCAAGGGACTTCCACAACACGGCGGTCGCGAAGCTGCACCTGTAGAAGTTTTGGTTCCACAGCGGTGACCACTCCCGGCTCGAGCCCGCCGAGCACCGGAATTTCGTTGAGAAGATCTATTAACTGGTCGCTATCGTGCAATAGTTCCGGAGGTAAACGCTGCTCAGGGCCGCGATAACCGTGGCGTGCATCGTAGGTCTCGAGACCGTGTTGCAGCGCCTTGCGAGCCTGGTCCTGGAGGCGGCTGTTGATCGTGGTGATGACTTGGTAGCCATCGGTATAGGCACTGTCGCCAAACAAATCTACAGCTTCCTTGCGGGCCATTTCGGCGATATAGGGAGCATCCAGATCCAAATCGCGGCTGTGGTAACTGGCGGTTACCGGAGCGGTAATGGAATGCTTGTACTCGTCCTGGTCGATATAGCCCAGATCGAGCATACGTTTCAGGATCCAGTTGCGCCGCACCAGGGCTCGAGTAGGGTTGGCGATGGGGTTGAAAGTGGAGGGGGCCTTAGGTAGTCCAGCCATCATAGCCCATTGCGCCATACTCAGGTCTTTGATATCGCGACCGTAGTAAACATGCGCAGCTGCCTGGAAACCATAGGCGCGGTTGCCGAGGAAAATTTTGTTGATGTAGAGTTCCAGAATCTCATCTTTGCTGAGTTCACGCTCGATCTGCAGCGATAATAGGATCTCATTGAATTTGCGGATAAAGCGCTGTTCACGGCTAAGGAAGAAGTTACGCGCTACCTGCATGGTTAGTGTGCTGCCACCGGACTGGATGGAACCGGTCTGCACCAGTTGCGATGCTGCGCGCATCAGGCCCTTAATCGAGACCCCACTATGTGAGTAGAAGCTCGCATCCTCAGCTGCCAGGATGGCCTTGATAAACGGCTCCGGCGTTTGCTCTATGGTGATGGGGTTGCGGCGCTTCTCCCCAAATTCACCAATCAGTTTCATGTCCTGTGAGTAGACCCGTAATGGGGTCTGTAAGCGAATATCGCGCAGGCTTTCAACTGAGGGCAGCCCGGGCTTCAAATAGAGGTAAATGCTGGCGAAAACCATGGCTGTGCCAGCTGTTCCGGCGAGGCAGAGCCAGAGCAGTGCTAGTAGACGATTTCGGGCTTTTACTGTCATGAAACTGCTTCTGTGTACTTCATTTGTGTGATTCGGTGAATAATTATACGAATATTGTGCGCTATTACCTATGCAAATGCTGGTTGAAGCGGTAATTTAAAGTGCTATAACATCAAACTTTCATAACCCACGGAAAAGATAAGAAAAATGGGGATTTTCCCTTTTCTGGATAAAGGCCCGAAGGCCATGTTGGGACTGGATATTAGCTCGACCGCAGTAAAGTTGCTGGAGCTAAGTCGCAATGGCGATAAATATCGAGTCGAAAGCTACGCCGTGGAACCTCTGCCGCCGAATGCGGTTGTGGACAAGAACATCAATGATATTGGTGCCACGGCGGAAGCGATCCGCAAAGTCGTGCGCCGTTCCAAGACTCGCCTGCGCCGCGCAGCTGTAGCCGTATCCGGCTCCGCGGTGATCACCAAAACCCTGGAAATGCCCGCTGACCTCTCTGATGAAGATTTGGAAGCGCGTATTGCCCTGGAAGCGGACCAATACATTCCCTATCCACTTGAAGAAGTGAGCCTTGATTTTGAAGTGCAGGGACCTTCTGAGAAGGGTGATGATCAGGTGGAAGTGCTGCTGGCGGCGTGCCGTAGCGAAAACATCGAGCAACGGGTTTCAGCCCTCGGTGAGGCCGAGCTGGAGGCCGGGGTCGTCGATGTTGAAGCCTATGCCATTGAGCGCACTTACACTTTGCTAGAGGATCAGTTTCCTCCCCAAGAGCAGTTGGTTGTTGCGGTAGTGGATATCGGTGCGACCATGAGCGCTTTGTCCGTATTGGTGGACGGCAAAACGGTTTATACCCGTGAACAACTGTTTGGTGGTCGCCAGCTCACCGATGAAATACAGCGGCGCTATGGCCTCTCCGCCGAAGAGGCATCCCTGGCCAAGCATCAGGGTGGCAGTGGTCTACCAGATGACTACTTTGCTGAGGTATTGGAGCCGTTCCGCGATGCAGTCATTCAGCAAGTCACCCGTGCGCTGCAGTTTTTTTATTCCTCAACTTCCTACAGCGATGTGGATTACATATTGCTTAGCGGTGGTGTTGCCGCTATGGAAGGGCTTTCTGACCTGGTGGGTGAAAAACTGGGGAAACCCACAGTGGTCGCCAACCCATTCTTCGCCATGGGCACGTCTTCGCGAGTGAATAAGCAAATGCTTGCCAAAGAGGCTCCGGGACTGATGATCGCCACAGGGCTCGCTATGCGGGAAAAGGAGTACTGAGATGGCCAAGATTAACTTACTCCCCTGGCGACAGGAATATCGTGCGCAGAAGCAGAAAGAATTTCAGCAAGTATTAGTACTGGTAATTATTGCTGCAGCGGCATCGGTTTTTTTGTGGATGAAAACTGTCGATCGACAGGTTGCACTACAAGATGAGCGCAATCAGATATTGCAGGTCAAGATTAACGCGCTCAATAAACAGGTGAGCGAAATTAAGGACCTGAAAAAGCGCCGGCAGGAATTGATTGATCGGATGCGGGTTATCCAGGAGCTCCAAGGAAACCGTCCTCTGGCTGTGCGTTATTTTGATGAGCTGGTACAGGCAACACCAGAAGGGCTTTGGTTGACTTCTTTGGAACGTAAAGGTAGTGGTTTGAGTGTGTCTGGAATCGCCGAGTCAAATAATCGCGTTTCCTCCTTTATGCGCAACCTGGATCAGTCGGATTGGTATGAATCTCCTAATCTCACCGATGTCACTGCAAGCCCTGCTTTTGGTGAGCAGGCCAGTGCATTCCAGCTCACTGTGGATTTAAGTGGGCGAAAGAGTAAAGCTGAAGATCAGGGCGTGGCCAACTAAAGGAAATCAAAATGGCATTGGCGGATACGCTGAAGCAGCTTCAAGAGCTGGATGTTAATGATATAGATTTTAGCCGTGTGGGGGTTTGGCCCCTCGCAGGGCGCTTAACCTTATTAGTATTAGTCGTGGCTGTCTTAGTTGGAGCGGGCTATTACGCATGGGTTGGAGATCTTTACGATAAGCTCGAGTTTGCTACTAATAAAGAGCAGGAACTATTCGTTCAGTTTGAAAAGAAACAATTTGAGGCTGCCAACCTGGATGCTTATCGCGTTCAGCTTGTTGAAATGGAGGAAACTTTTGGTGCTTTATTAAAGCAGTTGCCAAAAGATACCGAAGTTCCAGGTTTACTTGAGGATATCGATGAATATGGGCGAGGCAGCGGCCTGACTATCGAAAAAGTAGAGCTGGAAAAAGAGCTGGTTGGTGAGTTTTACGTAGAGCTGCCTATCAAAATCCAGGTTCAGGGTGGATATCACGAGTTTGGATCGTTTATTAGTGGTATTGCTGGTATGCCAAGGATTGTGACATTGCATGATTTCACTATCTCTACCGATCGAGATGGTGGTGGTTTGCTAAACATGTTAATTAACGCAAAGACCTATCGCTATAAGGATCAGGGAGAAGAGGGATGAAAAGGTACCTTTTCCCACTGAATTTTTTGCTAATTTCTGGGTGTAGCTTAAATACCGATCATAGTGACTTGTACGAGAAAATGGCAGAGGTTGAAAGAAGGCCAAAGGGGCAGATAGAGCCAATACCTACCTTTACTCCATATAGTCCATATGTCTATAGCGCAACAGCAATGCGAAGCCCCTTTGCCAGGCCTGTGTTGGAATCGGAGCAGCGTCTAGTCGGACGTAGACTTGATATTGCTCCAGATATGAACCGTCAGCGAGAATTATTAGAGCGTATTAACTTTGATGCTTTATCCATGGTGGGAACTCTGTCGAGAGATGGTCAGCTTTGGGCTCTGATAGATGATGGTGAGGGTGGTATCCACAGGGTTACTGTAGGTAATTATCTGGGGAAAAATCATGGGCGAGTTGTGAATGCGACAAGCTCGCAACTTGATGTACTGGAAATTGTTCCAGATGGAACTGGTGGCTGGATTGAGAGGCCGCGGGCACTGACGTTGGAAGAGAAGGGCAACGGATAATGATTAACAAGCAGTTCGCTAAGTGTTTGGCGCCGTTTCAGCTTTGGCTGCTCGCCGTATTGATGGTTCCTGTGACTCTACAAGCTCAGGTTAATCAACTGAATGATATACAGTTTTCCGAGCTGCCCGGTAGCCGGATTCAGCTGCGCTTGACTTTTGAGAAAGAGCCCCCAGAGCCCACCGGGTACACTATTGAGCAGCCGGCTCGGATCGTGATGGACTTTGCCGGTGTCGAAAGTGCTTTGCCACAAAAGAAATACTCACTGGGAATTGGTGCTGCTCGCAGCGCAGTGGTGGTTTCCAGCGAGGGCCGAACCCGTTTAATTGTTAATCTTGACGAGTTGCCCGTGTACACCAGTATGCGCAAGGGTAATCAGCTTGTGATGGAGATTGGTGAAAATGTCGATACTGCGTCTGGGCCTCCCAAAGCTACTACTCATGATAGTGGTCTAAACCTTGGTGGAAATAAGCGATTCATTACTTCAGATGCTATTGCCGTTAATGGTGTTGATTTTCGTCGTGGTGAAGAGGGGGAAGGTAAAGTTATTGTCAGCCTTTCCGACCCTGCGGTAAATATTGATGTTGAACGCACTAATGGCAAAATTTACTTGACCTTTTTAGGGGCTGAGCTGCCTGAATCTCTTCGTCAGCGCCTTGATGTAACCGATTTTGCAACGCCTGTAAGTGCAATTACGGTTGATACCGATGGTCGTAATACCGTAATTTCTGTTGACCCTACAGATACAGATTATGACTATCTCGCTTATCAGGCAGATAACCAGTACGTCTTGAGCGTCAAACCTCTATCAGCAGCGGAAATTCGCGAGAAGGAAAAAGAGTTTCAATTCACAGGGGAAAAGCTCTCACTAAACTTCCAGGATATTGAGGTTCGCTCTGTACTTCAGATTATTGCGGAGTTTACTGATCTCAATCTGGTGGCTAGCGATACTGTTGAGGGGAGAATCACTTTACGTCTTGATGGTGTGCCCTGGGATCAGGCTTTAGCATTAATTTTGAAAGCTAAAGGTTTAGATAAGAGACAAGAGGGCAGCGTGATAATGGTGGCACCTGCAGCAGAGATTGCAGAAAGAGAACGCCAAGAGCTGGAAACTAGAAAGCAACTGCAAGAACTTGCACCCTTACGAACAGAATATATACCGGTTCGGTATGCTGATGCCGGAGAACTTTTCAAATTGTTTTCTGGTGAAGACGGCGATTCTAAAGGAGGTTTTGCAGGTGGTAATGCTGGAGATAGTAATAAAGCAAGTATTTTATCTCCGCGAGGTAGTGCGATAGTAGATGAGCGTACAAACACGATCATTCTAACCGATACAGAAGAAAAAATTGCTCAGTTTCACGATCTCATAGAAGCAATTGACATTCCAATTCGGCAGGTGATGATTGAGGCTAGAATTGTAACTGCTAACAGTGATTTTACACGTGAGCTAGGAGTTCAGTGGGATTATGTTGGTGACCATGAAGCGGGTAGCGATGGAATTGGGATTGTTTCTGGTGGCCAGCAACTGAAAGATAAAACCACGCTCGGTGCTCTCGAAAGTGAGTTTGACCCTCTATTGGTTGACCTGGGGGTGGCTACTCGTGCAGGAAATATTTCTTATGCGATTCTAAAAAATGATTTCTACCTTGGCCTTGAATTGTCGGCCATGGAAGATGTGGGCATGGCGGAAATTGTTTCTCAGCCCAAAGTGGTAACCGGTGATAAGCAAGAAGCAATCATTCAGTCGGGGGTAGAAATTCCTTACCTTGAAGCAACATCTTCTGGCGCTGCTGCTGTTACTTTTCGGGAAGCAGTATTGGAGCTGCAAGTGCTTCCGCAGATTACGCCAGACAATAACATTATTATGGCCTTGAATATTGAGCAGAATAGTGTCGGTGAATATTTCAGTGTAAGTAGCAGTAACCAGATTCCGTCAATTAATGTAAATATTCTACAGACTAAAGTCCTAGTGCGTAATGGGGAGACTATTGTTCTCGGTGGGATTTTTGAGAGCAATGTCATTGAGGGGGAAACGAAGGTGCCCTTGTTGGGGGATATTCCATACTTAGGTAATCTATTCAAGAAAACTGTGCGTACTGACGATAAACGTGAGATATTGATGTTTATTACACCCCGTATCTTGGAAAACGAGACTTTTTTTGATAAGTGATTAACCGCTCCATCTTTCTTGTCGGCCCTATGGGGGCCGGCAAATCTACGATCGGCAAATTGCTGGCAGCTCAATTACAGCTGCCTTTTGCCGATACTGATAAGGTGCTGGAGGAGCGCACAGGGGCGGATATTCCCTGGATATTTGATGTCGAGGGTGAAGCTGGTTTTCGTCGCCGCGAAAGTGAAGTACTGGAAGAGCTCTGTCAGGGCGTCTGTCAAGTTATTGGCACTGGTGGCGGGATCGTGCTTTTAGAGGAAAACCGGAGACTGCTACAAAAGTTTGGGCATGTGGTTTACCTACAGGCTGGGGTGGAGCAGCTGCTTGAGCGCACTTCCAAGAACAGCAATCGGCCGCTTTTACGAGTGCCCAATCCACGCGCGCGCATAGAAGAAATTTTGCAAGAGCGCGCCCCCCTTTATCGCGAAGTAGCGGATGTGATCTGCGACACCGATGACCTGACTCCCAAGCAAGCATCAGCTCTGGTCGCTGAACGCCTACTGGCAAGTCTCTCCCAATAACCTCTTTTCACTCTGTGCTAAAGTGCGTCTCATTAACTCAACGCGTTCGCTATCGGCGCTAGTGGGAAGGAGAGTATTGTGCACTGTTTTAATGTGGAGCTGGGGGAGCGCAGTTACCCCATTGTGATTGGGTCCAAGTTACTAGGAGACTCTCAATACCTGTTGCCTTATATACGCGGGCGCCAGATCTGTGTGGTTACGAATGAGACTGTAGCCCCCTTGTATTTATCCCGTTTACTGCAGGGACTCTCTGATTTCGACAAGGTGGATGTGGTCGAGCTACCCGATGGGGAGGCCTTCAAAACCTTAGATACCATTAATCGAATTTTTGACACACTATTGGAGCAGAGGCACAACCGCACCACTACGCTGATTGCTCTGGGTGGCGGTGTCGTTGGAGATATGTGCGGTTTTGCGGCGGCCTGTTATCAGCGGGGTGTCGATTTTATCCAGGTGCCCACCACGCTCCTCGCCCAAGTGGATTCCTCTGTCGGAGGAAAGACCGGCGTTAATCACCCTCTGGGCAAAAATATGATTGGGGCTTTTTACCAGCCCCGATTGGTACTTGCCGATATGGATACCCTGACGACTTTGCCAGACCGGGAGTTCTCCGCAGGTATTGCGGAAGTGATTAAATACGGCTTGATTTGCGATGCACCATTTTTTCACTGGATTGAGGCCAATATCGATGGGTTGTTATCTCGGGACCCTCAGACCTTGGCTTATGCGGTGGATCGATGCTGTCGGGACAAGGCGGAAGTTGTCGCCAGTGACGAACGAGAGGCCGGTCGGCGCGCCATATTGAACTTTGGTCATACCTTCGGGCATGCGATAGAGGCTGTGCAGGGCTATGGGCGTTGGTTGCATGGTGAGGCGGTGGCTGCCGGGATGATGATGGCGCTGGAGCTCTCGCATTTACTGGGGAATGTGGACAGCGAACTAGTTCAGCGAGTCCGTAAGCTTCTGAAAAAGGCACAGCTGCCTCAGGAGTCTCCTGCCGATATGAGTGCCGATGACTTTCTCCAAGCTATGCAGTTAGACAAGAAAGTATTGGATGGCAGGTTGCGTCTGGTGTTGCTGAGGTCTCTGGGGGATGCAAAAGTTGTTGATGATACTCCCCGAGAGAAAGTTATAGATGCGCTAAGGAACTGTGGTGCCAGATGACAGGCGCTTCGCGAATACAGCTTCTTAGGGAGCGCGGTCATTTATAATTTAGCGTATAGGAAATAAATCTGCCTAATTTTTGTTTGACAGTTAAAAAAACTGTAAAACATTGAAAATGTAGTGACAAGCAAGTAATATTGCGCGCCCCCCGGAAATAATGGCGGGGCTAGATGACCGCCAATAAGAACAATAAAGGAAGCCCCATTAGAGGGCTTTTTTTATCTCGGGATCTTTTACCTAGGGACCGCAGGAGAGCGTAGCGCGAGCGTTAAGCCATTTTTGCCCATGACAGGCCGCTATCGACAGTGCCTGTGGTCCCCCAATCGATAGTGACGAGGAATTCTATGGGTAGCAGTCTGTATCAGTTGGATGAATTTAAGGACAACTGTGGTTTTGGTCTGATCGCTCATTTACAGGGGGTGGCGAGCCATAAATTGGTACAGACGGCCATTGAGTCCCTCACCTGTATGACCCACCGCGGCGGTATCGCTGCCGATGGCAAAACGGGTGACGGCTGTGGTTTATTACTGCAGAAACCCGATAAATTCCTGCGCGAAGAAGCGCAAAAGTTGTTTGCGTTGGAGCTTACAGAGCCCTATGCCGTAGGCTCTGTAATGTTGCCGTTGGATGAGGGTGAGGCGCAGAGTGCGCGCCAAACCCTTGAAAGCGCACTGCAGGCACAGGGTATGCGCATCGTTGGCTGGCGCACAGTGCCCACCAACCCCGAGTGTCTCGGCCCTATTGCCCGGGACTGCCAGCCTCGTTTCGAGCAGCTGCTAATCAACGATGCCGAGGAGCCACTGGGTGAAGCCCGTTTTAATGCGCGGCTGTATGTGGCCAGGCGCAAGGCCGAGCTGCAGCTGAGCGGCGATGTCTACATCGCCAGTCTCTCCACTAATGTGCTCTCCTACAAAGGACTAATGATCCCAGCGGATTTGCCGAAATTCTTCCCCGAACTGGCCGATCCGCGCCTGGAAACCGCTATCTGCGTTTTCCACCAGCGTTTCTCCACCAATACCATGCCGCGCTGGCCCCTGGCCCAGCCGTTCCGCCTGCTGGCTCACAATGGTGAAATCAATACCATCACTGGCAACCGCAACTGGTCGGTGGCGCGGACCAACAAATTCGTTACCGAGCTGATTCCCGAACTGAACGAGCTGGTACCGCTGGTGAATCGCGAGGGCTCCGACTCCTCCAGCCTCGATAATATGCTGGAGATGCTGCTGGCGGGTGGCATGGAACTGCACCGGGCGGTGCGAATGCTAGTACCGCCGGCTTGGCAGAATGTTGAGGGTATGGATGCAGACCTACGCGCTTTCTATGAATATATCTCCATGCATATGGAGCCCTGGGATGGTCCCGCGGGCCTGGTGATGACCGATGGTCGCCACGCGGTGTGTACCCTCGACCGCAACGGCCTGCGCCCGTCCCGCTGGGTGATTACCAAAGACGATATTATTACCGTGGCCTCCGAAGTCGGCGTTTATAACTATGCGCCGGAAGATGTGGTGGCCAAAGGGCGCCTCGGGCCCGGGCAGATGCTCTCGGTGGATACACTGGAAGGCAAGCTGTATCACACGTCCGATATCGACAATATGCTCAAACGCGCCCAGCCGTATAAGCGCTGGTTGAAGGACAAGGCGCGTCGTATCCGCTCGACCCTGGTGACCGCGCCTGTCGACAATAACTTTTCCCACCAGCAGTTCAAGGTCTACCAGAAACTGTTCAGCTCCTCGTTGGAAGAGCGCGATAAGGTGGTGCGCCCCATGGCGGAAGCCGGCCAGGAGGCGGTGGGTTCCATGGGCGATGATACGCCGATGGCGGTACTGTCTCGTTACAACCGCTCACTCTACGATTACTTTCGCCAGCAGTTTGCCCAGGTGACCAACCCGCCTATAGACCCATTGCGGGAAACGGTGGTGATGTCCCTGGAAACCTGTTTGGGACGTGAGAAATCCGTGTTCGAAGAGACACCGGAGCACGCTGACCGCGTGATCCTCTCCTCGCCGGTGCTCTCCCATATGAAATACACCGCGTTGCTTTCGCTGGATCGTCCCGGCTTCGACGCGGAGATATTCGATCTGAATTACGATCCGGCAAAGCTGGATCTGCACGGTGCTATTGAACGTTTGTGTGCCAAGGTTGAGGCTTCAGTGCGCGCTGGTACCGTGATTGTGGTGCTGTCCGACCGGGATATTCGCCAGGGCCATCTGCCCATAGATGCACTCCTCGCCACTGGTGCGGTACACCATCATCTGGTGCATGCAGGTCTGCGCTGTGATTCCAATGTAGTGGTGGATACTGCCAGTGCGCGGGATGCACACCAGCTCGCCTGCCTAGTGGGTGTGGGAGCTACTGCAGTGCATCCCTATTTCTCCTACAGCATTATCAATCACCTGATTGACCGGGGTGAATTGCTTCTGGATGCGGCGGAAGCGCAGAAGAATTACCGCAACGGCATTATCAAGGGCCTGCTGAAGATCCTCTCAAAAATGGGCATCTCCACGGTGGCCTCTTATCGCGGCGCACTCTTGTTTGAGCTGGTTGGTCTTTCCAAGGAAGTGGTGGACCTGTGTTTCCCTGGCGCACCGACCCGTATCGAAGGCGCCGGCTTCACCGAGTTGCAGGCAGATATGGCCGCGCGCGCGGAAATCGCCTGGAAAGCGCGCAAGCCGGTGTCCCCCGGCGGTCTGCACAAATATGTGCACGGTACCGAATACCATACCTTTAACCCGGATGTGGTGACGGCCTTGCGCCGAGCGGCCAGTACTGGCGATTACTCCGCCTGGCGCGATTACTCCGAACTGGTTAATCAGCGCCCGGTGGCAACCCTGCGGGATATGCTGGTTTTCAAAGAAAACCTCGAGCCGGTGCCATTGGAAGAAGTGGAGCCGGTCGAGCAGATTGTGCGCCGCTTTGACTCTGCGGCTATGTCCCTGGGCGCTCTGTCTCCCGAGGCGCACGAATCCTTGGCCCAGGCGATGAACCGTCTCGGTGGCCGTTCCAACAGCGGGGAGGGCGGTGAAGACCCGGCCCGCTTTGGCACCGACAAGGTCTCCAAAATCAAACAGATCGCCTCTGGACGTTTCGGCGTGACGCCTCACTATTTAGTCAATGCCGAAGTGCTGCAGATCAAAGTGGCTCAGGGCGCTAAGCCCGGTGAGGGTGGTCAGCTGCCCGGCGGCAAGGTGAATGACCTGATTGCACGGCTGCGCTACTCAGTGCCCGGTGTCACCCTGATTTCACCGCCACCGCACCACGATATCTACTCCATCGAGGATCTGGCCCAGCTGATCTACGACCTCAAACAGGTTAATCCGGATGCACTGGTGTCGGTGAAGCTGGTGTCCCGTCCAGGGGTTGGCACCATTGCCGCTGGCGTCGCAAAGGCCTATGCGGACCTGATTACCATCTCCGGCTACGACGGTGGCACCGCCGCAAGTCCTATCAGCTCTATCCGCTATGCCGGTTCACCGTGGGAGCTGGGTCTGGCGGAAACGCACCAGACTCTGCGTGCCAATGATTTGCGCGATAAGGTGCGGGTGCAGACCGATGGCGGTCTCAAAACCGGTTTGGATGTGGTCAAGGCGGCAATCCTAGGCGCGGAGAGTTTCGGCTTTGGCACAGCTCCGATGGTTGCCATCGGCTGTAAATACCTGCGTATCTGTCACCTGAACAACTGTGCCACCGGTATCGCGACCCAACGCAAGGATCTGCGCGATGGGCACTATATTGGCACCGCCGAGATGGCGATGAACTTCTTCCGTTTTGTTGCCGAAGAGACCCGAGAATGGATGGCGAGTGTCGGGGTTCGCTCCATGGAAGAGCTGGTTGGCCGCGTGGATTTGTTGCGAATCCTGGAGGGAGAAACCGACAAGCAGAAGAAGCTGGATCTGTCGCCACTGTTACATACCGATGCGCTGCTCGACAGCAAACCGCAAACCTGTCAGCAGGCCAAGAACGAGCCCTGGGATAAGGGCGAGTTGGCAGAGCGCATGGTGGAAGAAATCCTACCTGCTATCGAAAACCTGACTGGTGGTGAGTTCAGCTTTAAAGTGACCAACTGCGACCGCTCCCTGGGTGCGCGCCTCAGTGGTGAGATCGCCAAGCGCCATGGGAACCAGGGCATGGTGGAGGCGCCGATCAAACTGAACCTCAAAGGGGTCGCCGGGCAGTCTTTCGGCGTTTGGAACGCCGGGGGCCTGGAGATGTATCTCGAAGGGGATGCCAATGATTATGTGGGTAAAGGCATGGCCGGCGGTAAGCTGGTTATTCGCCCACCTGAGGGCAGTGAGTTTGCCTCCCAGGACACCAGCATCGTCGGTAATACCTGCCTGTATGGCGCCACTGGCGGCAAGTTGTTTGCTGCAGGCCGCGCCGGCGAGCGCTTTGCCGTGCGCAATTCCGGTGCTTTTGCCGTGGTGGAAGGTGCCGGTGATCACTGCTGTGAATACATGACCGGTGGAATGGTCGCGGTGCTGGGGCGCACCGGCTACAACTTTGGCGCCGGTATGACCGGTGGTTTTGCCTATGTGCTGGACCTGGAGCGCGATTTCTTCGACCGCTGTAACCACGAGCTGATCGAACTGCGCCGCATCAGTAGTGAAATTCTCGAGCCGCACCAGAGTCATCTGCGCGAGGTGATCGAAACCTATATCGCGGAGACCGGCAGCGCCTGGGGTGAAGAGCTACTGGATAACTTCGACGATTACCTGAGCCGATTCTGGCTGGTTAAACCCAAGGCGGCGAGCCTTGCGGATCTTCTTTCTGACGTGCGCAAGCGCGGCGAATAAGGCTGGGGTGGAGAGACAGTATGAAAGACAGACTGAACAACGATTTCCAGTTTATCGACGTGGCCCGTATAGATCCGCCGAAGAAAGATATCATCGCGCGTACCAGTGAATTTGTGGAGATTTACCAGCCATCCAGTGAAAACCAGGTGGCGAGTCAGGCACACCGTTGCCTGGACTGCGGCAATCCCTACTGCGAGTGGAAGTGCCCGGTGCATAACTACATTCCCAACTGGCTGAAATTGATCAGCGAGGGGAATGTGATTGAGGCGGCGGAGCTCTGCCACGAGACCAACACCCTGCCGGAAGTTTGTGGGCGCGTTTGTCCCCAGGATCGGTTGTGTGAAGGCGCCTGTACCCTCAACGATGGTTTCGGCGCCGTGACCATCGGTAATGCAGAAAAATACATCACCGATACCGCCTTCGCCCTGGGTTGGCGTCCGGATCTCAGCCATGTGGAAAAGACCGGTAAAAAAGTCGCGATTGTGGGCGCAGGCCCCGCCGGACTCGGCTGCGCCGATATCTTGATACGCAACGGTGTGCAGCCGGTGGTTTTCGACAAGCACCCGGAGATCGGCGGCCTGATCACCTTCGGCATCCCGGAATTCAAGCTGGAAAAGTCGGTGATGGAAAAGCGCCGCGAGGTGTTTGTCGAGATGGGGGTGGAGTTCTGCCTCAACACCGAGGTGGGCAAGGACATCAGTTTTGAGCAGTTGCTCAATGACTATGATGCCGTTTTCCTGGGGATGGGCACCTACAACTACATGAAGGGCGGCTTCCCCGGTGAGGACCTGCCCGGCGTGCACGACGCCTTGCCGTTCCTGGTGGCCAACGTCAATCGCAATATGGGTTGGGAGAAGGATCCCGCAGAATTTGTCTCGGTGGAAGGCAAGCGTGTAGTGGTGCTGGGTGGTGGTGATACCGCCATGGACTGTAACCGCAGCTCTATTCGACTGGGGGCAAAGAGCGTGACCTGTGCCTATCGTCGCGATGAGGAAAATATGCCGGGCTCCCGCCGTGAGGTGGGCAACGCCAAAGAGGAAGGGGTGCAGTTCCTGTTCAACCGCCAGCCGGTGGAAATTGTCGGGGATGGCAAGGTCTCTGGAGTGAAAGTGGTCACTACCGAGCTGGGTGAGCCCGATGAAAACGGGCGTCGCCGCCCACAGGTAGTATCCGGTTCCGAAGAGATTATCCCGGCAGATATCGTGCTGGTTGCCTTCGGTTTCCGCCCGAGCCCGGCGGAGTGGTTTACCGAGCACAATATCGAAGTGGCGGACTGGGGCGGTGTCGTAGCCCCGGAAGAACAGAAGTACAAGTTTCAGACCTCTAACGAGAAGGTCTTTGCCGGTGGCGATATGGTGCGCGGTTCCGACCTGGTAGTGACGGCCATTTGGGAAGGGCGTCAGGCCGGCGAGGGTATTCTCGATTACCTGGACATCTGATGTCCCTGGCTGAGATGGGAGGCTTTGTGCCTCCCATTTTTATATCTTTGTCTATCAGCGCCAGCTCTCAACTTGCCTGAATGATATTTTTGCCACGCTGTATCTAGTGGCCCCGCCCCCTGTACAATGACCGTTTTTTTAGCCCGCTTGGTGTACCTATGTCTGATACCAAACCGTCCGAATTGAAAAACGACCGCTTTCTCCGCGCCCTGCTGCGCCAGCCCGTGGATCGAACACCAGTGTGGATGATGCGCCAGGCGGGTCGCTACCTACCCGAGTACCGAGCCAGCCGTGCCGAGGCTGGTAGCTTTATGGATCTGTGCCGTAATACCGAATTGGCGTGCGAGGTCACCTTGCAGCCGCTGGAGCGCTACCCCCTCGATGCGGCGATTTTGTTCTCCGATATTCTCACTATTCCCGATGCCATGGGCCTCGGTCTCTATTTTGCTGAGGGCGAAGGCCCTAAATTCCATAAGCCACTGCGCACTGCCGCTGATATCGAGGCATTGGAAGTAGTCAACAGTGAACGGGATCTGGACTATGTGATGAACGCGGTGTCCACCATTCGCCGCGAGCTGAATGGTCGCGTGCCGCTGATCGGTTTTTCCGGCAGCCCCTGGACCCTGGCCACCTATATGATCGAGGGTGGCTCCAGCAAAGACTTTGCCCGCAGCAAGGAAATGCTCTACAACCGCCCCGAGCTGATGCACCAGCTGCTGACCGTACTCGCCGATTCGGTAACCGACTACCTGAATGCACAGATTCGCGCCGGTGCCCAGGCGGTTCAAATTTTCGATACCTGGGGCGGCGCCTTAAGTCATAGCGCCTACCGGGAGTTCTCCCTGCAATACATGCAGCGTATTCTTAGCGGTCTGATCAAAGAAGCCGATGGCCGCCGGGTGCCCGCTATCCTGTTTACCAAAGGGGGTGGTCAGTGGTTGGAAGCGATGGCGGATACCGGTACTGATGCCTTGGGGCTCGATTGGACCACCGATATCGGCAGTGCCCGCGCCCGAGTTGGGGATCGCGTTGCCCTGCAGGGTAATCTGGATCCCTCCGTGCTCTACGCCAGCCCGGAGCGCATCCGCCAAGAAGTGGAAGCTGTGCTGCAGTCCTTCGGCCAGGGTAGTGGCCATATTTTCAACCTTGGCCACGGTATTACCCCGAAAGTCGACCCAGCCCACGCCGGCGCCATGATCGAGGCAGTGGTAGAGCTTTCCGCAAAATATCACGCTTAACTGTGGCATCTAGTGTCTGAGTCTGTGAATACAGTCTCACTTTGTATAGGTGCTCGCCAATATCTGTCCGTGATATAAATGTGCGCTTGCCCGAGGGGTCCCAGAGATAGAGCGGGGGCCCTTGTTGAGGGCGGTCTCCAGGCATTTATCACAGTGGTCGGTACCTCCCCAAGTGGCACTCGAACAGGCAAAAATCTCCGTCGGTGATCTCCAGCGCGGTATGTTTGTGTCCAGGCTAGACAAGCCCTGGGCCCAGACGCCATTCGCGCTACAGGGATTTTATATCCGCGATTTGGAGGAGATTCGCCAGCTGCAGAAGTACTGCCGTTTTGTCTATGTGGACGTGCACAAGACGGTAGGTAGTGCCGGTGTCACCTTACGTCGCCTGGTCGGCGCCAGTGGCGCAAGCTCTAAAAGGCATGGCCGAGCTGCCATGCGCGTCACTATTCCCTGTCGCCCCGTTGCAGTCTCACACAAAGCTTATCCACCCCCTCAGCCTGCCCAGCGTGAAGCCGGCAATGCGCGCAAGTTGCATGGTCAAATACTGCGCGGCATGGGTGAAGTTATGGGGCTGGTAGCCAACAACCGACCACTGCCAGTGCCACAGATGAATCGGGTGGTAGAGGATCTGGTTGAGAGCGTGCTACGGAGCCCGGATGCCTTTGCCTGGCTGGCGCGTGTGCGGGACAGGGATGAGCACACTTACAGCCACTCGGTGCGTGCCAGTATCTGGGCGGTGTTGTTTGGCCGGCATATCGGCCTGGCGCGGCACGAGCTGGTGCAGCTGGGGGTGGCCACCCTGTTAAAAGATGTGGGCAAGTTATCGATTCCCGCAGAAGTGCTGCAGATGCTCCAGCGCGACCCGCGCAGCGAACTGGAGTACCGCAAATTTGTGCAGCACAGCGTGCAGATGCTATCGGCGGATGCCCAGGTCGATCCCCAGGTAATCGATATTGTGCGCGCTCATCGCGAGCGACACGACGGCGGTGGTTATCCCGGCGGTTTGCGCGGTGACAAGATTCCCGTATTGGCGCGCATGTGTGGCATCGTGACTTTTTACGATGAAGCGACGAACCCCCGTGGCGTCAGCCAGCCCATTGCGCCTTCCAAGGCCGTGGCGGAACTCTATGATCTGCGCGGCATTGCCTACCAGGAACAGCTGGTTGTCGAATTTATTCAGGCGATAGGGCTCTATCCCACCGGTACCCAGGTAGAACTCTCCAGTGGCGAAGTGGGTGTCGTGGTAGAGCAGACTTACGACCGTCGTTTGCGCCCCAAGGTGATGATTGTGCTGGACGCGCACAAGCGCCAATTGAGCAAACCGCGCCTGTTTGACCTGGCAGCTGCGGAAGACCGTGCCGAAAAGCTGATTAAGCGGGGCAAGATGCGTCCAGAGGAAAAGATCAGCATATTGCGGGATATAGAGCCAGGGGCTTACCCGGAGGTCAATACCTCGGCGGTGCGGGACGATTACCTTTTCAATAGTGGTGGGCAGTTGTCCCGCTTTTTCTCGCGTCTGGCCAGGTAGTAATTCCTTGAGGGAAGCCTTGAGAGCGGCGTAGCTTGCCGCTCTCACGGAAAATTAGTCGGCGTCGGCTATCATGCTGCCGAAATACTCACCCATTCGCACAGGGGTTTCCGCCTCAAGGCTGTCCAGCCAGTGCACTTGCTCCGCCCCAAACAACATGACCACTGTGGAGCCAAGTTTAAAGCGCCCCATCTCCTCACCTTTTTTCAGTTGAACAGGTGCATTCTCCATATAGTTGATGGTGCGCACATCGCGGGTATGGGGAGTCACTTGACCGGCCCAAACGGTCTCGATTCCGGCGACGATCATGGCGCCTACCAAAATCATGGCCATGGGCCCGGCGACCGTATCGAATACACACACCAGGCGCTCGTTGCGGGCGAACAGGCGCGGCACATTTTCCGCGGTCACGGTGTTAACTGAGAACAGCTGGCCCGGCACATAAGTCACGCTGCGCAGTGTGCCGTCGATAGGCATATGCACCCGGTGGTAATCCTTGGGTGACAGGTACACGGTGGCGAAGTGGCCGTCGTTAAACTGGGCCGCCAGTTCCGGATCACCACCCACCAGTTCCAGCAGGCTGTAGTCGTGGCCCTTGGCCTGGAACACGCGGCCATTGTGAATAGCACCGAGCTGACTAATAGCGCCGTCTGCCGGACAGGCCAGACTATCTTCACTGCTGACAATCGGCCGTGCGCCCTCTTTGAGTTCACGGGTAAAAAAGTCGTTGAAGGTGCGATAGGCGGTGCAATCGGTCTCTTTGGCCTCCTGCATATCGACACCGTACTTCTCCACGAACCAGCGGGTAAAGGGGTCCTTGATCGACTTGATCTCGGTATTCGCCAGCCAGCCCGCAGCGCGGGAAAGAGCGTGCTGCGGAGTCAGGTATTGCAGGGCGGTAAAGAGTTTTGGATTCATACGGGTACAACGTTTTCCGGTAATGCTTACTGTTCGACGGGCGTATTGGGCAGGTTGCCCCACTCACTCCAGGAGCCTGGGTAGGCGCGAATATCAAAACCCAGGGACTTACCCACCAACCAGGTAAAGCCGGAGCGGTGATGACTTTGGCAGTGGGTGACGATTTTATGCTCTTCATTGATACCGAGCCTGGCGAGTAGCTCGCGCGCATCGTTGCGGATACGCAGGTCGCGCTGAGGGTCCATCAGCTGGGTCCACTCGCAGTTGATCGCGCCGGGAATATGCCCACCCTTGGTAGCCAAGACCCTTTCTCCGCAGTATTCCTGGGGGGAGCGAGCATCCCAAACGAGGAAGTCGGGGTTGCCCAAGTGCTCCTGGATTTCCTGGGCATTCATGGCGGCATCGGTATTGATCGAGATCTCGATATCGCTTGGGGTAACCTGTGATTCCTCAGTGGTCAGCGGCAAGCCGGCGCCGCGCCAAGCGTGCATGCCGCCGTTCAAGTAGCTGTAATTGCGGTGGCCAACACACTCCAGGGTCCACAGGAAGCGTCCGGCCCAGCCGCCGCCCTCATCATCACAAGCCACTACGTGGGTTTCCGGGCGCAGGCCAATGGCGCGAAAAACTCGGGTCAGCTGCTCTGAGCTGGGAAGCTTACCCGGCGCAGGGGCAGTACCCGCCATCAGTGCCTGAAATGGCAGGTGCAGGGCGCCGGGGATGTGTCCGTTCACATAGTTTTGCAGGGAGCTGAGGTCGACAACCAATAATTCCTCGTGCTCCAGCTCGGCGGCGAGCTCTTCCGCCTCAATAATCAGGTTCAAAATTTATTCTCCGATTCCAGGCTGTTGCGCAGGTGTAAAAAGCTGTTCATACGGCGCTCACTGATGTCGCCGTTGGCCAGTGCCTCGTGAATAGCACAGCCGGGTTCGCCCTGATGGCTGCAGTCGCGAAAGCGGCAATGACCGATAAAGGGGCGGAATTCCACAAACCCTTCCAGTAGCGCGGCCTCCTCCATATGCCAGAGACCAAACTCGCGTATGCCGGGAGAGTCTATCAGATCGCCCCCGCTGGGCAGGTGAAACAGTTCCGCCGCGGTGGTGGTGTGAGTGCCCTTCAGGGTTGCCTCGGACAGGGCGCCGGTACGGGCGCCGGCGCTGGGTAGCAGGGCATTGACCAGCGAAGATTTACCCACACCGGACTGTCCGACAAAGACGCTGCTGCCCTTGGCCAGGGTTTCGAGCAGATGTGGCAGGCCCTCGCCGGTTTTAGTGGAAAGGTGCAGTACTGGGTAGCCGAGGTCGGGGTAGGGGGCCAGTAGGGTATCCAGTGCCTGGCGGTTGCCATCGTCGATCAGGTCGATCTTGTTCAGCAGCAGGATTGGCGCTATACCGGTGGTCTCTGCGGCGACCAGGTAGCGGTCGATGGCATTAGCGAAGGGCTCCGGGTAGGGGGCTATAACAATCACAATGCGATCGATATTGGCTGCTACGGTTTTCAGGTCGCCGTAGCGATCAGGGCGCTGCAGCTCTGAGTTGCGCGGCAACCGCGCACCCACAACCCCATAGCCGCCATCGCTATCACTAGTGGCGGGACGCCAGGCGACGCGATCGCCAGTTACCAGGGTATCGATATTGGCACGCATGTGGCAGCGTTGGCGTAGCGAAGCATCGCTCTCACTTTCCACCAAAATTTGGGTGCCATAGTTGGCGATGACAAGACCGGTCTGTTCCTGGCCCAGTTGACCGTCGTCCAGAGCTTGTTCTGCGGACTCTTCGCGCTTGCGCGCGCGGGCCTCACGCTCCTGCTGGATCTTGGCGACGCGCCACTGTTGGCGGCGGTTTAATTTGCGTTTACTCATGCACTGGCACCTGGAGATTAGCGGCGGATTATAGCCATTGCCGGGTAGTTGCGGTAACTTGCGCGGAAAGTTTGAGGAGACCCGCTGTGGATCAGAACAACCTGATCTGGATAGATCTGGAGATGACCGGCCTCGATCCGGACAAAGAGCGCATTATCGAAATCGCCACCATTGTGACCGATTCGCGGCTGAATATACTCGCCGAGGGGCCGGCGATGGTGATTCACCAGAGTAATGCCCTTCTGGATGCCATGGACGACTGGAACACCGAGCAGCACGGCGGTTCTGGTTTGGTGGCAAAGGTAAAGGAGTCGAATATTTCAGAGCGGGAAGCGGAGCGGGAGACCCTGGAGTTTCTACGCCACTGGGTACCGGAGGGGGCCTCGCCCATGTGCGGTAACTCTATCGGCCAGGACCGCCGCTTCTTGGTCAAATATATGCCGCAGCTGGAATCTTATTTCCATTACCGCAATCTGGATGTGAGCTCGGTAAAAGAGCTGGCCAGGCGCTGGCGCCCGGATGTATTGGATGGGGTGAAAAAACACAGCAGTCATTTGGCTCTTGACGATATTCGCGACTCCATCGAAGAGTTGCGCCACTACCGCGAGACCTTCTTTCGCCTCAGTTAAGCTTCCGACTTAGCGGAGCTCTCGGCAGATTAGAGCCTCTTTTCTGCTGCCCCGACTCTTTTCTGTGCCTCGATAAGGGGCTCAGGTTACGCGTTTGATCTTGCGTTTGCGTTTGCGTCCACTGCGTAGCCGCGCCAGGGCCCAATCGATATGCTCCAGCACCAGAGGCGTGGCCGTTTGCCGCGATTGTTCCAGGCTTTCGAATACCTCCTCGCTGGCCGCGCCATTGCCGAGCGCCACCGCCAGGTTGCGCTGCCAGCGCTCATAGCCGATACGGCGGATTGGCGAGCCCTCGGTCTTGCGCAAAAACTCCTCCTCGCTCCAGTTGAACAGCGCCAGCAGCTCGCCGTTGTCGAGGCCGTGGCGCGGGTGGAAGTCCTGCTCTGCGGTGGGTTTGGCGAACTTGTTCCAGGGGCAGATTGTCTGGCAATCGTCGCAGCCGAAAACCCGGTTGCCGATTGGCTCGCGGAATTCCTCCGGAATCGGCCCCTTGTTTTCGATGGTTAGGTAAGAGATACAGCGCCCGGCATCTAAGGTGCGCGGGCCGATAAAGGCATCGGTTGGGCAGACTTTAAGGCAGGCCACGCAATCGCCGCACTCGTCGGCAAAATCTCCCTCATCGACAGGCAAGGGCAGATTGGTATAGATCTCGCCGAGGAAGAAAAAAGAGCCAGCTTTGGAATTGATCAGCAGGCAGTTCTTGCCGACCCAGCCGAGGCCGGCCTTGCGCGCCAGAGCGCGTTCCATTACCGGTGCGCTGTCGGTAAAGGCGCGACCCTTGGAATCGATACCCTGTTCGGCACAGAAGGCATCGATCTTCTTGGCCAGGCTGGCCAGGCGCTTGCGAATCAGCTTGTGGTAGTCGCGACCATTAGCGTAACGGGAGACATAGGCCTTACTGGAATCCTTGAGCACTTTGATCGGCTGGGTATCCGGTGGCAGGTAGTCCAGGCGCACACTGATGGCGCGCACGGTTCCCTCTTCCAGTAGTGCCGGGCGCCAGCGTTTTTCCCCGTGGGCGCCCATCCACTCCATATCCGCGTGGTAGCCCTTATCGATCCAAGCGCGCAGGCGCTCACCGTCCTCCTCCAGCTGGCAGTCGGTGATACCAACCTGCTGGAAGCCCAGCTCCCGTCCCCAGAGTTTGATCAGGTCGGCTAATTCGGCGAGCAGTGATTCGGTCATAGATAAAGCGGCTCGATATCCCATGCAAGCACAATGACTGGCCGGGGCGGTATACTTTGCTGTCAGTGCAAGTGACAGCGATACAATCGCCCATTTTGCCACAGATGATATCTTCACCACATTGCGGGAGCCGCATGGATACGCCACAACCTTTGTACAGTGCCGAATCGGTACGGGAACTCGACCGACAAACAATCGCCGCGCTGGAAATCCCTTCGATACAATTGATGAAGCGCGCGGCGCGCGCTGCTTTTACCCATTTGCGCGCCCGTTGGGCGGATATTGGCCGTATCCAGGTGTTTTGTGGCGGTGGCAACAACGGCGGTGACGGCTATGTGATTGCGGCTCTGGCTGCGCAGAAGAAGATACCGGTGACGGTGTTTGCCTGTACTGACCCTGAGCACTTGAAGGGCGATGCTCGCGAGGCCCATGCCTACGCCGTTCGCGAAGGCGTTCAGGTGCTGACCTCACTGACCGAGCTGGACAGTGCCGACGGCAACACCCTGATCGTAGATGCACTGCTGGGGACAGGGTTTAGCGGTGAATTGCGTCAGGATGTGGCTCATGCCATTGAGCGAATTCGCAAGAGTCCCGGTCCGGTTTTTTCCGTGGATATTCCCTCGGGTTTGAGTGGAGATAGTGGCGGTGCCGATCTGGCCGTTCAGGCCGATATGACCGTGACGTTTATCGGTCGCAAGCTGGGTCTTTACTGTGGGCGTGGTCCGGCGCTTTGTGGAGAGGTGATCTTTGTCGATCTCGGCGCCCCCGCACTGGTTTATTCAGCGGTAGAGCCCCTGGCGCAACGGTTCGAGGGCTCCAGTCTAAAACGCCTGCCCGAGCGTGCTGCGGACAGCTACAAGAATATGTTTGGCCATATTTTGATAGTCGGTGGCGACAGCGGTTTCGGTGGTGCAGCGTTGATGGCGGCGCAGTCCTCTGCGCGCAGTGGCGCAGGTCTGATCTCCCTGGCAACCCGCCCGGAACACTTAACTGCCGCTTTGACCCGTTGTCCCGAGGTCATGGCTCATCCGGTTATTTCTGGCCAGGAACTGGAACCACTTTTAGAGGGGCCCAATGTCATCGCAGTGGGCCCGGGTCTTGGCCGCTCTCCCTGGAGCGAACAGCTGCTGGCCCGCGCCGGCCGCGCTCAGGTGCCGCTGGTGGTGGATGCGGATGCGCTGAATATCCTCGCCGCCGGGCGGGTACTTGCTGGCGTAAAACGCGATGATTGGGTGCTGACGCCCCATGTGGGAGAGGCGGCGCGCCTGCTCGGCTGCGATACCGCCGAGGTACTGGCGGACCCCCGCGCGGCGGCGGTGGCAGTTCAGCAGAAATTCAGTGGTGTGGTGATACTAAAAGGCGCCGGCACCCTGATTGCCCACGAAGGCGGTGTCGATCTGATTAACAGCGGTAATCCGGGCATGGCCTCGGGAGGCATGGGGGACCTGCTCACCGGAATAGTGGCGGCCTTGATCGGTCAGCACCTGCCTTTGGTAGATGCGGCGCGCCTGGCAGTTTGGCTGCATGGCGAAGCGGGTAACCGCGCCGCGGAGGATGGTCAGCGCGGCTTACTGGCCACAGATTTATTGCCCTGGATTCGACGGTTGGTGGACTGATAGTGAGTGAACTGAAATTGCATTTAGCAGACGAAGAGGCAACGGTGGCCGGCGGCGAAGCGCTGGGCCGCGCCTGCTTAGCCAGTGGCCTACAACAGGGGCTAACCCTGTACCTGAATGGCCAGCTGGGCGCCGGCAAGACCACCTTTTGTCGCGGAGTATTGAGAGCCTTCGGGCATCAGGGCGCGGTGAAAAGTCCTACCTATACCCTGGTGGAGCCCTACGAACTCGGCCCCCAGCGGGTATATCACTTCGACCTCTATCGCCTGGGAGATGCCGAGGAGTTGGAGTTTATGGGGGTGCGGGACTATTTCGCCACGCATAGCCTGAGCCTGGTGGAATGGCCGGAACGTGGCGCTGGCGTTTTACCCGAACCGGACTTGGAGTTGACTCTGCAAGTGCCGGACAGCGGCCGCCAGCTGCTGTTGAATACCCACTCCAAACAGGGAGAAGCGGTGCTCGATACCCTGGCAAAGATGCTACATAAATAGGAATTGGCCTGAATTCAGGGACGTGTAAAAACAATAAGTGAAAGGGTTGGGAAGTAATGAGTAGGATGTGGCGCTCGCTGGTGGCCCTGATAATCGGGCTGACAATCGCACTGCCGTTGACAGCGGCAGAAGTAGAGGGCGTGCGCCTGTGGCGGGCGCCGGACCACACGCGCCTGGTCTTCGACTTGAGCGGTCCGGCAGAGCACAAGTTGTTTACCCTGAGCGGACCGCACCGTGTAGTGGTGGATATTGCCGATACCCAATTGAAGGCGCAGTTAGATACTCTGGACCTTAAAGATACCCCTATCGCCCAAGTACGCCATGCCCGCCACAACAAAAAAGACCTGCGAGTGGTCTTCGATTTGAAGCAGCAAGCTAACCCGCGCAGCTTTGCCTTACGTCGCCACGAGCAGATGCCGGATCGCCTGGTGATCGATCTCTACGATGAGGTGAAAAGCGAGGAGAAAACCTTGCAGCAGGTGGGCGGCGAGCGGGATATCGTGATCGCTATCGATGCCGGCCACGGAGGTGAGGATCCGGGTGCGCTTGGGCCCGGCAGACTGCGGGAAAAAGATGTGGTGCTGGCGATTGCCAAGCAGCTAAATAAACAGATCAACCAGAGACCGGGCTTTAGCGCCAAATTAGTGCGCTCCGGCGACTATTACGTTGCTCACCGGGATAGGGTAAATTTTGGCCGCAAGATTCGTGCAGATCTCTTTGTCTCGATACATGCCGACGCCTTTACCCGCAAGGATGCCCGTGGCGCCGGTGTCTATGCGGTATCAACTCGCGGAGCTACCAGTGAAACCGCCCGTTTCCTGGCCCAGCGGGAAAACGAATCAGATCTGATCGGTGGTGCCGGCAGCCTGAACCTGGGCGACAAGGACGACACCCTCGCCGGAGTCCTGCTGGATCTCTCTATGACTGCCACCATGAATGCCAGCCTGGATATCGGTGCTAGTGTGTTGTCCCAGTTGGGAACAGTGACACACCTGCACAAGAAGCGTGTGGAGCAGGCCAATTTCGCCGTGTTGCGCTCTCCAGATGTGCCCTCAATTCTGGTAGAGACTGGTTTTATTACCAACCCCTATGAGTCAAAGCGTCTGCGTGACCCGAAATTCCAACGCAGGCTGGCACAAAAACTCAGCGAAGGTATAGTGGCCCACTTCGAGAGCCGCCCTCCGGCGGGCACTTGGGTTGCCGCCAATCGCGGTGCCGAAGCGCGCCGACATGTAATCGCCCGCGGCGAGACACTGTCAGGAATCGCCGCACGCTATCGGATTTCCGTGGCGTCCCTGAAGAAAGCTAACGGCATCAACAGCTCGGTCATCCGTGTCGGCCAGACACTGAGTATCCCTTCCGGCTAATCGGTTTTACGAATCAGCGCCCCGCGGCCGCAGCAGCAATAACAGGCCAAAGTTATGCACGAACGTATCCAGCAATTATCTCCGCGTCTTGCCAACCAGATCGCTGCAGGTGAGGTGGTCGAACGCCCCGCCTCTGTAATCAAGGAGCTGCTGGAAAACAGTTTGGATGCCGGCGCCACGCGGCTGGAAGTGGATATTGATAACGGCGGTATCAAGCGCATGAAAGTGCGCGATAACGGCAAGGGTATCGAGAAAGAGGATTTGCCCATGGCGCTGGCGCGCCATGCCACGTCTAAAATTCACGTGCTGGAAGATCTGGAGGCGGTGGCCACCCTGGGATTCCGCGGTGAGGCGCTGGCCAGTATTTCTTCGGTGGCGCGCTTAAACCTGACTAGCAGCCGCGATGAGAGCGGCAAGGGCTGGCAAGTGAGTGCCGAGGGCCGTGACATGCAGGCACAGCTGGCGCCGGCGGCCCACCCCCGCGGCACTACCGTGGATGTGCGCGACTTGTTTTTCAATACGCCGGCAAGACGCAAATTCCTGCGCACCGAGAAGACCGAATTTAATCGTATCGACGACACCATCAAGCGCCTAGCGCTGTCCCGCTTCGATGTGTCTATCAGTCTGCGCCACAACGGTAAGGGCGTGCATAACCTGCGCGCCGGCAGCGGCCGTGTGGAGATGGAGCGCCGTGTGGCGCAGGTGTGCGGTCCGGCGTTTATGCAGAATGCCCTGCATATCGATGTGGAGCGCAGTGGTCTGCGCCTGTGGGGTTGGGTGGCCGAGCCGGCTTTTTCCCGCTCCCAGGCCGATCTGCAATTCTTCTACGTCAATGGGCGTGCTATTCGCGACAAAGTGGTGAGTCACGCGGTGCGCCGCGCCTTTGCCGATGTGCTCTATCACGGCCGCCATCCAGCGTTTGTGCTCTATCTGGAATTGGACCCGGCATCGGTGGATGTGAATGTGCATCCCACCAAACACGAGGTGCGCTTTCGCGATGGTCGCCTGGTGCACGACTTCCTGTTTGGCAGTTTGCACAGAGCCCTGGCCGATGTGCGACCGGGCCAGCGGGATGAACATGCCGAAGAGGCTGAGGGGCAAGAGAATGGTGCTGCTGAAAAAGTCAGCGGTATCCAGGCGGGAGAATTTTCCGGCCAGCAAAAAATGCCGCTCTCCAATCGCCCCTCACCGTCGAGCTTGCAGCAGCAAATGAATGCCTATGGTGCCCTGCATCAACCCTATGGGGAGCCGGCGGGTGTTGCCGAGTCCACAGCCACAGCCGCGCCTCAGCCTGGCGTTGCAGTTGCGCCTATGGCAGTGCAGATGCCAACGGCCAGCGACAATGCCAGTGGGGAAGAGATTCCGCCGCTGGGCTTTGCCATCGCCCAGCTGCACGGTATTTATATTCTCGCGCAGAACGAGCAGGGCATGATCGTGGTAGACATGCACGCCGCCCACGAACGAATTGTTTACGAACAGATGAAAACGGCCCATGCCGCCGGCGGCATTCAGGCGCAGCCATTGCTGGTGCCGGTGAGTTTGGCGGTGAGCCAGCGCGAGGCGGATTGCTTCGAGGAGCGCAGTGAGGTTTTCACTTCTCTGGGCTTTGTACTGCAGCGCGCCGGGCCGGAAACCCTGCTGGTACGCCAGGTGCCCACCATGTTGCACGGTGCCCAGGTGGAGCAACTGGTGCGCGATGTACTGTCGGATTTACTTGGGCAGGGCGACAGTGAGCGCATTGGCGAGCGCATCAATGAAGTGCTCGCCACCATGGCCTGTCACGGTTCTGTGCGCGCCAACCGTCGCCTGACGGTGCCGGAAATGAATGCGCTGCTACGAGACATGGAGCGCACCGAGCGCAGCGGCCAGTGCAATCACGGCCGCCCGACCTGGACCCAGGTTAAACTGGCGGATATGGATAAGTGGTTTATGCGCGGTCAATAACCGCGTTTGGGAAGTAGGTGTTGATTTGAGCGAGCGCACTCTGGACGATAAACCCCACGCAATTTTCCTGATGGGCCCGACGGCATCGGGCAAAACGGATTTGGCTATGGCCCTGGCCGACCACCTACCGGTGGAATTAATTAGCGTGGATTCGGCCCTGGTTTACCGGGGTCTTGATCTTGGCTCGGCCAAACCCAGTGCAGAGGAGTTGGCCCGCTACCCCCACCGTTTGATTGATATCTGTGACCCCAGCGAGTCCTATTCCGCCGGTCGTTTTCGCAAAGATGCTCTCGAAGCTATGGACGAAATCAGCACAGCCGGTAAGATCCCTTTACTGGTTGGCGGAACTATGTTGTATTTCCGTGCTCTCCTAGAAGGAATGGCAAAATTGCCAGAGGCCGACCCGCAACTGCGTGCGGAAATTGAAGCGCGTGCCGAGCGCGAGGGCTGGCCCGCGTTACACGCGGAGCTGGCACAGGTCGATCCACAGTTGGCGGCAGAACTGCACCCCAATCACTCGGTGCGCATCGAGCGGGGACTTGAGGTTTATCGGCTTACCGGTGTGCCTCTGTCCCAGTTGCGTCGCGAGCAGGCTGGGGGTGGTGTGCAGGAACGCTACCGGTTGAGTCAGTTGGCGATTATGCCTCGCGATAGGTCGCTGCTTCATGAGCGTATCGAACTGCGTTTTCGGCGGATGCTTGAAGCCGGATTTGTGCAGGAAGTGCGCGGTTTGTATGGGCGCAGCGATCTGCACGAGGACCTGCCGGCAATTCGCGCAGTGGGCTATCGTCAAGTGTGGCAGTACCTGGATGGGCGCTGCGATTACGATGAGATGGTTGCCGCGGGAATTGCCGCCACCCGCCAGTTGGCAAAGCGCCAGCTGACCTGGTTGCGGCGCTGGCCTGAGCTGGAAATTTTGTACACTCAGGATAGTGAGGGCGGGGTGCGTGAGAATGATGAAATATTGGCCGAAGCCTTGAAATTTCTCGCTTAAGCATCCATAACGTGGTTGGGCTATAAAACGACAAGCTCAGTCAGTCAGTTTTCACAGGGCCGGCCTTTTCCGGCTCGCTACTACACTACTTATACGCGTATTCGACCTCAGTCGTTTTTTGATCCGCGCTCTTCGCGGATGCGATTGCGGCCTGCATCCGCATTCAGCTTTTTGACAAGGAGAAAAAAGATGTCAAAAGGGCACAGCTTACAAGACCCTTACCTCAACGTACTGCGCAAAGAGCGTATCCCGGTTTCTATCTATCTGGTAAACGGCATCAAGCTCCAAGGGCAAATTGAATCTTTCGACCAGTTTGTGGTGTTGCTGAAAAATACCGTTAGCCAAATGGTATACAAGCACGCTATCTCCACTGTTGTACCGTCCCGCGCTGTGCGCGTTCCACTGTTGAACCCAGCCGCACAACACGGCGGAGAGGGCAATGGTGAAGGCGGTGAGCGCGAATCTTTCAGCTGATTGCGTTGCGCGTTATCGAGACTCGCGCCCCATTGCCGGGGCGCTAGCAGCCGTGTGAATCTGATATTAGATTTCCGGCTGCCACTTCAATCAGGGAGCCGGGTAGGCGTCCACTTCCTCATACAGAGATTTCCCATTGTTTTTCGATCGACCGGAATCCGGTGAACTGGCAGTACTGGTACACCTTGAACTCTCCGCTATAGACAGCCCAGATGATCCTCGCGAATTTGAGGAGCTTGCCCTCTCTGCCGGAGCAGACCCGGTCAGTTTTATCTTTGGACAGCGCGCCACTCCAGACCCCAAGACTTTTGTCGGTCGGGGCAAGCTGGAAGAGATTCGCCAGGTGGTGAAAGAGCAGGGTGCCGAACTGGTGATCTTTGATCACACCCTGTCTCCCAGTCAGGAGCGCAACGTTGAGCGCGAACTCAAGTGTCGGGTGTTGGATCGCACCGGTCTGATCCTCGATATTTTCGCCCAGCGTGCGCGTACCCACGAAGGTAAATTACAGGTGGAGCTTGCGCAGTTGCGTCATATGGCCACCCGGCTGGTGCGCGGCTGGACCCACTTGGAACGGCAAAAAGGCGGTATCGGCTTGCGCGGTCCGGGTGAGACCCAGCTGGAAACTGATCGCCGCCTGCTGCGCGCGCGTATAGATTCCATTGAGAAGCGCCTGGAAAAAGTCCGCCGCCAGCGGGAACAGGGCCGGCGTGCGCGCTCCCGTGCCGAGGTGGCCACAGTTTCCCTGGTGGGTTATACCAACGCCGGTAAGTCGACCCTGTTTAACCGGCTTACCGACGCCGAGGTATACGTGCGCGATCAATTGTTTGCGACCCTCGATCCGACCATGCGCAGGGTTGAATTACCCAATGTTGGCGCCATGATCCTTGCAGATACTGTTGGTTTTGTTTCGCACCTGCCACACAAATTGGTTGAGGCATTTCGTGCGACTCTGGAGGAGGCCGCCCAGGCAACACTGCTACTACACGTAGTGGATGCCGCCGCAGAGGATCGCCTGCACTTGATGGAAGAGGTACAGACCGTGCTCGAGGAAATCGGGGCATCGGATCTTCCACAACTGCTGGTGTACAACAAAATCGATCTGCTCGTCGACTTTGAGCCTCGCATCGAGCGCGATGAACAGGGCGTGCCACGCGCGGTTTGGCTGTCCGCGGTCACAGGCGCAGGCTGTGATCTTTTGGTGGAGGCGATTGCGGAGCGCCTGGGCGAGCAAATGGTGCAGGGCCTGCTGGTAGTGAGGCCACAGCAATCCCGCTTGCGCGCCCAGCTCTATCAGATCAATGCAGTGCAGAGCGAACAATACCGGGATAATGGCGACTGCGAGTTGCAGTTATTGTTGCCGCGCAGTGATTTCCAGCGTTTGCTGGCTCCATTTTTAAATGCCGGTGAAGAGCCGGAGTGGTTGCCACAAGAAAATATTCGTGGCGATAGCAGTAGCGACAGCGAAGCGCAGTAGCCTTAGTGCCAGCCTCTTGTAGAAGGGCTGAGGCGGCCGCGATTTCGACAAAATTGCCTTTGGCAGAGGTTTGGCGGCAATATTTTGCCGGCGGGGAATGCTAGAATCCGCCGGAGTAAAAGCTTAAATGATCAGAGTTGGAGTAATTTAGATGGCCTGGAATGAACCGGGTGGTAACAACGGCAAAGACCCTTGGGGTGGTGGCGGCGGTAACCGCAATAACGATGGTCCACCGGATCTCGACGAGCTGTTCCGCAAAGCCCAGCAGAAACTCGGCGGATTGTTTGGCGGTAGCCCAAGCACCGGAACGGGTAAATTCCCATGGATGCTGGTGATTGTTATCGCGGTATTGATTTATGCGGGACTCGGTATTTATCAGGTTAACGCCAACGAACAAGCGGTGGTGTTGCGCCTGGGTAAATACCACTCGACTGAGTCCGCCGGTCTGCACTGGAACCCGCCGCTGATTGATCATGTCACCAAGGTCAATATGACTGAGGTGCGTACCGAGCGCACCACCGGACAGATGCTGACCGAAGATGCCAATATCGTGGAAGTGGTATTAACCGTTCAGTGGCAAGTGAGTGATGCGGAATCTTTTGTGCTGCGTGTGCGCGAGCCGGTGAAGAGCCTGCAGGAGGCCACTGACAGCGCCCTGCGCCACGTGGTGGGCTCCCTCACTCTAAACGGTGTGATTTCACAAAACCGGACCCAGGTATCCACTGACACTCAGCAACGCCTGCAGGAGTATCTGGATCTCTATCAGACGGGCATCCGCATTGATGTGGTGAACCTCACTGATGCCAAGGCGCCCCGCGAAGTGCAAGATGCGTTTGACGATGTGACCAAGGCCCGCGAGGACGAGGTGCGTCTGCAAAATGAAGCCCAGGCATACGCTAACCAAGTGATCCCGGTTGCCCGCGGTCAAGCCCAGCGCATTATCGAGGAGGCCGAGGCCTACAAGGCTCGTGTTGTAGAGAGTGCCCGCGGTGAGGCGGTGCGCTTCGAGAAGCTGCTGACAGAGTACGAGCGCGCGCCGGAAGTGACCCGCGAGCGTCTTTACCTGGATGCGGTACAGGATGTGATGTCCAGCACTTCCAAAGTGATGGTCGATGTCGAGGGTGGCAACAACATGATGTACCTGCCGCTGGATAAGCTGGCGCAGGAGAGTACGACTCAGGCTGCCCAGCGCAAAGACACCTCCCCGGTCATAATCGAAGAGGTCTACCAGCGTATCGTCGAACGCCTGCGTCAGGATGCTGCCAGCAGCCGTCGCAGCCAGACTGTTCGCTAGGAGGTGATGGAATGAACAACAAAACTCTGGGAATTATCGTCGTACTGTTGCTCGGCATCCTATTGGTTTCCTCCAGTGCCTTTGTAGTGAAGGAAACGGAAAAGGCCGTGTTGCTGCGTTTCGGTGAGCTGGTGCGCACCTATACCGAGCCGGGTCTCCACTTCAAGATCCCGTTTGCGGAAAAGCTGCGCAAGTTCGATGCACGTATCCAAACGGTCGACTCCAGTCCGGTGCGTATGCTCAACAGCGAAAACAAGTTCATGATGGTGGACTCCTACGCTAAATATCGTATCTCCGATGTGAGTAAGTTCTATATCGCCACTCGCGGTGATCAACGCAATGCGGTGCGCCTGCTATCTGAGAGGGTCAATGACCAGCTGCGGAACCAGTTCGGTGTGCGCGATCTGCACGAAGTGGTTAGTGGTGAGCGCGATGAATTGATGGCGGAGATCACCAAAAACCTGAACAAGGTGGCTCAGGGTGATTTGGGTGTGGAAGTGATTGATGTGCGCGTCAAGCGTATCGACCTGCCGCCGGAGGTCTCCGAGTCCGTGTTCCAGCGTATGCGCGCAGGTCGTGAGCTCGAAGCGCGGGATCATCGCGCCAAGGGTCAGGAAGCCAGTGAGCGTATCAAGGCCAATGCCGATCGCCAGAAGGTGGTCATTGAGTCCGAGGCCTACCGCCAGGCCGAAGAACTGCGTGGTGCTGGCGATGCGGAGGCGGCAGCTATTTACGCCGCGGCCTACACCAAGAACCCCGAGTTCTACCGATTTACCCGCAGCCTGCAGGCCTACAGGGAATCCTTCCGCAGTAAGTCAGACATGATGCTGGTGGATCCAGATAGTGAGTTTTTCCGCTACCTGAAGGATCCCAAAGGGCAATAAACCAGCCCGCGGGGCAAATGGCAGCGGATTATCCCTAACCGCTAGCTGTTTACCCGAGGTCGCGGCTGTCCTTGCGACAGCCCTACCTTCCTGCCGGCAGTTGGTGCTAAAATCACGCAAACCGGGCCTCGCCCGGTTTTTTTGTGGAAGCCGACGCGCCTCATTAACTCTGAAAAGTCCGTTACACCATGACTCAAGCCGATCGTTGGATGCTGCCGGATGGCATCGCGGAGATTTTGCCCGCGGGTGCCGTTCAAGTTGAAACCCTGCGCCGCCGACTGTTGGACCTCTACCATTGCTGGGGGTATGAGTTGGTGATACCGCCAATGCTGGAGTTCACCGAATCCCTGCTGGTTGGCATGGGGCGCGATCTCGACTTGAGCACTTTCAAGGTCACAGACCAGATCTCCGGGCGTACACTCGGCATCCGCGCTGATATTACCCCGCAGACCGCGCGCATCGATGCGCACAGCTTTCCCCGCGCCGGGGCCAACCGCTTGTGTTACGCGGGCCAGGTCCTGCACACCCGGGCACGCACTGCCATGGGCTCCCGTGCGCCCATCCAGATAGGTGCGGAATTGTTTGGCGTGGACAGTCTCGCTGGGGATATCGAGGTGATCTCCCTGATGCTGGAGAGTCTGCAGGTTGCCGGGGTGGAAGATATTTATTTGGACCTCGGTCACGTCGCCATCTACCGAAGCCTGGCCGAGGCGGCCGGGCTCGGCGACAGTGCGCGTGAAGAGTTGTCCGCGCTGCTGCAGAACAAGGCCAGTGCCGATGTCCACAGCTGGGTGTCAGAGAATATTAGTGACTTGCAGGTAGCAGCCTGGTTGCAGGCACTGCCGGGTCTCGCCGGTGGCCTCGACTGCCTGGAGCGGGCCGCCACGCAGTTGGCGGGGGCACCGCAGCCGCTGCTGGATGCCTTGTCTGACCTGCAGCAGGTGGCCGAGGCTCTAGGGCAGCGCTACCCGGCAGTGACGCTCTTTTTCGATTTGAGTGAAGTGCGCGGCTACGACTATGAGACCGGTTTGGTATTCGCCGCTTACACGCCGGGCCACGGGCAGGCACTCGCCAACGGGGGCCGCTACAACGGCATAGGCGCGGTATTCGGTCGGGATCGGCCGGCAACAGGATTTAGTAGTGATTTAGTGGCCCTCAATACCCTGGGTATAAGCGCAACCCCCAGTGAGGGCGCAATACTCGCGCCGGAAGTGAGTGGCCCGCAAGGCGCGGAGCTTTGGCGCATAATTGACGAGCTGCGCCAGCGGGGAGAAGTGGTGATTGCCACGCTTTCCGATAGCGCAGAGAGCGATGTCTATTCGCGCTGTGATCGCGAACTGGTATTGGAAGGCGATTCCTGGGTGGTGAAGCCCCGGGATTGAGCACAGGCGGGCGCAGTGGATGTGCCGATAATGTGCATATTGGTGCGGTGAACTCCGCAAGATCCATTGATGTAGGGGCCTCTTGGCCTCCCGCAGAACGAAACCTGAGTTAGAGATTGATACAGATGGGCAAGAATGTAGTAGTGCTGGGCACCCAGTGGGGCGATGAAGGCAAGGGTAAGATTGTCGATTTGCTGACAGAGCAGGTCTCCCTGGTGGTGCGCTTTCAGGGTGGACACAACGCCGGCCACACCCTGGTGATCGACGGTGAGAAAACCGTACTGCACCTGATTCCCTCCGGTATCCTGCGCCCCAGCGTCACCTGCCTGATCGGCAACGGTGTGGTGTTGTCACCGGAAGCGCTGCTCAAGGAGATGGGAGAGCTGGAAGAACGCGGTGTTCCAGTGCGCGAACGCCTGCGCCTGTCACCGGCCTGCCCGCTGATTCTGCCGGTGCATGTGGCCCTGGACCAAGCCCGCGAGAAGGCCCGTGGCGCCAAGGCCATCGGTACCACCGGTCGAGGTATCGGTCCCGCCTATGAAGACAAGGTTGCCCGCCGTGGCTTGCGTCTCGGTGACCTGTGCAACTGGGAGAATTTCTGCAATCAGCTCAAGGAGCTGATCGACTACCACAACTTTGCCCTGACCGAATACTACAAGGTTGATCCGGTAAGCTACGAAGACACCCTGGAGCAGGCCAAGATCTGGCGTGAGCAACTGGTGCCGATGATCATTGATGTGGCCGACCAGCTGCACAAGGCCCGCGAGCAGGGCGAGCACATCCTGTTCGAGGGCGCCCAGGGCTCCCTGCTGGATATCGACCACGGCACCTATCCGTTTGTGACCTCCTCCAACACCACTGCCGGCGGCACCGCCACCGGTTCTGGTTTTGGTCCCCTCTATCTGGACTACGTGCTGGGTATCACCAAGGCCTACACCACCCGTGTTGGCGGTGGTCCTTTCCCCACCGAGCTCGACTGTGAAGTAGGGCGTCACCTGGGCGAGAAGGGGCATGAATTCGGTGCCACTACCGGGCGCCAGCGCCGCACTGGCTGGTTCGATGCAGTTGCCGTACGCCATGCTATTCGTATCAACAGTATCTCCGGCTTGTGTCTGACCAAGCTGGATGTGCTCGATGGTCTCGAGGAAGTGAAGATCTGTGTGGGCTACCGCAACAGCGCTGGCGAAGAAGTGCCGGTGCCTTTCGACGCCGCCGGTTGGGAGGGTGTCGAGCCCGTATACGAGAGTATGCCCGGTTGGACAGAGAATACTTTTGGTGTGCGCCGCGAAGCGGACCTGCCGGCCAATGCCAAGGCCTATATCGCCCGTATCGAAGAGTTGGTGGGTGCACCGGTAGATATTGTTTCTACAGGCCCCGATCGCAATGAGACTATCGTTCGCGCCTCTTCCGCACTTTGCGAAATGGGAATCCATAACGCGAGTGTTTAAGCCCTAGTGGCCCGGTTGTGAATCTCCGGTCTGATCCTGGCCTTGCTATTTTTAGTGAGGCCTTTGATCATTAGACCTGATTCCAGTTATCGGTCGAGTGGTTATTGGAGCCACTCAGTACCAGAATTTAATCGGGCCAACCTATGACCTCATCCGTTTCCGTTGCCAGCCGCTATAGCTTTGCTGAAGAAATTGCCAATAGCGTAACTCATGGTGTCGGAGCCGTACTGGCTATCGCCGGTCTAGGTGTTCTTATTGGTTTTGCCGCGTTGCGCGGGGATGCCTGGCACATCGTCAGCTCCAGCGTCTACGCCTCCACCCTGATCCTCTGTTTCCTCGCCTCTACCCTGTATCACGCTGTTAGCCACATAGGCGCCAAGGCGATTCTGCGGACTCTGGACCACACCTCGATATTTCTCCTGATTGCCGGCACTTATACCCCGTTTACCCTGGTGACCCTGCGCGGGCCCTGGGGCTGGTGGTTGTTTGGCATTATCTGGGGATTGGCCCTGTTGGGGCTGATTATCCAATTCACCCCTTTGAAAAAGATCCGCGCCCTGTCGATCACTCTCAGCGCCCTGATGGGGTGGGTGGTTATCGCCGCAATCAAACCCCTGGCCAATAGCCTCGAAACCGGCGGCCTGTGGTTGTTGGTATTGGGAGGTCTCTGTTACACAGGTGGTATCGCCTTTTACTTGTGGCGCAGCCTGAGGTTTCATCACGCCATCTGGCATTTGTTTGTGCTGGCGGGCGGTATCTTGCACTTCTTCGCCGTACTCTTTTACGTGATTCCCTGATTTTGTGGCCCTGGTCACAGGGCCTGGCAATTCTCAGAACTTCCCTTTCAGTCCAGTGTCCCCATTAATGACTGATCGGGCGGATTGCACCATTGGAGAAATCCGCCTTTCGGAAGAGAGAGGCTCGTTCTAACCTTGTGCGAGCGAAATGTCGTGTCAAAGGTACTCCCATGCCCAGATTGCACCGGTTCCCCACGCTGTTCTATGTTCTCACCCTTTGCTTAGCCTTTATGATTCAGGGCGCCCAGGCTGCTGATAAGCCGGACCCGGCATTTGAAAAGTGGGTAAAGGAATTTCGCCAAACCGCCATTAAGAATGGGATTTCGCCCAAGGTTTACGACCAGGCCTTTAAGGGGATTACTTCTCCGGACCAGTGGGTGCTGGATAGGGCCAGCTACCAGCCTGAGTTCAAGGCGCCGGTATGGCAGTACTTCGACAACCGGGTGCAAAAGCGCGCTATCGAGCGGGGTAAGCGTGAGAAGGAGAAAATGAAACCCTGGCTCAGCAAGATTGAGAAGCGTTTTGGTGTGGACCCCAATATTCTCCTGGCGATCTGGTCGGTGGAGTCGAGCTTTGGTGGCGTCCTTGGCAACGAGACGGTGATGCGTAGCGTAATCCGCTCCCTCGCCACCCTGGCCTATGCAGACCCACAGCGCAAGAAGTTCGGTCGACAGCAGCTGTTGGCGGCGCTGAAGATTCTGCAGGCCGGTGATATCGAAGGCCAGCACCTGCTGGGATCCTGGGCGGGAGCTATGGGGCATACGCAGTTTATCCCCACCAGTTACCAGGCCTACGCGGTGGATATCGATGGCGATGGCAAGCGTGATATTTGGAATTCAGTGCCGGATGCCCTGGCTACTGCAGCTAACCTCTTATCCAGTAATGGCTGGCAAAAAGCGAAGCCCTGGGGTTATGAGGTTTCCATTCCCGCGAACAAAATGCCGGGGGGCAAGCTGACGGTGGCAGAGTGGGAAAAGCTCGGGGTCAAGCGTGCCAATGGCGAGCCTTTCCCGAGTAAGAAGGCGGTGGCGGAGCTGAAGTTGCCAGATGGGCGTAACGGCCCGGCTTTTCTGGTGTTTAAGAACTTCTTCGTTCTTAAGCGTTACAACAACTCGGATCGCTATGCCATTGCGATCGGTTTGTTGGCGGATCGTATCGGCGGCGGTCCCCCCCTGGTAAAAGACTGGAATCGCCCTTTTACTCCCCTCGACGGCAGCCAGGTTGAGCAGCTGCAAAAGCTGCTGAAGCAAAAGGGCTTTTACAGCGGCGAGATTGATGGCAAAGCCGGTCCGGGGACCCGCAAAGCCATCAAGGCATTCGAAAAGAGCGCCGGTGTGGAGGAGAAGGGCTTCCCCAGCAAAGAGGTGCTGGAGTTACTCCAGAAACAGTAGGGCGCCCTTAGAAATTTTCGTCCGGCAGCAGGCTGTCCTGCAGTAACTCGAGGTTCTCAACCACCTCCTGGGGCTCGTGGAAATAGGCGATGTGATACATCGCCTCGCCCTCTTGCACCAGGGGGATATTCTGTTTGCCAATTATGATTCCCTCGCCATTACTGCGCACCTGGTCGAGCTCGTTGCCGTAAGGGTCGGCAATCGTGGCGAGCAAATCTCCCGCATAGACTTGATCTCCTAGCGCTTTGAGATGGGTGGCAATACCGCTGTCGCCGGCGCGTAACCAGCCACTGCTGCGGGCGATAAAGGGTTCTATCAGGCTGCGTCTGCGCCTCGCCGGCAACATGCCCAGGTGCCTGAGTACGTTGGTGACTCCCTTCAGGCCAGCGCGGATGCACAACTCATCGAAGCGCAGAGCTTCTCCGGCCTCATACAGTAGGATTCTCACCCCCCGATCTGCGGCTGCCTGGCGTAGGGAGCCATCTCGAATCGATGCATTGAGCAGTACCGGCACACCGAATGCCTTGGCCATGGCGCGGGTCACATCGTCGTCGAGATTGGCGCGCACCTGGGGCAGGTTGCTGCGGTGGGCGGCGCCGGTGTGCAGGTCTATGCCGTAATCGCACTTGGCCACTATCTCGCGCAAAAACACATGGGCCATCCGTGCAGCCAGGGAGCCTTTGGCGGAGCCGGGAAAGCTGCGGTTGAGGTCGCGGCGATCAGGCAGATAGCGGGTATGCTGGAGAACCCCGTAGACATTGACCATGGGCACGGCGATCAGCGTGCCGCGCAGAGACTTCAGACTGCGGCTTTGAATTAGACGGCTGATGATTTCGATGCCGTTCAGCTCATCACCGTGCACTGCGGCACAGACAAATATGGTGGGGCCCTCGCGCTTACCGCGCTGTACATAGACGGGGATAGCCATCTCTGTGTTGGTATAGAGGCTGACCACGGGCAGGTCGATATGGCGGGATTCTCCCTTGGCCACTGCGATACCGCCGATTTCAAAGTCCGGGGATGCTTGCATAATTTTTCTACGCAATTGATGGATACGGTGTAGGGATAGGCACAGGCCCGGAGGGCCCCGGTTCGGGGCGCCGACGAAGGGTTCAGAGCCTGGTCAGTGGAACATTGGATGTGATGTGAGTAAAAATCCTCGGGCCATTGAGCCACATGTGTAGAGCCGGATTCCAGTACCTGGAGGGGGTGTACCAGAGTCCGGTCTCGATATCGGCAATTATGTTAGTGCCGCGCCAGGGGCCGGGGGTCTGCCCGAAACCTCTGCCATCAACGTCTTCAGCATCATTTCCCTGTGACCACTGTACAGTACCTTGAGCGTCGAAAATGGCCAGGGGTTTTCCCTGTGGATCTGTATGGTAGTGCTTGCAGTGGCCGGAACTCCAATGACACAGTACGTACCCGTGCAAAGGGTGGGTAATCCAGTGGCCGATACCCCGGGATTTTCCGTCGACCTGGTGCGCCTCTGCCCAGATGCCCAGGCCGCTCCAACTGGTGGTGACCCGGCGTTGGCGGGACGATTTGCGGTGAGTACAGGTTTTGCTCAGCCGGCGCCCAAATGGATCATAGCGGAAATAAGTTTTGAAATCGCCACATTCCGCTGTGCTCATCAATCCCCAACCATCGTACTGGTATTGATAATCTCTGCGCCCGGGAATTTGCCGCTCGGCGACCACATTGCCGCGCTTATCCCTGTCGACCTGCGCCTGGGTAAACCCTGACTGTCGCATAGGATTTGTGAGCTGCAATGGGGGTTGTTTGTCGAATTGCCAGGCGAGGGCAAGGCCACTTTCCAGGCTTACGGGGCGACCGAACAGGTGTTTGAAAGTGCTGCGCACTTCCCCCTGTACATGGATTGAATTCTGTCCCTTGAGTTCGGTGCGCAACACCGGCTCGCCGTTGGCATCCACTCCGTAGAGTGTGCCGCAGGGTGTGAGGGTATAGGCCAGATCGAGGTTGTCGGAGCTGGCGCTTTTCAGCCAGCCGCGCGAATCATATTGGTATCTCAGGCTGAAATCACGCACGTCATTATTGTCGTGATTTTCGGCGGTAACCCGGCCGCGTCGATCGTATTTGAAGCGGACTGACGAGTGTAAATTATTGGCCTGTATTAGACGCTTTTGTGGGTCGTAGTGGAACTCACTAATTTGGCCGCTGTTATTGCGTATGCTGGCGAGGCTGCCATCGTCGTTATAGTGGAAGTACCAGCGGCAATCGTTATCGCAGTATTCACTGAGGCTGCCGTCAATATTGTAGTTCCAGTTAACGTAGCGCTTGTCTGGGGCGTGGTGACTGGTTAACTGGCCGAGCCCATCGTATTGCCACAGATAATCTCCGCTTGGAGTTTGCAGCTGGGTCAACTGCCCCTGGCCATTAGAGTGCAGTGCCCATTGGTTGCCATCGGCAAAATGTATCTGACAAATACGGCCGCAATGATCGTACTCCCATTGAAGACTCTGGCTGTTGCTGGCATGGATGGCGTGAGGTTGGCCGCGTTCGCAGTAATCGATCCCGTATTGATAACTACCAATGTGGCACTCGCGCAATTCGCCGGCGGGTCCATAACGCCATTCGCGCCAGGTTTCCCCGTTTACGATCAGTGTGGTTATACGCTGCCAGTGGTCGTACTCGAAGCCCCATTGTTTTTCACCGCGGCGAACGGTTTGTAACTGCCCCTGGCCATCCCAGGAAAACTCCACTGAGCCGCCCTCGGGGTCGGTGATTTGAGAGAGTAGGCCGCGTTCGCTGTAACGGAATTTCCACTCCTGTTGTTCTGGATCGATTATTGCCTGCGGCCGCCCCTTACCGTTGAAGCGGAAGATCCACGACAAATCCTCGTTGAGTAGGACTGCCTGGGGATAACCGTTTTCATCATATAGATAGCGTTTGCTGTTGACTCCCTCGGTGCTGCGCCGCAGGCGTCCGAACTCATCGTAGCGGAAGAAGCTGCGTCGTCCATCACCGTTAATGTATTGGCACAGGTTTCCGTAGCAATCGTAGAGCCAGTTTTTTTCTCGCTGACCCTGCCGCTCTTTGGTGAGCTGGCCGAATTGATTGAAGTGCAATTGTTGTGGGGTTAGATCCGTATCTTCCACCAGGCAATTACCTCGGCTGTGCTGCCAGGTTAGTAAGGTCTCGGATTCCTCTTGTATCAGCCTGTGGCAATGCCCCTGCAAATCGTATTCAAATTGACGTTTGCCCTTCACACCGCTGTGCGCTTGCACCAGGAATAAATCGTGATACTGGTAGCGTTCCCGATCGTGGTTGCTGCTAACTTCAGTCAGTAATCCGCCCTGGAATTCATAGGAGCACAACGTGCGCTGATCATCTGGAGCGTGATTATTGAGCAGCTTTCCGATGCGGCCGCCGCGAATTTCGAAGTCCAGTACCCGCCCCCAGGAGCTGACGATTTTTCTGGGCAGCCCTTCGCTATAGTCGATCGTCAGTGCGTTGCCGAACTGATCGCGAATTTCAGTGAGCGGGAGAGCGCTGTTGACTCCATCTGCGCGAAAAATTTTATCGGGCTCGTTAACAGATGAGAGCCGGTAGCTGTGCAGGCTTTGCCGGAATAGTAGTAAGCGTTCGAAGCGGTTGTAGCAGCTGTGACCAATTGCGGGTAATAGGAACTGCACCTTGCGCCCTTCGGCGGTATACAGTTCTATCTGATTATCCTGCACCACTAGCTGTTCGCTCAGCGAGTGGCGCCAGCCCGCCCCGACTCCACAATCCTCACTAATGCTAGAGCGATAGTAGCGTTTCCAAACAAATGGCAGTGGCCCCGGGATAGTGAGGTCCACCCGCTCGAAGTTCAGCTCGCCGGTTGCGGCGATGACCAGGTCCTTTACCAAGTGACAGCGCTGAAGTGACGGAACTTGAGTGCCCTGCGGATTGGTGCCCGGGACATTCACAAATTGAACTGGGCCCTCACCGATTCCGGGTAACAACTCGACTTCCGGCGCTGAGGCGATAGTGAAGGCATTGACCTCGACTGCCGGTGGCTCTGGCCATAGAGGTAGGCTGCAGTCGCTTGCAGTTTGGGCCTCAGGTAACTCTTCAATAGCCTCCAACCAGCGGCATACTGCCGCGGGGTTTCCCTGGGGGAAGGAGGCTGTGGAGGGACTGAGGATCTTGAGCAGGTTGGGGACCAGCTGGGTGAGACGTTCCGGTGTCATTCTTCAGCTTCCGGCAAACGGGTTTAGCGTTGCGCTTTTCGGATGGTTACATCGGGTGATTTTGGTCTTTGGGTTGCGCTTTGTTCTTGCGCTAGTAATTGTGCTGCGGGTTGGGAGGAGTATTCGAGAATCCCCGCGCTAATATTATCGCGCCCCCCCATTCTGTTGGCATCGTCGATAAAACGATAGACACATTCCAGCGCGGGGCGGTGAGTGGCTAGCACACGCTCAATCGCGTGGTCATCCAGATATTCGGTCAGACCATCAGTACAGAGTAATAACAGGGCGTTTTCTGTTAATTTCCAGCTGTTAATTTCTGCTTCTACGGTATTGGAAACGCCCAATGCGCGGGTTATGTGGTTTCGCACACTAGAGTGTTGTGCCTGTTCTTCAGTTATTTGTCCGCTATCTATCATTTCCTGAACAACGCTGTGATCTCGTGTAAGGCGCTGTAATCCGAAGTTATTCCACAGATAAGCACGTGAATCACCGATATGCGCAACAATTAAAAAGTCGTGCCACATGACTGCAACAACAATAGTAGTTCCCATTTTTGCAAAGTGGGGATTGGTACTTTTGGTATTCAGGAGGGCGTTGTTGGCACTGTTGATGGCGTCGATTAAAGTCGCGCGTAAAATTAATTGTTGCTGCTCTGGAGTGCAGGATAGAAAGGTGTGTTTTAAGAGGTCTTCTAAGTGGAATTGGACTGTTTCTGCCGCTATTTTGCTGGCTGTGGCACCACCTGTGTACCCCCCCATACCATCCGCTATTACGATATAAGCGAAAGGTTGGTCGGCACTGGCATACCAGCGAATACTATCCTCGTTTTCCTCGCGAACTTGACCAATGTCAGTGCGTCCGTTGACCGCCAGACTTATCTGATCCATGTCTGGTGCAACTCCCCTTTATTTAAATAGCAATAAAATGCAGCGTAACATGATTACAACCACTAACCAGGGTTCATGTTAACTTGGCATCAGATGATGTTTGAAATTTTTTTCCCTGATTTGCGATAATAAAACCTTTAATCATCACTAGAAAGGCATCGCGCCTTATAAATAAGGATTTGCTGGCAAAATGCCTCGTCTGCCCAGGCTCAATCTAATAGATATCCCCCAGCATATTGTGCAAGTCGGTCACAACAATTTGCCGTGCTTCTTTGATGAAGAGGATTATCAATATTATTTGATTAGTTTGCGAAATGCTGCTGATCAGTACCGTGTGGACGTACATGCATACGTCTTACTGCCCAATATGATTCAAATCATTGCCACCCCGAGAGTCCCGGATGGCATACCCTCAATGATGCAGTCTTTGGGTCGCCGCTATGTTCAGTTTGTCAATCACCGTTATAAGCGTTCCGGCACAATTTGGCGCGGGCGTTACAAGTCCAGTCTGATCGACTCCGATGCTTATTTGTTGACCTGTTACCGCTATGTGGAGCTGCGCCCGCTCTATCTGGGGCTTGCGGACTCCTTGGGTAATTACCGGTGGTCAAGTTTTAATCATCATGTGAATACTGAGCATAATCACTTGATTAAGGATCACCGTCTATATACCGACCTGGGTGAAAATGCAGCCCAGCGCGCCCAGGCTTACCGGAAGCTCTTTCGCTATAGCTTCGATAGCCGTCTACTCGATTACATCGCTGAGACCATCAAGCTGGGGCATGTTCTCGGTGGTGACGCCTTTAAAGATAAGATCGAACAAATCGCCAACCAAAGGGTTCGTCCACTTAAAAGAGGGCGCCCGAGAAAGCCAAAAAAAGTCGAAAAACAATTGGTGGAAACCAGCTAGATAAAAACGCATGATGAGTACAGGTGGTTTCGCCGTGCTGCGTATTTTTTTTACCTGTGGATAATTGACTGTGAGTAGAGCCACGATAACTGCCGGATTTCAAATCCACGGCGATAACAATAAAAAGGAACAAACCATGGACCTTGGCAGTGAAAGCCTGAAAGTCGCAATCCTGGGTGATTTTAGTGGTCGCTCCAGCCGTCGCCAGTGTGAGCCGGAAACCATTGCCCAGCGCAGGGTATATGTGCTGAATCGCGATACCTTCGAGGGTGTATTTAGCGATTTGGGGGTGAGCCTGCAGTTGCCGGTGATGGATGAGCCCCTGCAGTTGCCCTATTTCGACGATTTACATCCAGATTATCTCTACAGCCGCCTGCCACTTTTCAAACAATTTATCGCGCTCGGCCAACGCCTGCGCGATCCTGGGCAATTCCAGCAAGCCGCCGAGGAAATTCGCCAGTGGAAACCGGAGCTGGTTGAAACAGCGCGAGAAACTGCGGGTTATTCTGCCGAGCAGTCCCTTCTCGATGAAATCCTCGCGGCGGGACGCGAGCGCCTGGCCAGGGAGAGCGGTAGTGCTTTCCAAGTGGATCAGTTGATCAGGGATATCGTTGCGCCCTATGTGCAAAAGAGTGTGGACCCCATGCAGGGGGAGTATTTAAATGCTCTGGCCGAAGCGACCTCGGACACTATGCGCAAAGTGATGCACCACAGTGATTTCCGCCAACTGGAGGCGAGTTGGCTCAGTCTGCACTTTTTAATGAGACGGTTGGATGAGCACCCAAATTTGCAGCTGCATTTGATTGATGTCAGCAAGGAGGAGCTGCTTGCCGATTTCGCCAGTGCCGAGAGCGACCTGGAAAAGTCCCAGGTATTTAAACTGCTGGTCGAGCGCGAAACCGTTGCCGGTGACCGTCCCTACAACCTCGTTCTGGGTGATTTTTTTATCACCGATGAAGAGCGGGATCTGCACCTGTTGATCGATCTCTCAACAATCGCAGAAGCGGCTGGTAGTGCGCTGCTCCTCGGTGGTGATACCAAGCTGGCCGGTTGCCCCAACTTAGCCGGTTCGGTCGATCCGGATGACTGGTATTACCCCTTGAGTGAGCGCTTTGCCGAAAGCTGGCAGGCGGTGCGGGATTACTCCGCGAGTGAATATGTTGCTCTGGCTGGGCCCCGCTTTATGCTGCGCTTGCCGTTTGGTAGAGAGACCTCCACCACCGAGCACTTTGATTTTGAAGAGCTGACACCTGAACAGGGGCATCAGTATTACCAGTGGGGCAACAGTGCCTATCTGCTTGCCCTGGCAATCTGCCAGGGTTTTTCCACAACCGGCAGGCTCCAAGCCCCCACCTCGGCGACTTACGAAAGCCTGCCTCTGCACTTGCGCAAGCTGCCCCAGGGGCAGTGGATTACGCCCTGTGCCGAAGCCTTGCTCACCGACCGGGCAGCTGCAGAATTTGATCGGGCCGGGCTGAGTACTATGCGCTCGGTACAGGGGCGCGATCAGGTTATCCTGCCCAGTTTAAGGTCTCTCGCTGGTGGTGCTTTAAAGGGACCTTGGGGCTAAAAAATATTTCTCCGGCACGGCAATCTCTGCGGGCCGGATTTGAATTTGTTATGTGAAAGGCCTGTGTGCCCGGATCATTTCGTACTGATCTCTGTAGTTTGCATCCGGCGAAAGTGCGAAGTACATCAACTGTGTGAGTCAGGAAGACATGGATCTAATACTCTCAGTGTTGGCCGACCCCGCAGGGGCCAATATGCTCAAGCACACCAAACTGTTCACCAAAGAAGGGGGCAGTTTGGGGCGTTCCGCCGATAACTATTGGGTGCTGCCCGATCCCGAGCGAGTTGTCTCATCGCAACACGCGCAAATCTCTTGCAGTGATGGACAGTTTTTTCTGACTGATACCAGCACTAACGGTACCTATCATAACGATGGGGATACTCCCTTGGGTAAAGGGAATAAACTCCCTTTGAAGGAGGGGGATATTATTAATGTGGGGGATTACCGCCTCAAGGTGACGCTGCGACAGCCTCAGGCCGAAAGTGACCTGCCGAAAGGATTGGACAGTGCCGACTTCCTCGATACTTCCGATCGCACCACCTTCAATGCCAGCGCTATGGCCAAGATGCAGAGCCAGGCGGAGGCAAAGCAGCTGGATAATTGGTTGGAGCCTGGTGGCAGTAGCGATATTTCCCAGTCCGGCGAATGGGGGTATATCCCTCAGAATAACCAGAATACTCCCGCCCAGGATAATCTACTGGGCGCAGACCCGGGTCCCCTGGACCCTATGTCGGCCTTTGAACAACCCCAATCTTTCGGGGCGTCGGATGTACAGGGTTTCGGCTCTTTTGGTACTGAGCCACAGGGACAGGCCGCTCAAGGTGGATGGTCTGATTCAGATGATGAGTGGTGGAAAGATGGCAGCGACCAGGACCATGTGCCGGCAGATCAACACGCTGTGCGTATTTCCCCACAGGCTCCGCCGCAACAGTCGATCGAGCCCTCTTCCTCTGTAGAGCCCCAGGCACCTCAAGCGCAATCTTTCCAGGCGCCTCCCCCACAGCCTCAGGTAACTCCTCAGCCACCAGTTGCGCCCCCTCAGCAGCAAGTTGCCCCGCAGCAATCTGCGTTCGTTCCGCCGCAAGCACCAGCAGCGCCGCCGCAGCAGCAAGTACAACCGCAAGCTCAGCCCCCGCAGAGCCCACGGGATAACCCTTTTGCAGATTCTTTTGCTGCAATGCAGGGGCAACAAGTGGCCGGCGCGCCGGGTTTTGATGCCGGGCAGGCGCCTCCTGCTGGCCCCATAGGTTTTGCCGCTCAAGGGCAGAGCTTTTCCCAATTGCAACAGCCGGCTCCTGTCCAACAGGCCCCAGCTCCGCAAGCCCCGGTACCACCGGTGCAGCCCCCCCCGGCTACCCCGGTGTCCAGTGTGCTGGCTACAACCTTGGGCCTGCATATGAGCCCCGCTCAACAACAAATCGCGGATCAACAGGCTGCAGAAATTGTTCGTGAAACCGTCGCTCGCCTTATCGATCTCCTGCGTGCGCGCAGCAGTATCAAAAATGAGCTGCGGGTGCAGCGCACCATGATCCAGACAGAAGCGAATAACCCGCTGAAATTTAGTGCCACCGAGAGGGATGCGCTAGAGGCGATGTTTGCCGGTAACGGTGCGTTTTTACAGCCTAAAGAAGCAGTGCGGGATAGCTTCGATGATCTCTCCGATCATCAGGTCGCCGTGCTGGCGGGAATGCGCGCTGGTTACAATGCGATGCTGAGGTATTTCAGTCCGGATAATATCGAGCGCCGCCTGGGCAATACCTCCGGTGTATTCGGCAACAAGAATGCAAAAAAATGGGAGGGCTTCAGCGCGATGTACCGGGAATTAGTGGGCGACCCAGATGCCTGTTACCGCAAGCTCTTCGGTGACGAATTTGCAGAGACTTATGAAAACCAGTTGTCTGAGCTGAAGAATGCCAGACAGCTGAAAAATTAATAAATCGAAAGAGGGAATTGGTCGTGACGATATCAAAGCTACTGAAATTCACCCTGCTCGGCGTACTGGTGGTCAGTTTGGCGGCCTGCCAGACTACCAGACGCACCCTGAACCTGGACACCAGTGTCGAGCTGTCGGTGGATATCCGCAAGGACGTTAACCCGGATGATGACGGTCGCGCATCGCCGGTGGTGGTGCGTGTGTTTATGCTGGCAGACGATCGCCAATTTGCCCGCGAAGACTTTCTCAACCTGTATGAAAATGCAGAATCCCGTCTCGGTAATGATCTTCTCGATACCGTTATCTTGAAAGAGTTCGCTCCCGGCGAGCAGCGTGTGGAAGAGCTGCCTTTGACACCGGAAGTGAAATATATCGGTCTGCTGGCGGAATTTGTTCAGTATCAAAAAGCAGATGCACTGATGGTGTTGCCGATCACTGATCACAAGAAAAATACTTATCAGGTCGCCCTAGCGGATACCCGCATTGGCACACCGGAGAATATTGCCAAAAGGCGCCGGGGTATTGTTTCGCCTCTGTCGCGCAATGATGATGGCGGCAAGGACGGCGATACGGTAACACTCTCCAGTGAAGATTATGAATTGATGAAAAAGCGCCTTCAGGAAGCGGAGCAATCCAAGTAGAGCGTCGTTCAGGCCAGTTTTAATTAAGCTCCATTCCAATTGAGTTGGGCTTTGCAAGGAAGACATATGTCGGTTAACAACAAGGTGATCTGGAGTGAGGGCATGTTCTTGCGCCCTCAACACTTCCAGCAACAGGATCGCTATCTCGAGCAGTTGGTCGAAGCGCGCACGGCTTCGTTGGGGCCCTATACCTGGGGTGTGCTGGAGCTGGCGATTGATAGTGAACCGCTCTCTATGGGCAAAATATCACTCTCCCGCGTGAGGGCGATATTTCCTGATGGTACACCCATCCTGGCACCCGAAAATGAAATTTTGCCAGATGTCCTGGATGTGCCGGTTAACACCCGCGATGAGATCGTCTACCTGTGTGTACCGATGAAGCGCCCCGGCAGCCAGGAATCGATTCGCGACCAGGAAGATTTCCCCCAGGCACGCTACCAGACCGCAAACTTTGATGCGCGCAATAGCGCCGCGGCCTCCGGTGAATCCGCCCGTATCCAGGTGGGCAAACTGCGCGTGTGTCTCAAACTGGAGAGCGACGACCTCAGCGGTTATGCGGCTATTGGCATTGCCAGAATACGCGAACGGCAGCCGGAAAAGCCGGTTGAACTGGATTCGGACTATATTCCTCCGCTTTTGAATGCAGAGACTTCGGCGGTCATCAAAGCCTACATTGAAGAAGTTAAGGGACTGCTGGATCACCGCGGCTCAGCCTTGGGGCATCGCTTGAGTGACAGTGGTCGCAGTGGCTCCGCAGAAATTGCCGATTATCTGTTACTGCAGGTTATCAACCGTTTTGAACCTCTGTTAAAACAGATTACTGCCCAGCCGCGCCTGCACCCACACAGCTTGTTTGTGGAGCTGCTGCAACTGGCTGGCGAGTTATCGACATTTACCTCATCGACCAAGCGCCCACCGGAAATACCCAATTACTCGCACGAAAACCTGCAGCTCAGCTTCTCCGGTTTGTTTTCTGCTTTGCGTCAGTCCCTCTCCACAGTCCTGGAGCAGACCGCTATTGCGATGGAGTTGGTGCAGAGAAAATTCGGTATCTATGTGGCTCCGGTTTCCGATCCGTCACTGCTCAAGACGGCAAGTTTCGTGATGGCCGCCAAAGCGGATATGCCTGGAGACCTGCTGCGCAGCCGCTTCCCCACCCAAGCCAAAGTGGCGCCGGTGGAGGCCATCCGCGAGTTGATTTCCGCCCAGTTGCCTGGGTTGTCACTGCGCCCCCTGCCGGTGGCGCCAAGACAAATTCCCTATCACTCAGGTTTTACCTATTTCGAAATGGAACGCAGCGGTGAGTTGTGGCAGGCCATGCAGAGGTCTGGTGGTTTTGCTGTGCATCTCGGAGCGGAATTTCCAGGGCTGACCATGGAGCTCTGGGCCATAAGGAATAACTGATATGAGCAATGACAGCTTCAGCCCCCCTCCGGCACCTAACGCGGGTGACAGGACAGTAATGATTCCTACCCCAGGCGCCGCAGCTCCGGCGCAGCCCGGTCCGGCTGCGCAGCCGCAGTTCTTCGCCAATCCCGGCAGTTCTGCGGATATGCAGATTCGCAACAGTTTGAACCCGCTGGTATCCGCCGCCTCCAAACTGCTGGGGGTGATTATCAAACTGCGCACAACCATGAATCACTCCAATGTGCCGGACCTGCACAAACGCCTGACCAAGGAAATCCAGGCATTTGAGCGGGAGTCCAAACAGTTGGGCCTGGCTCCAGAAACGGTGCTTACTGCCCGCTACCTGCTGTGTACCGTGGTGGACGAAGTGGTGTTAACCACCCCTTGGGGAACGGCGAGCGGCTGGAGCCAACACTCTCTGCTCAGCCTGTTTCACAAGGAGACGTTCGGCGGTGAGAAATGCTTTGCCATTCTGCAGCGCATGCTGGAAACCCCAGCTTCACACCTGGAGCTTTTAGAACTCTTCTACCTCTGTCTCAGCCTCGGCTTTCAGGGTAAATATCGCCTGGTACAGCGGGGCCACGAGCAGATTGAGCAGATTCGCGATGAGCTGTACCGCACGATAGAGCAGCATAAAGCGGCGATGGACCGGGATCTCTCCCCGCATTGGCAGGGCTGTGTCGAGCGCAAGTCCGGCCTGATTCACTATGTGCCTCTGTGGGTGATTATGAGTGTCGCGCTGGGATTGTTGGTTGCTACTTATAGTGGCTATCGCTGGTGGCTTTACGAAACGACCACACCCGTGGCAGACCGTGTAGTGGAATTAACAGGCAGTGACAGCGAGCCCCCGCAAGGGGAAGGGTGACACTCGGACCGAATTGATCCGGTGCTGCTTGAGCCCGGGAGATGGAGCTATTCATGAAACGCTTGCGCGACTTTTTTACCAATAAATGGGTGCTCGGCATTATCGGCCTCGCAGCCCTGTCGGTTCTTATCTGGTTTGGGGCGGACTACATAAAGTTTGGCAGTGACAACGCCACGCTCTCCCACACGGTTCGCATTACCATCATTGTATTTATTTTTGCTATCTGGCTGGTGTGGAACCTGAGCCAGTGGCTGGTGGAGCGGCGCCAAAACCAGGCACTGATTAAGGGCATTGAGGAATCCCAGGAGGAAGCCCAGGACCCGGATGAAGAGCACTCCCGTGAAGAGCTCGAGGCCCTGTCGGGACGATTCCGCGAGGCCATGGATGTGTTGCGCAATGCCCGCTTTAAATCGGAGAAGGGCAAGGTTTCACTATACCAGTTGCCCTGGTACGTCATTATCGGCCCTCCCGGCTGCGGTAAAACCACTGCTTTGGTCAATTCCGGGCTGGAATTTCCCCTGGCGCAAAGTCACGGTAAAGAGGCGCTCGGAGGTGTAGGTGGTACACGCAATTGCGATTGGTGGTTCACGAATGACGCCGTGCTGATCGATACTGCCGGCCGCTATACCACCCAAGACAGCCACCGGGTTTACGACAACAGTGCTTGGCGCGCATTCCTCGGGTTGCTTAAACGCTATCGCCGTCGCCGGCCGATTAATGGCGCACTGGTTGCAATCAGCTTGCAGGACTTGATGGTTCAGACTGATGAGCAGCGCCAGCATCAAGCCAAGACAATCCGTCAGCGGGTAAATGAACTCCAGCAGGAGCTGGGTATCCGTTTCCCAATCTATCTCACCTTTACCAAGTGCGACTTGGTTGCGGGCTTTAGCGAATTTTTCGACAACCTGTCGCAGGCTGAACGCGAACAGGTTTGGGGTATGAGTTTCCCTCGCGAAGCCAACGCAACTGTCGGTGCACCACTGGATAATTTCAGGGCCGAATTCAATCAGCTGATTGAACGCTTGAATCAGAGAGTGCTATGGCGGGTGCATCAGGAGCGCAATGTCGAGAAACGTGCTTTGCTGCAAGGCTTTCCAGCCCGTATGGAGAGCCTGGCGGAGATTTTGGCCGACTTTATCAAGCAAACCTTTGAGCCAAACCGTTATGAAACCGTCCCTATGGTCCGCGGTATTTACTTTACCAGTGGCACCCAGGAGGGCAGCCCGGTAGACCGCATGATGGCCTCGGTAACGGCGGATTTTGGCCTGGAGCGTAGCGTTGGGCCCAAGTTCCAGGGCGTGGGAAAAAGTTTCTTCCTGCACCGCCTGCTTAAAGATGTGGTATTTCCCGAGGCCGAGCTGGTTGGAGTCAATCGCAAGGTAGAAAGTGCCAATCTGTGGCTGCGCAGAGGGGTATATGCCACCTTGGCCGCGGCCTTTGTGGGGTCGATCTTTCTTTGGAGTGGCAGCCTCGCTTCTAACAAACTGTCCATGGGCGAGGTCAATGACAATCTGGCGGCTTATCAACAGGCCGAGGAAAAGCTCAAGGGTAAGCGGCCCACCCCCGCGGATGTTCTGCAAATGCTTGAACCACTGCGGCAGGCCACTTCGGTATATGACCGCGAGGAACACCCCTGGATTTCCAACCTGGGATTGTATGACACCCGTATAGACCAAGCACTGGATAATCTCTATCAGCAAAAGCTTGAAACAGTTTTCCTGCCGGCACTACTGCGGGATATTGAAAGTAACCTCAGTCGCTTGGGCAGCGATGATCCGGCACTAGTGAGTACTCTCAAAACCTATCTGATGTTCTTCAACCCGGATAAATTGGATATTGCCACGGTTGAGAGTTATTACAGCGGCCGCTGGGAGCGTCAGTTACCAGGCGAGGCTCAAGAGCAGGATAAACTGCGTTTTCACCTGGGCCAGGTGTTAGCTCGCCCAATCCCCGCCAGTGTTCAGCAAAATGAGCGCGTAGTGGCCCGCGCCCGTCAGCAATTGCGACGCATCCCTGTGCCGCAAAGGCTCTTTGCGCAATTGCAAAATAGCGACCTGGGTCAGACCTCTGTGGATCTGTATCAGGAGATCGGCGGTGATACCCAACAGGTATTTGGCGTGAGCGCTGGTGATTCGCGTTTCAACATCCCCTTCCTGTACACAAAGGCGGGCTATAAGGAGATGGACTTTGGTGCCGACTCCCAATTGATGACCAATATGGCGGAAGAGCGCTGGATCTACGGTGGTGACCTCAGTGGTGAGGACTTTACCGAGGCCGACCGCGAGAAGCTGGGCGAGGATGTAAAGCGCATTTATCTGGGGGAATACCTGCAACATTGGCAATCCTTTCTCGGTGGTTTCAGTATCCGCAGATTCAACAGCACCTCCCAGGCGCTTGAGGTTCTCTCGACCCTGTCAGACCCTATTTATTCACCACTGCTGGCGATCACAGAAATCACCTCGGATAACACCCGCCTGACACCGCGGCCGGAGCTGTCTGTAGATGCCAAAGGTGTACCGTTACCGGTATCCAGCACGACGCGCCGCTTAGGTGGAGCGGCATTGGATAGTGCTGCAGGGGCTCTCAAGGATCATTACAAGCCCAATATTGTCGATGTGCGTTTCGAGGAGATACAGCGGATCACTCAAAGTGAGAAGGGCAGGCCCGCAAGGGTTCAGGAGTATCTCCTGACCATCAATAAGATTCAGGAGTACCTGACTGAAATTGATAGCGCCCCGGATTCCAATGAAGCTGCATTCGCCAGCGCCAAGGCGCGATTTGCCGGAAGTGGTGATGCGATAAAACAGCTGAGAGTCAAAGCGGCCAATGCGCCGGCACCTTTTGACCAGTGGCTGACCGATATTGCCGATAGCACCTGGGCGCTAGTGATGTCTAAGGCCAAGAGTCACCTCAACCGAGTGTGGCGGGAGCAGGTTTATCAAAGCTATGCCAATAGCCTGGCCAACCGCTACCCACTGCGCAGTGATCGCGATCAGGAGGTTCCGGTTATTGAATTTAATCAATACTTTAAGCCCGGCGGTATTGAGCAAAAATTTGTCAATGAATATTTAAAACCCTTTGTGGATACAAGAACCTGGCAAGTGAAGTATGTCGAAGGGCAGGGCATGAGTCTTTCCAAGGAGTCCTTATCGCAGCTGCGCAGGGCGGAGAAAATCCGCAAGACTTTCTTTAAGTCGGGTGAAAGCGCTGCTTATTCTTTCCGTATTGAGCCAACCAAGCTGGATTCCAGTGTGCGCCTGTTTGAACTAGAACTGGGAGACCAACGTGTCCCTTATTCACACGGGCCCAAAACCAGCAAAAAACTTACCTGGCGCGGTGGTGAGAGCAATAGGGTCCGGATAATTTTCGAAGATCTCAATGAAACCGTACACCGCAAGCACTTTGAAGGTGACTGGGCGTGGTATCGACTACTTGCAAGTTCAGACCTTGAGACAGGGCGAAGCAATGCGGAACGCCTGGTGACTTTCTCAGAAGAGGGGCGCAAAGCGCAGTTCAAATTGGTGGCCTCGAATGTTAACAATCCATTCGATCGCAGTTTGTTGCGTGGTTACCGGTGTCCGGAAACTCTGTAGTAAGGAGTGAGTGAGTTGCAAAACACCATTGGTATCTTTGGCAAGCTCCCTGGACATGGAGATTTTGTCCAGCGTCAGCTTCCTGCTAGTTTCGTCAGAGTGTGGGACGAATGGCTACAGCGTGCAGTGCATGGATCCCGTGAAATTATGGGGGAAAGCTGGCTTGACTATTACTTGACCAGTCCAGTTTGGCGTTTTGCCCACAGCAAAGGGGTCATTGATGAAAACCCTTGGGTTGGGGTTCTAGTCCCGAGTGTGGATAGTGTTGGGCGTTATTTCCCACTGACAATAGCTGCACCGTTGCCAACTGCGGTAGACATCATCTCTTTTATGTCTGAGGCCGATGGTTGGTATAGGGAGCTTACAGAGCTGGCCGTTAGCGCATTACAAAATATGTTGCATGCTGATCAGCTGTTTGAGGCCTTCAGTGCTGTACCTGTAGAGCTGGGGCGGCAGTCGAGTGCACCAACACAGAATGACTTCTTTGTAGCCAGTAATGATGTTACGGGTAATGAAAAACGTTATGCGGGATTGCTTGGACAGGTATGTCGCAAGCAATTTGCCAGTTTCAGTCTCTGGTCTTGTGAGGGATCGCAACACCTGGCGCCGACCAGTGTGCTCTGTCCTACATTGCCCGGCCCTGAGTTCTACTGCTCAATGCTTGGTGGCAGTCAGCAGAGACAGTGAAAAAATAGGTAAAGGACAGCGAGTGTGAGTCAAATAGTTGCGTTAGATAGAAATAAGCACCGCAAGTATAACGTTTTGACTGGCGATATTTCGCACAGTGAAACCCGGCATGTCTGCCAGGTATATCTATCTGAGTTCTCAATGTTAGCCGGGCAATGTCCGATCATATTTTTGAAATCCAAGGGGGAGAATTCCCTGGATAGTTGTGCATTACTGGGTATAAAGCCGGGACAAAATCTCTTTTGGCAGCTAGGAAAGTGGCAGGGTAACTATATCCCGGCGACCTTGAGAGCTTATCCTTTTTACTTACACTATAAGAATATTGCTAGCACAAGCCCTGTTATCTGCGTTGATTCCTCCTCGCTCTCACTTGGTAATTTTGATGGTGAAGGAAAGAGGCTTTTTGACGACGAGGGTGAGGTGACTAAAACCTTTTCGCAGGTCAGCAACTTATTGAGTGGGATTCATCAGCAGAAAATAAAAAATAAAGAGTTTATCCATTGCCTGACCGAGATGGAGCTTTTTCAGGAGCAGGTGGTGGTAGTCGATCTACCGGGTAATACAAAGCACCGCTTAACCGGGGTTTTTTGTGTGACCGCTGAGCGACTAAATGCGCTGACTGATAGGGACTTTCTAAGGTTAAAAGAGCTTGGCTACTTGTCGGCTATATATGCCCATATGCTTTCTCTAGAGCAATCGGCGAATCTGAGCCGGTTATTTAAGAGATATCATGCAAAATTACTTCACTAGCGGTGATGTAGTAAGAACTCGTTCAAGCTTGGCTATAGCTCTTTATCTGCGCAATTCTGTATCTGGGCAATAAAGTATCGGCAGATTAACTGGCTTGTTCAGAGCTACACCGTTAGTAAAGAAATTCTATAAAGAGACATCTAAGGTAAAAACCGCCTATTGGCAGGGCGCTCAGGTTGCTCTCAATGGGGTCAACCTATCAATCACTGCAGGAAGCAAGGGTTAGGGTATGTCGTATATCGTGGTATTCACGGGAGAAATCCGCACACATTTTGAGCGGCGAAAGGCAATAGCCGCGCTGGGTGGTGAGTTTGGATTGAGTTTTTCTCAAATAAAGGCACTTATGGCCAGTAGCCGCTCCCAACTCAAGAAAACCGCTGATAGAGCCGAAGCCTGTCGTTTTATACAAAAATTGTGGAACGCAGGTTGGCACTCCAGGCTGTACTTGGATTCTGAGCTGATACATTGCTCAAAGACGTCGGTAGAGAATGGCGGCTCCCCACTACCCGTAGTGATGGGCAAACTCCAGTGCGGAGACTCCCAGCTTCTATTGTGCGCACCACGAAACTGGGTACCCTGTGATAACTTGAATCCCAATGCAGAGATCCAGGTAGGTAATACCGATTTAAATCGCTACCTGATCGTATTGGCTCAGAAGCGTTCTGAGCTCCCTGTAACGCTTAGCCTGACAGATTATGCCGATGCTCAGATGCAACAGTGTTTGGCTAAAGTGTCCGATGGGCGGCTAGTAAGTGGGCCGAAGGCCTTAGAGCGTGCTTGGCAAACAGGCTTATTGTATGAAATGTGTGCGAATGTAGGTAATGATTCAGTCCAGTATATGGTGGCTTTTTTTCAGGGAAAAATGAGTTTCTATACCCTTTTCCTGTGGACATCTTTGCAAAGCTTTGCACAAGCAAAAGTTGAATTTATTCAAATAGTGGCAACTTTCCAGGCCTCAGAAGAAGGAGTCACTACTACAGAAAATAAGGGCTCAGCTGTAATTGCCGTGTAATGGGCCTGTCAGGATCAAGAAAATATAAAAAAATAGCAAAGATGGTTCGTTTAATATTGTGAGCTCTGCACTTTTTTTTGGCTATTGCGGATACATTGTGTCATTTGCCTTGATTAGATCTTTACAACGTGTACTCTTCTCGGAATTCTTATTGAAGGAATTGATTGGGTAGAAGGGACTTATTTTCATGGCATTCCCAAATACAATAAATATCGAAGAACTCACAGCTCCTGTTTCCACAGAGAGCCCTGTCGGTGAGGATATTCGAGAGGATCGATCACCGACTTCTGATTACTACTCCATCAAAGATGCGCGAAATAGTGCTAGGGCCGCAGAACGTTCGGCCATGTTTGATGATACGGACTCTGATCTGCTCGCTCCCTGGCGCGACGTGGCAAAGGCTGCAGAAAAGATCCTGAGTAAGAAAAGTAAAGATCTGGAAGTTGCCAGCTGGTACACAGAAGCTCTTATTCGTCTTCATGGTTTTAGTGGTTTAAGAGATGGTTTTCTCTTAATAGAGCAGCTGGTCACCAATTTTTGGGACGGTCTCTATCCACTTCCCGATGAAGATGGTATTGAAACAAAAGTAGCACCACTGACGGGTCTCAATGGTGATGGCGGTGATGGTACTTTAATGATGCCGATCCGTAGTGCGCCAATAACCCCGGAAGGGGATTATGGAGACTTTTCATTCTTTCAGCACCAACAAGCCAGAGATGCAGATCGCATTGCCGATGACGATGCTAAAGCTGCCCGCATTGAGACTTTGGGTTATAGCCTAGAAGATGTAAACCAATGTGTGAACAGTGCGAGTAATGATTGGGCCAATCATCTCATTGAGACTATAGAGGCTACTATAAGCAGCTATAAAAATATCAATGATGCCCTGCGCTCTAGTTGTGGTCACGATGCCCCGCCATCAACAAATATTTCATCTCTGCTTGATGAAGTTTTGCGTACGGCAAGATTTATCTATAAGAGCCAATTGGATGCGATAGCCCAGAGTGAGGCTCCTGTAGCACCCGAAGAGGAGCAGAGTGCGTCTACTACAGACGAATCGGTGTCTAATGTGGCGGCAACAATTCTTGCAAATGCCATTGCTGCTCCCACTGGACCTGTGAGTTCTCGAGAAGATGCTCTTAAGCTGCTAGAACAAGCCGCTAAATATTTCCGAACTTACGAGCCTCATACGCCCTTGGCGCCGGGTTTGGAGAGATTGATTGGTTGGGGGCGCATGACAGTCTCCGAGTTGATGACCGAGTTACTGCCCGATGAGCAGTCCCGTGCACTCTACTCCCAGCTTACTGGTGTCCGACTCGATGGCACGGATACCCAGCGCTATGTTGCACCACCGTCAATGAGTAACACCCCCTCACCAGCTCCAGCTGCATCTGAGCCACCTTCAAGCCCCACTGAATCTGCGCCTGCAGCTGAGGAGAACTGGGGTGGCGAAACACAAGTAGACAGCACGGGTTGGTAATTAATTAAGAATAGCAGTCCCTAAATCTAGGAAGGAGAGCTGAGATGTCTGAGAGTATTCACAATAAACTTAAGCGTGTGCGCAAACCACGTGTACATATTACCTACGATGTTGAAACCAACGGCGCGGAAGTTAAAAAGGAACTTCCCTTTGTAGCAGGTGTTATGGGCGACTACTCAGGGGATAACGCCGAGAATCGCAAAGCGCTGAAAGATCGTAAATTTGTACAAATTGATCGCGACAACTTCAATGACGTGATGGCGAAGGTAAATCCTAAGCTGAACTTGCAAGTAGAAAATACCTTGTCCGGTGATGGCAGCAAGATTGGTATTGATCTTGATTTCAAACACATGGAAGACTTCTCACCGGAAAAAATTGTCGATCAGGTTGAGCCGCTGAAACAACTCCTGGAAGCTCGTAGCAAATTGCGCGACCTTCTCAGTAAGGCTGACCGCTCTGAAGAGCTGGAAAAAGTATTAGAAGATATCCTGAAGAGCACGGAAAACGTCGGTGCTATTTCCGAGCAACTAGGGTTGAACAAGGATAAAGGAGAGGACTCAGAATGAGCACAGAAGTAGAAAATGTTGCGGAAGGTGAAGCTGAGGAACAATCGGTTAATCTTCTGGAGCAGGCAATTGCCGCAACCAAGCAAACAGAGCCGCAGGAAGCGCAGGACCTGATCGCCAACCTGACCGAGCAGGTTTTAAAAGGCACTGTTTCCTGGGACCGCAACCTGACCCAGACGATTAAGAAAGCGGTTAGCGCTATTGACCAGGCTATGTCCAAACAAATGGCCGCTATTCTGCATGATGAGAAGTTCCAGAAGCTTGAAGGCTCCTGGCGTGGCCTTAATCACCTGGTAATGAATTCTGAAACCGGTGCAACCATGAAAATTCGCATGCTCAATTTGAGTAAGCGTGAGTTGTTCCGCGACCTGGACAAGGCCGTTGAATTTGATCAGAGCCAGACCTTCAAGAAGATTTATGAAGAAGAGTTTGGTATCGCTGGTGGCGAGCCGTACGGTTGCATGATTGGCGATTTTGAGTTCACCAGCCACCCAGAAGATATAGAGTTGCTGAGCAAAATGTCCAATGTTGCCGCCGCGGGCTTCTGCCCATTTGTTGCAGCAGCTGGTGCAGGCATGTTTGGTTTTGATGACTTTACTGAGCTATCAAAACCTCGCGACCTCGGCGGTATTTTTGAATCTGCGGAATACATTAAATGGCGTAGCTTCCGCGATAGCGAAGATTCTCGCTTCGTTACCCTGGTTATGCCACGTACTCTGGCTAGAACGCCTTATGGAGCAAACACCAAGCCGATCGAAGCATTCGACTTTGAGGAGTTTGAAGTTGATGAGTCTGGAGCATCGCGCCCTGCCGATCACGATCAATACTGCTGGATGAATGCTTCCTATGTAATGGGCACAACCATGACAAAGGCATTCGCTGAGAACTCTTGGTGTACTGCTATTCGTGGTGCTGAGGGTGGTGGTAAAGTGGAAGGCCTGCCTTCACATGTGTTCAAGAGTGATGACGGTGATATGGACCAGAAGTGTCCGACAGAGATCGGTATTACTGATCGCCGTGAAGCCGAATTGAGCGCTCAGGGTTTCCTGCCGCTGTGCCACTATAAGAATACTGATTACTCAGTATTCTTTGGTTCTCAAAGTGCACAGAAACCAAAAGCTTATGATGACCCGGATGCAACCGCGAACGCGGCTATTTCCGCGCGTCTTCCCTACTTGATGGCCACCTCCAGAATTGCTCATTACCTGAAAGTAATGGCGCGGGACAAAGTGGGCTCTTTTATGGAAGCAAGTGACTGTGAGCGCTGGTTGAACAAGTGGATCACCCAGTACACTAACTCTAACCCGGATGCGAGCCCTGAAATGAAAGCAAAATACCCGCTTTCAGAGGCCCGAGTTGAAGTTAAGGAAATTCCGGGTCAACCTGGCTGCTACAGTGCTGTTGCCTACCTTAAACCATGGCTGCAAATGGAAGAACTGACCACTTCTATGCGTATGGTTGCCAATATCCCGTCTGCTGGGTAAAACTCGATGCCCGCTTCTTATTAGGAGCGGGCATTCTTATTTGAAAGGTCTTGTTCAGGACCTGAATACAATTAGATTTCTCAAGAAAATGCTAATGGGAGTTTTCCGGTGCCCGGCGCAATGAAAAATGCATTTACGGAAGATTATTTAGATATTTTGCCGGAAAAGTTAGCGAGCGAAAATCAAGCTGAACTGAAGAAATTCTTACGCGAGCCAGATGAATTATTTTCGTTTGAATACTGGCTGACTGAAATATGTCCGTGCCCTAAAAAAGAAAACTTCTCTGTTCGACAATACTTAAGTCGTCTTATTGTTGAACTTGATGAACTTATCTGCGATCAAGTTAACCGGATTCTCCATAACCCCCGCTTTCAACGTCTTGAAGCAAGTTGGCGTGGGCTCGCCATGTTGGTTTTTGATACGCCGCACTCAGACAATATCAAGATAAAGTTACTAGATGCCAACTGGAAAGATTTAAGTAAAGATATAGAAAGAGCTCCAGATTTCGACCAATCTGGACTTTTTCATTTAGTCTATAACGAAGAATTCGGCACCCCGGGTGGGGAGCCTTTTGGCTTGTTAATGGGAGATTATTATATTTCCCATAGGCCCTTGCCTGACCATCCTTATGATGATGTTTTTACCTTACAAGGCATAGCCCATACGGCAGCCGCCGCGTTCGCACCGTTTGTTTGTGCCGCTACTCCTCAGTTGTTCGGTGTCGATCACTTCGATGACTTGGCCAAGCCCATTCGTTTTTCAGAGGTTTTCCGCCAGAAGGAGTATATACGGTGGAACAGCTTACGGGACTTAGAAGATAGCCGTTTTCTGGCCGTTACTTTGCCTCAGGTACTTATGCGTGAGCCTTATAACCTGAGCTTTTCAGAATATCGTGGATTGAGATTTGCAGAGCAGGTGACCGGATCTCATAACCGGCGTTATCTATGGGGTAATGCTTGTTTTGCAATAGGTGCTGTACTTTTACGTGAATTCAGTGAGGTAGGTTGGTTTTCACATATCCGCGGTGTTGCTCGTGATCACTTTGGTGGTGGATTGGTTACGCAATTGCCTGTTATGCCCTATAGGCCGGATAGTCGCCCGGGCATGGTTAAAATGTCCACTTCAATTCTAGTTACAGATTTTGTAGAAAGAGATCTTTCCGAATTAGGCTTCGCTTGCCTGAGTCACTGTTACGATACGCCTTATAGCGCTTTTAACAGCGTGCCCTCTTTACAAAAGGCTAAACAATATAGCTCCAAGGCGGCCACAGCGAATGCGCGTATAAGCTCGATGTTGCAACAAATTCTTTGCGCATCGCGTTTTGCACATTACATCAAGGTCATGATCAGGGATAAGGTGGGCGCCTATATGAATGCTGCGGACTGTGAACGTCAGCTTCAACACTGGCTGGATCAATATACAACTGGCCGAGATGACTTATCCTGGGAGATGCTGGCACGTTACCCACTGCGTGAGGCACGCGTACGAGTGGCCGATGAGCCGGGCAAGGTTGGCAGTTATCAAAGTGTTATTCATCTAAAAAGCCACTATACAGTGGATCACTTAGTATCTGAACTAAAGCTCACCACGGCATTGGCAACGATTGGTGTTGGGGCTTAATAGGATTATGGCAAGAGAAAAACGGCTATTGGCTCCAGTGCTAGATCGATTATTGGAATCATCTAGCAAAGTAAATATGCACCAATCCCATCAAATTCTTCGCCAGTTACGTGAAGGAGTGCGGCGCGATCTAGAGTATTTGTTTAATACCCGCTATCGCTGTATTTCTCCTCCTGATGCTTTACGGCATCTTGAAGAGTCGAATATTAATTATGGTCTTCCGGATTTATCAACTGTTAATTTATCCTCATTAGAAAGTAGAAAACAATTTTGCCGTGATATTGAGAAGACTATTCTTCATTTTGAGCCAAGGATTCGCTCGGTAAAGGTTACCACCCAGGATAAAGTCGATGTGGAGGATCCCAGTATTCGTTTCCGTGTAGAGGCGGTACTACATGTTAACCCTGCTTCGGAAGTCATTGTTTTTGACTCCGCTTTAAATCCGGTGACACAAATGGTAGATGTTTCTGAGATTATGTAATGAGCGAAAAATTAATAGATCTTTATGAGCGTGAGCTCGCTTTTATTCAGCAAACCTCTGCTGAGTTCGCACGCATGCACCCTGCTGCTGCATCACGCTTGCAACTGGATGCAGATACCGTAGATGACCCACTTGTGGGCCGTTTGTTGTCTGGTTTTGCTTATATGAATGCCAGGGTTCAACAAAAACTCAGTGATGACTTTCCTGAGTTGACAGATGCAATGCTGGAAACTCTGTATCCACATTATTTACGCCCAATCCCCTCTTGCGCCATTGTACAATTCGAGCCGGATTCAGATCTGGATGCAATCACTCCCGTTGAAGCAAAAACGTTATTAGAGAGTGATAGCTTTCAGGGGCAAACCTGTAGGTTTACGACCTGTTACCCAGTAGAAATTAATCCTTTTCAGCCTGTCAGCGCTAGCTTGATGCCACGTCCGTTTATTGCACCTGGCTGTAATGAGGTTCAGGGGGCAAACGCAGTCCTTAAGCTATCTCTTAAAGCATTAAGCCCTGATCTTAGTTTTGCAGAAATGAAGCCGGAAAAAATTCGCTTTTTTTTGCGCGGTCAAGCAACCCATGTTTATAGTCTCTATGATTTGCTCTTAACTAAATGTGTAAAGTTGGTTGTGGCAAATGGAGAGAGTGACCCCAAGCCTACGTTTCTATCGCCAGAAGATATTCGACAAGTGGGAATGGAGGCAGAGGAAGGCTTGCTGCCTTATCCTGATACCGCTTTTATCGGCTATAGATTGCTGACTGAATATTTTGCTTTTCCGGAAAAATTTCTCTTCCTGGACATTGCAAATTTGCAGGAAGCATTGAATGATAGTTTTTCAGATACATTAAATTTATATTTTTATCTTTCCGAGACTCACGAGGAGTTGGAAAAACAGCTGGTGCCGAGTATGTTTGCTCTCGGCTGTACACCTGCCATCAACCTATTTAAGCAGAGTGCGGATCCTATTCCACTGACGCACACTCAATATGAATATCATATTGTTGCCGATGCGCGCCGCAGTGATGGGTTGGAGATTTACTCCATTGATGAAGTTGCTGCAACAGATGGAGATGGTGAGACAACCAGATATAGACCCTTCTATGGTATTAAACATAGTCAACATCATGCAGAACAGTCTGCTTTCTGGTTTAGTCGGCGTCGTGAAATTATTGAAGGCGAACACCGTAATGAGCAGGCATCTGAAGTCGATATAAGTCTTGTAGATTTAGATTTTAATCCACACAGAATTAATGACCAGACACTCGATATCAAGCTAACCTGCTGCAATCGGAATCTGCCTAAAAAATTACCTAGTGGTAATTCCCAGCCATATCTTGAAGTCGTTGATGGTGATGTTCCGGCAAGCCGTATTAGTTGTGTTGTTGCGCCAACGGCAACCTTGCGGCCTCCTAGAAGAGAGAGAGGCTATTGGAAATTAATTTCACACCTGAATCTTAACCATCTTTCTCTGTCCGGAAGTCAGGGGTGTGATGCCCTCAAGGAAATTTTCAGGCTTTATGATTTTAGGGATTCAGCGAGTACTCGAAATTTGATCGAGTCTTTATTAAAACTGAATACCAAGCCAATCACTGCACCTATTCAGATTGATCAAAGTGTAGTTCTTTGTCGAGGAACTGAAGTCGAAATTGAGCTCGACTCAATGATGCTTACTGGAACCAGCCCATTACTGTTTGCCAGCGTTATTGAGCGTTTTCTCGGTCTTTATTGTTCTATTAATTCATTTACTAAATTGATTGCTACCATGAGTGGCAGAGATGGAGAGCTGAAAAGATGGCCACCTCGCGCAGGCGAAAAAGCTTTACTGTAATAGAGCGGCTGCGTCGAGAGCCCTACCACTTCGATTTCTATCAGGCCGTTCGAATCTTGGAGCGGGCTGTGTCTATGGCTGATGGCGAATTTTGTGAAGAGCCTATAGCCAGTGCAGCCCCGCCAGCTAAAGAAATGGTTCGCTTCAGTGCCCAGTCTGGGTTGTCCTTTATTGGGTCGGATGTTTTACGCCTGGAAAAAAAATTAAGTAACAATGCCGAGATACAAGATAAAGAGATTAGCCAGTGGCATATGGAGGTTGGATTCACTGGTTTAATCGGTAGCCAGGGCGTTATGCCTTACTATCTTACAGAGCTAGTTCAAAAAGAACTTAAAGAGAATAATACCGCTTTGCGGGATTTTCTTGACATATTCAATCATCGTCATACCTCTCTACTTTATAAGGCCTGGCATAAATACCAACTGCCTGTAAATTATGAGCGTCAGCGCTTGCGCAATGAAAGAGCCCCTGACATTTTTACCCAGGCAATTGCTTCTCTAGCGGGACTAGGCACTAGTGAGATGCGCTATCGAATGCCAATTCCCGATGAAGCACTTCTGGGTATGGCGGGGCACTTGGGGCAGGGGCGCTGCTCGGCAGTGGCACTGACCAGTATGATTCAACACTTCTTTGGTTTGAATGTTTCTATTGAGCAGTTCCAGGGACAATGGGATGAATTACCGGAAGATATTCTCTGTCGTCTGCCTTGTGAGGAAGCTCCTAGTGGAGTTAATAACTGCCTCGGAACTAATACAATTTTGGGTACACATTGTTTTCAGGCTCAGAACAAATTTCGGATAGTTATCGAGCCAATGGCCTATGATCAATTCATGACTATTGCTCCGGGGACACAGAAATTGGAATCCCTAAAAGCATTTATCAAACTTAGTGCTGGAATTGAACTGGATTTTGAGCTGTCAGTCTCGCTACCTGCCCAACAGGTTTCACCGGTGCAATTAAACCGCAAGTCTGATCACGACCCTCTGTTAGGGTGGAATACCCACATGGCCAGTGAGCAGGAGCCTGCAGAACTTATACAAATTACATTAAGTGCTGACAATATGTCGCCAGATGAAGCATTACCTGCGGCATGATTATTCGTTAACAATAATTTTTAAAAGGATCTTTTCACTGTGATAAATATCGATTTGAAGCGGCTCGTGGATACCATGACACCGCATATGCGCGACTCCCTAGAGGGTGCGGCCGGCCTCTGTCTATCACAAAATCAATATAACGTTGAGCTTGAGCACTGGTTGCTGAAGTTATTGGACCAATCAGATACCGACCTCTATCACCTGCTTGAAAAGCATGACTGTAATCCTGCAAATTTTGCAAAACAGCTTGCATCTGCTATTGCTGGATTTCGTTCGGGTAGCAGTCGTCCACCTGCGTTATCTCCGACCATTGTAGAGGCAGCTAAGAATGCCTGGATGTTGGCTTCTATAGATTATGGTCACCGTGCTATCAGCTCTGGGCATTTTCTTGCGGCTTTGTTATTAGAAGAAACTTCACGTCGCCAAATTCTGGAGTCTTGCCCAGAGCTCAAAAATATAGCTCCGGAATCCATTCGTGAAACAGCTAGAGCTATGTTCGGTCAAAGTGCCGAGTCTAGCCATATTGGAGCCGCAAGTGCTACGGACGGTGGGGCCGCTGCAGTAGCAGCTGCTGCTAGCAAGGCCCCAGCTCTTGATAGGTACACGGTCAACCTCACCGAAAGAGCTAAGAAAGGGGAAATTGATCCTGTTCTTGGGCGAGATGAAGAGATCCGGCAGTGTATTGATATTCTGACTCGTCGCAGGCAAAACAACCCGATTCTTACTGGCGAGGCGGGAGTGGGTAAAACCGCAGTGGTTGAGGGCTTTGCTTTACGTATTGCCAGTGGCGATGTGCCTGAACCCTTGCGTGGTGTTGCCGTGAGGACACTTGACCTGGGCTTACTTCAGGCGGGTGCCAGTGTAAAAGGGGAGTTTGAAAATCGTCTCAAATCTGTAATTGAAGAGGTTAAATCCTCGCCAACACCTATCATTTTATTCATTGATGAGGCCCACACCATGATTGGTGCTGGGGGTAAAGAAGGCCAGGGTGATGCAGCTAACTTGCTCAAGCCAGCGTTAGCACGGGGTGAGTTAAGGACCCTGGCTGCGACAACCTGGGCTGAGTATAAAAAGTACTTTGAACGTGATCCTGCCCTTACCCGACGTTTCCAGGTTGTAAAGGTTGAAGAGCCCTCTGAGACAGATGCAATAGATATGATGCGCGGTATTGCTGCTACTCTTGAGGAACACCACAAAGTGCGTATCCTGGACGAAGCAGTTATTGCCTCAGTTAAGCTATCTCATCGCTATATCCCTGGTCGCCAGTTACCCGATAAGTCTGTAAGTCTGCTGGATACAGCCTGCGCACGTGTAGCACTTAGTCAATCGGCTACCCCTGGTGCAATTGAAGATGCTCGAATCAATATTGATCGAACGAATACTACACTGGCCAAGCTAGAGCGTGAAAACGCAGCTATGGGTGAACATGAAGAGCAGCTAACTGAATTGAGGGCGTTCAAGCTAGCTGAAGAACAGCGTTTAGCTACTTTGGAACAACAGCTTGTTAAAGAAAATGAGTTAATTGAGCAGGTTCAAAAAATTCGCGACCAAATTGATTCCGAATTTATGAAAGGAAAGGGCGATCAACAGGAGCCCGATCCCGCTTTATTAGCTGATTATCAACAGCAGTTAAAAAGCCTCTCTGCAGAGCTTGAGTCCATACAGGGTGACACTCCATTAATGCAACCCGCCGTTGACGAACAGGCTATTGCTGCGGTGGTTGCCAACTGGACAGGTATTCCTGTTGGAAAAATGGTGAGTGATGAAATCATTGCGGTTAAAACACTGGCGGAGCGACTCAATAAGCGCGTGATTGGGCAACCTCATGCAATTGAGGCTGTTGCCCAGGCAATTCGCACCTCTCGTGCTGGTCTAACCGACCCGCGTAAGCCCGTAGGTGTATTTATGTTCTGCGGAACCAGTGGTGTAGGTAAAACTGAAACGGCTTTGGCATTGGCCGATGAATTATTCGGTGGCGAACAAAATATCACCACGATCAATATGGCCGAATTTAAAGAAGAACACAAAGTATCTATGCTGTTGGGATCCCCTCCTGGATATGTCGGCTATGGAGAGGGAGGTGTTCTTACAGAAGCTGCAAGACGTAAACCTTATTCTGTAATTCTGTTGGATGAAATGGAGAAGGCCCATCCTGGTGTTCAGGATATTTTCTATAACCTATTTGATAAGGGTTCCATTAAAGATGGTGAAGGGCGTGATATCGACTTCAAGAATACCGTTATCATTATGACCTCCAATGCTGGTGAGGATGCTATCAGAGCTATATTCAGCCAGGTAGAAGAAAAGCCGGAGCCAGATGTACTCCTCGATAATATTCGTCCACACATACTACAGAAATTCAAGCCGGCATTTCTTGGTCGTGCCAATGTAGTTGCTTACTATCCGCTGGATGATGAGAATCTGGTTGAAATCTGTAAGATCAACATGCGTAAGATAGAAAAGCGTGTACGAGAGCACTATGGTGCCTCTTTCTCATATGATGAGGACGTGCTCATTAATATTGTGGCACGTTGCCACGAAGCCGATACTGGGGCTCGCAATATTGAGGTGATTTTAAATAAGACTCTATTGCCAGAATTGGCTAGTGAATGCTTGGATAAAATGGCGAAGGGTGAAGAGGTTAAAGCAATTAAAGTCTCTGCGACTGAAGAGGGTGATTTTGCCTATAATGTAGAATAATTTGAAACTAGCCCAGTAGTGAGATTAACTGGATTTCATTACTGGGCTGGGTACCACTTAATATCATGTGTTATCGTTACTTCTGTTGACTTTATTAGTGAATCATTCTTCCTGCTCTCATGACTAAGTCAGAGATAGCTCGATGCATCCGTAGGAATACCATACGGATAAATGAAACTGTTATATCAACTCCCTCAACAACAACCATCCCAATTAATTGCGCAAATCTACGTATAAGACGCATTACCCAGAAAGAAATATCTTTGCTGATTTGGTAAGCGTTGTGCAAGAAAATTGCCAGCCTGTCTAAGATCGTAAATGTTGTACTTCCTGCCACAACCAGAGAAATTCCAGCCAGATGACCTATCTTTTTTAAGACCCAGAGTAGAGCTTCTCCCGCCATCCAGATTGTGTTCATAGATAAGGAAATAATACCTTCTGACCTTAACCAAGCCTCAATACTCTTGTCCAAATTGTCTTTTGGTCTTTTTTGTCTAACTGTATCCCAGTCCAAACTTGTTTCATTTGGGGCGACTGAGTCAATGTATGTTTCACTACTATGATTTGTCACAGGATTGTAACTTGGTGTCATTAATTCAAAATCTCCTACGCCACTATCAGGCACATGGATAAATGGCCAGGTAGGTACCATGGGAACTACATCGGCACGGTGATAAACGCGATAAATATTTTGGGGTGTCAATCGACGTTTGCAACTCGCGGAGAAATGTTCAAGCCCAACTCTTGGGCTACCATAAGTGTATAATTTTATTGTTTTCCCTGTATTTGAGGATAGCCAGTCGGCAGCGAGTGTTGCTAGTGCCCCTCCAAGACTATGTCCGACGCAATGTATCGTATGTACATAAGGAGGAAGGTGGCGTGAAAAGTCCTCTAGTTGGGGAAAGAAGCTCTCAAAGGTATAATAAAAACCTTGATGTACAGACCCTCCAGTATGAAATCGTTTGATTCCAGCATTTAGATCTGTCAATAGATCATAACCACTGGCTGTTCCTTTTAGAGCTACAAATGCTTGTCCTTTGAAATTATCCTTGCCGCAGGTTGCAATTCCCATCGCGTGAGCACTCTTAATTAGAGTAAATGCACCTGTTTTGCCTTTAATTTTATTGGGGAGGTCTTCTTTTAGGTCAAAGTCATCTTTGTATAAGTCGAAAAATATCTTCTGATCATTTGGCTTTTTTATTAGATATATATCTGCAGCGAGTTGCGCGCTATATTGTGGGGTGAGCATTGTTTTGGCCTTCTTGTTCTATAGAAACTTGCATGATGTTTTAAGGGCAGACTTAAATTTCCTTTCTGTTTTAGGTTCGTCAGTTAGTTCACAAGCTAAATTGATAGGGCTTCCATTCATTTCGAAGTTCTCAGCTGGATTTCTTTTTGCATAAATCCATATTAAATAACTTCTATTTTCGTACTCTACATTTATACTTTGTGAGGAAATAAACTCGACTGGCAAAACCTGTGTTATTGAGCTTTCAAATTCAGCTGGAAGTAAAACGTTGCCTTCTTCATCTGAAGTGAAAATGTCAGTTTTTTCCTCCTTCCAGTCAATACTGCGAGTTATTTTTGCTCCTGCTACTGGATTGCCATCTAATGTGATTTTAATTTTCATTTCAGAAAATGTGCATGCTTTTAATGGGTTGAGAAAAGCCATGCCGTAAGCTCCCCCTGGTATTAATAGAATAGATAAAAGTGCGGTTTTTATTGCGAAATATATTGTTTTATTGCTCATGAGGTAAGAGTTGTTTATGTTAATTCATGAATATAATATCCATGTTGTCTTGGATTTGAGTGAGTCTTATAGATTTCCCTGTTGTTTGGTTTGGCAATCTAGTTAGATGTTAAAAAGCTGATATATCTTCTATGGTCGGTTTGTTAGAAATATTTTAGAAATTAAAGATGTGTGCTCCTTAGTTTGTGTTCAAAGGATTAGTGCACATGAGTAATTTATAGAACTGATACAATATTTGCTTTTGTATACAGGGCGATAAAAATAAACAGCAAGATGTATTGTTGGTTAGGCTGTATATTAATTATTCTCACATATAAAAAATCTAAAAGACCGCTTGAGGTAATTATTGTTAATGGCCAAGATTTTTTAATGAGTCGGCGGATATCTTGCTGTAAAAAATTTGATTTTTGGGAAAGCTCTTTGTTTTACGTCGCCCAATTTACTTTTATAAAGATCTCCTTGGGTAGAATATGAATTAGCCACCAATCAATACGGTGGGGCATCCAATAACAATCTTACCCCCATGACCAGTAGTATCTCCCATTCGAGCAGCAGGCTTTTTTTGCAGCATCACGGTAGTGCTACCCATAGCAACTGTATCCGGCGGTCCTACGCAGGTGCAGGTGCTACCCACGGTGGCAGATGGCATACCACCGATAATTACCGTCGGAGCACCAGGGCTGAGAATCGGGCCGCCTACATGCGGGACCGTCCCAGTCACCATTGGACAGACATGCATATCGGTGATACGTGAAGCTGGCTTGCCCATGATTTATTCCTTAATTCTTCCATTACCGCCACGGGCCAAATCCAGCCCCTGCTTCATATAGCGGTCGAAGCGTTTTGCAGGGTCAACCGGGTCAGATAAGACCGCAGCCAATGTGATACTGCCGGCCACCGCGTGTGCATACAGGTGCTCGGGTGGTTCAACAACAGGTTCGTCTTCGGCAGCTAAGCTGCCGTGACACCAACTGGCTGCGGTAGCTGCCCAGCTTGCCGGCGTCTTGTGTTTGGTTTTATCGCCCAGAGCTTTGCACTTTAAGCGTGACTCTTCGTTAGGTTTTTTGGCCCAAGTCTCTGCAGCGATCAACGCACTGACATTGTCTTCGTCAGTTTCAGGACTTTGTATATCACGTGCTGCAAGGCAGGCCCACCATACTGCTTCACGTTTAGGCAAGCCATGGGCTAGTAGTTTTATGGCATCCGGGTAGAGACCAGCTTCCACAAGCTGATTAATACTCACCTCAGGTGCTGTATCAGGCACCAGGTGCTCTTCTGCCTCCTCGCTGACCTCAAAATTCTTTAGAAGCTCAGCTGCAGTGAGCGCTTGGACTTTGATCAGATCGGTCATCTATTGTTAAACCCCATCAATTGATCATGGTAACGCCACCTTTCAAGGTGAGCATACCACCGCCTTTAACTTCCGCAGTTGCGTCCCCTTTACAGGAAAGCATGGTTCCTTTGATGGTGATACCTGCTGGTGTTAGCTTGATGCTACTACCGCCAACCTTCAACTCGATAGATGCTTTAGAGGTTATCTTAATTGCCCCCATGGCATCAGTGGTCTGGCTGCCCTTGCTGACCTTAAGGGTATGATTACCTGAACCGATGGTGACAACTTGGTTACCCTTATTGACATTGAGTTTTTGGTCACCCTTGGCAATAGTGACAATTTCACTGCCGTCAGTAACAGTAATACTTCGATCCTGTTTGATTTCTAGAGTCTGCTGGTTTTCTATTTTACCGGTTTGGTCATTGTGGATCACAAAGTTATGATCTTTCCCGGCCTCCATATATATTTCTTCGTTGCCACTCTTGTCATCAAATCTGAGCTCATTGAAGGTGCTGCCTTCATACTCAGTTTTCCAGCCGCTTTGTGTGGCTGTGTAGTTGGGCCCCGGGTTGTCTCCGTTATAAACGGCTCCGGTAATCAAGGGGCGATCTGGATCACCATTGATATAGGTGACAACCACCTCCTGATTAACTCTGGGGACAAAATTAGCCCCCCAATTTTTGCCGGCAAAAGACTGCATAACTCTTACCCAGCAACTGTTCTGTTGTGAGTTCCAGGGAAACTTAACTTTGAGCTGTGTGTAGGGGTCTTGAGAGCTGTCTGAAGCCGTTGCTTTAACTTCTAAAACCCGTGCTACCTGCGGTGAATGGATTTTCTTCGCGCACACATTGGGCTGAGGGCGAGGCATCACACTAGAAGGTATACAGCTAAAGGTGTTGTGGAAGTGGGTATCTATACCGTTTCCATCCGCAGCAGAGATATGCACGGAGGTAATAAGATACTTTCCTTTTTCGGAGGACAGCGAGTGATCGAAATTAAAGCGCCCGCCTGCGGTAAAGGATGGGCAGTCACTACGACCATGGCTCACATCGAAAAGCGCTTCTTGCGCTTCCATCGCCCGCTCGGCAAGTGCTTTGTGATAGCTGTCAGTAAATTTATGCTTGTGCTCACCGTCGGCCTGGAAATGGTTTAAGCCATAGAGGCCGCGCATATAGTTTGCAACATCATTCAGCTGGCTGGTGGTTTTTACCTGCTGCTTGTTATCCTTGGTAGCGGTGTACTCGCTATAGTCTTTTAGCTCAAACCCACCGCCATGATAATTGAAGTTTCTTCTCCAGCTACTCACAGTATTTTTGGTGGGGTGACTGCCTCCGCCATCGTATTCGATGTTTACGCTCTCACAGTCATAGAAATCCTGGGAATCATCACATAGCACAAGCTCATGTTGTCCCGCAGAGTGCTTAAAATAATAAGAGATGCCTTCTTCAGCCATCAGGCGATTGACAAACTCAAAGTCACTCTCATCAAACTGAACACAATATTCACGAGCAATATATTCGGCGTTTAGCTTTAGGGTTAGCCTTATAACACGGCTGTACTCTCCGAGAACCTCTTCCAAGATTTGCTTGGCTGATTTGTTTTCAAATACCCTGTTGCTGCCAGCCAAGCTAGTAAACCACAGACCGGGCTGTAAAATAGCGCTATAACTGCGTACACCCTCAGCATTGACATCATGCAGGGAGAACTGTGTGACGTAGCCATTAATATAACGTGGTGTTTCTGCATGATGAATGGATACCGTTACTGGTTTGCCGACAATATCCTTTTGCTCGATAGCATGGTCATCAGAAAGCAATTGTACTTCATAGCGAAAAAGCTTAGATATGTGCTCTTCGCCTTGCAGGGTCGTAGCAATTAGCGCATCTGTGCCAACCGGGCTATCGACCGTAATCATTCTTTTATCTTGATTGAGTGTAGCCATGGGCAGCCCCAACTATCCCTACGGTGCCTGAAAGAAATGAGAAACTAGCAGATTTGCAGATCTTTAGCTGAAAGCTCAATAAGCACTCAGCTAAAGACCTGTTTAGATAGCCCGCAGAATTCTGCAGGCCATCTTTCTTCCAAAAAGGAAGTAGACCTATTACAGCGGAGTAGCAGTAGTGAGGTCGTATCCAACACGCATGTTTTTGGGGTTCTTGTTGGATTTGTCTGCGTGGTTGAGGTCAGCCTCAATTTTGGCAAAGCTCAGGGAGATGGACTCCTGAGGAGCGCCACCAGCAGAAGCACCAATGCTGTAGGAGGAGATCAGTACGTTTTCCAGCTTGTAAACTGCATACTTTTCTACAGAGTTAGCGCCAGTCTGTACAACGTGGATTTCGACAGGTACACCTTCGTCACCGGTTACAGAAGCCTTGAACAGGCCGCCGGATGCAGCGTCAATACGCTTGGTGAAGGTAACTTCACTCAGGCTTGGGCGAGAGGCTTCACGGTTGGAGGTAGCGCCGGCTTCCATGGTGATACCGCGACCAACACCAAAGTTGAAGCTGTCAACTTCGATCCAGTCTTCATAACCCTGGGCGGTAACATTACCTTTGGTGGCCAATTTGTTGAAGTTCATGTAGATAGCCATGGGAAATCCCTCTTTGTTGGCTTGAGATGTAGGTGATTAATTCCTCACTACCACATTAGTGCGGCAGCTCAGGTGGTGTCGCAATGACAACTAAGGTGATTTAAACAGAGGAAAATGCAAAAAAAAACCGAATTTTTACCCTATTAAATCGACTCTGGCACTAATTACTGAAGAGAGAATCTTGATCGTTGAGGGGATGCAGGTTGTGCTTATTCGACTCTGACACTAATTAATTTGCTATCGCCCAGTAAGGATCATTGACCAAAAACACGCGACTGGCTGCTAAAAAATTAAGAATTGTTAACGGCATTATCTTAGTGAAATACATTGAAATAAGGTTTTTGGCTTACTATCTGCAGTTGTAAGGCAGTGTAATTACTTGTGCTGGTGGTTGGGTTCTCCGCAGACCCTGTAATTCCCGAGAGGTTTGTTCAAAGTAGTTTATAGTCGATCTTATTTGCTTACCCCTTCATTGTTGCCTCCAGGGCTGTTCGATATACTTTGCCCCTATTTAGCTTGACAACCGGTCTGTAGCATTTTGTTGTTACGGTCTTTGGGTGTGTCGAAAAGCTTTCCCATGGAGGCGGAATTGAACGATAAGACACGTGTTGTTCGGCCGAACGGCAATCTGCCCGGTCCGGATAAATCTAAGCAGGGACTGACAGAAGATGGCGATGTAACAGTCGTTGTCCATCAGGACTCCACTGGGAAAAATGACCACCCACCAGTACGTGGAGCTCAAGCAATTCTGCCGTCCGCTGCAGCTGGCTTCAATGCGGACGCTACAGTCTTTAGTCCCACTCCACGAAAGAATACCGGGCAAAAGAGAGAGCCAGGCCAGCTTTCAGGTGGATTCCCAGCGAATCCTATTGATACCTCAGGTTCATTTGAGCCATTGCCCTCCGGAGCTGTTACCAAAACGGTTATCAAAGGGCGCTTTGAGCTGGATAAGCTCCTCGGGGTTGGCGGGATGGGAGCGGTTTATAAGGCTCTTGATCGCCGTAAGCTGGAAGCCAATGACAGTGAGCCCTACGTGGCCATTAAACTGTTAAATGACGACTTTCAAAAACATCCCGATGCTTTTATTTCCCTGCAGCGTGAAGCGCGCAAGTCACAGACACTGGCCCATCCCAATATCGTAACCGTCTACGATTTCGACCGCGATGGCGACCGGGTCTTTATGACAATGGAGTTCCTTGAGGGTGCTCCGCTTGACAAGCTCTTGAGAGAGCACGCTGATGTCGGACTGGGGCCGGAAAAGGCGCGATCCGTCTTTTCTGATATTTCTCAGGCCCTGATCTACGCCCATTCGCATAAGATCGTCCATTCAGACTTTAAGCCCGGCAATATCTTTGTCACTAGTAAGAAAGGCGCAAAGGTTTTTGACTTTGGTATTGCCAGGGCGGTCTCTGAAGGGGGAATCGCCAACAAAACCGGTGAAACTACGGTCTTTGATGCTGGAAGCCTGGGAGCACTGACCCCGGCTTATGCCAGTTATGAGATGCTCAAAGGGGCAGAGCCAGCCCCATCTGATGATGTCTATGCTCTGGGCTGTGTAGCCTATGAGTTGTTTTGCGGTCGGCATCCCTATGACAAGGTTCCCGCCGATAAGGCTTTTGAGAAGAAGCTCCGGCCCAAACGTATTAAGGGTTTAAATCGGCGGGAATGGCGTGCCCTCGAAGCCGCTTTGCAGCTTACACGGGAAGAGCGCACCGATTCTGTAGAGAAGTTTGTCCAGGCATTTTTTGTCAGCAATACCTGGAAGTGGGTATTGGGCGGTGCCTTTGCCATGGTTCTTGTAGGGGCCGGTGTGGGTTATAACCACTTGGAGCAGCAAAATACAGCTGAACAGGCAAGGGTGAAAGTCGAACTGGAGAAAAAGCTCCAGGAGGAACTGCTGCAGCGGCGAATTAGCGACAAAAAAGAAGCGATAAATCGCCTGGTGTCTCTGAGTATCCTCACTCCAGCCTGGGAAAAGGATCTCCGTATTGAGCTACACGAGTATTCGGAGCTTAACCCTAGTGATGAGGAGTTTCTCGATAATAAACGTCGTGAGATTTCAGAGCTCTTCCTCGCTGCAGCTACGGGGCAGTTAAACCTCGGCAACCTGGATCAAGCGGACTCCATGTTAGAAAGCGCCGCGAGTTGGTATGGCGTATCCAGTCAGGCTGTGGCGATTAAATCCCAGTTAGCGACCGATAGAGAGAATCTCCGAGCTCGCCTGGAAAATGAACGCCTGGAAGCTGAACGCGAGGCAGAACGCATTCGACTTGCGGAGGAGCGGGCCGAACGCCGTCGCTTGGCTGCCATAAAAAACAAGCAGATTGATACTGTATTGTCCAATATGGAAGCCGCTCTCACCTGTGGATTCGATATGAATGTCGCTGCCGTGGGAGCCCAGTTATCACAGCTAGCAAAGCTGGATAGTGTTAAAGCTAGACAGATTCGCCCGGTTGTCGGTGAAGAACTGAATAACTGTGCCACTAAGCTGGGTGCAGAAGACCCCTTAAGAACAGAGGCACTGGTCGATGAATTTAGGGCGCTTCTCCCGGGTTACCAGCCTCTCAAAGAATTCAAGCTGGATTTCTGTGGTCACCTGGTGCCAGGTAGTGGCGGTAGAGGGGCGCGTTACAGCTGCCGTGATCGCCTCGCAGATGGCACCAAGGGACCGGCAATGGTGGTTGTCAGAGGGGTGAGTGGTCGTCCCCTGGCTGTTAGTAAGTATGAAGTCAGCAATCGTGACCTGGGTTACTACTGCAGTGCCACCAAGCAGTGTGGAGCTTTAGATATCGCTGCGGGCGATTTGCCAGCCAATAACTTAACCCTTCAAGACGCAGAGGCCTATCTCAGCTGGTTATCCGAGGAGACCGGATACCATTATCGTCTTCCCACCGAGCAGGAATGGTTTGCCGCAGCCAGTGCCAATGGTCAGGAAGAGGTAGCAGATCGCAATTGCCACTTAAAATACGGCGGTATCGAGAAAGGTGTCGAGTTGGTGCCCGCGCAGGACGGCTCGATAAACAGGTTTGGCCTGGTAAATGCTGTGGGTAATGTCCAGGAGTGGGCCAGAGGAACCGAAGGGGAGTTACTCGCACTCGGTGGTAATCGACAAGACCCTATGAGCCGCTGTCTCGCTACAACCAAAAGGCTTCACGCAGGTCTTGCAGATGAATTAACGGGCTTTCGCATCGTCAGGGATGTGAATTAATAAGAAATACGTCGTCGCCTCCTTTTTAGACAGGGGACGACTTTATAAAAATGAGTATTTTGGGGGAGTTATGCTTGGGCTTGGAAAAAGTAAGCTGGCACTGTTTGTGGGTGCAGGTTTTCTGTTATCGAATTTGCCAGTTTATGCTCAAGATGAAGGTTCCAGCTTCCGCAGTCGCGTAAGGCAAGCCTTCGATCAGGATACACCCACCGTTAATGAGGCGGATGTCACCAAAGATTTCCTGCAGCGCACCTACGAAGCCGAAGATCCGAATCTCAATACCGAGATCCCCGAGATATCCCAGCGTAATCAAGGCCCTAGAATTACGGTTAAGAAATTTAGATTCCATCGACTGGAGGAATATCCGGACTTTGGTATCGAACGTGAAGTTATCGAAGAGATGGCAGAGAAGCTTCGTGTTAAATATATGAAAGAGGATAAAATCCTTGCCAGCGGTTATACCGTAGATAACCTCGAGGAATTGGCAGTTTTATTGGGCAACATGAAAGCCCAATTTAGTCCAGGTGGCTTGGGCCCGGCAGAACTCAAAAAACTTGTCAGTGTCATCGAGAAGCAGAATAAAGAACGCGGATTAAGTTATGCCGATCTTGAAGAGATTGCTGCGGAGCTGACTAATTTTTACCGTCGTCAGGGGCTTTTTCTCGCGCAGGTACAAATACCTGCTCAAGATGTTGAAGATGGTGTAGTTACTTTCACTATTCAGGAGGGGCTGTTAGGACAAGTAGTCGCTGAAGATAATAAGCGTTATGCCTTGGAGCAACTTACAGAGCCTTTTGAGACTCAAAGAGGGGAGTTGGTTAATCATGAAAATATTGAGGAGGGGTTATATCTTCTCAATGATTTACCAGGCCTAAATGTTACTGGGTATTTCAGTGCGGGAGACAACCCCGGCGAAACCAAGCTTAATTTGAAGGCACGTGAATCAAGCACTTTTACATCTTCTTTAAGGCTAGATAATCATGGATCTCTTTATACCGGTAATGAAAGGGCGTATGTTACAACCGATTGGTTAAACCCATTAGGTATCGGTGATGCTCTAACGATAAGTTATTTAAAGTCTGCACTTGATTCTGGTGAGGACCTAGGTTCTGATTTGGCTCAGTTTAGATATAGCCTTCCCTTCTTCTCCCCTCGTACAAGGCTCGAAATTTCAGCGGATTATAATGAGTTTAATCTCTATGATGAGGAAAATATGGATAACATCATAAATAGATTAAATATTTCTGGTGTAAGTAAAAGCTACGCCATTTCCCTAGATCATAAATTTAGAAGGTCACGTGATTTTAACTTCACAGGATCCTTTGGCCTGACTGAAAAAGAGTCTGAGGTTGAAGGAAGCATTGAATTTACAAACGATCATGTTTATGGCGGTGAGGCTGGTTTTTATTTAGATAGTCTATCTAATGGCTTGATTTCCATGTTGAATGTAGTGAATGTAAATCTTCAATATGGTGAACATCAGAATGATGTTGAAGCCGGGCGGGGAGATGAATTTAATAAAGTGGCGATCAATACTAGCTCACTGCTTTTCCTTCCTATGCCTTTTGTTGATGAGCAATCAAGGCTCATCTTAAAAGGGCGAGCGCAATATAGTGAAAGCAATTTGCCTGGATTTGAGCAGATGTCACTAGGTGGGGCAAATGGAGTTCGCGCATTTGCGGTAAGAGATTTCTCTGCAGATAAAGGTGCTGTTTTGTCTGCAGAGTGGTATATGAACGTTCCCGAAGTGATCAATCCGGTGCTTTTTGGTCAGCGTCTAAACGATATTGTGCAAGTTGCCCTGATAGCTGATGTGGGTTATGGCTTTGTTAATAACTATGAAGAGACACTGGATGATGATTGGGCCAGGTTCTCTGGGGCGGGTGTGCTCTTCAAATTCAATTGGGACGACAAATTCTCAAGTAAAGTTTCCATGGCCTGGCCAATCATGTCCAGCACATCAATAACCAATATTGCTGTTGGCGAGGATGAGCCAACCATTTATGCAGATTTTTCAGTTTTTTATAACTGATTAAAAAATTTTGAATTGCTAACGATAACAAAGTACCTCTTTGTAGGGTTCTGGTATGAAAGCCAAAAAGAAAATGCTTGAAGTAAGAAAATTAGTAACTGCAATAAAATTATCAAGCCTTGCTTATGCTGGAGTGTTCACGGGACTTTTGAGTCCGGTAGCTTATGCTGGCCCTGAGGGTGGTGTGGTGACTGGAGGTAAAGGTACGATTGATGTGGATGGCAAAACCACAACGATCGATCAGACTACCGATTTGTTATCGATTGATTGGGATTCATTTAATTTAAGTCCGGAAGAGTTGGTTAAATTTTTACAGCCCGATTCCTCATCCATAGTGCTCAACCGTATTCTGGGACAGGACCCAAGTACAATTCATGGCTCGATTGAGGCGAATGGACATGTAATCCTGGTTAACCCCAGAGGAGTACTTTTCACTGAAACTGCGACAGTGAATGTCGGCGCTATCACAGCTTCTGGGCTCGATATGAGCCCGGAAGACTTCATGAATGGCGATTTCATTTTTCAGGGGGAGGACGGCTCATCAGGCATTGTTGTAAACCGGGGAGTAATCAACGCATCCAGTGCGCTATTAGTTGGAAAGCAGGTTACTAATGCCTCTTCTGGATTAATCAGTGCAGAGCTGGTTAGTCTGGCTGCGGCTGATGAAGCAATACTCACTTTCGACGCGGATGGGCTTATTGGCCTCAAAGTTACCAAAGAGGTAATGGAAAATGAGCTTGGCGTAGATAGTGCAGTTCTAAATAAAGGAGCTATCGAGGGCGCCCAAGTATTAATGGAGGCTAGTGTCTCAGGTGATCTATTTACAGCTGCGGTGAATAATGAAGGTACTGTAAAGGCGCAAGGTATTGATACTAGTGGTGGAAAAATCCGCTTATTTGGCTCTGGCGGAAGTGTTGCCAATAGCGGAACTTTGGATGCATCAGGAAAAATAGGTGGCGAAGTTGTATTAGAGGGCGATTCTACTGAGCACACCGGAAAAATAATTGTAAAAGGTAACTCCGGGCATGGTGGCTATGCTGCGGTGCTAGGGGATGAAGTCTTTGTTGCTGGGGATATTGATGCTCGTGGTGTCGAATCCGGTGGTGAAGTCCTTATCGGGGGGGATTACCAGGGGGTTAACCCAGAAATCCGTAATGCCGAATTTACGACTGTCACAGAAGAGGCAAATATTAATGCTAGTGGTATTGGAAATGCCGATGGTGGCAAGGTTGTCGTATGGGCTGATAATACCACAGAGTTTGCCGGGACGATTCTTGCAGAGTCTGGGGCTGCTGGCGGTGATGGTGGCTTTGTAGAAACTTCAGGCAAACAATATCTTCAGCTCGACGAGGAAGATATGTTTGTTTCCACACTTAGCCATGGTGATGGGAAAACAGGTGACTGGCTACTGGATCCAGGCTGGATGGAGATTTCCGCTTCGTGCACTGTGAATTGTATCTCTGTGACAGCGGTACAAGATGCCTTGGCGAATAATAATGTGGAAATCAGTGTTACCGATGCCAATACCGCTTCAGGGCCAGATGGAGCCGTGACTCCATCTGGCGATGATCCTTTTTCAGATGGGATTTTTGTTGCTGATTCTATTGCATGGGATACTGCCCACACCCTCACTCTGACTTCATTTAATGGTGTCCAAATTGATACTGGAGTTACAGTTACAGGAGTCGGTGGTCTGACGATTGATGCGGGAGGCTCCTTTACCAATTTGGGTACTATTAATGTTTCTGACTTCTTCCTCTCAGTAGGCATTAACCCTTTTGACAATAATCAGATTACCAACACTGATAATTTATTGGGAAATATCCAGGTCACTAACTCTGGTATCGTTGTTGGTGGCAGTGGAACCGACACCTTTACACTCACGGACACTACCGATTTAGTGACAGTAACTGGAACTAATGCGTTTTTGGTTGATGCAATCTCATTTACAGGAGTAGAAGGGGTTAATTTAGGTGATGGCCTTGATAGCGTAACCGGTGCTGATGGTGCCGACTGGACCTTAACCGGTACGAACAATGAAGCCATCAACAGCGGTATTACCTTCTCCGAGGTGGAATCTCTCACTGCCGTCAATGCCAACCTACTGGGTACCAGTGGTACGGATGCGTTTGTGCTGCAATCCAATGGTGATGTAGAGGCTTATGGCCTCAGTATTAACGGCATGTCCGCCGTGGATGGCAATGGCGGCGACGACAGTCTGGACGCTAGCGCCTACAGTGATGGCCTGGCCCTGACCGGCACCAATAACCAAGTAACCGCGGGCTCCCTGACCTTTGATGGCATTGTCAGTGCCATTACCGCAGCGCTGACCGGTACCAACAATGCGGATAGCTTTACCGTAGATGGCAGCAATGCCGCCAGCAGCTACGGCATTGCCTTTATCGGAGTCAGCAGCATCAATGCCTTGGATGGCAGCGACAGCGTGGTCGGTGCCGATGGCGCCGACTGGACCTTAACCGGCACCAGTAAGGAAGCGATTAACAGCGGTATTACCTTCTCCGCAGTGGAGTCCCTCACTGCCGTCAATGCCAACCTACTGGGTACCAGTGGCACGGATGCGTTTGTGTTGCAATCCGATGGTGATGTAGAGGCTTATGACCTGAGCGTTAGCGGCATGTCCGCTGTGGACGGCAATGGCGGTGACGACAGCCTGGACGCCAGCGCCTACAGCGATGGCCTGGCCCTGACCGGCACCAATAACCAAGTAACTGCGGGCTCCCTGACCTTCGATGGCATTGTCAGTGCCATTACCGCAGCGCTGACCGGTACCAGTGGCGATGACGCCTTCGTTATTACTGGCAACAACGCACTGGATGTTGCAGACATTAGCTTCAGTGGGCTGAGTAGCGTCGATGCCGGCACCGGTACGGATAGCGTTACGGCACTGGGCGTCGCAACCCTGACAGGAGTCGACAACGAAGCCTCTACAAGCTTGATTGACTTCAGCGGTATCGACAGTGTTTCCGGTGGCAGCCTGGAGGGTTCTGCAAATGCAGATACCTTTGTGGTAATCAGTAATAGCAATGTCACTGCGAATAACATTAGCTTTACCGGTTTTGGCAGTACGATCGATACCAAAGGCGGTACTGACAGCGTAACCGGTGCCGATGGTGCCGACTGGACCTTAACCGGTAACAGTAAACAAGCCAGCAACAGTGGTATTACTTTTTACGAGGTAGAGTCCCTCACTGCCGTCAATGCCAACCTACTGGGTACCAGTGGCACGGATGTGTTTGTGCTGCAATCCGATGGTGATGTTGAGGTTTATGACCTCAGCATTAGCGGCATGTCCGCCGTGGACGGCAATGGCGGTGACGACAGCCTGGACGCCAGCGCCTACAGCGATGGCCTGGCCCTGACCGGCACCAATAACCAAGTCAGCGCGGGCTCCCTGACCTTTGATGGCATTGTCAGTGCCGTCACTACAGCGCTGACCGGTACCAGTGGCGATGACGCCTTTGTCATTACTGGCAGCAACGCACTGGATGTTGCAGACATTAGCTTTAGTGGGCTGGGTAGTGTCGACGCAGGCAACGGTACCGATAGTGTCACGGCACTGGGCGTCGTAACCCTGACAGGAGTCGACAACGAAGCTTCTACAAGCTTGATTGATTTTAGCGGTATCGACAGTGTTTCCGGTGGTAGCCTGGAAGGCTCTGCAAATGCAGATACCTTTGTGGTAATCAGTAATAGCAATGTCACTGCGAACAACATTAGCTTTACTGGTTTTGGCAGTACGATCAATGCCAAAGGCGGTAATGACAGCGTAACCGGTGCCGATGGCGCTGACTGGACCTTAACCGGTAACAGTAACGAAGCCAGCAACAGCGGTATTACTTTCTCCGAGGTAGAGTCCCTCACTGCCGTCAATGCCAACCTATTCGGTACCAGTGGCACGGATGCGTTTGTGCTGCAATCCGATGGTGATGTTGGAGCTTATGACCTGAGCATTAGCGGCATGTCCGCCGTAGATGGTAATGGCGGCGACGACAGCCTGGACGCCCACGCCTACAGCGATGGCCTGGCCCTGACCGGCACCAATAACCAAGTCAGCGCGGGCTCCATGACCTTCGATGGTATTGTCAGTGCCATTACCGCAGCGCTGAGCGGTACCAGCAATGCGGATAGCTTTACCGTAGATGGCAGCAATGCCGCCAGCAGCTACGGCATCGCCTTTACCGGAGTCAGCAGTATTCATGCGCGAGGTGGCAGCGACAGCGTGATCGGTGCCGATGGCGCCGACTGGACCCTAACCGGCACCAGTAAACAAGCCAGCAACAGCGGTATTACCTTCTCCAAAGTGGAGTCCCTCACCGCGGTCAATGCCAACCTATTCGGTACCAGTGGCACGGATGCGTTTGTGCTGCAATCCGATGGTGATGTAGAGGCTTATAACCTGAGCGTTAGCGGTATGTCCGCCGTGGACGGCAATGGCGGCGACGACAGCCTGGACGCCAGCGCCTACAGCGATGGCCTGGCCCTGACCGGCACCAATAACCAAGTCAGCGCGGGCTCCCTGACCTTCGATGGCATTGTCAGTGCCATTACCGCAGCGCTGACCGGTACCAACAATGCGGATAGCTTTACTGTAGACGGCAGCAATGCCGCCAGCAGCTACGGCATTGCCTTTACCGGAGTCAGCAGCATCAATGCCTTGGATGGCAGCGACAGCGTGATCGGTGCCGATGGCGCCGACTGGACCTTAACCGGCACCAGTAAAGAAGCGATTAACAGCGGTATTACCTTCTCCGCAGTGGAGTCCCTCACCGCCGTCAATGCCAACCTACTGGGTACCAGTGGCACGGATGCGTTTGTGCTGCAATCCGATGGTGATGTAGAGGCTTATGACCTGAGCGTTAGCGGCATGTCTGCCGTGGACGGCAATGGCGGTGACGACAGCCTGGACGCCAGCGCCTACAGCGATGGCCTGGCCCTGACCGGCACCAGTAACCAAGTAACTGCGGGCTCCCTGACCTTCGATGGCATTGTCAGTGCCATTACCGCAGCGCTGACCGGTACCAACAATGCGGATAGCTTTACTGTAGACGGCAGCAATGCCGCCAGCAGCTACGGCATTGCCTTTACCGGAGTCAGCAGTATCAATGCCTTGGATGGCAGCGACAGCGTGATCGGTGCCGATGGCGCCGACTGGAGCTTAACCGGCACCAGTAAAGAAGCGATTAACAACGGTATCACCTTCTCTGCAGTAGAGTCCCTCACTGCCGTCAATGCCAACCTATTCGGTACCAGTGGCACGGATGCGTTTGTGCTGCAATCCGATGGTGATGTAGAAGCTTATGACCTGAGCGTTAGCGGCATGTCTGCCGTGGACGGCAATGGCGGTGACGACAGCCTGGACGCCCGCGCCTACAGCGATGGCCTGGCCCTGACAGGCACCAATAACCAAGTCAGCGCGGGCTCCCTGACCTTCGATGGCATTGTCAGTGCCATTACCGCAGTGCTGACCGGTACCAGTGGCGATGACGCCTTCGTTATTACTGGCAGCAACGCACTGGATGTTGCAGACATTAGCTTTAGTGGGCTGAGTAGCGTCGATGCCGGCACCGGTACCGACAGTGTTGCGGCACTGGGCGTCGTAACCCTGACAGGAGTCGACAACGAAGCCTCTACAAGCTTGATTGACTTCAGCGGTATCGACAGTGTTTCCGGTGGCAGCCTGGAGGGTTCTGCAAATGCAGATACCTTTGTGGTAATCAGTAATAGCAATGTCACTGCGAATAACATTAGCTTTACCGGTTTTGGCAATACGATCGATGCCAAAGGCGGTAGCGACAGCGTAACCGGTGCCGATGGCGCGGACTGGGCTTTAACTGGTAACAGTAACGAAGCCAGCAACAGCGGTATCACCTTCTCCGCAGTGGAGTCCCTCACCGCCGTCAATGCCAACCTACTGGGTACCAGTGGCACGGATGCGTTTGTGCTGCAATCCGATGGTGATGTAGAGGCTTATGACCTGAGCGTTAGCGGCATGTCTGCCGTGGACGGCAATGGCGGCGACGACAGTCTGGACGCCAGCGCCTACAGCGATGGTCTGGCCCTGACCGGCACCAATAACCAAGTAACTGCGGGCTCCCTGACCTTCGATGGCATTGTCAGTGCCATTACCGCAGCGCTGACCGGTACCAGCAATGCGGATAGCTTTACTGTAGACGGCAGCAATGCTGCCAGCAGCTACGGCATTGCCTTTACCGGAGTCAGCAGCATCAATGCCTTGGATGGCAGCGACAGCGTGGTCGGTGCCGATGGCGCCGACTGGACCTTAACCGGCACCAGTAAAGAAGCGATTAACAGCGGTATTACCTTCTCCGCAGTGGAGTCCCTCACCGCCGTCAATGGCAACCTATTCGGTACCAGTGGCACGGATGCGTTTGTGCTGCAATCCGATGGTGATGTAGAGGCTTATGACCTGAGCGTTAGCGGCATGTCTGCCGTGGATGGCAATGGCGGTGACGACAGCCTGGACGCCAGTGCCTACAGCGATGGCCTGGCCCTGACCGGCACCAATAACCAAGTCAGCGCGGGCTCCCTGACCTTCGATGGCATTGTCAGTGCCATTACCGCAGCGCTGACCGGTACCAACAATGCGGATAGCTTTACTGTAGACGGCAGCAATGCCGCCAGCAGCTACGGCATTGCCTTTACCGGAGTCAGCAGCATCAATGCCTTGGATGGCAGGGACAGCGTGGTCGGTGCCGATGGCGCCGACTGGACCTTAACCGGCACCAGTAAAGAAGCGATTAACAGCGGTATTACCTTCTCCGCAGTGGAGTCCCTCACCGCCGTCAATGCCAACCTACTGGGTACCAGTGGCACGGATGCGTTTGTGCTGCAATCCGATGGTGATGTAGAAGCTTATGACCTGAGCGTTAGCGGCATGTCTGCCGTGGATGGCAATGGCGGTGACGACAACCTGGACGCCAGTGCCTACAGCGATGGCCTGGCCCTGACCGGCACCAATAACCAAGTCAGCGCGGGCTCCCTGACCTTTGATGGTATTGTCAGTGCCATTACGGCAGCGCTGACCGGTACCAGTGGCGATGACGCCTTCGTCATTACTGGCAACAACGCACTGGATGTTGCAGACATTAGCTTTAGTGGGCTGAGTAGCGTCGATGCAGGTACCGGTACAGACAGTGTTGCGGCACTGGGCGTCGTAACCCTGACAGGGAACAGCCAGGAAGCGACGACAAGCCTGATAGCCTTTAGCGGCATTGAAGCTGTAAGTGGCGGAAGCTTAGAAGCTTCAGATGCTGATGACACTTTTGAAATTACCGGTCTAAATGCACTAACGGCGAACGATATTGCCTTCAGCAGTATCAGTAGTGTGGATGCCAAAGGCGGTAGCGACAGCGTGATCGGTGCCGATGGCGCCGACTGGACCTTAACCGGCACCAGTAAACAAGCCAGCAACAGTGGTATTACCTTCTCCGAGGTGGAGTCCCTCACTGCCGTCAATGCCAACCTACTGGGTACCAGTGGCACGGATGCGTTTGTGCTGCAATCCGATGGTGATGTAGAGGCTTATGACCTGAGCGTTAGCGGCATGTCCGCCGTGGACGGCAATGGCGGTGACGACAGCCTGGACGCCAGCGCCTACAGCGATGGCCTGGCCCTGACCGGCACCAATAACCAAGTCAGCGCGGGCTCCCTGACCTTTGATGGCATTGTCAGTGCCATTACCGCAGCGCTGACCGGTACCAGTGGCGATGACGCCTTCGTCATTACTGGCAACAACGCACTGGATGTTGCAGACATTAGCTTTAGTGGGCTGAGTAGCGTCGATGCAGGTACCGGTACCGACAGTGTTGCGGCACTGGGCGTCGTAACCCTGACAGGAGTCGACAACGAAGCCTCTACAAGCTTGATTGACTTCAGCGGTATCGACAGTGTTTCCGGTGGCAGCCTGGAGGGTTCTGCAAATGCAGATACCTTTGTGGTAATCAGTAATAGCAATGTCACTGCGAATAACATTAGCTTTACCGGTTTTGGCAATACGATCGATGCCAAAGGCGGTAGCGACAGCGTAACCGGTGCCGATGGCGCGGACTGGGCTTTAACTGGTAACAGTAACGAAGCCAGCAACAGCGGTATCACCTTCTCCGCAGTGGAGTCCCTCACCGCCGTCAATGCCAACCTACTGGGTACCAGTGGCACGGATGCGTTTGTGCTGCAATCCGATGGTGATGTAGAGGCTTATGACCTGAGCGTTAGCGGCATGTCCGCCGTGGACGGCAATGGCGGCGACGACAGCCTGGACGCCAGCGCCTACAGCGATGGCCTGGCCCTGACCGGCACCAATAACCAAGTCAGCGCGGGCTCCCTGACCTTCGATGGCATTGTCAGTGCCATTACCGCAGCGCTGACCGGTACCAACAATGCGGATAGCTTTACTGTAGACGGCAGCAATGCCGCCAGCAGCTACGGCATTGCCTTTACCGGAGTCAGCAGCATCAATGCCTTGGATGGCAGCGACAGCGTGATCGGTGCCGATGGCGCCGACTGGACCTTAACCGGCACCAGTAAAGAAGCGATTAACAGCGGTATTACCTTCTCCGCAGTGGAGTCCCTCACCGCCGTCAATGCCAACCTACTGGGTACCAGTGGCACGGATGCGTTTGTGCTGCAATCCGATGGTGATGTAGAGGCTTATGACCTGAGCGTTAGCGGCATGTCTGCCGTGGACGGCAATGGCGGTGACGACAGCCTGGACGCCAGCGCCTACAGCGATGGCCTGGCCCTGACCGGCACCAGTAACCAAGTAACTGCGGGCTCCCTGACCTTCGATGGCATTGTCAGTGCCATTACCGCAGCGCTGACCGGTACCAGCAATGCGGATAGCTTTACTGTAGACGGCAGCAATGCCGCCAGCAGCTACGGCATTGCCTTTACCGGAGTCAGCAGTATCAATGCCTTGGATGGCAGCGACAGCGTGATCGGTGCCGATGGCGCCGACTGGAGCTTAACCGGCACCAGTAAAGAAGCGATTAACAACGGTATCACCTTCTCTGCAGTAGAGTCCCTCACTGCCGTCAATGCCAACCTATTCGGTACCAGTGGCACGGATGCGTTTGTGCTGCAATCCGATGGTGATGTAGAAGCTTATGACCTGAGCGTTAGCGGCATGTCTGCCGTGGACGGCAATGGCGGTGACGACAGCCTGGACGCCCGCGCCTACAGCGATGGCCTGGCCCTGACAGGCACCAATAACCAAGTCAGCGCGGGCTCCCTGACCTTCGATGGCATTGTCAGTGCCATTACCGCAGTGCTGACCGGTACCAGTGGCGATGACGCCTTCGTTATTACTGGCAGCAACGCACTGGATGTTGCAGACATTAGCTTTAGTGGGCTGAGTAGCGTCGATGCCGGCACCGGTACCGACAGTGTTGCGGCACTGGGCGTCGTAACCCTGACAGGAGTCGACAACGAAGCCTCTACAAGCTTGATTGACTTCAGCGGTATCGACAGTGTTTCCGGTGGCAGCCTGGAGGGTTCTGCAAATGCAGATACCTTTGTGGTAATCAGTAATAGCAATGTCACTGCGAATAACATTAGCTTTACCGGTTTTGGCAATACGATCGATGCCAAAGGCGGTAGCGACAGCGTAACCGGTGCCGATGGCGCGGACTGGGCTTTAACTGGTAACAGTAACGAAGCCAGCAACAGCGGTATCACCTTCTCCGCAGTGGAGTCCCTCACCGCCGTCAATGCCAACCTACTGGGTACCAGTGGCACGGATGCGTTTGTGCTGCAATCCGATGGTGATGTAGAGGCTTATGACCTGAGCGTTAGCGGCATGTCCGCCGTGGACGGCAATGGCGGTGACGACAGCCTGGACGCCAGCACCTACAGCGATGGCCTGGCCCTGACCGGCACCAATAACCAAGTAACCGCGGGCTCCCTGACCCTCGATGGCATTGTCAGTGCCATTACCGCAGCGCTGACCGGTACCAACAATGCGGATAGCTTTACTGTAGACGGCAGCAATGCCGCCAGCAGCTACGGCATTGCCTTTACCGGAGTCAGCAGTATCAATGCCTTGGATGGCAGCGACAGCGTGATTGGTGCCGATGGCGCCGACTGGACCTTAACCGGCACCAGTAAAGAAGCGATTAACAGCGGTATTACCTTCTCCGCAGTAGAGTCCCTCACTGCCGTCAATGCCAACCTACTGGGTACCAGTGGCACGGATGCGTTTGTGCTGCAATCCGATGGTGATGTAGAGGCTTATGACCTGAGCGTTAGCGGCATGTCCGCCGTGGACGGCAATGGCGGCGACGACAGCCTGGACGCCAGCGCCTACAGCGATGGTCTGGCCCTGACCGGCACCAATAACCAAGTAACCGCGGGCTCCCTGACCTTTGATGGCATTGTCAGTGCCATTACCGCAGCGCTGACCGGTACCAACAATGCGGATAGCTTTACCGTAGATGGCAGCAATGCCGCCAGCAGCTACGGCATTGCCTTTACCGGAGTCAGCAGTATCAATGCCTTGGATGGCAGCGACAGCGTGATCGGTGCCGATGGCGCCGACTGGACCTTAACCGGCACCAGTAAAGAAGCGATTAACAGCGGTATCACCTTCTCCAAAGTAGAGTCCCTCACCGCCGTCAATGCCAACCTACTGGGTACCAGTGGCACGGATGCGTTTGTGCTGCAATCCGATGGTGATGTAGAGGCTTATGACCTGAGCGTTAGCGGCATGTCTGCCGTGGATGGCAATGGCGGTGACGACAGCCTGGACGCCAGTGCCTACAGCGATGGCCTGGCCCTGACTGGCACCAATAACCAAGTCAGCGCGGGCTCCCTGACCTTCGATGGTATTGTCAGTGCCATTACGGCAGCGCTGACCGGTACCAGTGGCGATGACGCCTTCGTCATTACTGGTAGCAACGCACTGGATGTTGCAGACATTAGCTTTAGTGGGCTGAGTAGTGTCGATGCAGGCACCGGTACCGACAGTGTTGCGGCACTGGGCGTCGTAACCCTGACAGGGAACAGCCAGGAAGCGACGACAAGCCTGATAGCCTTTAGCGGCATTGAAGCTGTAAGTGGCGGAAGCTTAGAAGCTTCAGATGCTGATGACACTTTTGAAATTACCGGTCTAAATGCACTAACGGCGAACGATATTGCCTTCAGCAGTATCAGTAGTGTGGATGCCAAAGGCGGTAGCGACAGCGTGATCGGTGCCGATGGCGCCGACTGGACCTTAACCGGCACCAGTAAACAAGCCAGCAACAGTGGTATTACCTTCTCCGAGGTGGAGTCCCTCACCGCCGTCAATGCCAACCTACTGGGTACCAGTGGCACGGATGCGTTTGTGCTGCAATCCGATGGTGATGTAGAGGCTTATGACCTGAGCGTTAGCGGCATGTCCTCCGTGGACGGCAATGGCGGTGACGACAGCCTGGACGCCAGCGCCTACAGCGATAGCCTGGCCCTGACTGGCACCAATAACCAAGTCAGCGCGGGCTCCCTGACCTTCGATGGTATTGTCAGTGCCATTACGGCAGCGCTGACCGGTACCAGTGGCGATGACGCCTTCGTCATTACTGGTAGCAACGCACTGGATGTTGCAGACATTAGCTTTAGTGGGCTGAGTAGTGTCGATGCAGGCACCGGTACCGACAGTGTTGCGGCACTGGGCGTCGTAACCCTGACAGGGAACAGCCAGGAAGCGACGACAAGCCTGATAGCCTTTAGCGGCATTGAAGCTGTGAGTGGCGGAAGCTTAGAAGCTTCAGATGCTGATGACACCTTTGAAATTACCGGTCTAAATGCACTAACGGCGAACGATATTGCCTTCAGCAGTATCAGTAGTGTGGATGCCAAAGGCGGTAGCGACAGCGTGATCGGTGCCGATGGCGCTGACTGGACCTTAACCGGTAACAGTAACGAAGCCAGCAACAGCGGTATTACTTTCTACGAAGTAGAGTCCCTCACCGCCGTCAATGCCAACCTACTGGGTACCAGTGGCACGGATGCGTTTGTGCTGCAATCCGATGGTGATGTAGAGGCTTATAACCTGAGCGTTAGCGGCATGTCCGCCGTGGACGGCAATGGCGGTGACGACAGCCTGGACGCCAGCACCTACAGCGATGGCCTGGCCCTGACCGGCACCAATAACCAAGTAACCGCGGGCTCCCTGACCCTCGATGGCATTGTCAGTGCCATTACCGCAGCGCTGACCGGTACCAACAATGCGGATAGCTTTACTGTAGACGGCAGCAATGCCGCCAGCAGCTACGGCATTGCCTTTACCGGAGTCAGCAGTATCAATGCCTTGGATGGCAGCGACAGCGTGATTGGTGCCGATGGCGCCGACTGGACCTTAACCGGCACCAGTAAAGAAGCTATTAACAGCGGTATTACCTTCTCCGCAGTAGAGTCCCTCACTGCCGTCAATGCCAACCTACTGGGTACCAGTGGCACGGATGCGTTTGTGCTGCAATCCGATGGTGATGTAGAGGCTTATGACCTGAGCGTTAGCGGCATGTCCGCCGTGGACGGCAATGGCGGCGACGACAGCCTGGACGCCAGCGCCTACAGCGATGGTCTGGCCCTGACCGGCACCAATAACCAAGTAACCGCGGGCTCCCTGACCCTCGATGGCATTGTCAGTGCCATTACCGCAGCGCTGACCGGTACCAACAATGCGGATAGCTTTACTGTAGACGGCAGCAATGCCGCCAGCAGCTACGGCATTGCCTTTACCGGAGTCAGCAGTATCAATGCCTTGGATGGCAGCGACAGCGTGATTGGTGCCGATGGCGCCGACTGGACCTTAACCGGTAACAGTAAGCAAGCCAGCAACAGCGGTATCACCTTCTCCGAGGTGGAGTCCCTCACCGCCGTCAATGCCAACCTACTGGGTACCAGTGGCACGGATGCGTTTGTGCTGCAATCCGATGGTGATGTAGAGGCTTATGACCTGAGCGTTAGCGGCATGTCCTCCGTGGACGGCAATGGCGGTGACGACAGCCTGGACGCCAGCGCCTACAGCGATAGCCTGGCCCTGACTGGCACCAATAACCAAGTCAGCGCGGGCTCCCTGACCTTCGATGGTATTGTCAGTGCCATTACGGCAGCGCTGACCGGTACCAGTGGCGATGACGCCTTCGTCATTACTGGTAGCAACGCACTGGATGTTGCAGACATTAGCTTTAGTGGGCTGAGTAGTGTCGATGCAGGCACCGGTACCGACAGTGTTGCGGCACTGGGCGTCGTAACCCTGACAGGGAACAGCCAGGAAGCGACGACAAGCCTGATAGCCTTTAGCGGCATTGAAGCTGTGAGTGGCGGAAGCTTAGAAGCTTCAGATGCTGATGACACCTTTGAAATTACCGGTCTAAATGCACTAACGGCGAACGATATTGCCTTCAGCAGTATCAGTAGTGTGGATGCCAAAGGCGGTAGCGACAGCGTGATCGGTGCCGATGGCGCTGACTGGACCTTAACCGGTAACAGTAACGAAGCCAGCAACAGCGGTATTACTTTCTACGAAGTAGAGTCCCTCACCGCCGTCAATGCCAACCTACTGGGTACCAGTGGCACGGATGCGTTTGTGCTGCAATCCGATGGTGATGTAGAGGCTTATAACCTGAGCGTTAGCGGCATGTCCGCCGTGGACGGCAATGGCGGTGACGACAGCCTGGACGCCAGCACCTACAGCGATGGCCTGGCCCTGACCGGCACCAATAACCAAGTAACCGCGGGCTCCCTGACCTTTGATGGCATTGTCAGTGCCATTACCGCAGCGCTGACCGGTACCAACAATGCGGATAGCTTTACTGTAGACGGCAGCAATGCCGCCAGCAGCTACGGCATTGCCTTTACCGGAGTCAGCAGTATCAATGCCTTGGATGGCAGCGACAGCGTGATTGGTGCCGATGGCGCCGACTGGACCTTAACCGGCACCAGTAAAGAAGCTATTAACAGCGGTATTACCTTCTCCGCAGTAGAGTCCCTCACTGCCGTCAATGCCAACCTACTGGGTACCAGTGGCACGGATGCGTTTGTGCTGCAATCCGATGGTGATGTAGAGGCTTATGACCTGAGCGTTAGCGGCATGTCCGCCGTGGACGGCAATGGCGGCGACGACAGCCTGGACGCCAGCGCCTACAGCGATGGTCTGGCCCTGACCGGCACCAATAACCAAGTAACCGCGGGCTCCCTGACCTTTGATGGCATTGTCAGTGCCATTACCGCAGCGCTGACCGGTACCAACAATGCGGATAGCTTTACCGTAGATGGCAGCAATGCCGCCAGCAGCTACGGCATTGCCTTTACCGGAGTCAGCAGTATCAATGCCTTGGATGGCAGCGACAGCGTGATCGGTGCCGATGGCGCCGACTGGACCTTAACCGGCACCAGTAAAGAAGCGATTAACAGCGGTATCACCTTCTCCAAAGTAGAGTCCCTCACCGCCGTCAATGCCAACCTACTGGGTACCAGTGGCACGGATGCGTTTGTGCTGCAATCCGATGGTGATGTAGAGGCTTATGACCTGAGCGTTAGCGGCATGTCTGCCGTGGATGGCAATGGCGGTGACGACAGCCTGGACGCCAGTGCCTACAGCGATGGCCTGGCCCTGACCGGCACCAATAACCAAGTCAGCGCGGGCTCCCTGACCTTCGATGGCATTGTCAGTGCCATTACCGCAGCGCTGACCGGTACCAACAATGCGGATAGCTTTACTGTAGACGGCAGCAATGCCGCCAGCAGCTACGGCATTGCCTTTACCGGAGTCAGCAGCATCAATGCCTTGGATGGCAGCGACAGCGTGGTCGGTGCCGATGGCGCCGACTGGACCTTAACCGGCACCAGTAAAGAAGCGATTAACAGCGGTATTACCTTCTCCGCAGTGGAGTCCCTCACCGCCGTCAATGCCAACCTACTGGGTACCAGTGGCACGGATGCGTTTGTGCTGCAATCCGATGGTGATGTAGAGGCTTATGACCTGAGCGTTAGCGGCATGTCCTCCGTGGACGGCAATGGCGGTGACGACAGCCTGGACGCCAGCGCCTACAGCGATGGCCTGGCCCTGACTGGCACCAATAACCAAGTCAGCGCGGGCTCCCTGACCTTCGATGGTATTGTCAGTGCCATTACGGCAGCGCTGACCGGTACCAGTGGCGATGACGCCTTCGTCATTACTGGTAGCAACGCACTGGATGTTGCAGACATTAGCTTTAGTGGGCTGAGTAGTGTCGATGCAGGCACCGGTACCGACAGTGTTGCGGCACTGGGCGTCGTAACCCTGACAGGGAACAGCCAGGAAGCGACGACAAGCCTGATAGCCTTTAGCGGCATTGAAGCTGTAAGTGGCGGAAGCTTAGAAGCTTCAGATGCTGATGACACTTTTGAAATTACCGGTCTAAATGCACTAACGGCGAACGATATTGCCTTCAGCAGTATCAGTAGTGTGGATGCCAAAGGCGGTAGCGACAGCGTGATCGGTGCCGATGGCGCCGACTGGACCTTAACCGGCACCAGTAAACAAGCCAGCAACAGTGGTATTACCTTCTCCGAGGTGGAGTCCCTCACCGCCGTCAATGCCAACCTACTGGGTACCAGTGGCACGGATGCGTTTGTGCTGCAATCCGATGGTGATGTAGAGGCTTATGACCTGAGCGTTAGCGGCATGTCCTCCGTGGACGGCAATGGCGGTGACGACAGCCTGGACGCCAGCGCCTACAGCGATAGCCTGGCCCTGACTGGCACCAATAACCAAGTCAGCGCGGGCTCCCTGACCTTCGATGGTATTGTCAGTGCCATTACGGCAGCGCTGACCGGTACCAGTGGCGATGACGCCTTCGTCATTACTGGTAGCAACGCACTGGATGTTGCAGACATTAGCTTTAGTGGGCTGAGTAGTGTCGATGCAGGCACCGGTACCGACAGTGTTGCGGCACTGGGCGTCGTAACCCTGACAGGGAACAGCCAGGAAGCGACGACAAGCCTGATAGCCTTTAGCGGCATTGAAGCTGTGAGTGGCGGAAGCTTAGAAGCTTCAGATGCTGATGACACCTTTGAAATTACCGGTCTAAATGCACTAACGGCGAACGATATTGCCTTCAGCAGTATCAGTAGTGTGGATGCCAAAGGCGGTAGCGACAGCGTGATCGGTGCCGATGGCGCTGACTGGACCTTAACCGGTAACAGTAACGAAGCCAGCAACAGCGGTATTACTTTCTACGAAGTAGAGTCCCTCACCGCCGTCAATGCCAACCTACTGGGTACCAGTGGCACGGATGCGTTTGTGCTGCAATCCGATGGTGATGTAGAGGCTTATAACCTGAGCGTTAGCGGCATGTCCGCCGTGGACGGCAATGGCGGTGACGACAGCCTGGACGCCAGCACCTACAGCGATGGCCTGGCCCTGACCGGCACCAATAACCAAGTAACCGCGGGCTCCCTGACCCTCGATGGCATTGTCAGTGCCATTACCGCAGCGCTGACCGGTACCAACAATGCGGATAGCTTTACTGTAGACGGCAGCAATGCCGCCAGCAGCTACGGCATTGCCTTTACCGGAGTCAGCAGTATCAATGCCTTGGATGGCAGCGACAGCGTGATTGGTGCCGATGGCGCCGACTGGACCTTAACCGGCACCAGTAAAGAAGCGATTAACAGCGGTATTACCTTCTCCGCAGTAGAGTCCCTCACTGCCGTCAATGCCAACCTACTGGGTACCAGTGGCACGGATGCGTTTGTGCTGCAATCCGATGGTGATGTAGAGGCTTATGACCTGAGCGTTAGCGGCATGTCCGCCGTGGACGGCAATGGCGGCGACGACAGCCTGGACGCCAGCACCTACAGCGATGGCCTGGCCCTGACCGGCACCAATAACCAAGTAACCGCGGGCTCCCTGACCTTTGATGGCATTGTCAGTGCCATTACCGCAGCGCTGACCGGTACCAACAATGCGGATAGCTTTACCGTAGATGGCAGCAATGCCGCCAGCAGCTACGGCATTGCCTTTACCGGAGTCAGCAGTATCAATGCCTTGGATGGCAGCGACAGCGTGATCGGTGCCGATGGCGCCGACTGGACCTTAACCGGCACCAGTAAAGAAGCGATTAACAGCGGTATCACCTTCTCCAAAGTAGAGTCCCTCACCGCCGTCAATGCCAACCTATTCGGTACCAGTGGCACGGATGCGTTTGTGCTGCAATCCGATGGTGATGTAGAGGCTTATGACCTGAGCGTTAGCGGCATGTCCTCCGTGGACGGCAATGGCGGTGACGACAGCCTGGACGCCAGCGCCTACAGCGATGGCCTGGCCCTGACTGGCTCCAATAACCAAGTTAGCGCGGGCTCCCTGACCTTTGATGGCATTGTCAGTGCCATTACCGCAGCGCTGACCGGTACCAACAATGCGGATAGCTTTACTGTAGACGGCAGCAATGCCGCCAGCAGCTACGGCATTGCCTTTACCGGAGTCAGCAGTATCAATGCCTTGGATGGCAGCGACAGCGTGATTGGTGCCGATGGCGCCGACTGGACCTTAACCGGCACCAGTAAGGAAGCGATTAACAGCGGTATTACCTTCTCCGAGGTGGAGTCCCTCACCGCCGTCAATGCCAACCTACTGGGTACCAGTGGCACGGATGCGTTTGTGCTGCAATCCGATGGTGATGTAGAGGCTTATGACCTGAGCGTTAGCGGCATGTCCTCCGTGGACGGCAATGGCGGTGACGACAGCCTGGACGCCAGCGCCTACAGCGATGGCCTGGCCCTGACTGGCACCAATAACCAAGTCAGCGCGGGCTCCCTGACCTTCGATGGCATTGTCAGTGCCATTACCGCAGCGCTGACCGGTACCAACAATGCGGATAGCTTTACTGTAGACGGCAGCAATGCCGCCAGCAGCTACGGCATTGCCTTTACCGGAGTCAGCAGCATCAATGCCTTGGATGGCAGCGACAGCGTGGTCGGTGCCGATGGCGCCGACTGGACCTTAACCGGCACCAGTAAAGAAGCGGTTAACAGCGGTATTACCTTCTCCGCAGTAGAGTCCCTCACTGCCGTCAATGCCAACCTACTGGGTACCAGTGGCACGGATGCGTTTGTGCTGCAATCCGATGGTGATGTAGAGGCTTATGACCTGAGCGTTAGCGGCATGTCCGCCGTGGACGGCAATGGCGGCGACGACAGCCTGGACGCCAGCGCCTACAGCGATGGCCTGGCCCTGACCGGCACCAATAACCAAGTCAGCGCGGGCTCCCTGACCTTCGATGGCATTGTCAGTGCCATTACCGCAGCGCTGACCGGTACCAGCAATGCGGATAGCTTTACTGTAGACGGCAGCAATGCTGCCAGCAGCTACGGCATTGCCTTTACCGGAGTCAGCAGCATCAATGCCTTGGATGGCAGCGACAGCGTGGTCGGTGCCGATGGCGCCGACTGGACCTTAACCGGCACCAGTAAAGAAGCGATTAACAGCGGTATTACCTTCTCCGCAGTGGAGTCCCTCACCGCCGTCAATGCCAACCTAATGGGTACCAGTGGCACGGATGCGTTTGTGCTGCAATCCGATGGTGATGTAGAGGCTTATGACCTGAGCGTTAGCGGCATGTCCGCCGTGGACGGCAATGGCGGTGACGACAGCCTGGACGCCAGCGCCTACAGCGATGGCCTGGCCCTGACCGGCACCAATAACCAAGTAACTGCGGGCTCCCTGACCTTCGATGGCATTGTCAGTGCAATTACCGCAGCGCTGACCGGTACCAACAATGCGGATAGCTTTACTGTAGACGGCAGCAATGCCGCCAGCAGCTACGGCATTGCCTTTACCGGAGTCAGCAGCATCAATGCCTTGGATGGCAGCGACAGCGTGATCGGTGCCGATGGCGCCGACTGGACCTTAACCGGCACCAGTAAAGAAGCGATTAACAGCGGTATCACCTTCTCTGCAGTAGAGTCCCTCACTGCCGTCAATGCCAACCTATTGGGTAGCGGCGGTGCGGATGCATTTATTCTTCAGTCTGATGGCGATGTTGAAGCCTATGAAATGGTTGTTTCAGGAATGTCTGCAGTGGATGGTCAGGGGGGGAGTAATAGCCTGGATGCTGCTTCTTACTTTGATGGTCTCGCTCTTACTGGAATCGATAACCAAGTATCAGCTGGGAGCTTGATTTTTGATGGCATTTTCACTGCTTCAGCAGGCGCGCTGTTAGGTACAAGTAATGCTGACAGTTTTGTAGTTGATGACAGTAATGCGGTTACAACTTATGGAATTTCCATTAATGGTGTCAGTGAGATAGATGCAGGAGAAGGAAGTGATAGTGTAGCTGGAGCTAGTGGTGCGGATTGGGCACTTGTCGGGAATGATTACGAAGCTATTAATAGCAGCATAACTTTTACCAATATAGAAAATCTTACTGTAAACAATGCAGATTTGTTGGGCACAGGTAATGCGGATGTATTTACTTTGCAGTCTGATGGAGATGTTAACGCCTATGGCATGACTGTCAGTGGTATGTCTGCAGTGGATGGCAATGGTGGCGAGGATAGCCTGGATGCCAGTGCCTACAGTGATGGCTTAGCATTAACTGAGACTGAAAATCAGCTTGTTGCAGGCTCGCTTATCTTCAGTGGTATCTATAGGGCGAATACTCCCGTCCTGATAAATACTAATGACTCTGCTCTGTTTGAACTGCAAGGTGTCCAATCTCTAAAAACTGCGGGGATTAATTTTAGTGGCCTGGAAACAGTAAATACCTCTGGTGAAGGTAGTTCACTACTCGGCACCGAGGAAAATGATGACTTCGTGCTGGACTCTGCTGGTGATATCAGTGTGGCCGGGATTCATTTTACCGGGCTTAAAACTATAGATGGAGCAGGCGGGAATGATTCCGTTAGTTCAGAAGGAGCAGTTTGGACATCTACAAGTTCAAATAACTCACTGGTGAATGGTGGGGCTGAAGCTCTAGTGAATAATTTAACTGTAGTTTTTGAGAATCTAGAGTTAGTTCAAAGTACGGGTGCATATGAAGGGCAGGATGTAAGTGGTCAGTACGTGTTCAGTGCGCTGGATACGATGACCATTGGAGGAGTGACTTTCGAGGGGCTAACTAGCCTAACAGCAGGTAGCGAAAGTGATGTTATCTATGGTGCAGATATAGATGCTGAATGGACCATAAGTGGCTCTCAGCAGAGTGTCAGTAGTGCGGGTGAAACCTTGATCTTCAGTGGAGTGGAGTCCATTTTTGCTGGTGGAGGGGTTGACCAATTCACATTGTCAGGTGGAGTGCTAACCGAAATTGACACAGGGGCAGGTGATGATTCAGTACTACTGGCTGGAACTACCATCGACACTGTGTCCTTGGGTGCTGGTGATGACTACGTACAGGTAGATTCGGAAAATGCTCAAGACATGCAGTTATCTGGCGGAAGCGGGAATGATTACTTCCAGTACAACCTTTCTGGGGCCACTTGGCAGATTAATTCGGATGGTAATCAAGTTGGTAATTTTAAATTTGAAGCTTTTGAATATCTGGATAACACCGACGGTTCGCTTAAACTAGAGACGGATTTAGGTTTTGATTTTGTAAACGGAGGAGATAATTCCAAAAGCTTTAATCAGAGCGGGGCTGGATTAGTATTTGCTATCGATGGTATGCGCCTAGGCTACGATGGTGAAGGTGATATCAATATTACTAGCAGTTCATCGGATACCATTGGTGGCAGCCTTAAAGCTAACAGAGCTGAATTAATAGTTGCTGGTGATGTAAATATTGAAGTTGAAGTAAATACACTCGCCATAGCTACAGCTGGTGCGGATATTGACATCAGTGTTTTATCTCACGGAGATCTTGTTATTGATGAGATAAATGCAGGTCGGGGTAATGTTGAATTGGCCAGCTCAAATTTTGGGATATTAACCGCTGAAACTTATGGTAATACGCACATTACAGCTTCTACCGTGAAGTTAGGAACAGATACAGAGCTCTGGACGATTATTGGCGAGTCCGTCAATCCTTTACGACTCGATGTATCTGATACTTTGGATATTTATTCCATTAGCTACTATGAGCCTGACTTTATTGGCCAAGTACCTACTGTTACTAGTACTGGTGATGAGCTTCAGTCGATAGCGGGATCCCAGGCCTCTCAGGGGCTGAAATCTGCAGTGCAAAATGCGGTAGAGGATTTTACTCAAGTTGACCCAGCAATTTTCAGTGCTGTTAAACCGTATAGTAGCGGTGTGGATGCGGTGAACTCTCCCGAGATGCGTCTTAGGTCTGGAAAGTTATCACCTTCCACGGCTTCTGCTGGTGATGAACCTGTATCAGGCGCGGAATTTGATGCGGTCTTGGATGAGGAAATCAGTGAGGCACCTGCGGATGTTTTTAATGAGACAAAACCTTTCGCTGGCAGTGCAGGGGGCTGACTTATCTAACTAATTAAGGCTATTCAATGAGTAGAAAACCGGTCCTCAAGGGCCGGTTTTTTTATCTCTCTGCATTATGAGTAACCTGGGTGGATAATTAACATTGGTAGGCAAGAATGAATAAAGCAATTCTGGAAGGAGTTTGAGCTTTCCACAACGAAAAAAGGCCGACTCTTTCGAGTCAGCCTTTTTGGAATTGGTGCCCAGGAGAGGACTTGAACCTCCACGACCGTTAGGTCACTAGCACCTGAAGCTAGCGCGTCTACCAATTCCGCCACCTGGGCAAATCAACGTGTGCTCCGTTGAGGACGCGAACTATAGAGATCTGCAGGGGGGGTGTCAACGGTTTCTTTGCGTTTTTTTCAACATTCTCGCCGGAGGTCTGGAAATGTGTTGAAATCGCTTATAATGCGTTCAACAGCGGCGAAACATTGAACAAAAACTATCTACCCCCGCCGCCAGTCTATGACCGGATAACCTCCGGAAGCCGCCTCAATAGGCGGTTATCTCAACAACGGATGCTGTTTTGACACACAAAAATACTTCAGAGCCCCTCAACGCTGATCCCCATGCCCAGCGCGAGGCGGAAAAATATGAAAAGCCTATTCCCAGCCGAGAATACCTGCTGCAACTGCTGGAACAGCAGGCGGAGCCTGTGCCCTGGGAGTTTGTCGCCGACCTGCTGGAACTAGAAGATGAGGATCGGCGTGAAGGGGTGCGCCGGCGCCTTATCGCCATGTCCCGCGATGGCCAGATCGCCAGTAATCGCGCTGGTGATTTTGGCGTGCTGGATAAGATGAGCCTGGTTCGCGGTCGAGTGATTGGTCACCGCGACGGTTTTGGTTTCGTTGTACCTACGGATGGCGGCAGTGATCTGTTTTTATCCCATCGACAAATGCGCAAGGTATTTGATGGTGATGAGGTACTGGTACGAGAGACCCCCGGAGGCTTTCGCGGCAAGCGCGAAGGTGCTGTGGTACGGGTAATTAAGCACAATACCGAGCAGTTGGCTGGGCGCTTGTACAGAGAAAATGGCATCTGCTTTGTACGGCCAGATAACCCCCGTGTGAATCTCGATGTGATGGTAGCGGCGGAAGATGCCGCCGGTGCCGAACACGGCCAATATGTGGTGGTAAAAATTGTTACCCAGCCGGGGCGTGACCGTGTACCCCAGGGGGAGGTCCTGGAGGTGCTCGGCGACCACCTGGCACCGGGTATGGAAATCGATGTCGCGATTCGCAATTACGATATCCCTCATGCTTGGCCTTCAGCCTTACAGGCGGAGGTAGATGCCATTGCCGATGAAGTACTGGAAGAGGATAAAAAAGCGCGGGTAGATCTGCGCCAGCTTCCCCTGGTCACCATCGATGGTGAGGATGCCCGCGACTTTGATGATGCGGTCTATTGTGAGCTGCTGCCCGACAATAGCTGGAAGCTGTTGGTGGCTATTGCTGATGTGTCCCACTATGTGCGCCCCGGTTCGGTTCTCGATGAGGAGGCCCACAGTCGCGGCAACTCGGTTTACTTTCCCGATTTTGTCGTGCCCATGCTGCCGGAAAAACTGTCCAATGGGCTCTGTTCATTAAATCCAGAAGTGGACCGACTGTGTATGGTGTGCGAGATGCACATCGATCGTCGCGGTGAAATTACCGATTACCGTTTCTTTGAAGGCTTGATGCGCAGTCATGCACGTCTGACTTATACCCAGGTGGGGCAGGTTTTAGAGGAGCGCGACAATCGCGACAGCGGCCTGCGCAAGCAGTACGCGGCTCTGGTTCCACACCTGGATAATCTGCACGACCTGTATTTGGCGCTACGCAGTGCCCGCGATCGGCGCGGGGCGATCGATTTCGAAACGACAGAAACCCGCATTCTATTTGACAGCGATCGCAAGATTGAACGCATCGTGCCGGTCATCCGCAACGATGCGCACAAGCTGATTGAAGAGTGCATGCTGGCGGCCAATGTCTGCGCGGCCAGCCTGATGGAGTTGTCGGAATTGCCGGCGCTCTACCGCGTGCACGATGCGCCCAAAGAGGAAAAACTCAGCAACCTGCGCGAGTATCTTGGTGAGTTGGGGTTGCGCCTGCCCGGAGGCTCGGAGCCGCAGCCAGCGGATTTCCAGGCGTTATTGGAGCAGGTCGAAGGGCGTGCCGATGCCCATATCATTCAGGTAATGTTGCTGCGCTCCATGAATCAGGCGGTATATCAGCCGGAAAATCGCGGCCATTTTGGCTTGGATTATCGCGCCTATGCGCATTTCACCTCACCGATTCGCCGCTATCCCGACTTGTTATTGCACCGCGCCTTGCGCTGGTTGATTCGCAATGGCAGTGCCAATGAAGCCGGAGTGGCGCAGAAGATTTATACCGTACCTGGCGCCAGGCCCATCGATCGCGAGCAGATACTGCCCTACGATATGCCGGCGATGTTGCAGCTCGGCGAGCAGTGTTCCATGACTGAGCGTCGTGCCGACGATGCCACCCGCGACGTAGTCAGCTGGCTCAAGTGTGAATACCTGCAGGATCATGTGGGTGAGGTTTACTCCGGTGTGATCAGTGCGGTGACAGGTTTTGGTCTGTTTGTTGAACTCAACGACCTCTTCGTTGAGGGGTTGATTCATGTGACTGCGTTACCTAAAGACTACTACCGCTTTGAGCAGGCGCATCAGCGTTTGATCGGCGAACGCAGCGGCAAGCGTTACCACCTCGGTGACTCGGTTACCGTTCAGGTGGCGCGGGTAGACCTTGAAGAACGCAAAGTCGATTTTATTCTTGAGGAATTAGTACCGCGTCAGAAGGCTTCCTCTGCTAAGAAAGAGACGACCAAGGTCAGTGCTCGTGCCATGGAAATGGCGGTGGAGCATCAATTGGAGCGGGAGCGACTGGGTAAAGAGAAAAAAGAGAAAAAGGAAAGTAGCCGAAAGTCGACTGTCAGCCCATGGGGAAAGCGTGCAGAAACGGCAGCGGAGGTAGCACCAATCCGCAAACGCAAGGTCGGCTCCAAAGAGGCAGTACCTGTAGAGGAGTCTGCAGAGGATAAATCCCGAACTGCCGAGAAAAGATCGAGCGGGGAAGCCGACAAACAAATAAGCGATGAGTCAAAAAAGCGCCGTGGTAGCAAGCGCACCCCACCGCGTAAAGGCGGTAAACGCCCTGCGGTAGCTGCGCGCAAGGCCGCGCAGAAAGCGGAAAAGACCAAAACACGCAGTGGCAAAATTAAAAAGAAGAAGAAAGTTTCTTCTACCAGTAAAAAGAAAAAGTGATCGAGGCATAAGTTGAGCCAAGAATTGGTATACGGCCTGCACGCGGTGCAGGCGCTATTAAAGGGTTCCCCGCAAAATGTGCAGGAATTACTGTTATTGCGTGGGCGCAAAGACCAGCGCCTGCAAAAAATTATTCAGCAGGCAGAAAAAAATGATATTGCCCTGCGTTTTGTCGACCGCCGCACCTTGGATGACAAGGTGGAAGAGGGAGCCAACCATCAGGGTGTCATCGCACTTTGTGCAGAGAAAACCAAGGTATTGGACGAGAAATTCCTACTGGGAATGCTTGAGCAACTCGATCAAAAAGGTGAGGCGCCTTTTCTGTTGGTGCTGGATGGTGTGACCGACCCGCACAATCTGGGGGCTTGCTTGCGCTCAGCAGAAGCCGCCGGTGTGCACGCGGTAATTGCGCCAAAGGATAAGTCTGCGGGCCTGACCCCCACTGCCCGCAAGGTGGCCTGTGGTGCGGCCGAAGTTTTACCCTTCGTTACTGTGACCAATCTCGCGCGAACCCTGCAGCAGTTGCAGCAGGCCGGCGTATGGATATTCGGCGCGGCGGGCGAGGCCACCCAGGATGTCTATCAATCTCAATTGACAGGCCCCTTAGCGCTGGTCATGGGGGCCGAGGGCAGTGGCCTACGTCGATTAACGCGGGAGCACTGCGATCATTTAATTAAAATTCCCATGGCCGGTGAAGTCAGCAGTCTGAATGTCTCTGTTGCCACCGGCGTCTGTCTGTTTGAAGCGGTGCGTCAGCGCAGCGCCTGATTGTTTTATTTTCTCACTGCCTATCCCGACGCTATTTAAATAGCGGGGTAGGCAGTGTTTCGGCGTAGCGCTTCACACGCAAATCCCTTTCTTCTCTCTCTCTCCGCTAATCACTGCTAGATTTTTTCAACTATCACACTGTGATTTCAGTGTGCAGTTTTCCTTTTCACACCGCGGGTAACAAGCTTGCGGAGGATTTTCCTTAAATATCCGGGAGTAGCGGTTTGTACGCCTGGCCAAAAAACTTATTGCGACGGCGATCGGGCAGTGCGCATTTCGCAGAGTTAGTTCACCCTCATATTCGTCAACTTTACCGCATGGCTTTTCGCTGGACAGGGAGTCGTGAGGAGGCCGAGGACCTGGTGCAGGATGTATTGGCCAGCCTGCTGGCGCGTTCTGTGGCACTGGAAAATATTCAGCGCTTGGGTCCCTGGTTAATCAAGGTGCTTTATCACCGCTATGTGGATCTCTATCGCAGGCGCCGGAGTTCCCCTGTGGATGAAGATGTCGATTGGGAGACGGTAATTTGCAGCACCTCTGAAGAGGGAATCAGTTCCCAGGTGGGAATGCAGCGCGCCTTATTGCAGGCTCTGTCGAAACTCGATGCCGGTTGGCGCGATACGGTATTACTCCACGATGTCGAGGGCTATTCCCTACTGGAGGTGGCGGATATTTTGGACATCAATGTGGGCACGGTGAAATCGCGCCTGCATCGCGCACATAGAAAATTAAAAAAAATGCTCGGTGAGGGAACCTATAGCGAGAGCCATCCGTGTTAATAATCAGAGGAGAAGGCAATGCTGAAATATGACTCTGAAGAATTTTCCAGTGATGAAAAGCTGCGCAGTCAGCTCCGATCCCTGCCGATTGAGGAACCTGGCGAGGATTTAGAAGAGCGCATATTGAAGTCTGTAGTCGCCGAGCAGGGAATCAGTAATTCCTACTCACCGCTGAAATTGTTCGTCAATGAATACCAGCGGGTTGGGCAGCTGGCAGTGGCCGCAGGCTTTTTCGTTGTTGTGACGCTGGTGTTGATACTAGCTACCTCAACAGATACGTCGCTGGACGCTTCGCCGGTTTACGCGGAATTAGAGGTTGGGCCAGTTGTTAGCCGGCCAGTACATCTTGTATTGCACAGTAATCGCCAGATGCCGGGCGCACTAATCAGAGTCACTCTACCTGAAAATATGCGAATGGATGGTTATGCGAGCAGTCAGGTATTGCAGTGGCAAGCGGATATTGCCGCAGGGAGTAACCGCTTGTCACTGCCGGTAAAAATTCTCGGCAAAAAAGGCGCCGGGGAGATATTGATTGAGGTGGAGTATGGCGGGGTGAGCAAGCGTTTGCGCCAGCGCTTAACGCACTTGTAAATCCTGCTGCTCAATGGAATTCGATAGCTTCTTTTGTCACAACCTAGAGGTAACCAAGCGATGTGGAAGAAAGGATTAATAGCAGCAAGTGTCGCTGCAGCCGTCATGTATACCAGCCCCTTAATGGCACAGGAGGCAGCGGAAGACCTGGATGTCACTCTCACCGTGGTTGAGGAGGGGCAGGATGCGCAAGATGTGGTGAACAACATAGAGCTGCCGCCGGATCTGCAGGAGGTTGCCGAGGAGACCATCGCTGCGGTGATGGAAGCGGTGGCGGCTTCAGGGCAAGGTGCCGAGCACAGTGAGGAAATTGAGGCGAGAATGCGGGAGGCCATCGCGCGCCAGCATGAAGTTATTACCAGTGCGCGACTCTCAGCGGAAGCTGCCAGGGAGGAGGCTCTGCGCACAGCCGAGGCGGCCAGGGAAAATATTGAAGAGGCCGTTAAAAGCGCAATGAATGGTGCAGACATTCAAGGTGTGATTGAGCAAGTGATGCAGGACATCCTCAGTAGTTTGCCCGAAGACATTCGCGAGCAGATCACTATGGATCTCGATGGACTGTTCGAACAGGTACAGGATGATCTACCCGATGGGCCGGATGCCTGATTAACGGTTGTAGTGAAACTTTTGACAGGGAACGTTTAGAGGTAATTCACAGTGCAAAATGGGCGGATCGGAATCGTGCTATTCACGCTACTGACACTGGTATCTTCGTTATCAGTGGCTGCAGGGTCCTTCAGTGAAGCTACGGAGGCTTTCAAACAGGGAAAATACCGTAAGGCCCTTAAGTACTTTGAAATAGAACGTGAGTCTGGCAACAACTCCGCGAAGCTCAGGTACAACATTGGTGTTACCTTGATGAAGCTTGAGCGTTATTCGGAGGCTACGATTTATTTTCATGGTCTCTTGAATGACGCTCGCTGGCGGGATCTCGCTCGTTATAACTTGGCTGTTGCGGCGGAGCGGACCAATCGCGAATTGGTTGCGATCAAACACTACCGTATTGTGCGGGAGGGGGCGACCACGGAAAAATTGCGAGATATGGCCGCCCGCCGCCTGCGTTTACTTGCAGAAGATCATCGCGGTGAGCGTGAGAGACCCTGGTTGGCTACTGCCAGCTTAACGGTTGGTAATGATGACAACGCTTATGCGCTACAGAATGAATTATTGGAAGAGGCTTCGATCGGGGCAGACAATTTCGCTGAGCTGTTTGCCTGGGGGCAATATCGCCTGAGAGGCACCCCGGAAAACGGATGGCGGGTGCACGGTTATGGATTTGGTCGTAAATATAAAGACTATGAAAATCTCGATCTGGCCAGCGCCCGGGCTGCTTTTTCCCGTGATCGCCGTTGGTTTGGTTGGTCCACGGAGTTGGGGCTTGCTGTTGAGATGGTGACTCTGGGAGGTGAGCCGGTTACACAGCAAGCACGACTTCTGGGTAGAATTTCAGGAAACTGGGGTCGCTCTATAATCGCTTTTTCCTATAGCCCCGGTTATTACTTCGGCGGTGATGAATATGCTTATCTGGATGGCTGGCGCCAGTTCTTTGACTTGAGTTGGCAGCGCTCACTTTTTTCAACCGAGGCGAAGTTATTTTATCGTTTCGATTACAACGATCGAGAAGGGCAGGTAAAAGCTGAAGGAGATTACTACAGCTATTCCCCTGCCCGTCACACCTTGGGGGGAACCCTGGTCTGGATACCCTCTCCGCGATGGAATTTATCCACGGGGGTGGAGTATCGCAGCAGTCTTTATAACGAAAACAACCGTATTACCGATAGTGAAGGCAACGTGGACTCCTACTATAGGGAGTCTGATCGGCTGAGGTCCTGGTTGGGAGCGAAATTTCGCGTTACTCCTAATTTCCACATTAATGGGAAATATCAGCTTATTGATAATGAGGAAAACCGGGATATCTACACTTACGACAAAAGTGAATACAGTTTAGGTATTGGTTATAGTTTCTGAGCCTTTCTTGTAATTGCTGAAGGGAGCCAAGATGGCTCCCTTCAGTGCTGCCTACCATTTGCAGTGAATATTGTGTTTATACTTATTTCTGCGGTTGCCAGTCTTTATTGTTTTTATTCAAGATTGATGGCTAGGTTATTTAGATATTGATAAGTTAGCCTGTGATCAAAAATGTCTGCCGGGTTTTGGTCTGACAAGAGATTGGTTACCCCGTTGCTAAAAAGCGCATAACTCGATTGAAATAAAGCCGGTCCCCAGCTGAGTCTGCGAATGCCGGCCTTCCAGAGTTGTGCAGGCTTTTCCATGCCGGGTAAGAGCATTAAATTAAGTGGCATACTGATTTCTTTTGTTAGTTGCCGGGCATCCATTGGAGATATTAAACCCGGTATAAATCCTCCGCTGGCACCGGCATTCTGGTAACGCGCTAGTCTTTGTATAACTTCCTTCAGAGCTTCTTTGCTATTCTCCGCGCCGTTTAGGTAAACGTCGGTTCTCGCATTGATAAACAATGGCCGCGTCTTTCTCGCCGTTAAAGTGGAGCGGATAGCCAGAATTTTTTCCTCCAATAATTGTGGGCTTCCGCTGCCATCCTCGATATTGATGCCGACTACACCTAAATCACACAAAGTCTCAACTAATTCGGCCACCTGCGCAGGGTCGGTGCTGTAGCCATCTTCGATATCGATAGAAACCGGTACATGGGAAGCACGCAAAATACGCTCAACGGCTTTTAGGTGCTCCGATATTGGCAAGTTACCGCCATCGGCATAGCCCAATGACCAGGCTATAGCGGCGCTACTTGTGGCAATTGCGGGGGCGCCGGCCGCTTGAGCGAGTTGGGCACTGGCCGCATCCCAGATATTGGGAAGAATTAAGGGCCGGTTGCTCTGATGTAAAGCGTTGAATTGTTCGAAGTGGGTAACAGCCATCGAATTTCCCCTAGTGATGATTTATTGGTGGATCCAGTGGAATGGAAATCACTTCGAATTTTTTATTGGTTTTGGGCTTATTTCTGGCCAGATCCGGAAGTGAACAAAGGGGACAGCGATAGGGAGGGTGAGCGCTGAAATAGTAGAGAGTGAAAAACCAGTGAAAAGAGCGGGTGTTGGGCGTTTGGGAATAGTTGATAGCTTGGCGCCAGTGCTCAACCAGCGCCAAGAGGTACATCTTCTTAGTGGGAGCCCGTCGGCTGCTGGGTCAGCCAACTGTCCACCTCGGCGATAATTGGACGTGGATTTTTGATCCAGCTCAGGTGGGGGTTGCCTTTCGGATAGGTGGCGGCCATCTCGCGGGTTTCGCCATCCACAATAGCTGCCAGCTTGCGTGCAGCCTTTACTGGTGCAAAGGGATCACCGCCCAGGGCGATGTGCAGGGTGGGTTGGCCGCTGGGCTTGTATTCCCCGAAGTGTTTTTCCGGGGCAAAGCGGCCGCTGAAAATTGAGCGGGCCCAGTCCTTCATCAACTTGCGTGCTTCGCGCCAACCAAAGCCCATCCGCGCGCCGGGAAAGTAGCCGAGCAGACTCGAGGTGACACTCACAATTGAGGCAAAAAGCAAAATGGCGTACCGGTGTAATCCGCTCCAGCTGCGGTGGTCCACATGCCCGGAGGCGATGGTGACAACCCTGGCGTTGCCGGTCAGGCCCGCGCGTGCTGCCAGGGTGCTGGTTTGTCCGCCGATACTGTGGCCGAGGATCAGGGCCGGTCCACCGGGGAAGGATTCTTCCAACAGGGCCAACAGTTGCGGGATAAAGGCAAATACCAGGTCGTCATAGCCGTAGTCGGCATCGCGGTTGGGCCTCGGCAGGCTATCGCCAGTGCCCGGTAGCTCAGTGATGGCGGTGCTATAACCGAGCCGCTGCAGCTCCTGCAACAAAAGTTGGTAGCGATTGGCGGGAACGCCCATGGCGGGAATCACCAGGGCAAGGGGGCCTTCGCCGTTGCGAACCGTAGTGACGGGCACCTGGAAGGCGCCAAAAGTAAGGTTGTGGGTTTCTTGGGGCATGGTACTTCTCCCTACAGAGGGAGGCACTATATGCCAGCTCGCCGCCACAAACCCATGACCAGAACGCGCAGTTCAGTGGCTGAATCTACACAAAGACAGGGTTTCGCTGGGCTGAGGCCCTTTGTGGCAAGGGTGGTCTCTGAGGAGGCGGTTGGGTTAATTGGTCAACTTGTGCCCGAGCAGGCGGAGATACTGCCCTAGAGTAATTGGTTAACTTGCAAGCAATCCCGCAACTGCCTAGAATACGCCGCCCGCAATGGGCTCGGTTTATCCGCACCCGTTGTACTCCTTGCCTTACCGGACTGTCCGGAAGGCTGATTAACCCGTAAGGAGCTAAAATGCGTCATTACGAAATTGTATTCCTGGTTCACCCGGACCAGAGCGAGCAGGTACCTGGCATGGTGGAGCGTTACACCGCTGCCATCAAGGACACTGGCGGTGAAGTACACCGTCTGGAAGACTGGGGCCGTCGCCGTCTGGCTTACCCGATCAACAAGATCCACAAAGCCCACTACATTCTGATGAATGTTGAGTGCACCGAAGAAGCTCTGGAAGAGCTGACCACCAACTTCCGTTACAACGATGCGGTTATCCGTAATCTGGTAATCCGTGAAGACGAGGCGATCACCGACGAGAGCCCGATCATGAAAGCGGAAAAAGAGAGCCGTGAGCGCAAGGCTGCCCGTGCAGAGCGCACCGAGCGTCGCGAGCGCGCAGAAGAAGAGCAATCTTCTTCTGACGACGCGGAAGTATCTTCCGATAACGCTGAAAGCGAAGAGTAAGGGGATTATCAGATGGCACGTTTTTTCCGTCGTCGCAAGTTCTGCCGTTTCACCGCTGAAGGTGTTAAGCGTATCGACTACAAAGATCTCGATACCCTGAAAGCCTACATCTCTGAGACTGGCAAGATTGTTCCAAGCCGTATCACCGGTACCAAAGCCAAGTATCAGCGTCAGCTGGCCTCCGCGGTCAAGCGCGCGCGCTACCTGGCCCTGCTGCCGTACACGGACAGCCACGAAGCCTAAGCCGCAGTTTGCTTAGACTCATTAATAGAGAAGCTATCTAACTATGCGCGCCGTAGCTGAGTTTATTATGCGCGGGCGCGTGCGGGCGGTGATCCTCACCATGGTGGGGATACCGCTGATAAGCCCGGCAATCCTCGCTCTAGTGAGTTTGCGCCGCGGCAGCAGTGAAGGCCTGATGGTTTTGGCCTGGGCACTGTTGCCGATCGTTGTTATGGGCATGAGCGGCAATGTGCCACCACTAGTGACTGGCATTTCCGCCGGCCACTTCGCCGCAGTATTCTGCGGCGCCATGGCACTGCGCAGTAGCCGCTCATGGGTCGTTGCACTGTTCACAGTAACGGCGGCCTCGGCGGTGGGCATATTGCTCACTTCCGTCTTCGGCGGTGGCTTGTTGCAGGGCTTTATGCAGGCGCTCGAAAGAGCGGCGGAGCAGCCCAATACGGTTCCGATGGAAGAGCTGAAGCAGGTGTTCTCAGGCGAATTGCAGATCACTGGATATCTGAGCCTGATATCGGCAATGAGTGCCACACTGGCTTTGGTTCTGGGGCGCTACTGGCAGGCGCTGCTGTACAACCCCGGCGGTTTCCGCCAGGAGTTTCACCAGTTGCGTATGCCGGTATGGCTGGCGGCACTGAGTATGCTGCTGTGGGTGGTGAGCCTGGTGACACCGGGTTACGCCTTTTGGGGCGCGGTGATCGCCTTCCCCATGGTAGTTGCAGGCATCGCCCTGATTCACTGGCTGGTCGCCAGTCGCGGTTGGGGGATTGGTCCCCTAGTGGCGATGTACGTGATGCTGGTGATTGGTGGCCTACCCCTGGCTGGATTCCTGTGTGGTTTGGCTCTGGTAGATAGCTGGATAGATATTCGCGGGCGCTCCGCAAAGTAGGCGCGCTTCGCACAATACAGAAATTGAGGAAACCGAGATGGAAGTTATTCTGCTCGATAAAGTAGGCAAACTGGGCAACGTGGGTGATCGCGTTGAAGTTAAAGCCGGTTTCGGCCGCAACTTCCTGTTGCCGACTGGTAAGGCAATTCCGGCTACCGCAGCCAACGTTGCTGAGTTCGAAGCAAAGCGCGCTGAACTGGAAGCTGCAGCAGCTGCCAAAATGGCAGAAGCTGAGAGCCGCGCTACCAAGCTGGCCGACCTGGTTGTAACCATCGCTGCCAACGCTGGTGACGAAGGCAAACTGTTCGGTTCTATCGGTACTCGCGATATCGCCGACGCAATCACTGCTGGCGGTGTTGAAGTTGCCAAGGCTGAAGTGAAGCTGCCGGAAGGCGCTCTGCGCGAAGTGGGCGAGTACGAAGTAGACGTACAGCTGCACTCCGACGTGACTGCTGTAGTTAAAGTCGTTATCGAAGCCGAGTAAGGTTTTGCCGACAAGCAGTTGGTGCCACAGGCGCCAGCCGCGCTACAATCGGGCGCTGCACCCTACCGGGTCAGCGCCTGTTTTGTTTCTGGTATCCAGTAAAGCCCCATGATCGACGAATACGCTACCCCCGAAGAAGATATCCACAGTGAGGAAAGCTCACCGCTGCCGCATTCGGTAGAGGCGGAGCAGTCTGTGCTGGGGGGCCTGATGCTGGACCCGGGCCGCATCGATGCGGTCGCCGAACAGCTGAGTGAAGAGGACTTCTTTACCGCCAGCCACCGCAAAATCTTTGCGGTCATGCGCGAGCTGAGTGATGGCGAACAGCCGCTGGATATCGTTACCCTCGCCGAAGGCCTCGCCAGTCGCGACCTCCTCGGTGAGGTGGGCGGCCCCGCCTATCTGGCAGAGCTGGCCGAGAATACCCCCTCCGCAGCGAATATCGTCGCCTACGCCAAGATAGTGCGCGAGCGCTCTATGCTGCGTCAGCTGATCGCCGCCGCCGGCGAGATCAGCCGCACCAGTTTTAATCCCGGTGGCCTGGCCTCTGCAGATCTGCTGCAAATGGCCGAGCGTCGTGTGGCTGAGATTGCCGAGGGGCGTGCCAAAGAGGGCGGTTTCGTCGGCGTGGATACCCTGCTGAAGAAAACCGTCGAGCGCATCGATGAATTGTTCAAAACTGAAGGCGATATCACCGGTATCAGTACCGGACTCACCGAACTGGACCAGCGTACCTCAGGCTGGCAACCGGGTGAGCTGGTAATCCTCGCCGCGCGTCCTTCCATGGGCAAAACCGCGCTGGCACTGAATTTTATTGAGAGCGCCATGCTCAGCCAGGAGCGCCCGACCCTGGTCTTCAGTATGGAGATGCCTTCCGACAGTCTGGTAATGCGGATGCTGTCTTCTATCGGCCGCATCGACCAGGGCCGTATTCGCAATGGCAAGTTGCAGGAAGAGGATTGGCCCAAGCTCTCCAGCGCCGTACAGAAAATGAAGGGCAAAGCCCTGTACATCGATGACACCCCGGCGCTGAGTCCCAGTGAAGTGCGCGCGCGTACCAAGCGCACGGTGCGGGATCATATCAACAAGCTGATGCGGGAGAATCCGCGCTTGAGCCGCGAGGATGCCGAGGCCAAGAGCCTGCCGGCGATGATTATGGTGGACTACCTGCAGCTGATGCAGGTGAAGGGCTCTACCGAGGGCCGCACCCAGGAAATCTCCGAGATTTCGCGCTCTCTCAAGGCGCTGGCGAAAGAGTACGACTGCCCGGTAGTCGCCCTGTCGCAGCTCAACCGCGGTGTAGAGCAGCGCCCCAATAAGCGGCCGATGAACTCGGATCTGCGGGAATCCGGGGCGATCGAGCAGGATGCGGATGTGATTCTGTTTATCTACCGCGATGAATACTACAACGAGGACAGCCCGGATAAGGGGCTAGCCGAGTTGATTATCGGCAAACAACGTAACGGTGAGATAGGCACCTGTCGCGCGGCATTTATCGGTAAATATACGCGTTTCGATAACCTGGCACCGGAATACTATCAGGGCGAGTAGGCCTCCTCGCCTCAGCACCTAAAACCTGTGCTGGCAAGCAGCGCGTCTCGCGGAACTCAAGGAGAGTGATACCTTGCTGACAGAGCAACAGATCCGCGCACTGGTGCTGGAGCGCCAGTTTATCCACAGCCCCTGGAGTGAGGGGCTCTCCGCCTTAATAGCGCATCTCGGCGCTCTGCAACTGGATGCCATCCAGCGCATTACCCGCGCGCACCACCATCAGCTGTACAACCGCTTGCCCCGCTACCGCGAGTCACACCTGGCAGAAGCGGAACAGCGCCGCGAAATTTTCGAATACTGGTCCCACGCCGCCGCTTACCTGTCGATGGAGCACTATCCCTATGCTCGGGTGCGTATGGATCGTATCCGCGCGGGGCAGCGCCATTGGTTTGAGAAGAATGCCAAGTTGTGCCGCTATGTGTTGGACCGAGTACGCGCCGAGGGGCCCTTGAAAGCCAGTGACTTTGTGCGCACCAAAAGCGGCTGGTGGGAGTGGTCTGAGGAAAAGAAAGCGCTGGAGCAGTTATTTCACGAGGGTGAGCTGATGGTCAGCCACCGCGAGGGTTTTCAAAAAGTCTTCGATCTCCCGGAGCGGGTATTGCCGGCAAATACCTCGTCCAGCGCCGCTACTGAAATGGCGTATGGCCGACACCTGGTGCGCACTTTTCTCGGTTGCCAGGGCATTGGCCGCGCTGAGGAAATCGCCTATCTGCGCCGAGAAGACAAGCCCCTGATTCAACGGGCCATCGAAAATATGCTCACCACTGGTGAGCTGACTTCTCATGGCAAAGAGTTGATGCTCACAGAGCAGCCGGAGCAGAGTCCGGCGCGACCAGGACGCAAGGTGCGGCTGTTATCGCCTTTCGATCCGCTCATATTGCAGCGCAAGCGTCTGCGCCGCCTGTTTGGGTTCGATTACCAGCTGGAATGCTATGTCCCTTCAGCCAAGCGCCGCTATGGCTACTTCTGTCTGCCGATTTTATACGGTGATCGTTTTGCGGGGTTGGTGGACCTGAAGGCGGATCGGGAATCGGGAGTTCTGCGAATCGAGGCTCTGCACTGGCAGGAAAAGCCCGGTGCCTCGCTGGAGGCGAGCTTTCACCGGGCTTTGCGTCAGTTCGCCCGTTTTCACGGGCTGGAAAGCGCGGCGGCGCTTACAGCTTGACCACTACATAGACTTCCTGGCCATCGCGCTGGGTCGGCATAAAGTAGTTGCCACCATAGCGGTAGTATTGAATGCCATTGATCACTTCAGCCGCGTAGCCTTTGGGCAGCGTCTCCACCACCTGACCGGGCTGGAAACCTTCTGGGCCTGGATCTGGTGTCGCGGGGACCGTCGCTGGCGCAGGAGTTGCAGCGACAGGTGCTGGAACCGTAACCACTGGTGCCGGAGCTGGGACGACCGCCACCGGTGCGGGAGGTGCGACTACCACATAAGTACGGGTGGCTGGCACCCACTGGTAATAGGCATCGGCGTACTGGTAGTAGGTCACGCCACCCACCTGTACCGGCACGGCTCTGCTTGGCAGTGTTACTACTGAAGCGCCCAGTGGCGCACTAACCACTACATAACCCCGTGGGCCATGACGGTAGAAGTGTCCGCCGTGGTAGTAATAGGGGCGCCCACCGACGGCAACCCGCACATGATTGGTGGGTAGTACCGGGGCGACAAAGCCAATAGATATACGGGTGCCGCCATGGTAGTGACCGTGGCGATGATGATGGCGGTGCTCTCCCCAACGATCGTAGCCACGGGCGTCCGCAGATGGACTAAAGGCAAAAGCCGCCAGTGCAATAAAGGCACTGGCGCCAAGAACTAGATTCAGCTTATTCACAGTCTCTCCAGCGAAGTGATTACTCACATCGACATACTAACCCTTAATCTGACAGCAATGACAGGTTAATTGGTTAAGAATTGTCAAAGTACTGAAGAGTGAGATCTCGCTCAGCGGTTGCGCTGGATAATCCCCATCAGTTTGTACATCAGCTGGGCCGCGGCGAAATCATAGGCGTGGAAGCCTTCGATGGGCGCGAATTCCAGCACATCGAAGCCGATAATCTGGCGCTGGCGCGCCACGGATTCGAATAGGTTGAGGGTCTGGTACCAACCCAGACCGCCGGGTACCGGAGTGCCGGTAGAGGGGAAGACCGATGGGTCCATACCATCCACATCCAGGGTGAAAAAGACCTTCTTGGGGAAGTTTTCCGGCAGCTGGAATTCCTGCACGTTGTTGGGTACCAGCTGGTGGGCATCCAGATAGCCGACGTTGTAATCCTTGCGCGCCTGCATCTCCTCTTCACAGTAAGCGCGAATACCCAGCTGGAACAGGGGCACACCGGCCTCTACCACCAGGCGCATGACGCTGGCGTGGCTGTGCTTGTGACCTTCATAGCGATCACGCAGGTCCGCATGGGCGTCGATCTGCACCACACCGAAGTCGGTTTCACCGGCATCCAGCAGGCCTTTGATAATGCCCCAGGTTACCGAGTGCTCGCCGCCGATGCCCACGGGCATCTTACCCAGTGCCAGCACCTCTTTGGTGGCTGCGGCGATATTGTCCATTACCTGTTCCGCGGCGCCACCCATTTCAACCGGCGGGCGGGTGTAGATACCCAGCTCGCAGGGCGAGGAAAAGTTGTCGAACGTCTCCAGCTGCCAGGAGGCCTCTAAAATGGAGGCCGGGCCCTTGCCGGTGCCACCGCCGTAGGAGACGGTTTCCTCGTAGGGAATGGGGATAATATGGAAAAAGGCGTTCTCGGGCTTGGGTTGCTCGATTTCCGAGCCCAGGAAGATGGGGTAGTCGTTTTCTGGCTGCATCTGAATGTCCTCTGATGGCAGGCTTTGGTACTGCCTGCCGATCACTATCTTGATTGGGGGTACGCTCAGGAGAGGCGTCCCTTGAAGTCCTCGTAACCGAAGCTTTTGATCATCTTCAGGTCGTCGGTCTCCGAATTCCACAGGGCGATGGATGGCAGGGGAATACCGTTGAATGTATTGGTTTTCACCATGGTGTAGTAGGCCATCTCCTCGAACACCAGGCGTTCTCCCACCCTAAGCGGGTTGTGGAAGCTGTACTCGCCGATGCTGTCGCCGGCCAGGCAGCTCTGCCCGCCCAGGCGGTAGGTGTGGGGCAGCTCGCCGGGGCGCGCGGCGCCGGTGATTTCCGGGCGGTAGGGCATCTCCAGAACATCCGGCATATGGCAGGTGGCGGAGGCGTCGAGAATGGCCTGGTTCTGGCCGTTCCAGGCGGTATCCACCACTTCTGTCACCAGGATGCCGGCGAACAGGGAAATAGCCTCACCGGGTTCCAGGTAGACCTGCACATCGTATTTTTCGGAGAAGTTGCGCACAGCGGCAATCAGCTCATCCACCTGGTAATCGCGCCGGGTAATGTGGTGGCCGCCGCCGAAATTGATCCACTCCATTTGTGGGATCAGGTCGCCAAACTTTTCCTCCACGGCAGCGATGGTGCGCTCCAGAGGTTTGAAGTCCTGTTCACACAGGGTGTGAAAGTGCAGGCCGCTGATGCCCTCCAGAGACTCGTCCTCAAATAGTGAACGCACTATGCCCAGGCGCGAGCAGGGCGCGCAGGGATCGTAGAGATCGGTGTGGCCTTCGGAGTGCTCTGGGTTAATACGCAGGCCAAAGCGCAGTTCGGGGCGCTGCTTTTGCATATCCAGGCACAGTTCCCGGTAGCGCTTCCACTGGGAAAAGGAGTTGAAGATCACGTGGTGAGCGAACTGCAGAATTTCGCGCAGTTCTTCGTCTTTATAGCCGGCGCTGAATACGTGTACTTCCTTGCCCTGATCGCGGCCGCCGTATTCCTCAAAACCGAGCTTGGCCTCAAACAGGCCACTGGCACAGGTACCGGATAGGTACTCAGCGACGATAGGCCCGGTGCTGAACATGGAAAAGGCTTTAAGCGCCGCCAATACTTTGGCGCCACTGCGCTTCTGTACGTCGGCGAGGAGTGCCAGGTTGTCGCGCAAGGCGATTTCATCGACCACGAAACAGGGAGAGGGTACGCGGTAGGGGTCAAAGTGTCCGAAGTAGTCTACGCGGGGAGTGAGATCCATGGGGAGCTTATTATCCTGCTGCGCGGGATGGGCGCCGGGGCCCATCCCGAGGGGTGTGGAAAAGTGCGGAATTACCGGAAGGGTTTATCCAGCCAGGTTTCCTGCCAGGGCAGGCCGTACTTGTTCAGATCGTCCATAAAGGGATCCGGGTCCATCTGTTCCATGTTCCATACACCGGGCTTCATCCACTTGCCTTCCAGCATCATTTTGGCGCCGATCATCGCCGGTACACCGGTGGTGTAGGAGATGGCCTGGGACTGCACTTCTTGGTAGCAGTCCTGGTGATCACAGGTGTTGTAGACGTAGTAGATTTTCTCTTCGCCGTCTTTGGTGCCGCGGATAATGTTGCCGATACAGGTCTTGCCTTTGGTCAGTGGGCCCAGGCTGGCGGGGTCCGGCAGCATGGCCTTGAGGAACTGGATGGGCACAATTTCCTGGCCCTGGAACTGCACCGGCTCAATGCCAGTCATGCCGACGTTTTGCAGGACTTCCAGGTGCTTCAGATAGCTCTCGCCAAAGGTCATCCAGAAACGCGCGCGCTCAATTTCCGGGAAGTGCTTGGATAGGGACTCCAGCTCTTCGTGGTACAGCAGGTAGATGTCTTTATCGCCAATGCCTTCGGGGAAGTTGAATACGCGCTTCTCTTCCATCGGCTTGGTGGTTACCCACTGGCCATTTTCCCAGTAGCGACCGTTAGCGGTGATCTCGCGGATATTGATTTCCGGGTTGAAGTTGGTGGCGAACGGCAGGCCGTGGTCACCGGCATTACAGTCGAGGATATCCAGGGTGTGGATACGATCGAAGTGGTGCTTCTTGGCGTAGGCAGTAAATACGCTGGTCACGCCGGGGTCGAAACCGCTGCCCAGCAGTGCCATCAGGCCCGCTTTCTCGAACTTTTCCTGATAGGCCCACTGCCACTTGTACTCGAACTTGGCCTCTTCCGGCGGCTCGTAGTTGGCGGTGTCCAGGTAATGTACGCCGGTCTCCAGGCAGGCATCCATGATGTGCAGGTCCTGGTAGGGCAGGGCCACATTGATGACCATGTCCGGCTTTACTTTTTCAATCAACTTGACCAGTTCGGGTACGTTGTCCGCATCGACTTCGGCGGTATCGATTTTGCGCGGCAGCATTTCCGCGATCTTGTCGCACTTGCTCTTGGTGCGGCTGGCGAGGGTGATATTTTCAAACACTTCCTCTACCTGGGCGCACTTGTGTGCGACCACCTGGCCGACGCCGCCGGCGCCGATGATCAGTACGTTGGCCATAAAGATCTCCTTAGTCTGCGGCGTTGGTCGCCGCTATCTTCTCGAAGGCGCTGGCGCCTTATTTTTCAAACTTACTTTTCGAAGTAGGTGTAGCCGCTCATGCTGGCGGTGTAGGTGTGCAGTATCTGCTTGCGCTGAGCGGCGGTGATCAACCCTTGTTTTACCGCGCGCTCAGCCAGGCGGCGGAAACGCTCGAACAGCGCCTCGGGTTGATATTCTACGTAACTCAGCACGTCGGAAATACTGTCGCCGTGAATTTCGCGGCTGAAGTCGATACTACCGTCTTCCTGGATACGTACGCTCACTACGTTGGTGTCGCCGAACAGGTTGTGCAAGTCGCCCAGAGTCTCCTGGTAGGCGCCCACCAGGAAGGTGCCGAGAATATAGTCCTCGCCATCTTTCAGCTCGTGCAGGGGCAGGGTTTTCTGCTCCTTCTCGCGGCCGATAAAGCGGTCGATCTTGCCGTCGCAATCGCAGGTGATGTCGGCAATGATAGCCGAGCGGGTCGGCGCTTCATCCAGGCGATGGATCGGCAGCAGCGGGAATACCTGGTCGATGGCCCACATATCGGGGATCGATTGGAATACGCTGACATTGGCGTAGTAGATGTCCGACAGCACTTCCGGCAGGGCCTCAAGGTCTGCCGGTATTTCCTCCGCCTCATCCAGAAGCGCGCGAATTTCCTGGGCGCCCTGCAGGAACAGGTTCTCCGCATTGGCGCGCTCGCGCAGGCTCACCTGGCCGTGCAGATAGAGGGAGCGCACTTCGTCGCGATAGTAGAGGGCGTCGTTGTAGCTCTCCTGCAGGTTTTTGGGGGTGATATTGCGCACCGCGTCCTGCAGATTGAGCAGCATCTGGTGGTCACCTTCGCTGATCTTGGTGTGCTCCAGCTCCACCGGTTCAAAGCGGGTGGTGTCGAGTACATCGAACAGCAGCACCGAGGAATAAGCCACGGTGGCACGGCCGGATTCGGTGATGATGACCGGGTGCGCCACGTCCTCGCTGTCGAGGGTGCCCATAATGGCTTCCACCACATCCACGCAGTACTCGTCCAGGGAGTAGTTCTTGGAGTGGGTGTAGTTGCTCTTGGTGCCGTCGTAGTCCACTGCCAGGCCGCCGCCCAGGTCCAGATAGCCCATGGGTGCGCCTTCTTCCACCAGGTCGGCGTAGTAGCGGCAGGCTTCAAGCACACCGGTGCGGATATCACGAATATTCGGCACCTGTGAGCCCAGGTGGTAGTGCAGCAGCTTGAGGCAGTCGAGCATATCGTGGCTGCGCAGCTGGTCGACCATGGCGATCAGGTCGTTACTGCCCAGACCAAAAATACTGCGGTCGCCACTGGTAGCATTCCAGTAGCCGCCCACTTTAGAGGCGAGTTTTACCCGCGCGCCGATATTGGGGCGCACCTGTTCGCGCTCTGCGCAGCGGATAATGGTCTCCACTTCCGACGGGGTTTCCACCACGAAGAAAATCTGTACTCCCAGGCGCTGTGCCTGCAGGCCGAGGTTGATAAATTCCTCGTCCTTGTAGCCGTTGCACACAATCAGGGATTCGGTGTTATCCAAAATGGACAGCGCAGCGATCAGCTCGGCTTTACTACCGGCTTCCAGGCCGTGGTTAAAGCGGCGGCCGGCACTGGCGATCTCTTCGATCACCTGGCACTGCTGGTTGACCTTGATGGGGAAAACACCGCGGAATACGTTGCCGTAGCCACAACCTTCGATGGCGCGGGCAAAGGATTCATTAATACGGGCGATCTGGGCATCGAGCAAATTTTCGATGCGCAGCAATAGCGGCATACCGAGGCCGCGCTCGGTAGCGCCGCGGGCGATTTCCATCAAAGAGACACTGTGGGATTCGCCGTTGGGGCCCTCTGTGAGTACAGAGACTTCACCGTTTTCATTTAAATCGAAATAGCCGGCGCCCCAGTTGCGGATGCCGTAGAGCTCGGCCGAATCTTCGCAGGTCCAGTTTTTTACTTGTTGCTGTTTCATGGCGCCTTTCCGTTGATCTGTGGCGGGCGCGAATCTTGGGCCCAGCAGTGCTGGAAAGCAATAACTATAGATAAAAAAACGCTATTTTTTCCCAGCTAAAAACTAAATATTTATTCGGTTTTCGCAGATTTTAGCGCTATTTGCAATGAAGATTTTCAGCGCCGATTTAGGGCGAATTAAAAAAGCGGTCCTGAGACCGCTGAAGCTAGGGGGGATGGAAGAGGGGTAGGGTTAAAACAATCCGGGGTTGGGCACAACACGGTAGCCGCGTCGCAGATCATCCCACTGGTAGTAGGTGTCATAAGCTACGTAGTAGTTGTAGCCACCGAGAACCACCGTGAGCGCGGAAGCCGGCAAACTGTGTACTATGGCACCGTGGGGCGGGCGGGTTACCACGTAGCCGTGGGAGGCCGGGCGGTAAAAAATCCCATCGCTGTAGTAGAAGCCGGCGGCGCCTATGCTGACACTGACAAAATTATGGGGCAGGTGGCGCCAGCGATAGCCGTATCCATAGTGCGCTGGACGCCAGTGTGGGCGGTGCCCACGATGGCCGCGGCGATAGTGAGGCCTGTGTGTCGCACGGTGCTCGTGCCGGTGGCCAGTGCGGTGGCCGCGGCTGTAGCCATCGGAATAGCCGTCTTTATAGGCGTGGCGAACTTCGCGGCGATGTCTGCGCTCTTCTCTGCGCTGTTTACGTGCTTCCCTGCGCTGTTTGCGCTCTTCTCGACGGTGTTCTCTCTCGTGCTTGCGACTGTGGTGCTTATCGTGATGTCTGTTGTGGCCGCGTTCCATGTGACGTTGTTCGCGATGGGCTCTACCCTGTCCGTGGTGATCCTGGTCCATAGCCCGCTGATGTTCCCGGTGGACTTCAGATAAGGCCGGGGTTGCTAACAGCAGCAGGCCCGCGGTGGCGATGGCAGTAGTGAGGTGTCTCATGGCAGCGCTCCCGAGCACGGATGGCTCTTTCGATGTCGTTAAAGTCTTTTGTGAATCTTGGCGGGCAGTTTGCCCTGGCGGGTATGAACACTTCCTGAACTCTGCGCGACAGTTTGAGTCGGGATAAAAGGGGGCTGTAATGAGGTGTTGGAGCTGACTGGCAATCCGGCTTGTGAGACTTGAATAGGGGGTTACAGCCTGCCGGAGTTGCCGAAGGAAAAACCTGAAGATAGCGGCACTTTCACTATGTTGAGACGCCCCGTCTCAGCGAGTATGATGCCGCGCTGATTCATAGTGAGCCGTATAGAGATGCAAGTCTTTCACCACGTAGCCAGCCTGCGCGAGGCATTGGCCAAAGCCCGTGCAGACGGCAAGACCGTGGGCTTCGTGCCCACCATGGGCAATCTGCACGATGCCCATATCGAACTGGTCAAGTTGGCCCAGCAGCACTGTGACCTGGTAGTGGTGTCAATCTTCGTCAACCGTCTTCAGTTCGGTTTGAATGAAGACTGGGACAAGTACCCGCGCACTATGGAGCGGGATATGGCCAGGCTGCGTGAGGCCGAGTGCGATTTTCTATTCCACCCGGATGAGAACGAAATTTACCCCAACGGTATGGATCAGCAGACCCGTGTGGTTTGCCCGGCCATGACCGATGTGCTCTGTGGCGCTAGCCGCCCCGGTCACTTCGAGGGAGTTACAACGGTGGTTTCCAAGCTGTTCAATATTGTCCAGCCTGATAAGGCCATCTTCGGAATCAAGGATTTCCAGCAGTTGGCAGTTATCCGCCGTATGGTGGAAGACCTGTGCATGCCGGTGGAGATTGTCGCCGCGCCGGTACATCGGGAAAGCGATGGCCTGGCGATGAGTTCGCGCAACGGTTATATCACTGCCGAAGAGCGCCCTAAGGTGGCGGTGCTCAACCAGTCACTGAATTGGGTTAAAGATGAAATCGTGGCTGGGCGTCGGGATTTTGCCGAGTTGGAAAAAGAGGCAAGTCAGCGCATTGAAGAGACTGGTTTTCGCGTTGACTACTTCTCCATCTGCTACAGCAAGGATCTACAGCCGGCGGCCGATGACGATAAACAAATTACGATTCTGGGCGCGATGTACACTAGCGCGGCGCGCCTGATCGACAACGTATCCCTGGAACTCTGAGGGGCATCCAACCATGCAAATTGAAATGTTGAAGTGCAAACTGCATATGGCCGCGGTGACCCAGGCCGAACTCTGGTATGACGGCTCCTGCGCGATTGACCAAGACCTGGTGGAGCTGGCCGGTCTGCGCGAATTTGAAAAAATTGACATTTACAATGTGAGCAATGGCGAGCGTTTTCACACCTATGTGATCCTTGCCGAGCGCGGCTCCGGTATTATCTCCATGAACGGTGCCGCTGCCCGCCGTGTACAGGTCGGTGACCGTATTATTATCGCCTCCTATGCACAGATGACTGAAGCCGAGGCTGATAATCACAAGCCCAAGCTGGTCTACCTGGATGAACATAACAAGGTGGAACGCAGCACCAATACCATTCCTGTGCAGCTCGCTGAAGCTTAATTCCCCGGCTACAGGGCTTATAGCCCTGTAGTATTCTGCCCACCTAATGAATTTTCATGCCTCTGCGTTTTCACTCTAATGCTAGAAAAGCTTTCAATAGATTATTGATCCGAGAGTAATAACACTTCCTGCTAGAATCTTTTTTCCAGGTACGATTCATCCAGTGTGTAGTGCCACAAGCCCTGCTTTTGCCCATTATTCAATGCGATTTCTCCGACTCTGCCCGGGTTGTATTTGAGCGGTTGGGGGAGTTGGTATTGGGCGATGGGATCCTGATAGGCTTCTTCGGGAGAGATTATCTCCCAGCCTTCCTGCCTTAAGCTTTGCACTAAATTCCCGATAAAAAGCGCGGAAATATCCATCTCGTGTAAGAGCAATATATGTTTGGGCGAACGATCAAGATGTTTGATTGCCAGCTGGTCATAGTAGTTAATGCTCTGCATCAGCACATCCACATACATTTCAGCAAGCTTTTGTAGGTTAACGGGTTTATCTTCTTTTAAAGCCTTTTGGAATAGTGCTTCGATATACCAGTCGTAATTATTCAGTGTTATATAGGCATTTTGGTACTTATTTTCTTTTAGCAGATTTCTCATGCCGTCCCGTTTTTCGACAGTTTCCCCCTCACGCAAATAAGGAAAGCGAAAGTAGGGCTTAAAGTTGTCAAATTGCTGAAGTAATTGGTGTGCCTGTAAAAATTCCTCCTGGTAAGTGGATAGCTCTGTTTCAAGGAAGTTTGGGTGGCTGTGGGTGTGGTTTCCAATAATATGCCCGGCTTCGTCGTAGAGACGCATCCTTTCCAGTCCTTCCTGGTCCAGAAATTGTGTGGTGGAAAAGAACGCTACCTGGCCAATTTGATGTTTTTCCAGGTTCTCAATGAGTGCTTTAGCTCGGGCTGGCCCATCAAAATAACCATCGGCTTTACGGGGAGTATCATCAAAAGTAATGGCCAGTTGTTTGGCATTAAGCGCGGGGCTGATTATCAGGCAGATGATCAAAAGCAATATTGAAAGTCGCATTGTTTCTGTCTCGAATAAGTTTATTTATGGATTTCTCGTTATGCCTGGGGGATCTGTCCCGTGATCCCGACTTTCTGACTTAATTCGTTTTTCATGCAAGCCGAAAAACTGTGTATTGTGAATTTCAATGATCCATGAACTTGTTATCCTATTGTGTCCATTTTAGGTGAAGGTGTATATGGCAAAAATATTGGTAAGCTCATGTCTTCTGGGATGTGCGGTGCGCTATAACGGTAGCGATGTTGAGGTTGATAGCAAAGATTTTAATTGGCTTGTGGATACCCAGGAGGTTGTTCCCCTTTGTCCAGAGGTGTCGGCAGGTTTACCTGTCCCCAGGGCGCCGGCAGAGATTTTCGGCGGTAGCGGAACTGAGGTTTTAGCGGGTACGGCCAGAGTTATAGGAAGCGACAGGGAGGATCTGACGGATCAATTTATATTGGGAGCGGATTTAGCCCTGCGCCTGTGTCGTGATCAGGATATCAAGTTCGCGGTACTTACAGAAAACAGCCCCTCCTGTGGTTCGAATTTTATTTACGATGGCAGTTTTGCTGGAGTGAAGAAAAAAGGGGTTGGAATAGTGGCTGCCCGTTTACGAAAATCGGGAGTGTTGGTTTTTAGCCAGCATAGGGTTGGAAGGCTCAGAGACTTAGTTGAGATTTCACGCTCGATATAGTTTTCAACTTGTAAGTGCTTTTTTGGCTTGGGAGAAAAGGATTAGGTAATGAGTTATAAAGTCATTAATTTCAGAGAAAAGCTAGCAAAGTTCCCGGATCATTGGTCTCCTAAGGTCATCGCGGAGATGAATGATTACCAATTCAAGCTGGTAAAGATACAAGGAGAGTTTACCTGGCATGATCATCCCGATACGGATGAGGTTTTTATCGTTATCTCAGGACAAATGGAAATTGAGTTTCGGGATAATACGATCTGTTTGGGCCCTGGGGAGATGACTGTGGTGCCCAAAGGCGTGGAGCACAAGCCAAGGGCTGAGCAGGAGTGCGAGATTTTACTGGTCGAGCCCAGAGGTGTTGTAAATACTGGTGATGCCGGGGGTGAACTGACCGCGGATAATAATATCTGGATTTAATACCCGGTAAATTGCCCAGCGCTTATTCGATAATTTTCGTTGTTAATTAACCCTCTGGCCTTTTGTTGTTTCAGCCGTCTCCGGTGGATGAGGGATAGGCGAATGTTCTTGTACTGCTGTGAACTTTTCCTAGTTTTTAGCTCTGCCAGAGGTGGGGGGATTGTTTCACCCTGGCAATACTATAAAGTGAGCCGAATAAAGCCCTAATAAGCTCAGATTTCTCTAGGCCACCATGCCACGCTAATAATAAAGGAGAAGAAGATGTCAGAAGTGCATACCCGTCCCATACCTGCTGAGTTTGCCGCCAATGCCCTGATTGGCGCAGAAGATTACGAGAGAATGTATCATCAGTCGGTGCAAAACCCGGAGGCCTTCTGGGCGCAACAGGCAAAGGATTTTCTGCAGTGGGAAAAACCTTTTACCCAGGTGCTGGAAGAGGATATGCACCGAGGGCATACGGCCTGGTTTGCCGATGGTCAGCTCAATGTCACGGTGAACTGTATCGATCGACACCTGGCTAGCCGCAGTGATCAAACGGCCATTTTATGGGAGGGGGACGACCCGGCGGATAGCGTGGCAATCACCTACCGCACCCTGTATGACAATGTATGTCGCCTGGGAAACCTGCTGAAATCCCGCGGGGTTAAAAAAGGGGATCGGGTTTGTATTTATATGCCTATGATTCCCGAGGCGGCTTACGCCATGCTGGCCTGTGCTCGTATTGGCGCGGTGCACTCGGTGGTGTTTGGCGGCTTCTCGCCGAGCTCACTGAGGGATCGTATACTCGATTCCGATTGTCGCCTGGTGATCACTGCCGATGAGGCAATTCGCGGTGGCAAGCATATCCCTCTCAAAGCCAATGTGGACAAGGCCCTGTCCGAGTGTCCCAACGTACATACGGCCATTGTGGTGAAACATATTGGTGCCCCGGTGGACTGGGATAGTAAGCGCGATATCTGGTATGCGGATTCCATTGCGGAAATGGATGGTGAATGTGAACCGGAAATCGTCAACGCCGAGGACCCACTATTTATCCTCTACACCTCCGGTTCCACCGGCAAGCCCAAGGGTGTACTGCATACCACAGCAGGCTACCTGCTGATGGCCACCATGACCTTCAAGTATGTGTTTGATTACCGCGAGGGCGAGGTTTTCTGGTGTACCGCCGATGTCGGTTGGGTTACCGGCCACAGTTATATCGTTTACGGTCCCCTGGCTGCAGGGGCTACCACGTTGATGTTTGAAGGTGTACCGACTTACCCCGATGCCTCACGTTTCTGGCAGGTTGTGGATAAACACCAGGTCAACAGCTTCTACACCGCACCCACGGCAATCCGCGCATTAATGGGAGCCGGAGATGAGTATGTCACAAGTACTGAGCGGAGCTCCCTGCGACTGTTGGGAACAGTGGGTGAGCCGATTAACCCGGAAGCCTGGGAGTGGTATTACAAGGTAGTTGGCGATGAGCGCTGCCCGATTGTGGATACCTGGTGGCAGACAGAAACCGGCGCCCACATGATTACCCCGTTGCCCGGCGCAATGGCACTTAAACCGGGTTCCGCAACAAAACCCTTCTTTGGCGTGCAGCCGGTATTATTGGATGGTAATGGCAAAGAAATTGAGGGGCCAGGAGAGGGCTCGCTTGCGATTAAGCGGAGCTGGCCATCGATGATTCGCGGTGTTTACGGTGACCAGCAGCGCATGATCGATACCTATTTCTCCACCTATCCCGGCTATTACTTTACTGGCGATGGTGCGCGTAGGGATGCTGATGGTTATTACTGGATTACCGGACGTATCGACGATGTACTGAATGTTTCCGGCCACCGTCTCGGTACCGCGGAGATTGAAAGCGCCCTGGTGTCGCACCCGGATACCGCGGAAGCCGCTGTGGTGGGTTATCCCCACGATATTAAGGGGCAGGGCATCTATGCGTTTGTCACTCTCAAAACAGGGCGCGAGCCCAGTGACACATTGCGGCAGGAGTTGATTGGACTCTGCGCCAAGGAGATAGGACCTATCGCTAAACCTGATGTGCTTCAGTGGGCGCCGGGCCTGCCTAAAACTCGCTCTGGAAAAATCATGCGGCGTATCCTGCGCAAGATAGCTTGTAACGATCTGGACAATCTGGGGGATACTTCCACTTTGGCGGACCCTGCGGTGGTTGACGACCTGCTGGCACATCGCGAAAATCGCTGACCTGAATTTAGCGCAGTAACTTTTTCCTCGATCGTGTGATTATCGAGGCCATAGAGAAGCCGGGCATTGCCCGGCTTTTTTTACTGCTATTTGAATCTCAGCGCTGATATTTCAGGTAAATAAACTGACTCAAGGAGAATGAGTTTGGAGCAGGTAAAGTATCTTTGTGAGCACTATCGCTTCGCCGCTGACCAGCGTCTCAAAGTGTTTAATTTCTTTGTGATTCTGACCATGTTTGTGGAGGGGGGAATTTTTACCGCGGTGGAGAAAAATTTTCACCCGTTGATACTGGCTCTGCTCGGCGGTTTTGTGATGATTTTGGTAACCGTTTTTTGGCTGATGGATATACGTAGCCGGGAACTGCTCAGATTGGCGGTCCCGGCCTTGCAAAACCTGGAGCAGGAGTTTCCCGAAGAGGCCCGCATTTTTTCCAACGATGCTATCCGCCGTGGAGAAATTGCACGTTACACTTTTGCCTACCGTGTACTGTTAATCGGCCAGCTAACCTTTGGTTTTGGTGTGGCGACTTATGGATTGTATCACTGGTATATAGGCCCCTAACTGCTTAGCTTCTCGAATGGCAGCCTGGCAACAAGCTTTGCAGGGCTGCCTTCCCTCTAACTTTCTTTGTGTCTCCTCGCGCAGTAAATCCCGTCACGATTCTTCCTCTACCAAGGCCGAACGCTCTCCCCTGAGCTATCTTGCAAGTTGGCGGTGAAGCCACCAAGAGAGAGGAAAGATTTGCCCATGTTGGATCACATCAGAATACCGGTAGGGGATTTTGCCCGCTCCCGCGAATTTTATCGCCAAGCCCTGGCGTGTCTCGGTTATGAACTGGTGATGGAGTTTGATCATTCGGCAGGATTTGGCTGGGCGGACAAGCCGGAGTTCTGGATTAGCGATGACGGTCCAAGCAATGCCCAGCTGCATATCGCCTTTCGCGCAGAAGAGCGTGAGGTGGTGAGAGATTTCTATCGAGCCGCACTGGCGGCGGGCGGCACCGATAATGGCGTACCGGATATTTACGAAGAGTATCACCCGGATTACTACGCCGCCTATGTACTGGACCCCGATGGCAATAATCTAGAAGTGGTCTGTCACTTACCGGGTGATTTACAAGAATAATTCAATCCGCCAGCCGGCAGATAAATGAGAGAGAACACCATGGATGATATTGCCCGCGCTAAGTACCTACCTATTGCTCTGGTTGCTGTCGGCTTGATATTTATTTTTGCGATCTACCCGATGATGATGTGGGTGTGGCCTTCAGGTTGGGGCTGGTCACCACGTCAGCCTGAATATGAACAAATGATTATGGGGATCTACGCCACCTTGGGGGTCTTCCTAATTCGTGCGGCAAAAAATCCCGCGGCCAATGCTAGCTTAATTTGGTTTACCGTTTGGTCCAGCCTGGTGCATGCCACCATTATGCTGTTACAGGCACTTTATGATCACACCGAAAGAGCCAATTTGATGGGGGACATTCCAGCCCTTTATTTTGTGGCGCTATTGCTTTGGTATCTGATGCCAAAACATCAATCCAAAAAAAATGATAACGCCTGAATATAAATTTCACTACCGGTGAAACTCATTAATCGCAACTATCATTAATCCGGACTATAAGAGCGATAATAAGGTCTAATTTCCCGCTGATTACACACGTCTATAAGCTCTGTCCCTGTAATAGAAACAGTTGTAGGGGCGAACTTGCCGATGAAATATCTTCCTTTATTTGCATTAACTATTGGCCTGATAGGTGGCGCCAATGCCGAGACATTGACTCGTGATAATGGTGCACCGGTGGGCGATAATCAAAACGCGCAAACTGCGGGGGAAAATGGTGGGAATCTTCTGCAGGATGTGCATTTGATTCAGAAATTGCAGCGCTTCGCCCGTGAACGTATTCCCGAGCGGGTAGTACATGCACGCGGCACCGGTGTTCACGGCGAATTTATAGCCACTAAGGATATCAGTGATCTGACCCGTGCGGCGGTATTTGAGCCGGGCAGCAAGACGCCGGTATTCGTGCGTTTTTCAACCGTAATTCACTCTAAGGGCTCGCCAGAAACTCTGCGTGACCCCCGTGGTTTTGCCACCAAATTTTATACTGATGAGGGCAACTGGGACCTGGTGGGCAACAACCTGCCGGTATTTTTTATTCGCGATGCCATTAAATTTCCGGATATGGTGCATTCCCTGAAACCCTCCCCGGTAACCAATCAACAGGACCCGAATCGCTTCTTCGATTTCTTTAGCCATGTCCCGGAAGCGACCCATATGCTGAGCTGGGTTTACTCCGATTACGGTACCCCGGCGAATCTGCGTCAGATGGATGGTTGGGGCGTGCACGCCTACAAGTTGATCAACGATAAGGGCGAAGTGCACTACGTGAAATTCCATTGGAAAACACGCCAGGGTATTAAAAACCTGACTGCGGAGGAAGCGGCGGAAATCCAGGCGAAAGATTTCAGCCATGCGACGCGAGATATGTATACGGCCATTGAGAACGGCGATTACCCCCAGTGGGATTTATATATCAAGGTACTGAAACCTTCTCAGCTGAATGGCTTTAATTACAACCCACTCGACGCAACTAAAATGTGGCTGGATGTGGAGGAAACCAAAATCGGCACCATGACGCTCAACCGTGTGCCCACTAATTTCTTCCAGGAAACTGAGCAATCCGCATTTGCGCCGGCCAATATTGTGCCCGGCATTGAACCGTCTGAAGACCGTCTGCTGCAGGGCCGTGTTTTCTCCTACTCCGATACGCAAATGTATCGCCTGGGTGCGAATCACCAGCAGCTGCCGATCAATCGCCCCCGCGCAGTAGTGAATAACTGGAACCAAGATGGAGCCGCTAATTACGGCCAGCAGACTTCCGATGTGAACTATCAGCCGAGCCGTATCGATGCGCGCAGCGAAGATCCCAAAGGCCTGTACAGCAGTAAGCCGCTCACTGGCAGTACCCAGCAAAAGGCGATTGAGAAGAAGCTGCCGTTTGCCCAGGCCGGTGTTTTCTACCGCAGCTTGAGTTCGGAAGAGCGTCAGAACTTGATCGAAAACCTAGCCGGTGATCTGGGTAAAGTGCGCGATGACAACACCAAGCACATTATGCTGAGCTACTTCTACCAGGCTGATAAAGACTATGGTCAGCGCCTGACCAAAGCGGTTGGTGGCAACCTGAGCCGAGTGAAAAAGCTGGCCCAGTAATATTGAACTGTAGGTGGAGGTGGGCGGCAGCTGCCGTCCACCCAACTGCACAGGTGAACTCATGAGATTAATACTGTTTGCAATCGTCCTTCTCGCCCAGGGGCTCACCCTTATGGCTCAGGCTGGGGAACCGGAAAAAAACGACTCTGACTTTACCGAACTCTCCCAGTATTTTTTTGCCGCGGCCAGGGTGGGAGATACCGAGGTATTACGGGAATTTTCGCAGGCGGGTTTTCCCTTGGATATCCGCAACCCAAAAGGTTATACGGCGCTGATGATTGCCACTTATCACGGCAATACGGGGGCGGTGAATTACCTGTTGCAAAAGGGGGCCAATGCCTGCGCCCAGGATCGCCGTGGCAACACCGCGTTGATGGCAGCTATTTTCCGCGGTGAATTTGCTCTGGCAAGGACCCTGTTAAAATCGGATTGTGACACGCAACAGGTCAATAAAGCCGGCCACACGGCGGAGGATTTCGCCAGGGTATTTGGCCGCGACCAAGTGGTTCAGCTCTTGCGGCAACAGCGCTCAAGTGGCGGCTAAACCTTTCGACAGAGTAGTTGGCTCTGGTTAGAGCCAACACGCTCCTTTTCTCTCCTGCTATTTTTGCCGTCGCCGCTGCACCCGTAGTCTTATTCTGTGTTTGTCCCGGCCCCTGCGAGCGCGTTAGCATAGCCAACAGATATTCAGTTGGTACCCGCTATGACCCAGAACCATCATCCCTATGAAGCCCTCACGCCGGACGTGGTGATTGACTGTGTCGAGAGCACCGGGCTTATTTCTGATGCGCGCATTTTCCCTTTAAACAGCTATGAAAACCGGGTCTACCAGGTGGGTATCGAGGGCACCGAGCCGCTGATCGCCAAGTTTTATCGACCCGGTCGCTGGACCGATGAACAAATTCTGGAGGAGCATCGCTTCACCCTGGAACTGGCCGAGGCGGAGATTCCAGTGGTGGCGCCGCTGGTGTTCGATGGACGTACCTTAATGGAATCAGCGGGCTTTCGCTTTGCTCTGTTTCCCCGCCGCGGTGGTCGCCAGTTGGAGCTGGATAATTTTGATCACCTGGAACAGGTGGGCACTATGCTCGGGCGCATCCACGCTGTAGGTGGTGCCAAGCCCTTTCTCCATCGCCCGACCCTGACGCTGCAGCACTTCGCGATCGACAGTCGCGAATTTATTCTCGACGGTGATTTTTTACCGAGGGAAAACCGCGAGGCCTATGCCTCGGTCACCGGGCATATCATTGAGCAGATTGCGCCGCTGTTTGAGCGGGATTGGGAGCTGCTGCGCCTGCATGGTGACTGTCACAGTGGCAACTTCCTCTGGCGTGATGAGACGCCCTGGTTTGTGGATCTGGACGACTGCCTAATGGGGCCGGCTATTCAGGATATCTGGATGCTGATCTCTGGTAATCGCGCCGAGCAAACCGCCTACCTGGATGCGGTGATCGAAGGCTACGAAACCTTCTATAGTTTTGATCCCCAGCAGTTGCAGCTGGTGGAGCCACTGCGCTGTTTACGCCAGATGCATCACGCCGCCTGGCTGGCGCGCCGCTGGCAGGACCCGGCTTTTCCCCAGGCATTCCCCTGGTTTAATACCCCCCGCTATTGGGCGGAACATATACTGGCATTGCGCGAGCAGCAATCGGCACTATTGGAGCCACCTCTGACACTGGGAGCGGTTTGAAATGGAAAAATCCATCCTGAATGCCTCAAGCACCGAGGCAAATTCGGATTTATTGTGGGAGAGAATCCGCATCGAAGTGGCGCAGCAGGTCGAGCGCGAGCCGATTCTGGCCAGCTTCCTGCACGCCACTATTCTCAACCATAGTTCGCTGGAGGCGGCGCTCAGTTTTCATCTGGCCAATAAGCTGGACAACGCGGTGGCACCGGCGCTGCTCATTCGCGAGGTAATTGATGAAGCATTGGCGGCGGACCCTAGCATCGGCCACGCCGCGCGCGCGGATCTGAATGCCACTTACCTGCGCGATTCCGCCTGCAACTCCATGCATGAACCCTTCCTGTATTTCAAAGGGTTTCACGCCCTGCAGGTGCACCGGGTGGCGCACTGGTTGTGGCAGCAACAGCGCCGCTCACTGGCCATGTTTTTACAGCACCGGGTCTCGGTAGTCTTCAGTGTGGATATTCACCCCGCGGCAAAAGTGGGGGAGGGCATTTTGCTGGATCACGCCACCGGCATTGTGATTGGTGAGACCGCGGTGGTGGAGGACAATGTTTCCATTATGCAGTCGGTAACCCTGGGGGGAACCGGTAAGGAAAGTGGCGACCGCCATCCCAAGATTCGCTGTGGGGTTTTGATCGGTGCCGGCAGCAAGGTATTGGGTAATATCGAAGTGGGCGAGTGCGCTCAAGTGGCCTCCGGCAGTGTGGTGTTAAAACCGGTGCCGGCAAAAACCCTGGTGGCCGGTGTACCGGCCAAAGTGGTGGGGCCGGCGACCTGCGCCCAGCCGGCCATGTCTATGGATCAATGCGCGCTTTCGCAAGTGGAAAAGTAGTGACCGCGACCCCGCCGCGTGCGGGGTTTTTCGTTCTTTAGGGAGTTGGATAAACGGAACTATCCTTGTACCCATGAAATACAGTCTCAGCGCCAAAAACCTTGTCTGTCGCAATCAAGAGGCCCACGCCAGTTATTGCGCGGGCCTGCTCAACCCCAATCACACCAAAGAGATCACTGGCATTGTGCGCAGTGATACCGGCCTTTTGTCGGGCCGCCTCAACCAGGCGGTTTCCAATACGGTGATGCTGCCGCGCATACTGCAGCGCTTCGCGCTGGATTATTTCGCCGAGCGCCACAGCCCTTTTACTCTGTGGCACAGTGCCTCCAAGCCCCTCGATGACGAGGCACTGGCGCAGCTGGGCTTGCAGCGTAAGCAGTCATTGGTGGCCATGGCCGCAGAAATAGAGCGCCTGGCAGTGCAGGGCGCCGCGCAGACTGTAGATGAGCTGGTGGTGTCCGCGGTCAATAAAGAGGCGCTGCCGGATTATGCCGAAGTGCAGGCAGCGGAGTGCGGCAGTGCCCTGGAGGCTGCGGAGTTGCAAAAGTTTTATATGGCACTGGCGGAGATTCCCGAGCAGCGGCGTGCACGGCTCAGGTTTTTTTTGGCGCGTCTAAAGGGCACCCCGGTGGCGGCGGGTTGCCTGTTTGCCTCCGCCGATGCCTTGGGCCTCTACGATCTGGTGACTCTGCAGGAGTACCGGGGGCGTGGAATTGGCCGGGCACTATTTCACCACCTGCTGGAACAGGCCCAGGCCAGCCATCACCGCAGCCTGGTGGCACTGGTGCCGGCGGAGCGCCAGCAGTTGCCACTGGATTGTGGCTTCTTTGCAGTGGGTGAGGTGGCGCGCTATGTCTACACGCCTTGAGCGGGGCTGACTTACAAATTGCCCCAACGATTCAAGAATCAAGCGCGCTCAATAGGAAAGGCGATCACCTCTTCAATCGTTTTATAGCCTCCGGCCAACATCAATAAACGATCTATTCCAAGTGCCACACCGGCGCACTCCGGCATACCCATCCGAAGTGCCTCCACCAATCGCTCCTCATAGGGATAGAGGTTGAGGCCGTGTTTTTGGCGGTAGGTGTGATCTGCCTGGAAGCGGCGCAACTGCTCCGCGCTATCGGTCAGTTCCCAATAACCATTGGCCAGCTCCAGTCCGCCCACATAGGCTTCGAAGCGTCGCGCCACCGGGGTGCCGCTGTTATCTGGAATTACCTTGGCAAGTGCCGCCTGGTCGGCGGGAAAATCGTACAGCAGCGTAATCCCCTCACCCATAGCGGGTTCCAGGCGGTGGCTCATCAATAAGTCCAAACACTCGCTGCGATCAGCGGGGCTAAAAGCCAGGTCCATCTCTTTCTCGACACAACGAAGTAAGTCACTATCGCTGGCGCTGTGAGGGTCGAGCTGTAATTCGCGCTGGAATAAATCCCTATAGCTGAGTGACTGCACCTGTTGGATCTTCAGTATTCCAGTGAGTAGGTCAGCCACTTCTTTCATCAGGCGGCGATCATCCCAGCCGCAGCGGTACCACTCCAGCATGGTGAATTCCGGGTTGTGGCGGCTACCCGCTTCGCCCTGGCGGAATGCCTTACCCAGGTAGTAGCAGTCACCGAGCCCCGCGGCTAACAAGCGCTTGAGACCAAACTCCGGGCTGGTGGCCAGGTAGGCGTTATCACCGCCGCACTGTACGGGGATAGATTCGATATGCGGGTCGCTAGTGGCGCGGCGGGAGAGCACCGGAACTTCGGTTTCCAGCACTTGGCGCTGGGTAAAGAACTGGCGGATTTCAGCCAGTAAAGCGGCGCGATGGCGCAGGGCTTCAATGGTGGCGCTAGGGCGCCAGAGATCAGTGGTCATGGGATGGGCTCAGGCTGTGGGCAGCCGGCGGCCGCCCACTTGAGGAGGGAAATCAGTCTTCTTTGGCGCGGCCCAGGTATTCACCGGTGCGGGTGTCGACCTTGATGGTCTCGCCGATTTCCAGGAACAGGGGCACTTTTACTACGGCGCCGGTCACCAGGGTGGCGGGCTTGGTGCCGCCCTGGGCGGTGTCGCCACGCAGGCCCGGGTCTGTGTCAGTGATTTCCAAAATCACATGGTTGGGCGGGGTAACTGCCAGAGGAGAACCGTTATACAAAGTTACGGTGCACAGGTCTTGCTCTTTCAGCCACTTGGCGGCATCGCCGACCGCATCGGTACTGGCCTGGTGCTGCTCGAAAGTTTCAGGCTCCATAAAGTGGAAGAACTCACCGTCGTTGTAGAGGTATTCCATCTCGCGGTCCATCACGTCCGCGCCTTCCAGGCTTTCGCCGGAGCGGAAGGTACGCTCCCATACTCGGCCGGTTTTCAGGTTGCGCAGTTTGACTCGGTTGAACGCCTGGCCCTTGCCAGGTTTGACGAACTCGTTTTCCACGATAGAGCAGGGATCGCCGTCGAGCATTACCTTGAGGCCGCCCTTGAATTCGTTGGTAGAGTAATTAGCCATAGCAATTAGAGCCCTTATAAGTCATGTATCTCTATGATATTTAACGAGTTTTTCCCGCGCATACAACCGGCCTTGGCCCGGCTCAACCCAGGGAATCCCGTGCGCTTCCGCTAAAACTGGTAGCTGCAAACGACTCGTTTGGCCGCGGCGCAGAGACTTTACCGGCGACCCTGAAATGTTGGGGCGGGATTATACAGGAGGGCGGCGCCCTGAACGACTCCGCGCAGTTTTTTGTAGTGTTGTAACGATCGGTTGCGAAGGGCTTGACTGGGACCGGGTGCGGTAATGCAACAGTTCGCGGGCATTGGGCCCGCGGACTGGTAAAAGTGGCGGTGACTGTGTCTCAGCCCAGGGGGTTATCGGTGGTGTTATCGATATCCCGCAGCAGACGCCTGGCGTAGTAGGCAAAGGTGGCCTGGCTGCGCTTTTCCTGCAGGATCCAGTCGTGGGCCTCGCGGCCGAGTTCCGGTTTTATGTCCTGAATGGTGCCGGAGGATTCCGCCAGCATTTGTAAATGCGCGGCGCGCTCGCACTGCAGGGCCATGGAGCAGGCCTCTTCTACGGAGCGGCAGGCGATGATCAGGCCGTGATGGGCGAGCAGAATCGCGCGCTTGTCACCGATCGCCTCGGCAATGAGTTCGCCCTCATTGTTGCCTACTGGTACACCGGGCCATTCCTTGAGGAAGGCGATATCGTCGTACAACATGCAGGCGTCCATATGGGAAATCTTCAGCGGGCGCTCCAGCATGGACAGGGCGGAAATATGAATTGGGTGAGAATGCACGATGCATTTTACATCCGGGCGTGCGCGGTAAATCCAGGTGTGAAAGCGGTTGGCCGGGTTGGCCATACCCTCTCCGGATATGACTTCCAGATCTTCGTTAACTTCCAGCAGGTTGGACGCGGTAATTTCATCAAACCCCAGCCCCAGGCGTTGGGTGTAATAATTTCCGGGTGTTTCCGCGCGGGCGGTAATTTGCCCGGCCAGACCGGAATCGTGTCCGTGGGCAAAAAGAATGCGGCAGGTCAGTGCGAGTTTTTCCCGTAGAGACCAGTCGGGCACACCCAGGTGCTCTTTCATGGATTCGCTGGCGCGCTCGATCAGCTCGCCTTTGTTCATTGATAGTGTTTCAGCCATATTTGACTCCATGACTTACGAAAGGAAGTTTCAGCAGTTGACGCCGATAGGCAGAACTCCCGCATGAAATTCCCATTCCATTGTTTTAATTATTCGCGGCAACAAACGCAGCTACTTCACTGTTGCGTTCACGTCCCTGTGTTGTGCCCAGCCACAATAATAAATGACTGGGCACATACGGCTTAGGCGGAAACCGCTTGGGGTTGGCTCTGGCTCGAGGTGCGGTAGGCAGTTTCGATGGAGTCGAAAAACTGTTGGCGGGCTTGCACCAGACGGCGCCCCGCGTCGAGCATTACGTCGAGTTGGGAAGCATCTTTGCTGCCGATCTCGACCATAATATCGCGGATGGTTTCCGCGTGGCCGTCATCGCATTCGATGTGCAGCAGGAAGAAAGTTAATTGCTCGTCGGCCACACCGCAGGCCCGGAAGCCGGCTACGATATCGCTATACAGGTCCGGCACCAGTGCTTCTGCGCCCAGGCAGAGTGCGCCCAGGCCAGAGCTGGCACGCAGGTCGCGGCAGTGCTGGAACATGGTGTCGATCAGGTATTGGGTGCCGGGCAGAATTTCTGCATTTTCCAGGCTCAGACCAAAGTGCTCGAGAGTCTCGCGGTAAATCTCGGCGTGAGGTTTGGGGCTGTCGGGCTCCAGGCCCAGTTCTTCCATTAGGTTTTCAGCCAACTCATGCACTTCTTTATTGCTGGGGAGGTTGGCCATCATCGCACAGAGGTAACGCACGAAGTAGCTGCTGTAGATTCCCTGTTGAACCAGGAAAATTTTTAGCTCTTCCATGGTTATGGAGCCATCGCGGCAGCGCTTGAGGAACGGGTGAGCACGGGTCTGCTCAATCAATAAATCTTTATTGGCCTCAAGTAATTCGAGCTGCATTTCCATCGAATTTTTCCTTTTTTGTAATTCCATTTTTATTGGACGGGGGAGATGCCCGGACTTATTTTTTATTGAAATTCGAGTGCACTGATTTCAAGAAGACAAGGTTGTTATCGCTTTGTCTTTGGCTAAATTAACACCCTATTAACCCTGTTGTGAATGGGGGAATTGTGAAGAATTTCCTAAGGAAATTTGTACGGCCAGTAATATTTTTATATTGACGGTTAAATTTTAATTATTGTTGTTTTTAAAATTTTGGAGTGAGCTTTTACTTATGTATATGGTGGAGTTACCACTTCGCTTTAAAGCCAAGCAGTGCGCCTTATCTGATAAGTAAAGAATTATTTTTATTGATTTTTGGGTTATAGGATATTCACTTGATCGTCGATTTTTTTTCATTTTTTATGTGACAAAGTTGAATAATTGCCGAGTAGAAAATACCTGACTTAAGTCCCCTTTTACACACCCAGACATTGCAAGGCTGGCCTAGGGCCCGGCTGGAACCGATAATAATTGGCTTATAAACCATTCTGACTGTGTGGTTTTATTGGTTTTAACCGGGGATCAGTGCTCCGTGGTTTTTCTTCTTTTTTCATGAGGCCGCTATCAGCCCGGGTGGACCGGTTACCCGGAGTGTCTGTGCCTGGGCCAGCTTCTGGTACAATTGCTATTTCTCTAGTGTTGCTCCCTTCTGTGCGAATTCCTATGGCGAAATCCCCAGCCGTCGACAGCGAATTGATCGACATCCACGAAGCCCGCCGCTGGCAGGATGAACTCTCTGACCTGGTCACAACCCCTGAAGAGTTGATCGAATTACTGCAGCTCGATCCTGAGCAATTGCCCTGGGCGCAACAGGCCAGCGACAAGTTCGCCCTGCGAGTACCGCGTCCGTTTATCCGCCGCATGCGTCTAGCCGATCCGAATGATCCACTCCTGTTGCAGGTATTGCCCGGAGCTACAGAGCTGGAAGTGGTTGCGGGCTTTAGTGCCGATCCATTGCAGGAAGCTGAGGCGAATCCGCTGCCTGGAGTGGTGCATAAATATCACGGTCGTCTGCTGTTTATCACGGCGGGGCAGTGCGCGGTAAATTGTCGTTACTGTTTCCGCCGGGAATTTCCCTACGGTGAGAATCACCTGAATCGCAAACAGTGGTCTGCAGCACTGGAATATGTGCGCGCGCGCAGCGAGTTGCGCGAGGTGATACTGAGCGGTGGCGACCCACTGGTGTTGAACGACCGCCAACTTGGCTGGCTTGCCGGAGAGCTGGCGCAGATCCCACACCTAAACAAATTACGCATCCACAGTCGTGTGCCCATAGTGGCGCCGAGCCGGATTACCGATGAAATGCTGTCCTGGTTCGCTCGATCGCGCCTGAAACCGGTACTGGTTTTGCACTGCAACCACGCCAGTGAAATTGATGCGGAGGTGCGCGCGGGCCTGGCTAGGCTGCGCAATGCGGGGGTGACTCTGCTAAATCAAGCGGTACTGCTGCGCGGCGTTAACGATAAGAGCGAAACCCTGGAAGCATTGAGTGAAACGCTGTTCGATGCAGGGGTGTTGCCCTATTACCTGCACCAGCTGGATAGGGTCAACGGCGCTGCCCACTTTGAAGTCAGCGATAGCGCGGCAGTGGAAATCATTGAGCAAATGCGCAGGCGCCTGCCGGGTTATTTGGTTCCCAAGCTAGTGCGCGAGATACCGGGTGTTGCTTCAAAGTCCCCAATAGAAACTAGCAGCAAGTTACCCCAAACCAATTAATAAAAACTCTGGGCGACAGTGGGTGGGAAAATGGCGCCAAATTGATCTAGGCTAAATATCTATTAGGGCCTATCTATATAGTGGCTGCCGCATTAGTTGTGCCGTACAGGCCCTAGATAAAAAAGAAGTTGCCGACCTGCTGAGTGATTACTTATTCGCAAATTCATACTTTTGAGTGCATTTTTTTACAGGGGGAATTGTGTGACTTTGGTCACGCGTACCATCCTGAAGTGCTCTTGTATGCCACCACAGGGGCCCCCTAAACTTACCGCATGGGGTTGCGGTGCGCTGCCCTGAAAAAATAGAGCAAATAATGAATAGCAACGACACTATCCGACTCCTTCTGATTCACGACATGCCCTCAGAGGCACAGCGCCTGGTGAGCATGTTGCACAATGCCGGCAGACCCAACCGCGCCCAGCATGTCGCCAACGAAGCGGTTTTTACCCGCCTGCTGCAAGACAAAACCTGGGATCTGGTAATCGCCTCAGAAAGTAGCACACAGATTCCACCGGCGGTGGCCCTGCGCACAATCAGTAAACTGCAAAAAGATATCCCGGTGATCCTGCTGAGTGAACGCACTGGCTCCCAGCCTGTGGTGGAGGGGCTGAAGCTTGGCGCACGGGACGTGGTAACAGTGGATGAGGACCAGCATCTATTGCTGGTGATCCAGCGCGAGATGAGTGCCCTCTCAAACCGCCGCCAGGCACGGATACATGACCGCCGCTATCACGCCACACTAAAGCGCGCCAAAGAATTGCTCGACAGCTCCAAGGACGCTATCGCTTATGTCTCCGATGGTCTTTTGGTATACGCCAACGATTCATTTGCCGAACGCTTTGGCTATGAAAGTGGTGAGGAGGTCGAATACCAGCCGCTGATCGATATGCTGTCGGAAAATGAGCAGGAAGGGGCGCGGGAATTTCTCAAGCGCTGCGCCATCGACAACAATGAGGTCGAGGCCAAAGAGTGGCGGTTTACCGCCAGAACAGTCAATGGCGATCCCCTGCCCACCCGTGCCGAGGTGCTCAGTACCACCTATGAGGAAGAGCGCTGCTTACAAGTGCGCATTGCCAGCCGCCGCGGTGATACCGAACAGCTGGAAGCCCAGCTCAGCGATATCAAAAACCGCGACCCGCTCACCGGTCTGTTCAATCGCCAGCACTTCTTGCAGCTATTGGACTCCACTATCAAGGCCTCGGCGGATTCGCGCCGCACCGGTGGCTTGATGTTTATTCAGGTGGATCGCTTTGCTGAAGAGGTGCAAAAAGTCGTGGGTGTGGCCGGTGCCGATGCGCTGCAGAAGGCCATGGCCGAGCTGTTACAGGGCTGTCAGCGCAGCGGCGATACCCTGGCGCGTTACAGCGACGAGAGTTTCTGCCTGCTGAGCCCCGATACCACGCCGGACAGTATCGAACTGCGCGCCAAAGACATACTCAAGCGGATTGCCGACACTATTTTTGATGCCGCCGGCAAGACCCAGCAGGTGACTGCCTCTATTGGGATTTCGCTGCTGAGCGAGGCTTCCAGTGGTTCCCAGCAGGTGCTGGAACAGGCGCAGACGGCGCATAAACTGGCCCTCGGTGAAGACGGTCAGGGCGGTGCCTTTGCCCTTTATGAGCCGGATACCGAAAACAGCGCCGATGCTGGCACCTATCACCGCGCCCGTGTGGTGCAGGCGCTGGAAGCGGGCAGTCTCAAGCTGCTATACCAGCCGATCCTGAGTTTGCAGGGCACCGGCGAGCAGATGTATGAAGTATTGGTGCGCATGCTCGATGAAAAGGAAGAGCTGGCGCCGTTGGCTTTTCTGCAGGAGCTGGGCGATGCGGGTTTATCGGCAAAAATGGATCGCTGGGTGATTCTCACTGCGATCAAGGCCGCGTCCGCCGCCAGGGCCGAGGGCAAAGAGGTATCGCTGTTGCTGCACCTCACCACCGCCTCGCTACTCGACAACAGCCTGCCGGCCTGGCTGGGGGTGGCCTTCAAAGCTGCCAAACTGGTACCAAGTTCGGTCGTTTTCCAGCTGCGTCAGGAAGATATCACCAGCAATTTACACGCCGCTCGGGATTTCACCACCCAGGTTCAGCAGCTCGGCTGCCGCGTATCTGTTTGTCACTTTGGCACCGGTTTGAATCCATTCAAGGCTTTGGAGCACGTGAAGGTAGATATCGCCAAGATAGATCCGTCATTTGTGCGCGAAGTGCAGGACGAGGGTGAGAGTAGCGATACCCTTGCGGGTTTGGTACAGCGCTTGGGCGAGGCGAGCACCAAGGTGATTGTGCCCCATATCGAGCAGGCCAGCATGCTGCCCACTCTGTGGCAAACCGGCACCGATTATATCCAGGGCTACTATGTCCAGGCTCCGGCGGAGGAGATGAACTTCGACTTTAGCCTAGATTAAAGAAGTTTATTGAAGGTTGGAGAAAAACCGCGCAGCCCTGGGCTGTGCGGTTTTTTTATACCTCTTAAACCTTGCAGCGGCTAAACCTTGTAGCGGCTGCGTAGGGCGGCAATGGTATTGCGTGCCAGTGTGGCGTAACCAGGGGCTGGGACGGGTGCATTCTCTGGACCGCTGCTCTCGTTCCAGGCTCGCTGCACATGGTTGGCACCGGCCTTTTGCTTATAGATTCGCGCCAGGCTGGCGTTGTAACTCTTACTGGTGACGGTATCCACGTGATACCAGTGGGCTTTGGTACGGGAGTGGGATACATCCATCAGCAGGTAGCCGCGCTGGGTCACATTGACCCATTTCAGATGTGGGATCAAACCGTCCATGGCGATGGCGGCTACATCGGTCAGGTGGGACTTATCCAGGAAGCTGGAGGTCACGCCTGGGGTGACAAACTCACCGCCCAGGGCGCCGCGGCCGGTGAGGCGACCGTATTCGAGGATATTGAAGGGATTGCTGGCCAGGTCCCAGGCCCAGGAGCTGTGGATATCTCCGGTGAGCACCACAAAATTGTCGATATTGTGATTGCTGATATGGTTGAACAAGCGTTCGCGGGAAGCGGTGTAGCCATCCCACTGGTCCATGTTGATCGATAGATCTTTGGCCAGGGTCAGTTGCGCCATCATCACCTGCTGGCCCAGTACCCGCCAGCGCACACCGTCTGCCTGGGATTGGGTTAGTCCATTGTGCAGCCACTGCTCCTGTTGCGCACCGAGGATACTGCGATCGGGATTATCGGCGGTCTTCTGGTCGAACCAATTGGCCTGCTCGTCACGGGCGGCAATCCGCGTATCCAGCATCATCAAATCCATCAGGTTGCCGAAGCGGAAGCTGCGGTAGATGGCCTTGTCACCAAACAGGTCGAGGAGGCCGTTGTCGCGAATTGGCATCCATTCGAAGTAGACCTGATTCGCCACGGTGCGGCGCACTGCCCAGTCCCCCTCGCCGTCTTGTGGATCGTGGTTTTCCGCACCGCCGGCCCAGGCATTGTTCGTGGTTTCGTGATCGTCCCACACACAGATAAAGGGATGTTGACGGTGCACTTCCTGTAGATCCGGATCGGAGCGGTATTGGGCGTAACGTTGGCGATAGTCCTGGATATCCACCATTTCCTTGGCGGGTATCGGCTCACGCCCAAGGCCTGTACCGGTGCCGAAGCCGCCTGGGCCGTATTCATAGATGTAGTCGCCCAGATGCAGCACCACATCCAGATCGGCGCGCAGGGCGATCTCGCGGTACACATTGAAATAACCCATGGGATAGTTGGAGCAGCTGGTCACAGCGAAGCGCAGGCGCTCAACATGGCCGGTGGGCAGGGTGCGGGTGCGGCCGATGGGTGAATCGATACCGTTGGAGTAGAAGCGGTAATAGTAACTAGTCCCCGCTTGCAGGCCGGAAGCGTCCACCTTGATGGTGTAGTCCACCTCTGGACCGGTGAGGCCGCTGCCGCTGTTGACCACCATCGCCATTTCCGGGTCCAGGGCGATCTGCCAGGTGTAGGGCACCATGGACTGGAAGGCGGGGTCATTGGAGGGGGTGATCCGAGTCCAGAGAATAACGCGATCCGCCAGGGGGTCGCCGCTAGCCACGCCGTGCTGGAAGGGTTGCAGGCCGGCACCGTAGGCTTTCAACAGTGGCAGGGATGCCAGGCCGGCGCCGGAAAATTGTAGGAACCGCCTCCGGGACAGTGACATGGGACTCTCCTTTATGTGCTTGTTTTAGAAGACCCGCAGTCTGAATTCGGAAAGTGAAGGCTTTGTTAATCACTGGGGAGATTTTTTCGATCTCAACGGGGATTAGTCAGCAAATTCGTCCGCCAGCGCAGAAGTTGAGACATACGTCTATTTTTATCGCCGCGGCGAGCATGATCTTCGGTGGTGGGGTTCGCTCGATACTGCCCGGGGCGGTCACCCAGCGGAGATCTGCCTTCCTATCGTTCCTCAAGCGCCCACTCTCGGGTATCCTGTGGCGCAAATTGAAAAGTTGAACCCAGGGAGTAGACCCATGTTGCCCCGTTTACTGTGCACCAGCCTGATCGTCGGCGGCCTCGCCGTAGCCTCAGGTTGTTCCAAGAATGAACCGACCAAGGTCGAAGCCGATAGCGCCAGCGTGCCGGTAAAAGCGGCCGCGGTAATTGAGAAGAAAAGCGTTGCAGACAAGGCGCCGCAGTCCGGTGTGGATTACCATTCCTTCGCCAATAGCAATGACTATCAGGTGCAGCACCTGGATCTGGACCTGACTGTCGACTTCTCCCGCAAGGTACTCGAGGGCGAAGCCAAGCTGGACTTCAAGCGCCTCAACGACAAGAACCTGCCAATGGTGCTGGATACCCGCGAGCTGGAAGTGGTCTCCGTTTCTGCCAATGGCGCGCCGGTGAAGTTCTCCATGGGTGAGAAAGACAGCCACCTGGGTACCCCGCTGAATATTGAGCTGCCGAAAGATGCCAACAGCATCACCATCCGCTACCGCACAGCACCGGGCGCCTCTGGCGTACAGTGGTTGGAGCCCCAGCAGACCGCCGGCAAGAAGCATCCGTTCCTGTTTACCCAGGCTCAGGCAATTCATGCGCGCAGCTTTATCCCGCTGCAGGACTCCCCGAAAGTTCGTATCACCTACAACGCCACCGTTCGCACCCCGAAAGAGCTGCGCGCTGTAATGAGTGCCAACAACGATCCGAAGGCGGCCAAAGATGGCGTCTACGAGTTTGAAATGCCCCAGCGCATTCCCTCCTACCTGATTGCCCTGGCGGTTGGCGATCTGCAGTTCAAGCCCATGGGCGAGCGCACCGGTGTTTACGCTGAGCCCTCCATGCTGGAATCTGCGGCGGCGGAGTTTGCCGACACCGAATCCATGCTGGAAGTGACCGAGAAGGCCTATGGTCCCTATCACTGGGATCGTTACGACCTGCTGATCCTGCCGCCCAGCTTCCCCTTCGGCGGTATGGAAAACCCGCGCCTGAGTTTTATCACTCCGACGGTGATTGCCGGCGACAAGAGCCTAGTGGCCCTGATCGCCCACGAACTGGCGCACTCCTGGTCCGGCAACCTGGTGACCAACGCCAGCTGGCGCGACCTGTGGCTGAACGAAGGTTTTACCACCTACCTGACCAACCGCATTATGCAGTTTGTCTACGGCGACGAGCGCTACCAGATGGAAATGGCCCTGGGCTATGACGATCTGCAAGCGGACCTGGCCGACAAAGAGCCCCGCGATGAGATTATGGCGATCGACCTGCGCGGCCGCGATCCCGATGAAGTCTTCTCCAATATCCCCTACGAGAAAGGCTCCCTGTTCCTGTACGAGCTGGAGCAGAAAGTGGGCCGTGAAGCGTTCGACCGCTTCCTGATGGAGTACTTTAACCACTTCAGCTTCCAGAGCATCACCACCGAGGATTTCGTTAAGTACTTGGATAAGACCTTGCTGGTTGAGCATGCCGACAAGCTGGACCGCGAGCGCATTCACCAGTGGATCTTCGAGCCGGGTATCCCCGAAGGTGCGCCACATCCGCAGTCCGATGCCTTCAGCAAATTGGACCCGGTGCGCCAGCAGTGGTTGGACGGCAAACTGGCGGCTAAGGATATCGACACCAAGGGCTGGACCTTCCACCAGTGGAAGTACTTCCTCGACGGTATGCCGGAAAAGTTGACGGAAGCGCAGTTAAAAGAGCTGGACAGCGCCTTTGGCCTGACCGAATCCCGCAACAATGAAGTGGCCTTCAGCTGGCTGATGATTGCCGTGCGCAATGATTACGAGCCGGCCTTCGATCGCTTGGAGAACTTCCTTACCAGCATTGGCCGTAACAAATTCCTGCGCCCGCTGTATCGCAATATGGTGGAGACCGGAAAACAGGATGTGGCCGCGCGTATTTTTGAGCGCGCCAAGTCGGGTTACCACCCGTTGACAGTAAAAGTGAACAGCTTGGTAATTTACGGTAAGAAAGAAGGCTAAAACCTCTGCTCAACTCCGGTGCCTTGTGCCGGAGTTCTAGCACTCTGTGGGGGGTGATCGAGCCGATGCAATGTCGGCTGTTTTAGGTGTCACTCCCCATACTCACCTCAGCGTTTTCTGCAAATTTTCTGCAGTGAAATTCTGCCTGAAATGTGAGCTGTCATCGTGCTTTTGGGTGGAGTCCGAGCCGGAAAAGAGCCGATGTAATCCTCTGTGTAGCAAACTTCATCCATCTGGTACGAATTAATAATTTTTGCGCCAATTTTCTGGCATAAAAATCATTAAATTGCTGTTCAAATCGGGACCCTTTGCGTAATCTGCTGCTCGAATAAAATTCCAATTAGGCAAAGGGAGGTACCTATGTACAAGCGGATTTTATGGTTGGTTATTCTCGGCCTTTTTATCGTAGGTTGTGAATATGAGCCCGGTGCCTGTTCAGATAACAACAAGCCGCGTTCTTTTCCCTTCCCTCATGCGATGATATGACCTGTTTGGGGCGCCTCTAAGGCTGCCCCAATTCGGCTATTTGTCGGTCGTTGAGACCAAATAGGTACAGCGCTGCATCGAGCCCGAACAGGGTGATCGCCTGTGGTGCCTCTCTGCGGACTTTGGGTTTTGGGTGGATGGCAATACCCAGGGCACCCAGGTTCAACATGGGGATATCATTGGCGCCGTCCCCTACGGCAACCACTTGCTCCAGCGACAGCCCCATATCCTTTGCAGTTTCCTCCAGCAATAACTGCTTGCGCATGCCGTCCACGATAGGTTCTATGACTTCACCGGTGAGTACTCCCTCGGCGAACTCCAGTTCATTGGCGTGTATCAGGTCAACGGCAAGGCGTTCTTTCTGTAGGAAGTTGGCGAAGTAGGTGAATCCGCCGGATAAAATGACCGTCTTGCAGCCGAGTTTGCGCAGGCAGTGCAACAGGTTTTGTGCCCCTTCTTTTAGCGGCAGTTGCCTGGCGATTTCTGCCAGGCGCTGTTCGGAAAACCCCTTGAGTAACGCCATGCGCTTTTTGAAGCTATCGCGGAAATCCAACTCGCCGCGCATAGCGGCCGCGGTGATGGCCGCCACCTGATCGCCGATACCGGTAATCTTGGCCAGCTCGTCGATGACCTCGGCATCGATCAGGGTGGAATCCATATCGAAGCCAGCCAGCGCCGGTACCCTCTGACTGCTGCCTTCCTGCAAAACCAGATCGGCTCCGATTGCCTCGGCCAGTTGCAGGCAGGCAAATCGCGCAGGGGAAAACTCCAGTTCAGCGCTGAACTGGAAGCGGATTACCGTGCACTCGTGCCGGTGGGCTAGAGTGTCGATGACATCAATGTGCCATTGTTGCTCGGCACAAAAATCCAGCAGGCGCTGCAGTTGTGACAGGCTGGCTGCTGGGCTGAGGAAGGTCAGGCACCAAGGCGATTGCACGGCCGATGGTGCGGCACTGGGTAAGCTCAATTCACCGCTGGCGGTGCCCGAAAAAGGTACTGCTTCGTCGTATTCCAACCCCAGCTGTGCGTGCTTGCCGCTCTTGCCGCTATAGGTGAGGTAACGCACAGAGCAGTCCAGGGGTGACAGGGTAATTTGTGCCAGGGGCAGATGAAATTCTTGTGCTCTAGTTTCGACGCCCATGGCGCAGCTCCCCAATTTATTCAATAAGTGACGCATTATAGCTCTAGCCGGAATCTTCGCTAAAATCTGCGCGCAGGATCTGCCTCGCTTATTTGTGACAAATAAAAAACTCCCTGTGGAACTATTTTGTTGCCGGATCGACCAACGGCACAGGAAATTACACTGCGCACTATTGGCTCTTTGTGAGGATAAAATCGCGCCAGGGCCCTTGGCCGCGGAGAGTTCCAAAGACGCCAGCAGGTCCATGCATCTGCGCCAGTGTTTTTTGGCGATGTCTTTATCCGTCAGGATGACGGATAAAGACGCAAGGATAAGAAGCTCAAGATAAAAAGAAACAAGGCGAGGTATTAAGGCCGCGTGATGTCTGTATCGATGATTTCCTTTTTGCGCAGACTGCCAGAGCAGTTTGCGCATTTATCCAAGCGCGTCCGCCAGCGCCTGTTGGCGGCGGCAATCTGGTTGATCCTAGCTCTGTTCTGCAGCGTGGCTCTGGGTCACTACTATGGGCAGCGCCATGCCGATGCCGTGGAGAAAGACCGCGCTTCGGCGCAGGCGGCAGCGAATTTTCTTGCCGGGCAGAGCCTGGAGCGCATCGTCGCCGACGATCGCATCAGTATGCAACTGCTGGCTCGGCAGCTGTTGGAGTTGCCTGCCATCAGTGGTGTTGCCGTTGAGGATGTGGAATCGAACAGTTTGGCGGAAGTCGGCGATCTAGAGAATGGCGAGACCATTAGCGTGCCGGTAGTGCTGCACGACAGTATCGCCGGCAATGTTACCGTTGCCCTGGTCCCCGGCGCTGATGTCACCTTCCCCTGGGCCAGCCTGCTGCTGACACTGGTTTTTGCATTGCCGTTTAGTGCAGTGGCGGCATTGATGGTGGGGGGCTTTTCCGCACCGCGCAGTTTGCCAGCTGAAGAACCTCTTTCATCTGCCGATCTTTCCGAACAAAAACAAGACGCCATAGGTTTGTACCTGCGGCCATTGAACTGGGCCCAGTTGACCAACCAACTAAGCCGCAGCGCACTCGAAGGAATCCAGCGGGAGTTGGATGGGCGTATGCAGTTACTGCGCCGGATCTATGGCGCCCATCCACTGAGTTGCGCCGGGCCGCAGATCGGCTTGGGATTTTCCGGCGCCGATGCGGCATTTCGCGCGGTCTGCTGTGGTTTGTTACTGCGGGAGATGCAGAGCGTCAGCCGGGCCACCGGCCTGAAGCTGGCCCTGGCGGTGGCCCCCTGTGAGCCCAATACGCCGGACTTTTCTGCCGAGCAATTACTCAATCAATCGCGCGGTTTGTTCCTGCATCCGGAGCTGCTGGAAGATACCTCCCTGGCCGGGCGCATTGAGCATCACGGCGCCGGCTGGTCCCTGGAAATTACCGGTCTGACACCCTCCTACCAAAAGTTGCTCGACAACCAGCTGCAACAGCTGCTGGGCGCCTGATCCCTCACTTCCGATGACTGCGACGGGCTAATGACTGAATAGCCCTTCGCAGTTATTTTTTGGCGTTTGCTTTACGTTTACGTCAACGTAAACTCTTGATAGGCTCTGTTGCGTCTCGAGGAAGTACTTATGAAAGCCAAAGCCAGCATCGTAGAGCCCCAGAGTTACAGTATTTCGGAGCTGGCGCGGGAGTTTGATATCACCACCCGCGCCATCCGTTTCTATGAGGACAAGGGCCTGCTCAAACCGGAGCGGCATGGTCAGACCCGTGTCTACAGCCCTGAAGAACGAGTGCGCTTAAAGCTGATTTTACGCGGCAAGCGTCTGGGTTTTTCCCTCGATGAGAGCCGCGAGATTATCGATATGTACGACCCCGCTCATGGCAATGTAGAGCAGTTACAGCGCCTGCTGGAGCGTATAGCGCAGAAGCGGGCACAGTTGCAGCAGCAGCTGCGGGATATTGAGAGCCTGATGGGGGAACTCGGTGAAGCCGAGGCCCGTGCGCAAGCGGCTTTGATAAAGAGCCGCAACGAGGAAAGCCCCTAGTTCACCGGTTAAAAATTTCAACAGGCGCTTGCGAAAGCCTGTGACCCGCAGAGGTTTAGCGTGTCACCCGATGTATCGAGTGGTTGCAGGTGCCGCCAGTTTAAAAGACTTTTCTAATAATTATTGGAGCCATTATGAATACCTCCTATCCAACCCTGAATTTCGGTCTCGGTGAAGACATCGATATGCTCCGCGACATGGTCTACAAGTTCTGCCAGGCGGAGCTGGCCCCGCGCGCGGCGCAGATCGATGAAGACAACCTGTTCCCCGCCGATATGTGGAAAAAATTCGGTGAGCTGGGTCTGCTGGGCATGACCGTGGAAGAGGAGTTCGGTGGTTCCAATATGGGTTACCTGGCACACGCTGTGGCCATGGAAGAAATCTCCCGCGCCTCCGCTTCTGTGGGCTTGTCCTACGGTGCCCACTCCAACCTGTGTGTAAACCAAATTCGCAAAAATGGTACCCGCGAACAGAAGCTCAAGTACCTGCCAAAGCTGTGTTCCGGCGAACATGTAGGCGCCTTGGCTATGAGTGAACCGAATTCCGGTTCCGACGTAGTGAGCCTGCAACTGCGCGCGGAAAAGCGCGGTGATCGTTTTGTTTTGAACGGCAATAAAATGTGGATCACCAACGGCCCCGATGCCGATACCTATGTGATCTACGCTCGCACTGAGCCGGGCATCAGCTCCGGTGGTATCACTGCATTTATCGTTGAGCGCGGCTTTGCCGGTTTCTCTCAGGCGCAGAAACTCGACAAGCTGGGTATGCGCGGTTCCAACACCTGTGAGCTGGTGTTCGAAGACTGTGAAGTGCCGGAAGAAAATATTCTCGGTGAGTTGAACGGCGGCGTACGCGTTTTGATGAGCGGCCTCGACTACGAGCGCACCATTCTCTCCGGTGGCCCTGTCGGTATTATGCAGGCCTGCCTGGATGTGGTGGTTCCCTATATTCACGAGCGCAAGCAGTTCGGCAAGGCCATCGGTGAATTCCAGCTGATGCAGGGCAAGATCGCCGATATGTATGCCGACCTGAACGCAAGCCGTGCCTACCTCTACGCCGTAGCCCGTGCCTGTGATCGCGGTGAGGACTCGCGCAAGGACGCCGCCGCAGTAATCCTGTTTACTGCAGAGCGCGCAACCCAGATGGCCCTGCAGGCTATCCAGACACTGGGCGGCAATGGCTACATCAACGAGTACGCCACCGGCCGCCTGCTGCGCGATGCCAAGCTCTACGAAATCGGCGCGGGCACTTCTGAAGTGCGCCGTATGCTGATTGGTCGCGAGCTGTTTAACGAGACCCGCTAAGGCTGGGCATTTCTTCTCGCTGCCGACGCCTGTCGGCGGCAGCTGTCTCCACGGACATTGCGGCGATACGCCACGCTCCGTGGAGGTCTTTTCTCCGGGAAAGTGAATCAGACTTTATGAATCAGTTGCAGAGCAAAATAAATACGCGCGATGCCGCCTTTGGCGAAAACCGCGAGCAGATGCAGGCGCTGGTGGCAGACCTGCGCGAAAAAGTGGAAGCCATCGCCCAGGGCGGTGGCGAGCGCGCACGGGAAAAACACCTGGCGCGAGGAAAATTATTGCCACGGGACCGTATCGATGCGCTGCTCGATCCGGGTAGCCCCTTCCTGGAATTTTCCCAGTTGGCCGCTCATGAGGTTTACGGTGAAGATGTCCCAGCCGCGGGTATTATTACCGGCATCGGCACCGTCTCTGGCCAGCCTTGTGTCATCGTCGCCAACGATGCCACGGTAAAAGGCGGTACCTATTACCCGCTCACAGTAAAGAAACATCTGCGCGCGCAGACCATCGCCGAACAGAACAATCTGCCGTGTATTTACCTGGTGGATTCCGGTGGTGCCAATCTGCCGCGCCAGGACGATGTTTTCCCGGATCGAGAACACTTCGGTCGCATCTTCTTTAACCAAGCCAACCTGTCTGCACAGAATATTCCGCAGATCGCGGTGGTTATGGGTAGCTGCACCGCCGGTGGAGCCTATGTGCCGGCCATGGCAGACGAATCCATTATGGTGAAAGAGCAGGCCACCATCTTCCTGGCGGGCCCGCCCCTGGTGAAAGCGGCCACCGGTGAAGAAGTTTCCGCGGAGGAACTCGGCGGTGCCGAGGTGCACTGTCGCACTTCCGGGGTTTCTGATCACTACGCCAATAACGACGTACATGCGTTGCAGTTAGCGCGTCGCTCTGTAGCGCGCCTGAATCGCATCAAGAATCCCGGCCTGGATATTCAAAAGCCAGTGGAGCCGATTTATCCACCGGAAGACATTTACGGCGTGGTGCCTAAAGATTCGCGCCAGCCGTTTGACGTGCGCGAGATTATCGCGCGGGTTGTGGACGGCTCCGAGTTCGATGAATTTAAAGCGTTGTATGGCACCACTCTGGTAACCGGTTTTGCCCGTATCCAGGGCTATCCGGTGGGAATTGTTGCCAACAACGGCATCCTGTTTGCGGAGAGTGCACAGAAGGGCGCGCACTTTATTGAGCTGTGTGCGCAGCGCAAGATTCCATTGGTTTTCCTGCAAAATATCACTGGTTTCATGGTGGGCAAACAGTATGAGGCGGGCGGCATCGCCAAGCACGGCGCCAAGATGGTGACCGCTGTCGCTACCGCCAAAGTGCCAAAAATCACCATTCTTATCGGCGGCTCTTTCGGCGCCGGTAACTACGGTATGTGTGGACGCGCCTACGATCCCAATTTCCTGTTTATGTGGCCCAACGCGCGCATCTCGGTTATGGGCGGTGAACAGGCTGCTGGCGTATTGGCCCAGGTGAAGCGCGACCAAATGGCTGCGCGAGGTGAATTCTGGAGCGAAGAGGAAGAGCGCCAGTTTAAGCAGCCGATTGTGGATAACTACGAACACCAGGGGCACCCCTACTACGCCTCCGCGCGCTTGTGGGATGACGGGGTTATCGATCCGGCGGATACCCGCCGCGTGCTAGGCCTGTGCCTAGCGGCGGCCAGCCACAAAGAGCCGGAAGAGACCCAGTTCGGCGTGTTCCGTATGTAAGGAACCGTGGTTGCGGTGCCGCGGGCTACCCCGGTGCCGCTAGAGAGAAACGCCCCAATCGAGGAATAACAATGAGCGATAAATTGCTGTGCGAAGTGGATAGCGAGGGCGTGGCCACGGTCACCCTGAACCGGCCGGAAATCCACAACGCTTTTGATGATGAACTGATTCACGAGCTGGCCACCACCTTTGACACTCTGGCGCAAAATCCCGCTGTTCGTGTGTTGATACTGGCTTCCAATGGCAAGAGCTTTTCTGCCGGAGCTGACCTCAACTGGATGAAGCGCATGGCGACTTATTCAGAAGAGGAAAACCGCCGCGATGCGGCCGCGCTTGCTGCCATGCTGTACAAGCTCGACACTTTCCCAGCTCCCACCATTGCGCGAGTACAGGGCGCCGCTTTTGGCGGGGCCGTGGGTCTGGTGAGCTGCTGTGATATGGCCGTGGCCTCTGAGCGCGCCAGCTTCTGTTTGTCGGAAGTCAAAATCGGGTTACTGCCCGCCACCATCAGCCCCTATGTCATCAATGCGATCGGCACTCGCCGCGCGCGCCGTTACTTTGTCACTGCGGAGCGCTTCTCCGCCGAGCGCGCAGAACAGATGGGCTTGATATCTGAAGTCTGCGCCGAGGGCGATCTGGATCTGCATGTGCAGAAATTAGTGAATGCCATTGCCGATAATGGCCCCAAGGCGGTCGCCATGGCCAAGCAACTGGCCATGTCCATGTCCAACCGGGTTATCAACGATGAATTGCAGGGCCAGACCAGCGCGTTGATCGCTGCCGTGCGTGTATCGCCGGAAGGGCAGGAAGGGCTAAGTGCGTTTTTAGAGAAGCGCGCACCCAAATGGATGAATGGCGGCGAAGGATAATTTTATGATTCGCAAACTGTTAATAGCTAATCGCGGCGAAATTGCCTGCCGTATTATCAAGACCGCCCGCCGCCTGGGGGTGGCCACTGTCGCCGTCTATTCCGATGCGGATGCCGACGCCCTGCATGTGCAGATGGCGGACGAAGCGGTACACCTGGGCCCGGCCCCGGCCAGGGATTCCTACCTGGATATCGACAAGGTATTGGGTGCTGCTAAGCAGACTGGTGCTGATGCCATACATCCAGGTTACGGCTTCCTGTCGGAAAATGCAGAGTTTTGCCGCGCTTGCGATAGCGCCGGCATTATTTTTGTCGGCCCGCCCACCGGCGCGATTGAGGCGATGGGCTCCAAGTCCGCCGCCAAACGTATTATGGAAGAGGCCAATGTGCCCCTGGTGCCCGGTTACCACGGCACCAACCAAAATGAAGAGCTGTTGGAAGGCCACGCCAATCGCATCGGATATCCGGTATTGCTGAAAGCTGCTGCCGGCGGCGGTGGTAAGGGCATGCGCCGTGTCGACAGTGCCGATGAATTCCACGAAGCATTAGCTGCAGCCAAGCGTGAGGCCATGAATGCCTTTAGCGACGACATTATGTTGCTAGAGCGCTATGTGGTGAGTCCCCGCCATGTGGAAATCCAGGTGTTCTGCGATCAGCAGGGCAACGGTGTCTACCTGTTTGAACGGGATTGCTCGGTGCAGCGCCGCCACCAAAAAGTAGTGGAAGAAGCTCCCGCACCGGGCATGACTCCGGAGCTGCGCGCCCGCATGGGTGAAGCGGCCCTGCGCGCGGCCCACGCGATTGGTTACGTGGGTGCCGGTACGGTGGAATTCCTGCTGGATGCCAGCGGTGCTTTCTACTTTATGGAAATGAACACCCGCCTGCAGGTGGAGCACCCGGTCACGGAAATGATCACCGGACAAGACTTGGTGGCTTGGCAGCTGGCAGTCGCTGCCGGTGACCCCCTGCCCATGAGCCAGGATGCGCTGCAGATCAACGGCCACGCCATGGAAGTGCGCATCTACGCCGAGGACCCGGACAATGATTTCCTGCCGGCAACCGGCATATTGGTACGTCACCAGCCCCCGGCGGAAGGCGATGGTGTACGGGTGGACACCGGTGTGCAGACCGGCGATGAAATCAGCGTGCATTACGACCCGATGATTGCCAAATTGATCTGCCACGGCCGCACCCGCAAAGAAGCCTTGGCCAAACTGGATCGCGCACTGCGTGATTACCAGATTGCCGGTGTGCGCCACAATATCGAATTCCTGCGCCGAGTGATCAATCACCAGGCATTTGCCAGCGGTTGTATTTCGACGCACTTTATCGAGGACTACGAGGCGGAAGTGCTGCATCAGGAGCAGACACTGACGCCGCTGAAGTGCGCCGCTATTGCCGGTTATTTGCAGCAGCGTGAAGAGCGCGATCTGCGCAACAGCGCACCGCAGAGAGATCCTTTCTCCCCTTGGCATAATGGTGATAACTGGCGCAATGCTCTGGCTGGCAGTCGCACCCAGACGGTGGACTACCGCGGCCAGCACGCTCAAATTCGCTTTGTTGCGGAGGGCGATAGCCTGCGCTGGACTTGCGATGCCTTGCCTGAGGCACAAAACAGCGGTGAGATTCGCCTGCTGCTGGGACGCGACTTGATGTTGGTGGACGGCCGTCGCATGAGTTTCTCCGCCGTGAATACCCGCGATGGCGGTGCTGTATTTATTGATGGTACCCAGGTGGAATTCAAGTTGCTGCCACCGGATATGGGTGAGAGCAATGACCAGGCCCACGGCCTTGACGCTCCCATGAACGGCACCATTATTTCCCTACTGGTACAGCCCGGCTCCATGGTGGAAAAAGACCAGCCGCTACTGGTAATGGAAGCCATGAAAATGGAACACACCCTGCGGGCTCCAGCTGCCGGTACCGTGCAGCAGTTCTTCTGTGCCGAAGGTGAGCTGGTAGATGGCGGCAGCCTACTGGTGGATTTTGTCGGGGAGGAGCAATAATGCCTTTGCCCAATCAAGTCAAAATCGTCGAAGTGGGGCCCCGCGATGGGCTGCAAAATGAAAAGCAGCCTATCTCTGTGGAGACCCGTATCGCGCTGGTGGACAAGCTCAGTGCCAGCGGACTGTCGGTGATTGAAGCCGGCAGTTTTGTCAGCCCCAAGTGGGTACCGCAAATGGCCGCTAGCGAGGAAGTGCTGGCGGGTATCCAGCGCAAAGACGGTGTTATCTACAGCGCGCTCACACCAAACTTAAAAGGCTATGAGCGCGCAGTGGAAGCCAAAGCGGATGAGGTCGCCGTATTCGGCGCGGCCTCAGAAGCCTTCACCCAGAAAAATATTAATTGCAGTATCGCTGAGAGCCTGGAGCGCTTCCGCCCACTGGTGGAAAAAGCCAAGCAAGACGGCATACCCGTGCGCGGATACGTATCCTGCGTACTCGGCTGCCCCTATGAAGGCGATATTGATCCGGCCAAAGTGGCAGAAGTTAGTGCCGCTCTATTGGAAATGGGTTGCTACGAAATCTCCCTCGGCGACACCATCGGTGTCGGCACGCCGGAAGCCGCCAAGCGTATGCTGGAACAGGTGATGGCCCGAGTACCTGTGGAAAAACTTGCGGTGCATTTTCACGATACCTACGGCCAGGCCTTGGCCAATATCTACGCGGCCTTACAAATGGGTGTCGCAGTAATAGATTCCGCCGTAGCCGGCCTGGGCGGCTGTCCCTATGCCCGCGGCGCTTCCGGTAATGTTGCCAGCGAGGATGTGCTCTATATGCTCAACGGCATGGGTATTGAAACTGGCGTGGATTTAAAGTTGCTGGCAGAGGCTGGGAACTTTATTTCTGAGCAGCTGGGGCGGGAGTCTAACTCTCGTGTAGCTAAGGCATTGGTGCCTTGCTGAGAAATTTCTAGGGCGGTTAAAACGCCGCCCTGATACTATAGGCTCAACTATTAGCGAGAATCAGATATCTACCCGATAAATTAGTGGGTAGTTATTTCCGTTACCTGCCCTGCAATCCTTTACTCCAAAACCTACAGTATTAGATTTTGCAAAATATGCAGACAAAAGCGATGAGAATTGCTCTTTTGTGTCATGATTATCTGTTCCATCATTGTGGTCGAATTCTATGACTACATGGTTACTGGAACCTGACGAACACCCTTCCCCCAATTCGTCGCCACTAGCATCTGGTGAGAACCTAATAACTGCATAATATTTATAGGTGGTAATGCCTTCAATAGTCTTGTTAGGCTCAACTGTGCTTGATGCAAAGCTGGTGCTGGATAGTAGAGGTATAAGTAGTCCGGAAAGTAAATTTTTCATTTTCATAATGAAATTAATAGTTCTTAACTTTTTAAGGTGTGATGAAATCATCTGTCAATTTTTGGCCTGACTATTTTATGTTTAATTAAGATATATTGAAATAGATTTATTATTTTCTCGTTTAATTGAAATCAACTACTTTTTTTTCAGGTGGTAGTAATCACTAAACGCTCCCATGCTGAAATAAATAACAAAACACAGGTGTAAATAAGAATTATTTTCTTGTTTTTATGGTTTTCTATGTGTTATCGGCTGCTGAATGATTGTTTGGTGGTAACTTGTTTCTTATTTGGTGGGTTCTTTTTTGGTTGTTTTGAGCTTATAGCTAGAAATTGCTGTATCTGCTTCTTATTGTCTTTTGAATATTTGTAGCAAACCAATACTCCGGTCCGGAAATAAGATTAAAAACTAGCTATTTAGTGATTTTTTCCCGTTTTGGCGCCAACACCCTAAATGGCCTCATCATATCGTAATCCTCATGGGAGAGCAGATGGCAGTGCCATACATAGAGCCCCTCGCGGTCGAAGCGGGCTATTACCCGGGTTACTTGGCCGGGAAGAGCGATCACAGTATCTTTTGGGCCACTTTCTTCTGGCTGTGGTGGAAGGGGTTTTCCCTGTAGGGATTCTATTTCCAGCCGTGCCCCCTGAAATATCTTATCCGTATGCATAAATTTCTGGGGCTTGGCAATAAGTTTTCCTTTAAAAGGCTGGCGATCCAGTACCTGGAATTCCACCAGATGAATATGGATTGGATGGGCCGATACTGTAGGGTTGTATATTTCCCAGATCTCAACGGCGTTGTGTTGGATTATTTCTGTAGTAGGGTCTTCAAAAAATAGGGAACCTTCTTTTACTGGACCTAACATGAGCAGATTGCGGCCGTAGGGATCGTCCAACCGGTAGGTGGCAAGTTGTCGTGTGCGACTGGCATGGTTAAGCCTATTAAGAGGGGCGCGCAAGGGAGTATTTAGGCTGAGTTTTAAATCTCCAATGGTATTTTTGATCTCTGATTTCTGTTTATTAGAAGGGGTGTTTATCGGTTTTGAACCAATATGGAATTGTAGGATCTGGCCTGTGGTATTTGGATCGGTAGCTGGTGTGATGCCGCCGCGTCCATCGCTTAATACGCGTTTACCATCCGGGTTGTAGACAAGTGGAATCGAACTTTTTGGGTCTTTGGCCTCTACAAAGCCTTTAAAAGGGACATCCGGTCCAAAGTTTCGCAGTGTCAGCTTACGCCCTTCATAACTACTGAAATCTACTAAAACATCTGCTCGCTCTGCGGGTGCCAGTATCAACTCGTCCAGTTTTACAGGATGATCGAGAAATCCGCCGTCACCACCGACTTGTACAAAGGGGGTATTTTCGTCGATCCTGAGTATCAGTGTGCGGGTATCGGATGCGTTGAGTAACTGCAATCGATAGACGTGTGGAGTGACACTGACTTTGGGCCAGGTCATGCCGTTTACCAGTATAAAATTGCCAAAAAACTCGTCGAGATGAGAGGGATTGGGCCAATTGACTTTAACTGCTTCATGGGAAACTGGTGATGGAGGCTGGTCCTTCCAGCCAGGAAAATATAGTTGTCCATCGGAGCTAAACAAGCTGTCTGTAATAGCGGCTACAAAAGTGCGATCTTCTGCTGGGAGCAGCTTCTCCTGTATCAGGCGGTCTTCATTGTCATCGCCAACCAGGTAAAAACCGAATAGACCTGCGTAAACATTAAGGCGCGTCATGCCCAGGGTGTGGTCGTGATACCAGATAGTGGCAGCATCCTGGGAGTTGTCGTACTCGTAAATCCTTTTCTCAAATAATGGTCCCGTCTCACGATAATTGCGGGTGTACCAAGCGAGGGGATTGCCGTCACTTTTCCACTCTGTATGCCCGCCGTGAAGGTGGATAACCATAGGTACAGCTTTGAGATCTTTTACATCGGCGAGGTGAATGGATCTATCTACAGGAAAGAGATGTGGGCCCGGAAGTTCATTGGCCCATTGTACAAATACCGGTTGGCCTTCTCGGGCACGAATAGTTGGGCCAGGAGAGTGGATATGATCTGCATATTCAAACCCCCAGGCCTTAGTCATTATGCGTTTGCCTTCCTTATCTCGCAGGCCCATCCAAACCTGGGTGGGCTGTGCTGGCAGTTTGATAGGAGTTGAGCCCTGAGGGCGGATTTCTAGTGGGACAGGTAGTTCATTCTCGAATTTAACCACTGTGTCAGGATCGAGCAAGGTTACTGGGCTTGCTGGGCTGGTGCTAGCTTTCTCATGGGCAGCAGTTTGAAAACAAAGCAGTGATAGTAATAGGCATAAGTGGGTCAGCCTTAACATGATTAGTTCTCGATGGTTGAGCCAAATCGCATGTTAATGAGGTAAAATTGCCCTGCAGACGTAACTAACCTCTTGGCGTAAATAAATTTAATAAATTCTTATTTCTAAGCACGCTGAGTATAGTTGGATATTCCCGGTATCTAGTAAATCTTTTATTCGAGGTTTAATCGATAGTGTCCAGTTATTGTATAAGAGAACAGTATGTCTGCCAGTACTGGGCCGGCGCCAATATTATGAGCAATCAAAAAACGATCTGTATTTTTAGATGGCTTTGGTGAGACGATTCCGATATGGGGGAGGTTTCCCGGAAGCATCCAGGTAATAATATCTCCGGGTAGATAGTCACTCGGCTTATCAGTAATGGGGATTGACATACCTTTGCGATGAAAGAAGGTCTGAAGGTTTGGTACCCGTCGGTGGTCAATATTCTTATCTGGTCTTAAAAGTCCCCAGATACGCTTCGAAGGATAGGCTTGGAAATTGCTTGAGATATCTTCATGCACCTCTTTCTGTAGATCAATGCCCAGCTTTCGAAAGGAGCGAATGACTACATCTGTACAGACACCAGTATCGGCTGGCACATCACCATTTGGATAGGGAATAGAGACATAAGAGGGGTCGTAGCGCACTGTGTGGTAAGTGCGCTCCAAGGCTGCTTCGGCTAGGGGAAGATTTTGTGCATAGCAATTGGTTGAAATAATTCCGATCAAGAAAATTAATCTTCTCACTTTAAGCTTCCTTTTTTATTTCAAGTAGATAGATTTATTTTGCCAAATATGGTGTCAGCCTTAGCCCCGTTTGGTCGTGTCAAATCGAACTTTTTTTATGAAATAGCGCTGTCTGCAAAGTTCGAGTAGATGGCATAGCTGAATAGGCCGACAACTAACCAAAAGAAGACGCTGGAGAAAAATATCTTTCCAAAGCTTGGTTCCTCCTTTTTAAGGGGGAGGAGTTTGCTGATATGGTATCCGGGAAAGTAGAAAAAAATCTCGAAAATTAACCGGGTTACCACATCAAATAAAAAATGAAAGACAAATCTTATTATGCCTCCAATAACTTCTTCCATATTGCCTGCTAATTATTGGTAAGAGAATGTAAGCTTAGTGATCTATAGATTTTTTTAAATCTATTAATCGATCTCAATCAATTTGTTTAGGTGATCCCAAACATACCAGTAGGTTGGCACATTACTTCCATCGGGTGCATGCCAATTACTTTCTTGCACCTGTCTCCCGCCCAGCTTCTGGTAGAAGGATTGAGCTTTAAAATTATCCTGATTGACTAAAAGGCACATACCTCTATCAGGAGCCTGCCCATAAGCCCAGCGAGCGCCTTCAACAAAGAGTGTTTTTCCAATTCCCATGGAATGGTAGCCTTTACGCACATGCAAATTGTCCAGGTGCGTCCCCCAATCAGGATGATTGTCTGCGTAGAGGCAGACAAAACCGGCGATATTGCCCTCAATCTCTGCTAACAGTACCTGCTGATTTGGTTTTGGCTGCTCAAAACGATCCTCCCAAAGTCGCATCCTTTCCATTGGAGCCTTATTCTCAAGGTAGTGCCTGGAAAGTACTTTATAGTAATTCTCTTGCCAGCTGGCACTATGTATGCTTGCGATGGTGAGTGCATCCTGCCTAGTCGCTATACGTATTTTCATGGTGTTACCTGATTCCTTGATAAGTAAAAACCGTAAAGGCGATTATTTGACGATATGTTTTAATTTCTCATCTCTGATGATTCTCCTACAGGGGTTTCAAGTGATGATTTCCACATTTGAGGGGAATTCTTGCTTTAGATATTTGCGAAAAGAGGTAACTTTGTTGGAGGGGAAGACAAACTCAGGAATCTTCCCTGGAGATAGTTGGTTGTAAGGGAGGGAGAAATAGCCACGATCTTTAACAGAGTCAATAGCAATTTTTCTTATCGCAGATTTTTTGATGGAGAGATCACCGATAATCATAAACTCTCCATCAAATCTTACATGAGAAATTGGATCATCTATTATTGATCGCTGAAATTTATCGCGATTAGCGCAAAAGAATAGCAAGGCGGTGGAAATAAGTAGTAATTTCCAGGTAAATTCTGTTGCAGGAAAATTTAAAGTGACTATGTAGGTTGAAAACAAGATGCTCCAGAAAAGTAACCCCTTTAAACAGACATGTTTATTGCTCATTCCTGGTGCTCTATAATTTATTTGCTGATGTCTTTCAGACTATTCTGCCAAAATAATTTATCTCAAATTAACACTGTACTTATCCCAGTACCACTTAAAGAACGGAAGTTCAGTCAGTAGGAAGCTGATTAGAGAAAAGCCAAACCAATTGGCGGTAAAAAGCAACATATTAAATTTGAGCTCAGCATCTCCAAAAAGAATACCGGCTATTAATAGTGCGATACCTGTTGCAAAGAGATCATTTATTATGACTTTGTTAAGGTTGGCCCCTGCATGCCTTGGATAAATATAGAGATAGGCTGCGCAGATGATAATGGTATTAACGATTAAAAGAATTACCTCGGGCTTCAAAATGAAATCTCTCTGGTTGGTACAACTTCAGGCGTCATTATACGGTAGGGTCACGGCAAAGTACCCTACGGCATAGGAGTATAAGTGGTTAGCCTTAAGTTTTATGGCTTTAAATTTCTGAAAGAGCCGGGAATATTTTTTGCTTTTTCTTATATGGAACTTACGTGCCGTATCTCTTATCACTCGCAGCCCTATCGCATAGAGGCCCTCCTAAGATAGTGTGGCAATGTCTGGTTGTTTATTCTGGTGCTGTTGAAGGAAATAGCACATAGGATCTATCGAACTCATCGAGACTTCGGTCCTTGGTACCATTGTCGCACCAATAACTTCATAATCTGCTAACATCGGCGCAAATCCTGCTGTTAGACCGATTCTTATGAAACTCTTGCGTTGGCTCCTGTTAATTCTTCTGGTTTTATTGGTGATTTCCGCCTTAGCGGCACCGGGCTTTATTGGTTCCAAGGTGGAAGAGATCTGGAAGCAACAACTGAGTAGGTTACAGGGAGGTAATTCCACCAGCTACCAGCGCGGTTGGTTTGGGGCTGAGACCAATACCGAGGTGGCGTTACAGAATGGCACCACTGAACTGCGCACCGAGATTCATCATGGTCCATTGCTGTTGACCTCCAGTGGACCACGCCTGGGGGTTATCTATAGTGAGACCCGTCTCGATCTGGAGCAACTAAACCCAGAGCTCCGAGCACAGCTCGAGGGTGTCTATGGCCGTTTACAGAGCAGCCCACTGGTTTTGGAGACTCTGGTTCTGGCGGATAACCGGGTGCTCAATACCCTGCGCCTGGAACCCTTTAAGAAATCTGATGCTACTGCACAGTGGGAATTTGAAGGTGGAGAAATCGCGGTTTCGACGGACTACAGCGGCGCGGTGTTGGATGGGGTGATCGACCTGGGTAGCCTGACCCAGCTGCGCGACGGTGTAGAGGTATTATTTACCGAACCACTCAAGGGGGAGTTCCAGTTAGAGCCCCGCCGTGGAGGCAAGGCGCAGCTTTATTTGTCACTGTTGCGTGCAGAATCAGACTCAGGCCCGGTGGAGCTGCGAGATATTATTCTGGAACTGGATGTAGAAATGCTCGCGGCGCAGACTCTTAAAGTGGTGAGCGATCTGCAGCTGCCTAGTGTCCAGTCTGCCACACCCATCACTTCCGCGCGCCAACAGATGACCTTACCGAAGATTACTGTCGCTGACCTAGGGCATTACCTGCGCGTGCTGCTGCCGGTGGCGGAGCGCAATTGGGCCAGTGATATGCGTCCACCGCTGCGCCTGCAGCAGCAGCTGGCGGTGGAGTCCCGCAATGGCCCGGTTCTGGTCGATGCAGATATTCATTGGCAGGGGATGAAACGCCCACCGCGTCATCGCAACGGCAGTGCCCTAAACCAATGGTTGAAGCCCCTGGTGGGCACCATGACCCTGAGTGCGGCGGAATCGGCTCTGCTGCAGTCGCCGCTGGTGGGCCAGGCGATGATGTTGCGGGAATACGGTTTGTTGATTGAACATAATGATGAGCTGCAGATGCACCTGGAGGTCAATCGCGGGCGCTTGGAAGTGAATGGCCAGCAGTTGCCACCGGACCTGTTCCTGATGGCGCTGACCGGGCAATTTTAATCATTGGGTTTTGGGGAGAAGTTCTAACTTCTCCCTTTTGTTGTCCCATTTTTTTCAAGACTGTAACTCACCCATCAATAGCAGCATTAACCGGAGCAGCATTAGCCGGTATTGCGCATTCCCGCAGCAATGCCGGCAATTGTCACCATCAGGGCACTTTCCAACACCGCGTCGCTTTCTCGCTCGCGCAGGCGCGCCATCAGCTCGGCTTGTAGCAGGTGCAGCGGATCTGTGTAGGGGTCGCGTACGCGGATGGACCAGCGCATCACCGGGTTGTTGTCCAGCAGGCTTTCGCGGCCGGTGAGCTGTTGCAGGGCGCTTACTGTGTGGGCCAGGCGCTCACGCAGGTTTTCCCCGAGCTCAATCAGTTCCTCGCTGTCGGTGAGGCGCTCCTCATACCAGGAGGCGACGCGAGTGTCAGATTTGGCCAGGACCATTTCCAACATATCCACAACGCCCTGGAAGAAGGGCCACTCAGCACTCATCTGTCGCAATGTGTCGGCTTCGTCGGCCTGTTTCAGGGCGTGTTCCAAAGCGGTGCCCGTGCCGAGCCAGGCGGGTAGCATCAGGCGCATCTGGGTCCAGGCGAAAACCCAGGGAATGGCGCGCAGGGTTTCGACACCGCCGCCGGGTTTGCGCTTTGCGGGGCGGCTGCCCAGTGCAAGGCGGCGGAGTTCGGTCTCCGGGGTGACGGTACGTAAATAGGTGACCAAGGCCGGATCGTCCCGCACCACTTCGCGGTAGCTCTGCACCGAGACTTCGGTGAGGCGCTCCATCTGGTGGCGCCATTCGGGGCGTGGCTGTGCCGGTGGCATCAGGGTGGCCTCCAGGGTGGCGGCCACATACTGCTCCAGGTTGTAGGCGGCCACTGACGGACGGCCGTATTTGAAGCGGATCATCTCCCCTTGCTCGGTCACGCGGATGCGCCCGGCCACCGAACCCGGTGGCTGCGATAACAGCGCCATTCGCGTGGGGGACCCGCCGCGGGAAATGGAACCGCCGCGGCCGTGGAATAGTGTCAGGGGGATGCCGTGGTTGCGGAAAATCTTGGTAAGCGCCTCCTGGGTACTGAATTGCGCCCAGGCCGCACCGAGGAAACCTGCGTCCTTGGCGGAGTCCGAGTAGCCGATCATCACCTCCTGCCCCTCCAGCACGCGCTGCTTATATTGGGGAATATTGAGCAGGGTACTCATGGTTTCGGCGGCATTGTTGAGGTCGTCGAGAGTTTCAAATAACGGCACCACTCGCATGGGTTGGTGCACACCGGCGATTTTCTGCAGCAGCATGACCGCCAGCACGTCGGAGGGCTTTTTCGCCATGGAAATCACATAGGCACCGAATCCTTCGGGGCCCTGCTCGGCGACCACCTTGCAGGTCTCTAAAACCTCGCGCACATCCCTATCGCAAAAATCCGTATGGTAGAAATCCTCATCGACCAACGGGCGGCGGTTATCCAGTTCGGCCAGTAGGAAATCCAGCTTGCTCTGTTCGTCCCAGCTGGCGTAGTTGCCCAGCCCCAGGTAGCGGGTAATGGCATCAAGGGCATCTGCATGGCGGGTGGATTCCTGGCGGATATCCAGGCGCAGCAGGGTGATACCAAAGCAGTTGAGTCGACGCAGGGTATCTTTGAGCTGGCCATCGGCGATGGCGGAGAGACCCACGGTGCGCAGGGAACGGTCAATTAGGCTGAGGGGCTCGAACAGCTGTTGAGTAGTGTTAAATACTTTACTGGTGGTGATCTCACCGCCGTTGATACGCGCCTCCATCTGCGCAAGGGTATTGCGCAGGCGCTGGCGCACGCGGCGCAGTATCAGCCGGTAGGGCTCATGGCTTGGGCCGGTTTGCTCCAGTAACTCCTCACTGGCTTTGTGCATAGACAGGTCGGCCAGCAGGTTATCCACATCGCGCAAAAAAAGGTCGGCAGCCATCCAGCGGGCCAGCAGTAATACTTTGCAGGTTACCCCTGCGGTGACATTGGGATTGCCGTCGCGGTCGCCGCCCATCCAGGAGGCAAAACGTATCGGCACCCAGTCGTCGGGCATGAGGGGAAGCTCCGCCAGGGCCAGCTCCGCCTCGATAGCGCGCATACTCTGGGGCACCGCCTGCCACAGAGACTGCTCGATGGTGGCGAAGCCCCACTTGGCCTCATCCACCGGCGTGGGTCTTTCGCGGCGGATCTCATCAGTACTCCAGGCGGAGAGTATTTGCTCGTGCAAGTGACGGCGCAGCTCGCGGCCTTCCTCCTGGGTGAGATCGGGCCTGTCCAGGTCGGCGAGGAGGTCGGCGATATGGTCGTATTTGCGGATCAGGGTGCGGCGGGTAACTTCGGTGGGGTGGGCGGTGAGGACTAGCTCTACCGAGAGCTCTCTAAGTGTTGCATGAATGTCGGCGGGGGATCGTTTGGCGCTCTTCAATTCCGCTAAAACCTGACGCAAGCCGCGGTCTGTATCGGGATCACCGGAGAAGCGCTGGTGTTGACGGTGTAGGCGTTCCCGGTGGCGCTGTTCGGCAATATTGGCCAGATTGAGAAACTGGCTGAAGGCGCGGGCCACTTCTAGCAATGTGTCATCGTCGAGGGGGTCCAGCAACTGGTGCAGGCGGTCCACCTGCATCTCTCCCGTACTGCGGCTCTCCACCGCGACCTGGCGAATGGTTTCCACGGTATTGAACAGCGTGTCACCGGCCTGCTCGCGCAGCACCGAACCGAGCTCCTCGCCGAGTAGGCGGACATCCTCCCGTAGCGGGGTGTTTTGATCCTGACTCACAAGCCTTTTTCTCCCTAACAATATCCGGTGAAAATACTGGGCTTATCTTCGCATAATTTGGGGGAGGCTGTACTGCCATTCAGAAAGAGTGGAAAGAATGAGTCTCTTTGAATCGCTTTGAAATACGGAAAATAAAGAGCTTGGCCGGCGTACGAAGTGGAATTGAAGAGAGCTTGTAATTACAAAAATATTATTCGGAAAAATTTTACCTGCTACCGAATTTCCTTCTCCACTCAATATTGCTGGGGATATATATTTTAGGTTTCGCTCAAGGGTAAATTAAAGCTGAGAAACCTATAAATATACTGCTAAAAAGTGAGTGGAATTTATAAGAGAGAGCTGGGGGATCGCGGACGCGCGTGGGATGAAAATACCCGCGTGCAATTTTGCGCGCGGGTCACTTTTTAAAAGTGTATTTTTAATAGTGCATAGGGTCATAGGCGGGACGGCGATCAACCAGCCTCAACCAGCCGCGGATGACTCGGTAAATGACCCAAATCCAGTTAACGGCGAGAATCACATAACCGAGCCCAAAAATCCAAAAGGTCAGGGAGCCGACCACAGTCCACAGCAACCAGAACCAGAAGGTGCGAATCTGCCAGCGGAAGTGGGATTCCGCCAAGGTGCCGCGCACATCGCTGCGTTTGAAGTAGTTAATCAGTACGCCGACAAAAAAAGGAACCGCGGTAAACAGACTGATGGCCTGGATCAAATAGACCATGATGGCCAGGTCGCGGCCACTCTGTTCGCGGGCCTCTTGGGAGCGCGTGGGGTACTGCTCAGACATAACCTTATTCTCTTGTGGACTCTGCAAAATAATGTGTGGCCTCTAGTGCGCAATTCAACTTGGCTGCGCTGGAATGGTGTTTTTATGCGACAGTCGGTGAATAGCCCAATATGTCGCCACACCCCATATTATTTTAGCGCCCACTCGGTGTGTACATTGCGCTCGCGCCAGGCCTTCAGCTGGCGCACCGATTCACGCATTAATTGCAGTAACTCGGTGCGCTGTTGACGGCAGTGTTCCCGTTCACTATCGATAGAAAGATTCGCTGCGAGACTGCGCAGGCGAGTGGCCACGCTGTCGAGCCCTACTTCCGCCGCGGCACGGGCGACCTCCTGAGCCTGTTTCTCCGCGTCTAACCAGTGGCGGCCGGTGAGGGCACTGGTGAGTGCGGTGATACGTTTGGGTAGGGTGGCGCTGCGGTCACTGAGCAGCTCGGCGAAGGATAGGTGGTCCAGGGTGTCCCGCTGGCGTAAAAGGGTATTGGTATTGAGCAGCTGCGCTGGGCGCGTTTTTTGTTGTGGTGAAGTTCCCTGGATACGTCGAGCGGCCCATTGCATCAGTTGCATCAGCTGGCGATCGGCAATCGGGTGGGTCAGCACGCCGGTAAAACCCCGGGCCTGGTAGCGCTCTTTGTCACCGGTCTTGGCTGATTGCAGCAGGGCGAAAATGGGTAAATCATTGCCTCGTTCGCGGCGAATTTCCCGCACCGCTTCCACGCCGTCCATTAGCGGCAGATGGGTGTCGGTTAGGATCAAGTCAAAGTTTTTCTGCAGGGCGGCGCTGCTGCCGTCGATACCATTGCACTCCCTTTGTACATGGTGGCCCATGGCTTCCAGTGGTGCCTGCAGGGATTCGTGCTTGTTATTTTCCACCAATAGAACGGCGAGACCACTGCCGGTGTTGCCAAGCATTTCTTTGGGAAGCTTCAGCTCGACGGTTTCCACTTTGCCGAATTGGCGCAGGTCGTCCAAGGATTTGAGCGCGGCGTTTAACTGGCGCTTACCGATTTCCACCAGGGCTTTAATATTGTTGTCTTCACTGCGCGCAATCAGATTGAGGGTACCCATCAGCGTATCTAGGGGGTGATGCAATTGGTGGCGGACTATGGTGAGCAGATCGGATTTTTCCTGTCGCAATAATTCGAGGCTTTCTCGGGTTTCATCCAATTGTTTTTCCAGCGCGAGGAATTCACTATTACGGCTGTGCACCTGCTGAAACAAATTACTATTTTCCGCACTGATATTATCGACGCGCTCTGTACTTTCTCGACGCAGTTTGCTTAGTCTCAACTGTCTATTGAGTGTAAAAGCACAAACTATGAATAATGCCGCCAGCGCTGCGGCGAGCCAGTAAATCGGAATTTGTTGTTGCAGGGCATTTAATTCAAAAGCTTGCGCAGTAGTGGAGATAAATACTGAGCCGCATAGTAGTGCCCGGGCTGGCAGAGCGTGAAAAAAAACACGACGAGAGGGCAATCCCCCAGAAGAAATGGCTTTTATCATCCTTATAACCACTTATGTTAGGGCGGACTAAATCCTGCAGTCCGCAGTGTGATTTTCGCGGTAGGTTTTGATCGATACTCCCGAAAAGATCAGAGCGTTTGATACTGCAATATGGCACGGTGTACAAGAGATATTTTTTTAGTGTCGGCGGGCTTGTCGGTGGAGAATCCAGTCATAGGCATGACTGTTATCGCTAATAGCCAAGTAATATTGCGCCAACAAATCGTAGTGGATTATTTTGGGTGAGCTTTGCAATGAAGAATTGCACGCTATTACATCGGCGTATTTGGCGGGAAATTATTGTGGCGCCGGCGTATTTTACCGAGGTAGGCAGCAGGTGCCCTTCGAGAAAATACGCGACAAATTAATAATGTTGAGATCGATTTAGGCAGCTTGGGGGAGACGTTCCTGTAATAACTGAAGCATACGCTCCGAAGGCAGGAAAAGGCGGATACCGTCACAGTGAGCGAGCAGTTCCTGATAAAAATAATCAAAATGAGTGCAGCCCAGAATCAGGATCTGCACGCCGCTTTTTACCAGTGCCGCTACCAGGTCATCCAGGGCGTGTTGTCGAACGATCATTTCGGCGGCGAGGCCGTCCTCGATATCTTCGACAATCTGGAGGTTGCCGATGCCGATCACCTTGGCGGTTGTGTTGCGCTCAAGGATTTCCCGCTCGATATTGGCGCAGCTCTGACAGTTGGCGGCGAGCAGGCCAAAGTTGCGGTAGCGCTGAGTGAGTTCTGCGTAAACCTCCAGGGGGGAAACCACCTCAATGGGGGAGGTGGCTTTGACTGCTTCCATATCTACTGCACCGGATAGGGAGTTACAGTAAATCATGGCGGCTTCCGCACCAGCCTGGTGCAGCTGCTCTATGGCGCCGATCAGCTGCTGGGTGAGGGCGCCGCGCTCCAGTGCCTGTAGCTGCGTCTGTGCTTGGGGAGAGGCGGACAGGGACAGGCCGATGCCGCGCAGCTGGCGCGCGGCGAGGAAATCCAGACCAAAGCGGGTATCTGTGGGGGTGCCGGCGACCACGCCAATGGTCATGGAACTCTTTTCAATGGCGTTTTGCGTCAACACGGCGATTTTCCTCTCTCGTAATGCTCAGTCGAGTGTCAGCGTCCTCTGTTAAGAGGCTCTCTTGCCCAGCAGGGGGCTGACGTTATTAATCCACACTCGGCGCAGCCAGTCGAGATAAATTCCATATGGGCCGCCGAGGGCACCGGCGATCAACATGAACGTGATACTGGCGGTGGCAATCTCGTCCCAGCTGGCGCCGCCCAGATGCATATTGCCCATGTACAGGGGGAACTGGAAGCTCACGAATACAAAGGTGTCCACCAGATAGGCATTGATTGGGCCGCCGCCGCCAAAGCGGTTCACAACCCAATTACGGTAGACACTAAAAGGGCGGGCGATCAGGGTGTTGAACACCAGCGCCATCAGGCGCACTTTCAGGTGTTCACTCCAGCTCATACCGGCCAGCACCAGCTCGATGGGAATCGCCACAGCCCAGGAAAAACTGTTCATGGCGAAGATATCCAGCAGGAAATCCCAGCGGCGATTATTCGGCGTATTGGGCTCGGTTTCGGGGCCGGATGGTGAAGATGGTGTTAATGCAGGCGCGGACATGGAGAAGACAACCTCTTGAACCTCAAATCGCTATCTCACGACGGCGGCAGGCCGGCGATTATATCTCCAAATCACGTAAAAGCTAGCCTTGCATCTCGACTGGTGAGGTCTGTCGAGATAAACGTCCTACTATTTATTAGAAAATTAATCTAATTATCTTATTGGCTTAACATGTCGCCTGGTCAGGATGGCGCCCCAGAGGTTAATATGCAACTCTTTGCATAACCCCAACCGGAGCCACCATGTCCCTGCGCTACGCCGTACTCACCCTGCTGGATATAGAGCCCGGCAGCGGTTACGACCTCAAGCGCCGTTTCGAGCGCAGTGTTTCCCATTTCTGGAGCGCCAGCCACCAACAGATGTATCGGGAACTGCACAAGCTACATGATGAGGGGCTTCTGGATTGCGAGGAGCAGCCTCAAGAGGGCAAGCCGGACAAGAAGGTTTACAGCCTCACTGACAAGGGCCGCGCGGAGCTGCGTGACTGGGTAATTCAGCCAGCGGCGCCGCAGAAGATTCGCGAGCCCTTCTTAGTGCGTATGTTTGCCGGCCACCACTTGAGCCAAGAGGAAATACGCACGGCTCTCAATGATCAGTTGCACAGACACCGGGGGCTGCTGGAAAACTACCGTGAACAAAACGAGCGGGTGTTGAAAAGTGACCCAGCCCTGCAGGAGCGCTATTGGTTGGCCCACCAGACTCTGTTACTGGGTATAGAGGCGGAGAAGACTTGGATCAGTTGGGCGGAAAATATGCTGCAGCAACTGGAGCAAAAATGTGTTGAGGGCAGTTAAAAAAACCGGGCAATGCCCGGTTTTTTGTGCCTGTGGCGAATTAACCAGTCGCTCAATGGTTTAGATAGCGACCTTCTCCACTACCAGGCTGCCGATAGAGTAGCCGGCGCCAAAAGAGCAGATGATTCCGCGCTCGCCTACTTGCAGGTCGTCACTGTGTAGGTTGAAGGCAATGACCGAGCCGGCACTGGCGGTATTGGCGTAGCGATCCAACACTACTGGGGCGCGTTCTTCGCTGGCCTCATCACCCATCAGTTTCTTGGCGATTAGGTTATTCATGTTGATGTTGGCCTGGTGCAGCCAGTAACGGCTCACCTCGCGGGGATCGGTACCACTCTCGCGCAGGTGCTCCTCAATATGGGCGGCAGCCATGGGGCAGACTTCCTTGAACACCTTGCGGCCGTTCTGGCGGAACAGCTTGCCGGGGCCGAAGGGATCTACATCGGCGGCGCGCGCGGCATAGCCGAAGTTAGAGCGGATATTGTTGGAGTAGACAGTCTTGGCCTTGGTGCCGAGGATCTCCCAGGCGCTGTCTACGTTGCAGGTCTCGCGGCGCTCGATCACGCTGGCCACGGCTACATCCCCGAAGATGAAATGGCTGTCGCGATCGGTGAAGTCCACCTGGGGCGAGGCCAGTTCAGAGTTGATTACCAGCACAGTACGCGCAGCGCCGGAGCAGATGGCATCCACGGCGCGCTGCAGGGAGAAGGTTGCCGAGGAGCAGGCCACTTCCATATCGAAAGCGAAGCCGTCGATGCCGAGGGCACCCTGAATCTCGATGGCGATTGCCGGGTAGGCGCGCTGCATGTAGGAGGCACCGACAATCACCAGGTCCACATCGGAGGCCTGCTTGTTGGCTTTTTCCAGTGCCAGCTTGGCGGCTTTCAGGCCCATTTCCGCCTGTACACACAGGTCGTCGTCATTGCGCTCAGGAATATAGGGACGCATGCGCGCGGGATCGAGAATCCCTTCACGGGTCACCACATAGCGGCTCTTGATCCCGGAGGCTTTCTCGATAAATTCCGCTGAGGATTGCGGCTTGGGCTGCAGCTCGCCGGACTCTATCGCCTGGGCGTGCTTCAGGTTGTACTGGGTGGCGTAGGTATTGTAAGCGTCTACCAGCTCTTCGTTGCTGATCGCTTCTGGAGGGGTCCACAGGCCGGTGCCGCTGATGACAATGCCCCGTGGCAACTTGTATTCACTCATCGCTGAATCCCTGGCTCGCAGCAAAACACCTGCGAGCAATTAGTCACTAAATAAAACCTTAGCAGTGCCGGCTTGTATGGGATTTTTGGTGCCAGAACGGCAAGGCAAGTTATTGTGACGCTTCTGTGACTGTCGGTCTATCTGCGGTCGCGCCGAAGAGTCATGGCGTTCTGGCCAAAACAAAGGCGCTGACCTTGCGCGCGCCGGCTTCCTTGAGTCTCTGTGCCGCTGCCTCCAGGGTGGCGCCGGTGGTCAATACATCGTCCACCAGCCCGATATGCATTCCCTCAACAGATTCGCGCAGGGCGAAACTCTGCAGCAGGTTGCGCAGGCGCTGCTGTCGGCGCAATTGGGACTGGGTGCGAGTGGCGCCGGTTTTACGTAGCAGGCGCGGTCGCACTGGCAGTTGCCATCGCCGGCCCAGTTCGGCCGCTATCAATTGTGCTTGGTTGTAACCACGCTGCCAGTAACGGCGCCAGTGCAGGGGAATGGGGACGAGCAGATTGGGGGGATCACTACAGGGAGTAATCACGGTGGCGGCTAGTTGCGCCAGGCTATGACCGGCAGCCAGATCGCGCTGGTACTTGAAGCGCTGAATCAGCTGGTTTACCGGATAGGCATACTGCCAGGCAGCCTGCACCCGCTGGCAGTGTGGCGGCTGGCGCAAACAACTGGGGCAAAGACGCGCGCTGGAGGCCAATGGCAATGCGCAGCTTTCACAAGCCTGGCCCAGATAGGGCAGCTCCCGGGTGCAGCTGGTGCAGATACCAAATTCATCGGCTCTATCGCCGCATAAAAGGCACCGTGCCAGGTGGCGGGTGAGTAGGGATGGCATCAGGCTGTAAACCATAAAAGGGTATCTGAGTTGACAGCAGATAGTGCCTGGCTAAACTGGCCAGTCTGTTTGGTCGAGTTTGCCACTGCTGCCCACTGCAGTCACTCCGTCCGAATACACAACAACAGCACAATAACTCCAGCAACAGAGAGAGTAAGCCTGTGACCGCCGCCCAGACCATGCCCGCCGCCGATATCCGCCACGACTGGACCCGCCAGCAGGTTCTGGATCTCTTCGCCATGCCGTTTAGCGATCTGATGTTTACCGCGCAGCAGGTTCACCGGACACACTTCGATCCCAATCGGGTTCAAGTCAGCACCCTCTGTTCCATCAAGACCGGCGCCTGCCCGGAAGACTGCGCCTACTGTCCGCAGAGCGCCCGTTATGATACCGGGCTGGAGCGGGAAAAATTGATGAAGGTGGAGAAGGTGCTGGAAGAAGCCCGCGCGGCCAAGGCCGGTGGTGCCACTCGCTTCTGTATGGGCGCTGCCTGGCGCTCGCCGAAGAAAAAAGATATGCCTTACGTCACCCAGATGGTACGCGAAGTGAAGGCGTTGGGGATGGAAACCTGTATGACTCTGGGCATGCTGAATGATGACCAGGCGCAGGAATTAGCTGATGCCGGGCTCGACTACTACAACCACAATCTGGATACCTCGCCGGAATACTACGGTGAGATTATTACCACCCGCACCTACCAGGATCGGCTGCAGACCTTAGGGCGCGTGCGTGCCGCCGGTATGAAAGTCTGCGCCGGCGGTATCGTCGGTATGGGCGAGGGCGACAAGGACCGCGCCGGCCTGCTGATGCAACTGGCCAACCTGCCCGAGCACCCCGAGTCGGTGCCCATCAATATGCTGGTGAAAGTGGCCGGCACACCGCTGGAGCAGGAAAAGGATTTAGATCCCTTCGAATTTATTCGCTGCATCGCCGTAGCGCGCATTATGATGCCCAAGTCCCATGTGCGCCTGTCCGCCGGGCGCGAACAGATGAGCGATGAGATGCAGTCTATGGCTTTCCTCGCCGGCGCCAATTCCATCTTCTACGGCGAGAAGCTGCTGACCACTGCCAACCCCGAGGCCAATAAAGATATGCAGTTGTTCTCCCGTCTGGGTATCCAGCCGGAGGAGTATCAGCAGTACGCGGATGAGAGCGCAGTGGAAGCGGAGCTGAACGCACAAATTACCGAGCAGCAAAACGACGCTTTCTTTTACGATGCGGCCAAATGACCCTGGATAAAACCCTGCGTCAGCGTCTCGATGAGCGGCACCGGGACAATCTCTACCGCCAGATCAAAACCCTGGAAGCGGCGCCCAGTCCCACCGCTGTAGTGGATGGGCGAGAGTTGCTGACGTTCAGCAGCAATGATTATTTGGGGTTGGCAAGCCACTCAGAAGTTATTCGTGCCCAGCAGGCCGGTGCCGAGTTGGGTGCCGGTGCCACCGCCTCCCACCTGGTCAATGGTCATCTTCAGGTCCACCAACAGTTGCAGCAAAGCCTTGCTGAAGCCACCGGACGCGAGGCCGCACTGGTTTTTTCCAGTGGTTATATGGCCAATGTGGGTACACTTTGTGCGCTGCTGGGCCGCGCTGACAATGTTATTTCCGACAAGCTCAACCACGCCTCGCTCATTGACGGTGCGCGATTGAGTGGCGCCAACAGCTTGCGCTTCGCCCACAGCGATCTGGGGGCTCTGCGTCGCCAGCTACAGCGGGCCGCCGATAGAGGCGGCAATATCCTTGTGGCGGTAGATGGCGTTTACAGTATGGACGGCGACCTGGCCCCACTGGCGGACATAGCCGCCCTGTGCCGGGAATTCAGCGCCTGGTTGATGGTGGATGAAGCCCACGGCTTTGGAGTGATGGGAAGTGAACAGCTGCCCCTCGCCGGCAGTGGCGCAGCCGCTGGACTTGGCCAGGATGCGCTGCCGGTGCTGATGGGCACCCTGGGCAAAGCCGCCGGCAATGCGGGTGCCTTTGTGGCCGGCTCGCAAGCGCTGATCGATTATTTGGTGCAGTTTGCACGGCCCTATATCTATACCACCGGTATGCCACCGGCGGTGGCGTCAGGCTGTAATGCGGCGATTAAACTGATGCGCAGTGAACCCGAATTGAATCGGCTTCTGCAGGCGAATATCACTTATTTCCGCCGGTGTGCAGCGCAAGCGAATTTACCTTTGACGGATTCATCCAGTGCGATTCAGCCAATTGTGCTCGGCTGTGAAGAAATTGTGATGGCTGTGTCCGCACAGTTGGAGCAGCGTGGCTTTCTGGTGGGGGCTATTCGCCCACCCACTGTGCCTGCAGGTACCGCCCGCCTCAGAATCACCCTGAGTGCTTCCCATAGCTACAGCCAGATTGATGCCTTAATAGACGCGTTGTTGGCGGTGCTTCAGGAAAAAATGGCGGTGCCTTCGTGACTGAGGTAGAGAGTCAAATAGAGAACCTGGTGTTTCTGCATGGCTGGGGCGGAGATAACGGGCCCTGGCAGCCGCTACTTGAAGCTGTACATGAACAGCTGGCACAGTCCCTGACTTGTATCGAGTTACCGGGGTGTGGGGAGTGCAGCAACGAGCCCTGGCCACAACTAGAGACACTTTTACAGCAGCTGTATAAAGAGCTACCCAACAACTGTGTTCTGATTGGGCACTCCCTCGGCGGCATGTTGGCCCTGCAGTTGGCGGCCAGGCCGGGACAAAAAAAAATCCTCGGTGTTGTCACCATCTCCGCCAATGCCTGTTTTGTGGAGCGGGACAACTGGCCGGGTATGCAACGGCGTGTTTTTGAGAGATTTCGCAAAGCCTTTGTGCAGGACCCCTACGCAATTTGGGAGCGCTTTTGTGCCCTGCAATCCCATGGTGACATTGCCATGCGCGACCTGCTCAAACAGCTGAAAGAGCGCAAGCCCAATATCAATGTCGAAGCCTGGACGCGGGCCCTGGACTGCCTGGCAGACCTGGATAATCGTCAACTCCTGCAGATACTCGGAGTCCCCACGCTGCATCTGTTTGGTAAGCAGGATGCCCTGGTGCCCCAAACTGCCGTAGAGGAAATTCAGGGCTGTGGTGCATCGGTAGAAGTGTTTGAAGGCTGTGGCCATAAACCGCATTTATCCCAGCCGCGCCAAGTGGCGGAGCGATTGCGGCATTTTGTCGAGAACTTGTCCCCACCTGATAGCGGTACTTCCGAACCTTTCGATAAATCCGCGGTAGCGCGCTCTTTTGGCCGCGCCGCCGCCAGCTATGACGACTGCGCTCATATACAGAGAGCGGTGTGTCGGCAGCTGATGAAAATGGCGGATCGCCACTGGGCGCCGCGCACTATTCTCGATCTGGGCAGCGGCACCGGTTTTGGCAGTGAGTTGCTGCGTCAGCATTTTCCCGAGGCGCGGATTATCGCCCTGGATCTGGCGGAAGATATGTTGCGCTACGCCCGCACAGAGCGGCCCCAGGCAGATGACTATATTGCCGCAGATGCGGAACAGCTGCCCCTGGCAGACGACAGCGTGGATCTGGTGTTCTCCAGCATGGCGCTGCAGTGGTGCTATCGCTTGCCGCAGCTGTTTGCCGAGTTGCGCCGGGTACTTTCCCCGGAGGGGCACTGTCTGGTGGCGACGCTGGGACCGGGTACCCTGGCAGAGCTGCGCAGCAGCTGGGCCCAGTTGGATGGCGATGTGCACGTCAATCGCTTCCTACCGCTGGCCAAGTGGCGAGAGGCGGCGGCGCAATCACAGTTAAATGGTGATGTGCTCGACGAGCAGCGTCTGTTCTATTTCGATAGTCTGCGCCAGCTGATGAAGGAATTAAAAGGCGTGGGGGCACACAATATTAATCGCGCCGCCAAGCGGGGGATGACCGGGCGTGCCAGGTTACAGCAATTGGCAGAAGCCTATGAAAACCTCAGACAGCCCGAAGGGCTGCCTGTGAGTTATGAAGTCATCTATATGAAGCTGGCCCGTGCACCCGATCAGGGGTAGATATCGATAGGGATTGGGGTTTTCACCAGCGCCCAGATCTCGTCCATCTCCCGGTTGGAGGCCACCGCGATACAGCCATCGGTCCAGTTGTTGCGGCGTAGGTGTCTCTCCATATAGGACCACTCTGGTTTGATGCCGTGGATCATGATATCGCCGCCGGGGCTGACCCCCATTTTGGCTGCCCGCGCACGGTCCTGTTTATTTGGATAGGACACATGAATAGAGCGGTAGAAACGGCTGTTGGGGTTTTTCCAGTCGAGGGTGTAGCGCCCTTCGGGGGTGCGTTCATCTCCCTCGCGGACCTTGTGTCCTCTAGGGTTGTCGCCGAAGGAGACGGTGTAGCTTTTCACCACCCGGCCGTCGCGAATCAGCTGCATCAGCTTCTTCGACTTGTACACAACAACATGATCGACAGGAGTTACTTTTGCTGAGGCGAACAGAGGCATCGCCAGCAATAGGGCAAGAGTCAGGTATCGCATGGTCTCTAAGCTGCTTGAATGTTTTCAGTTATTTCGAGATTTCCCGCGTCCCTGCAGAGCAGTTTCCCCTTTTGAGGGAATTATTTTGTGAGCGCGGCCCCGTGCCTTTGTTATCAGTGCTTGGCTTGATTTGTTCAAAATCTGCGCTACACGGCTAAATTATCATCAAGTGACTGGCGTGAAAAGTCACCACAAGAAAAAATTTGAACTTTTTGAATAGGGGAGGCCTTGGCCTTGGGCAGAAGTTATTTTGTAACCGGTACCGATACCGAAGTGGGCAAGACCTTTGTCAGCGCTGCCCTACTCACAGCGGCCGCGAACGTGGGAGTGCAAACCGCAGCGGTAAAACCGGTGGCCTCCGGCTGTGAGCAAACTGAACATGGGCTGCGCAATGAGGATGCCTTGCTGTTACAGGAGGCGATGACCTTGCAGCTGCCTTACCAGCAGGTGAACCCCTTCGCTTTGGAGCCGGCAATTGCCCCCCATATCGCCGCCATAGAGGCGGGCAAGCAGCTCAATGTATCGCGCATGGCAGGCGTCTGCCGCGGTGTGATGTGTGCCGGTGCCGACCTGGTGTTGATCGAGGGTGCCGGCGGCTGGCGCACGCCCCTGGGTCCCAGAGCCTTTCTGTCGCAATTGCCGCGGGAGTTGAACACCCCGGTGATTCTGGTGGTGGGCATGCAGCTGGGTTGTATCAACCACGCATTACTGACCGCCGAGGCCATCCGCCACGATGGTCTGCCTCTGGCGGGTTGGGTGGCCAACTTCGTCCGTCCGGGCATGGCGCGGGCCGAGGAAAACCTGGCCACCCTCGAGGCCCTGCTGCCGGCGCCACTGCTCGGTGTGGTGCCCCACAGCGAGTCGCGGGATTACCGTGAAGCGGCACAACACCTGGATATCCGCCCGCTGCTGCCCGCTTAAAGCACCCGCACAAGCCTTTCCAACCGGGCCCCGTGAGGGCCCAAACCAGTTGACTTTGTACGCCTTCGGCCCTAGATTCAAACAAGCGTTTGAAACATCTGAATGAGGACCGGGAGCATGGCCGACTACAAGGCGCCACTGCGGGAGATGAACTTCCTGCTGCACGAAGTATTTGCTGCGGAAAAACTCTGGGCGGAACTGCCCGGATTGGCCGGAGCTGTGGATCGCGAAACCGCAGATGCGATTCTCGAAGAGATGGCCAAGTTGGCTTCCAACACCCTGGACCCGATCAACCGCAGCGGTGACGAAGAGGGCTGCCATTGGAACGAAGGCGTTGTGACCACCCCCGCGGGCTTCAAAGAAGCCTACGCCACTTTCTGTGAGGGCGGCTGGGGCGCGCTGTTGGGCAACCCGGAGTACGGCGGCATGGGTATGCCGAAGATGCTGGGTGCCCAGGTTGAGGAAATGATCAATGCCTCCAATATCTCCTTCGCGCTCTACCCGGTACTGACCAACGGTGCCTGCCTGGCAATCGATGCCCATGCTAGTGAAGAACTGAAACAGAAGTTCCTGCCCAAGATGTACGAGGGCACCTGGGCCGGTGCTATGGACCTGACCGAGCCTCACGCCGGCACCGATCTGGGCATTATCCGCACCAAGGCCGAGCCCCGCGAAGACGGCAGCTACAGCATTAGCGGCAGCAAGATCTTTATCACCGGCGGCGACCAGGACTTGTCCGAAAATATTATTCATCTGGTACTGGCCAAGCTGCCGGACGCGCCCAAGGGCCCTAAAGGCATTTCCCTGTTCCTGGTGCCGAAGTACAAGGTGGACGAAGACGGCAGCGTCGGTGAGAGCAATAACGTTAATTGTGGCTCCATTGAGCACAAGATGGGCATTAAAGCCTCGGCCACTTGCGCGATGAATTTCGACGGTGCCCAGGGGTGGCTGGTGGGTGAGGAGAACAAGGGCCTCGCCGCTATGTTTACCATGATGAACTACGAGCGTCTGGGTGTGGGTATTCAGGGCCTTGGCGCCTCTGATCGCTCCTACCAGAACGCCCTGGAATACGCCCGTGACCGTATCCAGAGCCGCTCTCCCGCTGGTGCCCAGCAGCCCGAAAAAGCGGCTGACCCGATTATCGTGCACCCCGATGTGCGCCGTATGCTGCTCACCCAGAAAGCGCTGGTCGGCGGCGGTCGCGCCCTATCCACCTACGTGGCACAGTGGCTGGATATCTCCAAGTTCGGCGAAGGTGAAGAGAAGAAAAACGCCGAGGCTATGGTGGCGTTGCTGACTCCCGTGGCCAAAGCCTTCACCACCGATATGGGCCTCGACTGCACCGTAATCGGACAGCAGGTCTTCGGCGGCCACGGCTATATCCGCGAGTGGGGCCAGGAGCAGCTGGTGCGCGATGTGCGTATCACTCAGATTTACGAGGGCACCAACGGTATTCAGGCACTGGATCTGGTGGGCCGCAAGACCGTCGCCAGCGGTGGCGCCCTGTTCGAGCTATTTGCCGCGGACGTACAGAAGTTTATCGAAAGCCAGGTTGATCGCGAGGCGATGGCGGAGTTTGTACAGCCGCTGGCAGTCGAGTTGCAGCGCCTGCGCGAGGCCACCGAGAAGATGATCGCAGCCACCAAGGAAGACCCCCACGCGCCGGGTGCAGCTTCGGTGGAATACCTGCACCTGTTTGGCTATGTGGCCTACGCCTTTATGTGGGCCAAGGTGGTTGCAGTAGCGCTGGACAAGCAGGAGGCGGACAGCTTCTACAAGGGCCAGGTGAAAACTGCACGCTTCTACTTTGCGCGCTTACTGCCGCGCACCCAGGCACTGGCCGGCAGTGTAAACGCCGGCAGCGCCACGCTGATGGATCTGGAGGAGGAGCTGTTCTAACAGCCCTTTTCACCGGACTTTAAAAAAGCCCCGCATCGCGGGGCTTTTTTTATGGAGTCGTTTTTCGCTTTCTCCTACACTCGGGTCATAACTATTCAGGGAATAACAATAAAGAGCGAAACAGCCAATGACCGATATCTCTCGAAAGAAACTCTCCGAGGAAGACCAGGCCCGGGTCGATCAGTATCTGCAAAGCGGTGTGAATCAGGTGGAGCGCAAACCCTTCCGCCCCTGGTTGCTGTTTGTCATGTTACTGGTGGTGCTAACCCTGCTGTCATTAATTAGCGTATTGGTCGCACAGACCAAAGGCGTGGTTTAAAGGGCTCACCATGGTGCCCGATAAAACTTTCCAGCCCCTGAACTTTACCTACCTTGGCGATGATGAGATGCGCCGTCGCGCAGGGGACTTTTTCCGCCTGATGCGCCGGCGCCGCTCGGTACGGGACTTTTCGGACAAACCGGTGCCCCGTGAGGTTATCGAAGACGCCGTGCGTGCAGCCGGTAGTGCTCCCAGCGGGGCCAATAGGCAGCCGTGGCATTTTGTCGTTGTTGAAAATGCTGAGATTAAACGCCGTATTCGCCTGGCGGCGGAAGAAGAGGAGCGTGAGTTTTACCAGCGTCGCGCCTCGGAGGAGTGGCTCAATGCACTGGAACCCCTGGGCACCGATGCGCACAAGCCCTTCTTGGAAACCGCCCCTTACCTGATCGCAATTTTTCTGAAGAAGTTTTCCAATGCGGAAAATGGTGAACGATTAAAAAACTATTACACCGCGGAATCGGTGGGTATCGCCACGGGCATGTTGATTGCCGCTCTGCACAATGCTGGGGTGGCGACCCTGACTCACACCCCCAGCCCAATGAAATTTCTCAATGAAATTCTCGGCCGCCCCGTGCAGGAAAAGCCCTATATGATTCTGGTGGCTGGGCTGCCCGCCGAGGGTGCTCAGGTGCCGGCTATCGGCAGAAAACCCTTGGATGAAATTGCTGATTTTATTTGAGTGAGCACTTTCCGAGCGGCAAAAATAGATACACTGGTGGAATTTGAGCTTAGGGTTCCATGCCAAGAATATTGATCGTCGAGGACGAAGGCGCAATAGCCGATACCCTGATTTACGCGCTGCAAGCCGAGGGCTTTACCACCCATTGGGTTACGCTTGCCGGCGAGGCGTTGGCACTACTCGAAAATGAGCCTTTCGACTTGGTGATTCTGGATGTGGGGCTGCCGGATATCAGTGGCTTCGAAGCCTGCAAGCAGCTGCGTCGCTTCTCTGAGGTGCCGGTGATTTTTCTCACCGCGCGCAATGGGGAAATAGACCGAGTCGTGGGGCTCGAAATTGGCGCCGACGATTATGTGGTGAAACCTTTCAGCCCGCGGGAAGTGGCGGCGCGGGTAAAAGCGATTCTCAAACGGATGGCGCCGCGCGCTGACAGAGCTGAGTTGCCGGAGCCCAAAGGCCCATTCCGTATCGATCCGGCGAGTTACCAAATTCACTTCCATGAACAGCTATTGCCCCTGACTCACCACGAATATTGCCTCCTGGAAACTTTACTGGCCCAGCCCGGACGGGTGTTTTCCCGCGCACAATTGCTCGATGCTTTGGGGGTGGCTTTGGAAGTGGGGTATGAACGGAATATCGACAGCCATATCAAAGGGCTGCGGGCAAAAATACGCGAGATAGCACCGGAGTCCAAACCAATCCAGACCCACCGCGGCTTGGGATACAGCTGCTGCCCGGAGCAATAATATGCCGCTTGGGGTGCGCATTTTTGCCGTCTACTTTCTGTTTGTCGGGTTGGCCGGTTGGTTTGTCTTGAGCACGGTAATGGATGAGATCCGCCCCGGCGTGCGTCAGTCCACCGAGGAGACTCTGGTGGATACCGCCAACCTGCTGGCGGAAATCCTGCGTGACCCAGTCATCGCCGGTAACCTGGCCCAGAGCCACTTACCCGAAGTACTCAAAGCCTACGGTCGCCGCCGGCCCGAGGCGAGTATCTGGGGGCATACCAAGAGCCAGGTCAATCACCGCATCTATGTCACCGATGCCAGCGGCACAGTGCTGCTCGACTCCAGTGGCCTCGCGGTGGGGCGGGATTACTCGCGCTGGAACGATGTTTACCTGACACTGCGCGGTGATTACGGTGCCCGATCTACCCGCGAAGACCCCAATAACCCTGATTCTTCTGTCATGTATGTGGCGGCACCAATCCGTGATGGCGAGCGGATTATCGGTGTGGTTTCGGTGGCCAAGCCCAATCAAACCCTGCAGCCCTATATCGAGCGCTCGCAGCGGCGCTTGATTTGGTTGGGATCTGGGCTGGTTGTACTCGGTTTACTGGTGGGCGCATTGCTGTCTTGGTGGCTCAGCCGCTCTCTGGGGAAACTGACCGATTATGCCCAGGCCGCCAGTGCGGGCCAGAGGGTAAAACCACCGCGGTTGCCCAGTGGAGAATTGGGGCAGTTAGCCGTGGCGGTGGAGCAGATGCGCAGCGAACTTGAGGGTAGGGACTATGTGGAGCGCTATGTGCACACCCTGACCCATGAACTAAAGAGCCCCTTGGCGGCCATTCGCGGTGCCGCCGAATTGCTCGATAGCGATATGCCTGCCGAACAGCACCAACGCTTTGTGGGCAATATCCAGCGGGAGGCCGCGCGTTTGCAACAGTTAAGCGAGCGGCTGCTGCATCTGGCCCAGGTGGAGCAGCGTCAGGGGCTGGAGGAGCGAGTGGCGATAGCGTTGGCGCCGCTCGTTGAGGAGCTGATCGAGGCTCAGCGAGCGCGAATTGACGCCGCCCAGCTGTGTGTGGAGCAAGAGCTGGCTCCGGCATTGAAGCTACAAGGCGAACGCTTTCTGCTGCGGCAGGCCCTGGCCAACCTACTGGACAACGCGCTGGATTTCACTCCGGAGGGGGGCCTGATTCGCGTCAAAGCCGAGCGCTGTGGTGAACGGATCACTGTGCGCCTGTTCAATCAGGGCGGGGCAATCCCGGAGTATGCCTTAACGCGCCTTACCGAACGTTTTTATTCGCTGCCACGTCCTGGGGGCGGGCGTAAGAGTACTGGGCTGGGACTCAATTTTGTTGAGGAGGTGGCGGAGTTACACGGCGGTACTCTGTCGATCCGCAATGTGTCGGGTGGCGTTGAGGTCAGTCTGAATTTGCTCGCTGCCTGATGGGTAAGGTTACTTTCCACTGGCCCCACACAATCTCCCCAGACTTTCCATATTGCCTCCATCGGCAATCCATATTCGCAGCTCAGACTGAGGTTATCGAAATTGGATACCGAGGTCTGAACCATGAACCGAGCCCTGGCTTTTAAATTGGGCGCTATTGCCATCTTGATTCTGCTGCTATTGATTCCATTGACCATGATCGATGGCCTGATTAATGAGAGAAAGCGTTATCAGGATGGGGTGATAAACGATATTGCCCGCAGCTCCAGCTTTAACCAGCAAATCACCGGGCCCATTTTGGTGGTGCCCTATGTGAAGAAATACTGGAAGTGGATGACCAATGAAAAAACCGGTGAGAGGCACAAGGAGCAGCGGGAAGAGCGCGGCCATTTGTATTTCCTTCCCGAGCGCTTCGTCTTCAACTCCGATCTGACCACCGAGCGGCGTGCGCGGGGCATCTACGAAGCGCTCCTTTACCACAGTGACAGCAAGGTGAGTGGCCTGTTCAGAGTGCCGGAGAAGATGGGGCTGGGAACCAATTTTGACCAGTACCGTTTCAGCACGCCTTATTTATCGGTAGGTATCAACGATATTCGCGGTATCCGCAATGACCTGAAGTTGCGACTGAACAACCAGACATTAGAGTTTGCCCCGGGCAGTCGCGCACCGATTCTTGGTGATGGTGTACATGCAATGCTGCCAATGTTGGACTCAGAGGGGGGCCAAACCCTGGAGTTTGCCTTCGATCTCAAATTACAGGGCACCGAGCGCTTCAGCCTAGTGCCGGTGGGCCGTGACAGCCGCGTAGTGATGAGGGCCGATTGGCCGCATCCGAGCTTTTTTGGCAACTTCCTGCCCAGTAGTAGAGATTTAAACGATCAAGGATTTACTGCGGAATGGCAGACCAGCTTTTTCGCCACCAATTTGGAGGAGATACTGCGGCGCTGTCATGGGGAAGATCACTGTAACAACCTGACTAATCGCCGCTTTGGTGTGAGCTTCCTCGACCCGGTGGATCAGTACCTGAAAACTGATCGCGGGATTAAATATGCATTGCTGTTTATCACCCTGACCTTCGCCACCTTCTTTCTGTTTGAAATACTCAAGCGCCTGGCGGTGCACCCGGTACAGTATGCCCTGGTAGGTTTGGCGTTAGCGTTGTTCTACCTGCTGTTGTTATCACTGTCAGAGCATATCGCCTTCGTCAAAGCATATATGATTTCCGCCGCGGCTTGTGTGGGGTTGATCGGCTTTTATACCAGTGCGGTATTGCGCAGCTGGCAGCGAGGGCTGGGCTTCGCCGGGCTGTTGGCTGCCTTGTATGCACTTCTGTACGGCCTGCTGAGCGCCGAGGACTACGCTCTGTTAATGGGCTCACTGTTAGTGTTCGGAGTGCTTGGTTGCACCATGGTGCTGACCCGCAAACTGGACTGGTACAACGTGGGGCGCAGCCCTACCCAGAGGGGCGGCGAGCCCGGTGGGGACGCACATCTGTAAGCTGGATAAATCACTTCGGGGCGGCGTCTTGCCGCCCTGTTCTAGTTTTACCCGCCCAATTTTACGATGTAATTCCACTCCTCCTGGCGCACCGGCTGTATCGACAAGCGCCCCTGTTTGACCAGTACCATCTCCGCTAACTGTGGATCTTGCTTGATTTCTGCGAGGGGTATCGGGCGTTTGAATTCGCTGCGCCAGGCCAGGTCCACACAGAACCAGCGCGGAATATCGGGGCTGGCCTTGGGGTCGAAGTATTTGTTCTCAGGGTCGAATTGCGCCGGGTCTGCATAGGCGGCGCGCACTACTTCGGCGGTACCCACCACCGCCGGCACCTTGCAGGCGCTGTGATAGAACAGTACACCATCGCCTACGGCGACCTGATCGCGCAGAAAGTTGCGCGCCTGGTAGTTTCGAATACCATCCCAGCGGCCGCTGCCACTGGTTTCGGCGGCGAGGTCTTGCAGGCTGTATTCATCGGGTTCGGATTTGAATAACCAGTGTGTCATGCGGCAGTTTGTCCCTGTGCTGCGCCGGTTGGTGTTTCGCCGGCGATCGGCGCCATTTAGTATGAAGCCATACAAAAGTGTCAAATCGGCGTTATTTTTTCACGCCTCTAGCGGGAGATTATGGGAAACAAAGCATTTCAGTGGCTCTCACAACACCTGTCGAGTCACAGGTCCCAATACTGGGCCCTGCAACTCAGCGGTTGGGCCGGCTACACCCTGCTGACTTTTGTCGGCAGCTTTTTCTGGGTGAAGGACCACTGGATCCACTCGGGTTATATCGCTGTGGCCACCGTCGCCGGGATATTCCTCAGTGAGGTCATGCGTTTCGGCTTCCAGCGTCTATGGAACAAGCCACCGGCGACTCGATTCTTTGGTTCACTACTGCTAGTGATTGGGGCAGCCGCTGTGTGGGCGGCAATCAAGTTTGGTGGTTCCCTGTGGCTCTATGGCAAGGAGAGTGATGAGCACCCGGCGGTGCTGGCCATGTATTGGTTTTCCTATTCCTTCCTGATTCTCACTACCTGGGCGGCGCTCTATTACGGCATCAAGTACTACCAGTCTTCGCAGACCCAGCGGGCCAAGGCCTTGCGTGCAGAATCCATGGCACACCAGGCCCAGCTGAAGATGCTGCGCTACCAGTTGAATCCCCACTTCCTCTTCAATACGTTAAATGCCATCTCCACGTTGATTCTGGATAACGACGGGCGCACCGCCAACAATATGGTTACACGCCTGTCTCAGTTCCTGCGCCACTCGCTCGATAACGACCCCATGCAGAAGGTCACGCTGGCCAAAGAGGTGGAGGCGTTGATGTTGTACCTGGATATCGAGAAAGTGCGCTTTGCCGATCGTCTCGGCGTGCGCCTGGATTTGCAGGGGGAGTCGCCCCAGGCGTTGGTACCCAGTTTGCTCCTGCAACCCCTGGTGGAAAATGCGATTAAATACGGCATCTCCCAATTGGAAAGCGGTGGAGAGATCAATATCAAGGCGCGGGTGTTCGCTGGGGAGCTATTGCTCGAAGTGAACGACAATGGTCCGGGCATGCCGGAAGAGGAGCTGCGTCTGGTAGGCAAGGGTTATGGTGTTGGTATTCGCAATACCTGTGAGCGCCTGCGCGCTCTGTATGGCGATGATCAGAGAGTGCGTTTCCGCAACCGCCCTGAGGGCGGGTTATCGGTGAATGTTCGCATTCCCTATGAACAGGAATAACGAGATGAGTGCAGTTGAGAACCTGACCGCGGTAATTGTCGATGACGAACCCCTGGCGCGCCGCGGTTTGCGCCTGCGGCTGGAGCAAATGCCCGGTGTCGATGTGGTCGCCGAGTGCGGTAACGGCCGCGAGGCCCTGGAAATTATCCTGCGGCTAAACCCGGATGTGGCGTTTGTGGATATCCAGATGCCGGGGGTTAATGGCCTGCAATTAGTGCAACAGATCCCCCTGGAAAAACTGCCTCAGGTAGTGTTCGTGACGGCCTATGACCAGTACGCGGTGGAGGCCTTTGAAGTCAACGCGGTGGATTACGTTTTGAAGCCCATCGAAGAGGAGCGACTGCAGTTAGCTCTGACTCGTGCGCGGGAAAAAATGGCCACTGCGGATATTGCCATGCAGCGCGAGCAACTGCTGGAGGCGGTGGCGGATCTGACGAAAGAATCCCCGGAGGCGCTGGAGCAGAAACTGGTCAGTGGCCAGTTTGCCGGCAGTGCCTACCCGGACAAAATTGCGGTGAAGGATTCGGGAAAGATTACCCTGGTGCCGGCACGGGAAATCGATTGGATCGACGCCGCCGGTGACTACATGTGTGTGCACGCCCAGGGTGAAACCCACGTGATGCGCATTACCATGAAGGAATTGGAGCAGCAGCTAGATCCTAAATTATTCCAGCGTATTCACCGCTCCACCATTGTGAATTTAAGCCGTGTGCGGGAAATTCGTGCGCATATTAATGGCGAGTATCACTTGGTGTTGGATAGTGGCGAATGCCTGAAAATGAGCCGTAGCTATAAGAGTAAAGTGCAGCATTTTCTCTGAGACATTTTCGGCTCCTGCGGGGGTAAAAATTCCCTTCATGGCCTGATCGAAAATTCCCGACACTTTGTCGCAACGCCCTTGTTTGCGATTCCTATTGCATTAGCCTTCCTACCATCGCCCGTGGGTCTACACCCGCGGGTATATCGTGCGGCACAGGGGAGTGCGGCTGTTGGCCCAGAGCCAGAGTGTCTGGAATAATGCCAATTATTCACAGAAAGATGGTATTTTTTCCACGAGAATAAACTGCGCGCGAACCGGCGGAACTGCAGCAGATCTACGATCGCCGCACCAGTCATTTTGCCAAAGACAGTGAAATAGATAAGGACTGTTCTAGGTTACTGCCTACCTAATCGTAAATATAATATTAAGGGCCTATGGAATGGCGCTGACAAAAGTTGCTCTGAAAAATCCTGCCGCCGCCGGTGTTGCAGTGGTATTCGCCGTTTTACTGGGGGCCTTTCTCGCCAGCCGCCTGCCAGTACAGCTTTTCCCCGATATTGAAAGTCCGCGAATTGTTATCCAAGCCGGTTGGCGTGCCGCCGCACCGAAAGAGGTGGAGGCAGAAATTGTCGAGCCGATCGAATCGGTGCTCCAGGGCCTCACTGGCCTGGAAACCATGGAGGTGAACGCCGGCCGTGGTGGCGCCTGGGTAAATCTCGAATTCAGTATGGGCACTGATATGGACAAGGTGCTGATCGATGTGATCAGCCGTATGAGTAGTCTGCCTCCTCTGCCGCGGGATGCGGAACCGCCGCGGGTAATGCTGGGCGGTTGGGGCGGTGGTACCAATGCGCTTACCTATTTCTTTTTGCAGAAGCTGCCCGAAAATCCGAATCACCTCGATGACTATACCGGCCTGATTGAAGATGTGTTGCGGCCGGAGCTGGAGTCTGTGCCGGGTGTGGCGAGTGTAGAGGCCCAATCCGGTCGCGCCGCGCAAGAGGAACTACAGGTTATTTTCGATCCCTGGAAGGCGGCCGATCTGGGGATTCAGCTACCGGCAATCAGTCGCCAGCTGGCCTCGGCAAGGGATGTTTCCGGGGGGTTTACTGATGTAGGGCGCCGCCGCTACACATTGCGTTTTGTCGGTGAATACAAGCCGGCCGATTTATCCGAGCTGGTGCTGGAGTGGCGCGACGGCCAGCCGGTGCGCCTCGGTGATATTGCCGAGGTGCGTGTGGGGCCCTCTGAGCCCCGCGGAGCGGCCACGCAAAATGGCAACCCGGCTGTCTCCATGCGTATTAACCGCGCCAACGATGCCAATATGCTGGCCACTCTGGAGCTGGTAAAGCAGAAGGTTGCGGAGCTGAATGAGACAAAACTGAAAAACGAACAGCTGGTGTTGGTGCAGTCCTTCGATGCCTCGGTATTTGTGTACCGAGCTCTCAATTTACTCGGCGGCAATATGATATTGGGCATATTGCTGGCGGTGGGGGTGCTCTGGTGGTTTATGCGGCGTATGCGCGCAACTTTGATTGTGGCAGCCGCTATTCCCATTTCCCTACTGTCCACCTTCGTGGTTATGTCCGCCGCCGGACGCAGTGTCAACGTGATTTCCCTTGCTGGCCTCGCTTTTGCCACTGGTATGGTGCTCGATGCTGCAATTGTGGTGTTGGAAAATATTGTACGCCTGCGAGAAAAAGGTCTCGCTCCTGAGGATGCCTCGGAGCAGGGTGCCGGGCAGGTTTGGGGCGCATTGCTGGCGAGTACCGCCACCACCGTGGCGATCTTCCTACCGGTATTTTTCCTCAACAGTGTCGAGGGGCAAGTCTTTGGTGACTTGGCTCTGACAATCGCAGTGGCGGTGGTGTTCTCCCTGCTAGCCGCCATTGCCATAGTGCCACTGGCGGCAAAACTATGGCTACCATCGATTTCCAGCGAGGACCGTCTGGCTCATATATGGGAGAAAATCGCCACGCGGGTTATGGCGCTGACCGGCACCCGTGCACGCCGCTGGCAGGTGATCGGTGGTTTTCTGCTGGTGCCTATCGCCGCGACTTATTTCCTATTACCCAATCTCGATTATTTACCGCCAGTAAAACGCGATGCGGTGGATGTTTGGATGAACTTCCCCGCGGCTACAAATACAAAAACCATCGAGAAGGATATCGTCAACGAACTGGACCGGCGTATGGCACCCTTTATGAGTGGTGAGCGCGAGCCGGCTCTCAAGAACTACTACATCATCACCTGGCCCAGCGGCGGCAATATGGGCGTGCGTGTCAAGGATATGGATCAGGCCAAGGAGATGGAGACGCTGTTGCGTGAGGAAATTCTGGTAGATATCCCCGATTTTCAGGGCTTCGCCGCCAGGGGCAACCTGTTTAGCCGCTTTGGCGGTGATCGCAATATCGCCCTGCATCTGCAATCCCGCGATGCCGATGGCCTGATGCGCGCCGCCTCCCGCGGTGTGGAAGTGGTGGAAGAAATGATGCCGGGTACGCCGGTACAGACTAATCCGGGCCTGTCACTTTCAGAGCCGGAGCTGACGGTGCGCCCCAACGACCGCGCCATGCTGGAGCAGGGTTGGAATCGTCAGGACATGGGCGGCCTGATTCGCACCCTCGGCAACGGCCTGTATGTGGGTGAATACTTCGATGGGGAAAAACGCCTGGATATGATTTTCAAGGCTCAGCCCTGGAGCACACCGGAGCAGTTGCAGAATACGCCGTTGGTCACCCCGCGCGGTGAGGTGGTGCCGTTGAGCCAGTTGGCCAGTGTGGAGCGTACCGTGGGCCCTGGCAATCTGCGCCGGGTGGATGGTCGCCGCACCATCACCCTAGATATTGTGCCGCCGGACGATATCTCTCTAGAGGAAGTGCGTGCCCAGCTAGAGGAGGATGTGTTGCCAAAGATCCGTGAGGCTCTGCCCGATGATGGCAGTATCCTGGTGGGGGGGAACGCCAGCGATTTGGATAAGGCCCTGATTTCTCTATCGCAAAACTTCCTGTTGGCGTTGTTGATCTTGTTCCTGCTGATGAGCGCTCTGTTCCGCTCACTGCGCGATGCCGGCTTGGTACTGTTAACGGTGCCGCTGGCTACCGTCGGTGGGGTCTTGGCACTGCAGCTGCTGAACTTGATCAGCTTCCAGCCCCTCGACCTGCTTACCATGATCGGCTTCGTTATTCTGCTGGGGCTGGTAGTGAATAACGCCATTCTGCTGGTGCATCAGACCCGCGCAGCGGAAGGCGCTGGTGCCAGCCGGGTAGAAGCGGTGGAGCAGGCACTTCGACTGCGTTTAAGACCGATTTTTATGAGCACCTTGACCAGCGTGTTCGGCATGCTGCCCCTTCTAGTAGCGCCGGGGGAAGGCAGTGTGATTTACCGCGGTCTGGCCGCCGTAATCGTCGGTGGTATGGCGGTTAGTACCCTGTTTACTTTGATTTTGTTGCCGGCGCTGTTACAGACCGGTCATCTGCCCCTGCCGCAATTTAGCCGGCTGCGCCATAAACTGGCCCTGAGGAGTTCCCAATGAAGAAGTTACTAGCCGGTGTTGCCCTGTCCATCGCCTTTGTGGGGCCGGCGCTGGCCCAGAATGGCACCGTAGCGGTCACTGTAGATCGGGCCGAGACCCGCCAGATGGCGCCGAGCCAGTGGTCCGCCGGGCGAGTGGTGAGCCGCCGCGATATTCGCATTTCCTCGGAGCTGGATGGCGCGCTGGAGTTTGTCGCCGAGCCCGGCAGTCTGGTAAAGAAAGGGGAGCGCCTGGCACAGCTGGATGGGACCCACTGGCGCCTACAGTTGCGCAATAGCGAGAGCCGCATTGCCCAGTTGCAGGCGCGTCTCACCTATCTGGATGCGCAGCTGCAGCGTTTGAGCAAGCTGGCGGAAAGCAATAGCACTTCTCGCGCGGCTCTGGAGGAGCAGCAAGCCGAACGCGAGGCTATGGCTCAGGATCTCTTGGCTGCACAAATTGAGCGGGACAGACGTGCCTACGAGCTTGGTAAAACCACCATCGATGCTCCCTTTGACACCCTGGTGGTGAGCCGCGAATTACAGGCGGGGGAATATGTACGCACTGGCTCCGAGTTGCTGCGTGCCTTGGATATGTCTCAACTGGAAGTGGAAGCGGATATCCCCCTGGCCGCATTGCCCCTGATCGACGCCGGAGACAGCATTGCAGTGCGCAGTGATGCGGTATCCCTATCCGAGGGCGAGCGCGTCAGTGCTCGGATCATCAACGGTCAGGTGCGCCAGTTTGTCCCCGTAGCCAGTGACAATTCGCGCAGGGTTAAGCTGATGGTGCAGTTGCCTCGTAACAGCACACAACAGTGGGACTGGATCGTGGGGATGCCGGTACAAGTGGCTGTGCCTCTCTCTGAAGTTCGCGCCACCATGGCGGTACCACGGGATGCCTTGGTGCTACGCAATGGTGAAACCTTCGTTTACCGTGTGGATAAAGAAGACAAAGCTGAGCGACTCACCGTTCGCGTTGGCAGCGGCGATGGAGAATGGATTGCTGTTTACGGCGACCTCGATAGTGGCGACCGGGTTGTTGTGCGCGGCGCCGAGCGTCTGCAGCCGGGGCAGGACGTGAAGATACTCTCGGAAGTGGTGCGCGATGAGGATGGCACCAATATTGTGAGCGGAACCTGACCGACCTATCGGTTGCAGTCCCCACAAATTAAATTGGGGAACAAAGTTCCATGACAATACACTTCTGCGACATTTACTTGCTCGTCGAGGTGTCTTATGCGTTTCCTGTTTGCGCTGCTGTTACTGACAATGACCTCAGCACCTCTAGCGGAGACGCAGATGGTGCGCCTTCCAGACGGGGCGCGCCTTATCGAAGCCAATAATGAGATCTATTTCTACGTAGACGGAAACTTCTACCGACAGGGGCCAGATGGCTATACCCGCGTGGAGCCGCCACTGGGAGCCAAAGTACCGGAAGTCCCTATGGGGACTTCATTCTACCTCGATGGCAAGGACTATCGACGGGCTGGTAATGGCACCTTCTTCGAATTTGACCCAAAGGACAATCAATTTGTGGTGGTGACACCGCCGGCTAACTGGCGCAGTTACAGCCGCAACCCCTTAGAGTCCGGGGAGAGAATTTACTCGCGGGCCTATCCTGCACAGCGTACCTATCCGTCAGAACGCACTTACCCACCTCAATACGAGACGTCCCGAGCTTACCCACCTAAGTATGAATCCTCCCGCAACGTCAGCCAACTGCGGCATTCACGCGGTGTACGTCGCACCGGCCGCAATCTCGGCCGTCGGGAAGTCTTTTGTCAAACCAGGGCCGCCAATTTGGTGAGAAGTACGCACCAACTCGGCAGGGCGTCGGTGACCAGCACGCGGGCCTACCGCAGGCAGTACCTCAATTGTATGCGTGGTTATGGGCGCAGACGTTATTGAGTTTTCTTTGAACTGTTGGGGCGGGAGCCAGGCGGCTCTCGGCTACACTCAAGGAATATGCCCTTCGGGGCAGGCTTTCCCTCGCAGATACTGCTTCACGGACAGATGTGTACTCTATGCTGGGCGCTGGTGGTTACTCCTATTATTTTGAAAAGCATAAGACTCGCTCTGAGCACCGATTACCCCACTTTTTTTCGCTCGCCCTCTGCCTGATTTTTCTCGCCTTGTTTTCCCTGGTGGCCAGCGCCCAGCTACCGGGTTCCAAACCCAAGGAATTCAAACCGATAGTCCCCGAGTTCGCCGACCCCTCCGCAGATTGGTGGACCGGTTGGACCAGCGCATCGCCGGAACAACGGCGGGAGTGGCTGCAGGCCTTAAAGAAAGGTTGGGAGGAATGGCAGCAGGAAGTACCGAAAGATGACGAAGCGCTGCAAAAAGGTGCCAAGAAAATCACCCAGAGCCTGGAGGGGGTGGAGGTCACCTGGAACAAGCGCCAGGAGTACTTAAAAGTTGAGCTGATGCCGGATGTGAAGTTTCCGGAAAAGCCTACCGTACTCGACTGGGCCCGTGCCGATGCGGCGATCAGCCGAGGTCAGCGCCGTTTAAGTGGGGTGCAGTTGGAGGCGCGCCAGCTACGGGAAAGTCGCGCACAATCCCTGGCGCAGCTGCGCAAGCAGGTCATTGTGCTGCGCGATGCCAAAGGGGATGAGGAGGACGAGGCAGCGCAAGCGCTGTTGCTGGCGCAGATTAATCACCTGAATATTATTGAGCAGCTGGAAACGGTGAATGAGTTCCTCGGCACCTGGCAGGAGAAAATTGATCTGGCGGAAACCAAGTTGCGGGGCATGCTCGAAGACCTGCATTTCAGTGAAAAAGACGCCGAGAAACTGAAAAAATCTATCACCGATAGCGAGAAAAAAATCGAGCGCATTGCCACTACCCGCACCAGTATCCAGAGCACCACCGAGCCCTCCACCGATCCCGACGTCAATATGAAAAAGGATCTCACCCTGATGCAGCTGGAGGTGGATCTGCTGGAGGAGCATCTGGGCAAGCGCAAGAGTGAGCTGCTGCAGTCCATCAACCGCGTATTGAATCCCAAGAATGAGGAGGAGACGCTGGTTGTCAGCCGTGAGCTGCTGGAGAACGCCAATGCGGTGATTGAGAGTACTTCGCGGGAACTGGCCATTCGACAGCGGCAGGTAGTGGCTTGGCGCGATGAGGAGGAAAATGCCGACCTGAGCCGTTGGTGGGCTTACTTTGAGCGGATTGGCAGCGGTTTGGCCCGGGCCAACGACCTGGAGCAGGATATCCAGCGCTACGAAAAAGCCCAGCTGGAAGTCTACCGCGAACGCCAGGGCTGGTGGGCCACGGTGCGCGAGCGCCTGGCCCTGACAGGCCGCCAGGTATACAAGCGCTGGCGTACTTTGGCGGACTACCAGCTGTTTACCATCGCGCAAAATCCGATCACGCTACGCCTGATTGCCAAGATGGTGTTTGTGCTGGTCTGTGCATGGTTGCTATCGATGCTGACTCGCGCCTTCCTGCATCGACTCGTGCGCAGGGAGCACGCCAGCGAATCCTCCATGTACAACCTGAGCCGGGTACTGCATTACACCTATATCGGTGTCGCCCTGATCATAGTATTGAGCATGCTCGGCCTGGACACCTCCAAGCTGGCACTGGTGGCCGGTGCTTTATCGGTGGGGCTTGGTTTTGGTTTGCAGGCGATCTTCTCGAATTTTATCTCGGGGGTGATCTTGCTGTTTGAGCGGCCGCTCAAGGTGGGCGACCTGGTGGAGTTGGAGTCCGGTGTCTTTGGTCGTATCCGTGATATCAATGTGCGTTCCACACGTATCACCACCCGCGACAATGTGGATATCCTGGTGCCGAATACGGAGTTTGTGGCGGGGCGGGTGATTAACCACACCCTGGATGACCCGGTGCGCCGTATCCATGTGTCCTTTGGGGTTTCCTATTCCTCCGATCCGGATTTGGTGCGCGAGGCTGCACTGGAAGCCGCCTCGCGGGTCAATATCACCCATACCGACTGGAAGCGTAAAACTGAGGTGTGGCTGATGGGGTTTGGCGACAGCGCCTTGAACTTCAAACTGGTGGTATGGGTGAACAGCAATATGGTCACCTCCCTGGGGGACTCCTATGCACTCTACAATCTGGAATTGTTACGGGAGTTCCGTGAAAAGGGTATCGAGGTGCCTTTCCCGCAACGAGACCTGCACCTGCGCAGTTGGGATGCGCCGGTGCTGATCGCCCGCGCCAAGAGAAATGAGAAAGACGAGAAAAACGAGAAAAACGAGAAAAACGAGAAAAACGAGAAGAAGTAATGCCGCTGGGGCTGCACTGGACTTGAGTTGCCGCAAACAGGCGTAGTATTTTCCAAATAGCCGACGAGAATGTTGGCTCCATCCCTGTCATTTTTTATTGCTGCGTTTTGCTATCGGGCGCTCGTGCAATATCTATAAGGAAACGCCGGTGCTGATAATCCCGATCCAAAATAAGCCAGACTGGCGCCGCCCTCCATTGATGTGCTTCGCGCTGATCCTCGCCAACCTGTTGATATTTGTATTTTACCAGGGGGGGGATGAGGCCCGCTGGCAACAGGCGGAAGAGTATTACTTTGGCAGTGACCTGCCGGACCTGGAAGAGCAGCGCTTCCTGGTTTACGTCAACGAGGAGCACCCGGAGTGGCGCCTGCAGATGGATGTGGAGGGGGAGGAGTTTGTCTACCGGGAACTGCTGTGGAATATGGAGTTTCACCAGTGGTTACTACCCAAGCTGAAGCAGGAAGGGCAGAGCCAGTGGTTGCAACAGCGCCTGCATTTTGCCGAGCTGCGCAACCAAGTCAGCAGCATGGCCTTGGGCCTGATTCCGGCGGAGCCCAGTGTGGCCGGCATGCTCGGCCATATGTTCCTACATGGCAGCTGGGATCATTTGATCGGCAATATGGTGTTTTTGTTGTTGTTTGGCTTGTCGGTGGAGTTGGCTCTGGGCGGGCTCTGGTTTATCGCCCTCTATTTACTCGGTGGCCTGGCCGCGGCTGGTTTGCACATGCTGGTGGAGTCTGGCAGTAATGTACCCATGGTCGGTGCTTCCGGTGCCGTGTCAGCGATAATGGGTATGTTCGTTGCTATCTACGGCGTGCGGCGGTTGCGATTCTTCTACACCGTTGGATTTATGTTTGGCGAGTTCAGCGCACCAGCTCTGGTGGTGCTGCCTCTGTGGCTGGGCAAGGAAATCTTCGGTTACTTTTACGGGGATGTGGGTATTGCCTATTGGGCCCACACCGGCGGTTTGTTGGCCGGATTTGTCCTGGCCTTGATGCTGATTTACTGGCGTCCACCGTTAAAGGAAATGCCGGTCGAGGAAGAGGAATTACCCTCGCCACAACAGAGCGCACTGACACGTATCGACCGATTCCAGGAAGAGGGCAAGTTGATTGAGGCCGCTGAAGCTGCGGCCGCGGCAGTGCGTCAGTACCCCGATCATCTGGCTCTGATTCAGCGCTATATCGAATTGACCGCGATTAATCCCGATAGTGAGGCTTATCACCGCGCCAATCTGGCGCTCTTCGCCCAGGCTGCCAACCCGGCCATCGATGCCTGTATTCTTGAGGCTAGTTATCGAAACTATCGACAAGCTACGCAGACACCTCGCGCCCTCACCGCTAAGGCCTGCCTGCTTATGGCGCGCCGTGCCGCCGAAGTGAAAAACTGGCCCTGGCTGGAAGAGCTTTTAAACAGGCTAATTGCGCAGCGGGTGCAACATCCACTGATACCCAAGTTGGGCATGGCTCTGGTGAATTATTACCGACGCCTGGGGGAGGAAGGGCGTGCGCGGGAGATGAAAGCGCTAACCCAGGGGATGGAAATATCTGGTCAGCCCTAGAAGGCAGCGGTCTATTTATTGGAATACGTTGGCAACTGGACAATCGTCAGTGAGTATCAATAAGATCAAATTGGCAGGGGAGCCAAATGAATAAATCTATTATTAAAAACAAAGAAATCCTGGAAATGGAAGGGGAGCACAAGGTGCACTTCCTAAACCCGAATGCTGTGCGTCGTAATAAATCCCTGGGGGATATTACCGGGATAAGCGGTTTTGGTTTTCATATCATCGAAATAGAGCCTGGGTATGAATCCACTGAATATCACTGCCATAAATTCGAAGATGAGTGTGTCTATATCCTGCAAGGACAGGCGTCAGTGCAAATTGGTGAAGATACCCATACGGTGAGTGAAGGGGACTTTATTGGTTACCCGGCCAATGGTCTCCCCCATGTGATGAAAAATACCGGCGAGGGTACTCTACGTTGTATCGTGGTAGGCCAACGCCTGGATCACGATGTGGCCGATTACCCAAATAAAAATAAGAGGATTTACCGCAACAAAGGCTTGCCCTGGGAGCTTGTGGATCACGCAGATATTGAGCATCCCCGCTAATTGCAAACGCTGAGCTTCCTTTATGCCCACGAAAATTCGTGTTTTCTACAATTCTGCCTGTCCGGTATGCGATGCGGGAATTCGTGCACAGAAGAAAAAAAACACCACATGTGGTGTGGACTGGGAAGATGTGCACCTTGATAACGCCAAAGCACAACAGCTCAATGTCGATTTGGAGTTTGTGCGGGAACGCCTACATGTGATTGATACACAGGGGCATCTGCGGGTGGGCTATGAAGCATTTATAGCCATCTGGGAGAATTCTCCCAGTGAGCAGTGGAAAGCAAGACTGTCAAAAATACCGGGTCTGCGTTGGTGCCTTAACAAAATCTACAATGGCTTTGCCCGCTGCCTGTATGTATGGAACAGGGCTTTGAAGCACTGGTAAGAGTGGTTCTGATATTTTACGAGGTGAAAACTGGTCACCGAAGCGCGCTACTTTTTACTCGAAACGCGCTGTTGGCCCATACTTCCTGTTTGCGGACTCTTGTGAATAAATCAGTGTGTACTTTCTGAACTGTTTAATACTTTCCACAAAGCGTCTATCTGATTGGCCAGAGGGGTGTTCGGGAATTTCTTCCTGATAAACTGTAGCAATTTCCTGGCTAGATCTTCTCGGCTCAATCCGTCCATATACACCTGCGCGAGCAGCAAGTAGGCGGCATCCAATTGTGGATAATTTTCCTTGTGCAGATTGTTCAGCAATTGCGCGGCCTGCTGATATTTATGCTGTTGATAGAGCACTTTGGCCAGGGCGTGGCGAAGTTCGGGTTTAGTGATCGGCGGCGTGGGCTCAGTAGCCAGGTAGAGTTCTGCAGCTTTGTGTGGCCGGTTGATTTGTACAAACTTATCCAGCAGGTGCGGACCCAGTTCCCGCAGGGCTTTTTGGTCCTGGGTTGCCAGAAGTAAGCGGTAGTAGCGCTCGTTGAGTGCTTCGTCATTGGGATGGCGTCGAAGTCCATCTACCAGGGCCTGGCGTGCGGCTGGCAGACTCGACTCGCGCATTAATATTTGTGCATCCGCCAGGGCACGTGCGCGGTTAAATTCCTCCTCGTCCATATAGGTGCTTTCATCATCCAGCTCGGCCTGGATGCCCAGTTTCTGTTGCCGGGACAGGCAGATATAACCCATCATGGCGCTGGTCACGATATAGAAGTAAGTGGTAGTGGCCGCGATCACCGGAGCCACGGACCAGGGTGGTAACTTCTCAATGGCAATGGCCATTAGTAAATTGGGCGCGGCGGAAACGGCAGTGGTAGTAATCCACAGCAGCCAGTAGGGCCAACCGATAATCAAAGTAAATTGTAGTAACTTGAGAGGATTGATCGCCGCACGCAGGCTGTGCTCAAGGGCCAGCACAATCATCGCTGCTGGCGCAAACAGGAAGAGGGCGAAAGCATAAATTTGCACGGCACCCATGCCCAAGGCCAATAGCTTGTAGCCGACAAAACCGGCAATCAGGGTCATCGCGATGACTTTTAGAAACAACGGCGCGCTATTGCCGTCCAGGGCATCACCAATTCCCGGAGCTTCCAGCTGCCCACTGGCGAGCCGCTCGATAACCAGTAGGTTGTAGCGACTCACCAGGGCAACGATTCCCACCATGACTACGATGGCTAAAAGTCCCAGGCTCGAGATTAATAAACTGGCCGCAGCCGCCAGAGCCACAATCGCCAGGGGCCCGGGTTTCAAGGGATAGAGAAAGTAAAAAATGCCCATCTGCCAAAAAGGCTTGGCGCTGTTACTGGCGCCGATATACTCCACTGGGTCGCGGCATAGTGGGCACTCAGGACCAAGGCCCTGATAGTTGGCGCTGGAGCCCGGAATGCATTCGCTACAGTATTTGCGCTGACAGGGTTGGCACTGCCAGGATGCATCGGCACTGGAATGGTAGTGGCAGGATTCAGCCATGTATTTTCCCTAAGATCTTTTCTTCCTGAAGGTTTATTGTGTTTCTGCTGACAGTTTATCCGTCGTGATCGTGGCGGCGCAATCGTCGAGTATTTTTGATGTACTGTTAGAATGCAGCGTGAATCCCAATAAAATTGGCACACAAGTTTCAAAAAAAGGTGTTGTATGGCAAAGGTTATGCGCGTTCATTTGATTGAAGGCACTGCAGAGGAACCCTGGGGTGAGGCGGCGCTGCTCAGTTTTAATGGCGGTGAAGCCCATATCCATATCGGTGCAGCGAAAGGCGATGCACTGATAGCGGCCCAACGCGCGGCGCGACGCCTCGATGGTATGGGGATAACTGAAGTTGCGCTTAGTGGTGAGGGCTGGGATATCGAAAGCCGCTGGGCTTTCTGGGCTGGTTATTTTAATCCGCGCGTCAGCAATAAAATCGACTGGGCTACAGAGGATGCCGGGGAGCTACAAGAGCTGGCTGCACGTGAGAATGCCGCGCGCTGGGTTCGCGAGATTACCAATGGCACGCCGGATGATGTCTCGCCTAGAGTGTTGGCGGAGAGCGCTGCGGAAATGTTGCAAACGCTAGCCCCAGAAGCGGTTAGCTATCGCATAGTAGCGGGGGATGACCTGCTGCGCGATGGTTTTGTTGGTATCCACAATGTGGGCCGCGGCAGTGTACGCGAGCCGGTCATGCTACAGCTCGACTACAACCCCACGGGCGATGCGGATACGGCAGTAGATATCTGCCTGGTGGGCAAGGGCATTACCTTCGATTCTGGTGGTTACAGCATCAAACCCTCCAATAATATGGCCACCATGAAATCCGATATGGGCGGCGCCGCTATGGTAACTGGAGGTCTCGCCCTGGCAATTGCTCGCGGCCTGGAAAAAAGGGTGAAACTGTACCTCTGCTGCGCGGAAAACCTGGTTTCCGGCCATGCCTTTAAACTGGGCGATATTATTGAGTACAAGAATGGTGTTACCGTCGAAGTATTGAATACCGATGCGGAAGGACGCCTGGTATTGGCAGACGGCCTACTCGCCGCAGGGGAAGATAAGCCGCGCTGTCTTTTGGATGCCGCTACCCTTACGGGGGCCGCCAAAATGGCTGTGGGACGCGACTTTAATTCTGTCTTCAGTTTCGAAGATAAAATGGCTCAAAAAGTACTGAATGCGGCTGCACAGGAAAGTGAGAGGGCTTGGCGTTTGCCGTTGGAACCTTTCCACCTGGAGCAAATACCCTCGAACTTTGCCGATATCTCTAATATTGGCCTGGAAGGCACACCCGGTGCTTCAACTGCGGCTGCATTCCTTGCCCGGTTTGTACCGGAAGATGGGAGAAACTGGGTACATATGGATCTCTCTGGCTCTTACCAGCCTAGCGCCAATGACCTTTGGGCCGCTGGTGCCAAGGGGCATGGTCTGCGAACTATCGCTCGCTTCCTGCTGGATAACTGATACCCAGCAATTACTGCCAAAAATCTTGCAAAACGCGCCTTAAGATAGGCGCGTTTCTTTTTTTTCCTTTCTAGATCCTGTAAATCAACAAATAAATTCTTATTCGAATTGAGAATCGGGATAATTAGCAGGCTTCTACTAACTGAGGAGTATTTATTTTGGCTCGCTAATTGATACTTGGGCGCGAGGGTATGTTCTGAATCAATCAGATAAAAATTTTTTATGTCGAGGGGTAATAGGTAATGAGTAGTACGGCATTTGCAAATCATACAGCTCAAAAGTCAAATCGTTGTGCCAACTGTGAAACTGAGCTTTTAGGACCTCACTGTTATGCATGTGGCCAGCCGGTCAAAGGCATGGTGCGTCATTTTTCTTCCATTATTGGAGACTTTTTTGACACTCTGCTGGCATTTGATTCTCGTACATGGAAAACAGTACCTTCTCTGTTCTTTCGACCAGGCTTCTTAACTGCCGAATATTTCTCTGGTCGCAGGGTACGCTATGTAAGCCCCGTGCGTTTGTTTATATTCCTTTGTGTTACCAGTTTTTTTGTTACTCAAATTAATATTGATTGGGCTATTAATTTTAACAACACGGAAGTTGTAGCCGTGGATGTTGAGTCTGCTGGAAAGGGTTATGATGATGCCGTAGATAATATTCGGAAACTTAAGCAAGAGCATGCAAATGACAACATCTTAGTTGTCAATCTGGAAAAACTCGAATCTGAGCTTGTCAAAGAACAGGTTGAACTTAAAACGGACCTCAATCAGCTTAATAATAATCTGAGCGGTAGCAAAGGGGATTCAGTTGATTCCGAGAACTTTACAAAAGATAAAATTGCCTCAGGGCTAAATGAAACCATTACAGAACTAGATAGAGAATTTCTACAAGTTAAATGGCTTCCTGACTCTGTGGAAGAGTGGATTAACAAGAAGGTTGATAGCGCCCATAAAAATGTAGAGAGGGTGACTGAAGATCCGAATCGATTTAAGAAAGCATTTCTGGGAGCACTGCCTTCCACATTAATCATCATGCTACCATTTTTTGCCATGATGCTGTGGATGTTATACATCTTTAAACGCAGGCTTTACATGGAGCACCTGATCGTAGCGCTGCACAGTCATGCTTTCATCTGCTTAAGTATATTGGTCGCCAATCTACTTTACAGTGTGGGTGAGCAACTAGCTGGATATAGCGCGATTACTTCATTTGTTGATGGTCTTTTGATAATTCTAATTATTTGGGTACCTATTTACCTGTTTTTTATGCAAAAGCGTGTCTATCGACAGGGCTGGCTGATAACCCTATGTAAATATTCTTTTTTGGGGTTAGCCTATTTGAGCTTGCTGTCTGTGGGAGCCGTTTTGACGGTCCTCTGGAGTTTAGCGGAACTTTAGCGATGATGGATAACCGTTCACGGAACACATTAATTAATACAGAAATAAATTTTAGGAAAGTGATATGTTTAGGCAGGCACGCATTTTGTTAGTCGGGATACTGACTTGCTCCTTGGCAATAACAATTTATGTAGATCTGACCTAGGTTTTAAGTATGCTGAACCATTAGGCTGGCTGATAAGGGTTTCCATGGGATTCCTAGCTTGTTTGAGTTATAGCCAGCTGACTCCCTTTGCTACTGCCATGTGTAACGGTTGTTATGGGTATCTAAGTAGTATCGTGGTGTATAGCAAGTAGGGTTAGATTTCCATTTTATTAATGGCAGGCAACTAGATGTATTGAGTTAGCGAGCCAGGTGAACATTAATTACTTCACAATTCTCTTTGTTTACTGTGGCCGTTGGCATACCACCATTGTTAGGGTTGGTGTCGGGATTTTTGGGAACAATGATGTACATACGATGGTAGTTCCGCAGTATATAGTCTTTCTTATCTATGCTTAACCAAGGGTATTCTCTCGCAATAGCGGCTACACCTCTTGCCAGAGCAATGCCATCAGTACAGTTGTTTGGTGTGGTGGTGGCCATAACTATGGCGAGCAGTGCTGATGAGAAGATCATAAATCCTGTTCTTTGGCCGTAGTAAGAACTGATCGGCGGTACTAAGTTGTTATAGGAGGAGTATAACTAACTCAGAGCCTTAGCTGTAGCGGTCCTAATCAGCATTATCTATGCCCCCCTCTCCCTTGTAGAGCGATCTTCTCAGTTCAGTCACTCTACTAAAGTGATGCCTTTCTTGTATATAGCTCATCAAGTAAGACCCTTTATTGTATTTTTGGGCGCTATCTCTATTTGTATATCCACTTTAATAGTCCCAACTGAAACCACAGAAATAAGATTTATCCAGGAGAATGAACTCTCAATGCTTCACTACTGAGCGTAAACCCTTTAATCACAGAAAAGGGGATAGGGCGGTTTGCAACTGATAGCGGTTGATAACAATAGACCCGCTCATATTGGTAGTCTATATGTCTGTATTTGTCGTAATTGTGTCTCATAAGACACCTCCTAAGCTGTAGAATGGATCTATGGAGGAGACACTATGAGTAGGAAGATTGGTTTTTTTATTGCCGATGGATTTCAGGCCCTAGATCTTTTCGGTCCTCTGGATGCCTTTATGGAAGCCAACAGTTTTGTCAGTGAGGCTTATTCTTGCTGCTTGCTCGGTCTTTCTACTGGAACAGTTAATACAGCTTATGGTCAGTCACTCTCAGTAGACTGCGATATTTTTGAGGCGCCTCTAGTTGATTACCTGGTAATTTGTGGTGGTACTGGGATGAGGCAGCTGGAATTGAATTCAAAGCAGCTCAATGCCCTGAGGTTGATCGCAAAAAATTCCACAAGAGTGGTGAGTATTTGTACCGGTGCTTTTGTACTAGCAAAGATATTTCCAGAGCAAAGTCATAGAGTTACTACACATTGGCGACACTGTCGGCAATTGGCACAGCAGGCGGTTAATTATCAAGTGGAAGAGGACCCCCTGTTTATTGAAAGTGAGGGAATCTGGTCTTCTGCCGGTGTTTTATCCGGTGTAGACCTAGCCTTAGAGATTATTCGCAGGGACCACGGCAACACTATTGCTGCCAGTGTTGCCAAGGAGCTGGTGGTCTATTTACAGCGTCGCGGGGGACAGGCGCAGTACTCAGACTTATTACAAGTGCAGTCTGGCGATAGTATGCGTCTCAACCCCCTGCTGGAGTGGTTGGCTGAAGACTACCAAAAATCTATTAGTGTCTCCGATATGGCTGAGAGAATAGCTATTAGTGAACGCCAGTTGACTCGCCTATTCAAGCGTCATTTACATAGCACGCCCAGCCAGTATTTAAATCAAATTCGCCTCAACCGGGCGCGAGACTTGATTACCTGTGAGTCCCTGAGTTTGGAGCAAGTGGCTCTACGGGTGGGGTTTTCCAGTTACGATAGTTTTCGTCGGGCATTTCACCTTCAGTTTGGAGTATCTCCCTCTTATTTCAATAGAAATCAAGCTTGAGGTAAAAATTATTTATGATTATCTATTTAATATTTTTCTAAACTCAAGCCTACACACTTGAACCTAAAGAGGTGGGTCTATGGAGTAATTCGGTAAGTTGAGTACGCAGTATCCAAATTTGGGTCTGATATTAATTGCTCTACTATTGATTTTCATGGTGCCCGCCTAATCTTCCGGAATATAGGCGATACTATTTACTTGAGTTTTGATAACTGTCCAGATTTCATTGAGCCTAAAAATAATTGTTTAAGTATTATCGACATCATGTGTGATCGCATAAAATATAAATTTTTATCGATTTTAGAAGTAATCATGGTGGAAACTTTTACGTAGGTTTGGCTCTCTCCTCATGTATTCAAAGACTGGATCAGTTCGACTGGCGCAACGGCATATTTGTAATGATTGATGAAGGTACTCAATCAGCAGCGATGAGTAATGCCACCTTGATGTGTACTCTGATAAGTGCTGTTCCAAATATTGCTGCAATAACAAACCGTTTCAGGCTTAAAAATAGAATGAGAGGTAAGTATTTCTTAGCGTTATTGCAGTTACTTAACCATATTCAAGATAAAAATCGTGAAAGGCAGATCAAGTCATCGTAAATATCATCTCTAGCCTTGGAATTAAAACACTGCTCTCGGAGTTCTATAAAGTAGATATACCGATAGTGAGCTCCGATGGCTTATCTACAGGTAACGCCGAAAGCAGTGTATTATTTTTTTCTTATGCAGTAGAGCTTAAAAAAATAATTACCACTCCACACAAATCTTACCAAAATGTGATCCGCTGGTTTGGTATTCAAAAGCTTTCTCTAGTTCAGAAAATGGGAATGTCTTGTCGATAACCGGGTGTACTGCATTACTTTCCAGTGCTGCAACATAATCCTGCTGTTCACAGCGATTTCCCACAACCAGCCCCTGTAGACGAGCCTGTTTTCCCATCAATAGAGCTGTTGGGACTTCTCCCTCTCTGCCGGTTAACACCCCAATCAGAGATATATGGCCCCCGACCCTAACTGACTGAATGGATTGTTCCAAAGTGGCGGGACCACCCAGCTCGATAATGTGATCGACCCCTTTGCCATGGGTTAACTCCAACACTTTTTCTGACCACTGTGTATGAGTTTTATAATTAATGCCATATGTTGCTCCCAACTTCTTGGCCCGCTCCAGTTTTTCATCGGAGGATGAGGTCACAATCACTCGGGCACCTAACATATTGGCAATTTGAATTACGGCAATGGATACGCCACCAGTGCCCAGGGTTAATATAGTATCTCCAGGTTTTACTTTGCCATCGCTCACCAGGGCCCTCCAAGCCGTGAGGCCTGCTGTGGTAATGGTGGCGGATTCAGTGTGGCTCCAGCCCTTTGGCGCGAGGGTAAATGCAGTGGCATCACGCACTACATGTTGGGCAGCCATTCCATCAATGCCATCTCCTGGCGTATTGGCAAAGCCCCAGACATTGTGACACGCTGGCCCGGCTTGCCATTGTGGGAAAAAGCAGGAAACTACGGAATCGCCTACCTTAAATTCAGTGATACCCTCGCCAACGGCCTCTACGGTGCCTGCGCCATCTGACATCAATATACGACCATCCTCTGTGGATATACTGCCGTCGGCGACCAGTAAATCATGGAAGTTGAGTGAGGATGCGCCAATAGCAACCCGAATCTGCCCCGGGCCCGGTTTGCCGGGGTCATCAATTTCACATAGGGAGATGTTCTCCAAGCCTCCAGGCGCTTTAAGCGTCAATGCTTTCATAATACTCACCTTTTTGTTGAATAACGCGATCTTATGCTTGTTTAACTCAACCGACGATGGTCTGTGATCATGGGGTTAAAACTGGCAGTTCTCAAGTAGTATGAGTCGAGACTTCGGAAGCCTAGATCGAGCCCAGATACTACAAAGGAGTGCCAGAGAAATATTCCGCTGCTGACGACCCCATTGTATTTTTATGAAAATGGCTTAAATAAGTGGAGCATTAAGCTCGTTAGGACAGTTTTGATTAAGCGAAGCGATCTTTGAAAACACTATATTTCATAAGTATATAAAATTTGCTTGCTGACAGATCTAACTTAATATTATTTTCCCATGCAGGGTATGGAGTTAATCGAAATGGATAGAATTATGAGAAAGTATATAAGGCTTTATGTTTGGATTTTAGTTCCTTTGTCTGTGGTTACACTCGTAGCTTCTAAAGCGTTGGCGGAAGAGTGGTCTTATAGGGATGATAGATCCTCCCCTGAAGCACTGATAAAAAGCTACTACTATGCAATTAATCATCGTTATTATGCTCAAGCCTACAGCTACTTAATTAATCCTCCGGCAGATTTTAACCAATGGAAAGATGGCTACGGCGATACTAAATCTGTAAAAGTAAAATTTGGAGAGAGTAGTCCAGATCCTGGGGCAGGGCAGATTTATTGGGCCTTGCCAGTGGCATTGTTAGCTAAGAAAACGGATGGAAAAGCGGTAGTGTATTCTGGATGCTATATCATTCATATGATAAACCCTGGGATGCAGGGTGATCCTCCCTATAAGCATATGGGGATTTCCAGAGCCTCTTTAAAGGAAACGAATCTGCCCTTTGAAAAAGCTGTTCCTAGGGTCTGTGAGTGAAAATCCTTAGGAGGTGTTTCATAGTCTCTAAAAAAAGTAAGCGAAAGCCTGGATAAGAATTTGGCTTGTGCCTCTGATGAGGATTCCGTTTGTTGCTGAGGAATTATATTTATTAAGATGTGTTTTTTAGTGAGTCAAGGGTCAATCTAAAAGTAAGGGTTGCGAATCTTTTCAGTCTATCATTGGTGTCAATAATAATTATTCCTCTGATGATTATTTAAGTTTATTTCTTTTGTGTCCTTTTGCTTGGTTATCAGTCAACAAGCTCTCAATTGTTGTAGATTGAATTGAAAATGACTTAATGTCCAACTTATACAATCCTACATGTAGTACGCTAAAGATTTAAAAGTGAGAAAGTGTGTCTTCTGCAAAATTTGAATATGTCATTTTTCCAGTATTGTGCCGGGCGGAAAAATTCCATCAATTATGGATGGTATAAAGCCAGTGGTTAAACTCTTCAATCTTTAAAAGGCGATAAAGCTTAATCACTGTGGTAATGGTAGAGTTGGCTGTAGTTAATCTCTCAAATAGTTATACACTTTTTTGTGCGGCGTTTTATATGATCAGTAGAAGCAGCCGAATTCAGTCAGCAAAATTGTTTGCCTGTGGGCTTTAATTTTCTGGTGATATATACGGATATCGTAACTATTGAATTGCAGGTGGCAGATATCTAGGTTGTTGGTCCGCCGCGGGGTTGAGCTAACCTCGCGATTTTAGAACGCAGGGGCCTACTCTGTGGGTCTTTTGATGTGCTGATCTCTCACTACTTATTCATGGCGCTGGGCTAGTGAAATGATATTGGGAGAAGAAAGGTGAAATGGTGGGCCCTCCGGGACTTGAACCCAGGACCTGCCGATTATGAGTCCCCGATAGCAAGCATTAATTTCTACTGATTCTGCAGGCTATAGATTAATTGAATTTCTGAATCAACGAAACTCGTTACGAGTCCAAGGATACCCCAGTACCACTTCTACTTTAATAATTAAAATCAATCATGATTGATTTAGTATAAAAAGATATTCTAAAACGACTGTTTGTGTAACGTGAATTTGAAAAATATCTTCTATCTATAAGACTTATAAGAATAGGATAAAACTGTCACGGCAAGATGGCAAACCCTTATGAGAATGGTTGAATAGACTTTTACCGTAGGAAGCAAACAAAGTTTAGTTGTCAAATAGTATTCCTGCACCCCTCCTGCCTTTGAAGCTCTGATTTGTCAAGAATTTTTTGCAAGGTAGGGGATTTAAGATTGTAAGAAAATATTTTATATGTGTAGCAAGAAGGTTAAGGGATCATCATGATAGACTATTGCCTAATATAGTGATGATCTGGTAGAATGACGAGGAGATATAAAGCAGTAAGCTTTTCATCATTTTTTGCTGTTTTGTCGCCGGGAAGAATCCTTTTTCCCAGAGTCTGCCTTTAAGATTAAAATAGCCCCTCTAATCAGGGGGGGTGAGAGCAAACACTATTGTTTCGCATCGGATGTGTTCTAAAAATATTAGCTTGGGTAGAGCAAAAGACTCAATATCTATGAAAGAATGTAACTATTTTGTATTTGTTGTATCTGACTCTGAAGATATTGATGGAAATATTATCTCTGCAAAGGAAATCTTAGAATATAGAATTTCTAAATTGATGTGGCCTCTTTACAGGCGTACCCAGAATAAAAGTAAATTAAAAGTTAATGATCGATGTTTATTTTATCTGGGGGGAAGAAAAAGTAACTCTCAAACAATCGTAGGCATGTCCGCAGTGAAATCAATCACTCCTTGGCTTGGCCATATGCGAACGATTGATCATGAGTCAATTCTTTCAGAGTATCCATCGACAGTACTTCACCTTCAGGCATTTGAATATTTTAATCGGCCGGTAGAAGTTAAGAGCATTTTGGATGATCTTAGTTTCATCCCTCAAAATAGAGTTAAATGGGGAACTGCTTTTCAAGGGGGCGTAAGAAAGATCAAAAGACATGATTTTGATATAATACTAAAAGCGGGATGCCGCTAACCAATATATTCTTGTAACGATTAAATATGAAAATGAAGTTTGTAGACTATTGCGCTGGAATTGGGGGATTTAGACTTCCGCTTGAAAAGCTAGGACTTGAATGTGTTCATACATGCGAGTTAGATTCTGATTGTATAAAAACATATAATCAAAATTATAATGAAAGTTTACACGTATCTGACCTACTTTCGCTGAATATCAAGGATATACCTGATTTCGACTTGCTGTGCTCGGGATTTCCATGTCAACCATTTTCTATCGCAGGTAAGCAAAAAGGGTTGAGTGATAGTCGGGGCAATATAATTTTAAAAATCATCGAGATTTGTAAAGAGAAAAAACCAAGTGTAGTTTTTCTCGAAAATGTGGCTAACTTTGTTAGGCATGATAAAGGGAGTACATTTAAAAGAGTTATTAAAGAGTTTAACTCACTAGGTTATACCCTCTATAGTGAGGTGTTGAACAGCTCTGTCTTCGGTGTTCCACAAAATCGGAAGAGGGTGTATATTGTTGCTTTCCGACAGGATATTAACTCATTTAACTTCTCCTTTCCAACAGGACATACGTTACCAACGCCTCTACGAAGTTTTCTTGAGCCGAAAGATTATTCAATTCCTATTAGTAAAAAGTGGAATGAATACATAGATTTATATACTAATAAAATTGATATTGATCAAGTGTCTTTTGAGGTACCTAAAACTAGAAAGAAACTTGAAAGAAAAGATAAGGATGTAAACCTAGAAGAGTGTATTTTTCAGATGCGGTCAAGTGGTATTAGAGCGTTATCAATTGATAAGCCTCTGCCCACACTGGCGGTAAGTGTAAGTGGTGGTGGGGCTATGATTCCTGTTTATTCAAAAGAGAGGCGTCATCTTAGTCTACTCGAAATGAAAAGAATCATGGGGTTCCCTGATGGTTTTGAATTTCCTGTTTCACGAACATCAGCAGTTAAACAGCTGGCAAACGCAGTTTGTCCGCCAGTTATAGAAGCAATCGCTAATTCAATTATCGAAACATTGAAACTTACAAATAGTAGAGGCTAAGGGGGCAACGTTTAAGGGCACCTCTAAGAATCTGATTTCTATCAGATTTCTCGATCCGTAGACCTTTTATTCGATATGAGCTGGTACAAATATATTGATTTTTAGAGATGTCCATATTGTTAATTAACCTAAGCGATCTGAGATGTCCTCACCTGTTGGCTTTATAGTACTAGTTAGCTCTCTATTTGCTAGTACACATTCAGAACAAGTTTTTCCGTCAAACTCACAATGGCTACATACTTGCCACTTATGCTTGTTACATGCGAAACACAGTGGTTGGTAGTTTTTTTCAGAACTATCTCCCCCTTTTTCAACAGGAATCCTATGATCCCAAACTAGCCGAACTCGATCACGATAATAGGTGCCTTTAGATATATATTTTTGTTCCTTTACCAAGGAACCACATAAATTACATTTACTACTATGTTTGCTTAATAATTTGGATTTGACTTCACTATTTGGGGGTTTCCTCTCTGGATTTTTGACTGTAGTGAATAACTTATCGTGGTCAGAATGGGCCAAAACATACTTTTGACTCCCTTGCCTTTTCATTCCGGGTGTATTTTGGATAAAAACAAAGCCTTCTTCATTCCATAGTTCACTAAAAGGTTTGTTAGCATCAGAGTAAGAGTCTTGAATTAGCTCGCTTGGCACCCTATCTCCAAGCTCTATTTTTAAATTTTTTAGGTTGTCAGTTTTAGATGTTAAATCGTTTTCACATCCCTCGCCATGTTTAATTAATGTTAATAATGCAGGAATCGTTCTTCGCTTACGTATATGAATAGATCTATTGTCTTTGAAAACTATTAAATAACCGCCCCCATTTTCTTTCTTGTTTTTGTGGATTTCCTTAATATCGTCAATTCTTAGTATTGTCACTTTGTTACTGCCGGTGTAAATATTCCAGCCTTACTTGTATCAAATAATATGGCCTTTTGCAAATTAGCAGCTTTATTGATGTTGGTAGATCGAAAGTTTAATACTAAGGTCCCACTTAAATAGCTGGAATTTGATCCTAGAATATTATTTGACTCTGTAGTTGATAAAAACTATCAGGTAAATAGTAGGTGGTTTTTTAGTTGGTAATTTTATGTTGCACTAACAGCAATATCCGGTTATTAGTTTTTATTTACTAATTATAAGGATCGCTGTTTGATTATCATGACATTACCTAATGAACTTGGATGCTCAATGGGGCTGCCTACCCATTAGATAGCTATACTATGATTCTAAACTTTGAGAGTGAGTAATTTGATAAGAAACATGTAAATATCAGGGTAATATCAGGTTGCCTTAAAGTAAATAAATTTAATCAACCATAATATTGATAGCTCTATTAATATCTTTTAGTAGGTTGGGTAGAGAATATTGATAAATTCAAGTGAAAATAGTAAAGAGATAATAGTTTCTCCTAGATTAGGTAAGCCTGTTGAAATGTAGAGTAAATAATAGCGAAGGTATACGACTTGGTAAGAGTTAATAATATTTAGGAGCTATTAATTATGAGTGTATTCAAGCGAAATGGACAGGGGAACTATTACATTCAATTTAACCACAACGGTAAAACGTATTGTCGTAGTTCAAAGACTACTAATAAGCGAATTGCTGAGCGAATGGAAAGGGAATGGAAGGAAGAGGTTCACCGAATTGAAGAGTTAGGTGAGCGTCCACGCATTACCCTTCGTGATGCTTTTGCAGAATACGTAAAACAAAAGGAAGGTACTGGAAGCAGCCTTTATACAACAACCAATGTAAAGGTTGTGTCAGAACGCATGGATGTCAGTTTACACTTGGATGAACTGCGTGATTGGCACCTTACCAAATTGAAAAGTTTGAGAGAGCAGGAGGGTGCAGCTGGTCAAACAATTAAACACAATTTTCAGGTAATCAGGGCATCTATTGGTTGGGCAAGAGATCATGGCTATATGGTCAAAGATCTAACCTTTCCCAAGGTTAAATTACCAAAGCACAGATTGAGATATCTGTCGCAGGAAGAAGAAGGCCGGCTTTTGCATGAGTTAGACCCTAAAAGAAAACGTGCCTATAGACCGGACTATGAGTCTCGGCCTATTGCTGAGAATCGTCGTTATCAGGATAACTATGACCTTGTAGTGATCTTATTGGATACGGGAGCACGCTATAGCGAGATAGCAAATATAAAATGGTCCTCTATTGATATAGAGAACGGTAGTATTAACCTTTGGCGCCCAAAAGTAAGAAATGAATCTATCGTCTACATGACTACGCGTGTAAAGCATATTTTCGAAAGGCGGTTTAACGAGCGGGTATCTGTTGAATTTGTTTTCACTAACCAAAATGGACTGGCTAGGGGCTATCAAGCAAAGGGAATTCGCGCTGCAATTAAGCGCGCAGGAATAGAAAATTTTAAGATTCATGATCTTCGTCATACCTGTGCGAGTAGATTAATTCAATCCGGTTTGTCTCTCTATGAAGTGGCGAATGTACTGGGACATACCGATATTTCAACCACTCAGATATATGCTCACCTAGAAAGAAAGGATGTCAGTGTTAAGGCTCGAGATACTCTTGAGAGACTTCAAGCTAGTTAAAATCTTTGTATGAATATATTTGAGTAATTATTGGTGAATATATTAAAAATAGTTTGGTTTTATCCATAGATTATCTTTTCGGATAGCTCTGGATCATGTAAAGTGACTGGCTGTTGCATTTAGTGCCGAAATTAGCGATAAGCTGCCATATTAGAAAGGATATTTATGGACATTGAATACAATCATGGTGTCAGGGTGACTCGCTTTATTCATGAAATGAGCCCTCTAGAAGCTGCAATAACAAGATTCGAAGCTAAAGCAAAGGCATATTACAAAAAGAAGGATATTTGTGTAGCAGAATCAGAGCATGATAGAAAGCTTCGAGAAAAGGAATTGGCAGAAGCACTAAACCATCTAAAATATGAACGCCGAAGGATAAAGGCAATCGCACAACTAGAAAGCGAGTTAAGTAGTTATCAGAATTGGGGTAGAGAAAAATCTGAAGAAGATCCTTTAGCTTTGTTAGATGAGCCACATCACCCTACAAAAGTTCTTGCAAAGAATATGAGAGCAGATGGAAGACCACAACCATCAGACCGGCATTCCCCTCATCATATTGTTGCGGGTAAAGGAAAGCACCCTCAGACTGCTGATACCAGACTTCTACTACATCTTTATGGTATTAGAATTAACGATCCGGATAATGGCGTTTGGATGCCTCGGAGTAGGAAGGATAAAGGGCACTGGTCTATGCCAAAATCTCCATCCCACTCTGAAATACATACCTATAACTATGAGACTTGGGTTAACTTTCTACTAGGTTCGCTAGAGAATGAATCAGTAATTCGCAGTGCTTTAGTACGTATACAATCCATTTTGAGAGATGGTAAGCAACCCCCTAAAGTTACTGAGAAGAAAGATAATAATTGGGAACCCTAAGCTTACATATTTGCACAAGAGTCCAAGATGAAGGCATTTAAATTATTAAGTAATCACAGAGATTTTTTAGCGTTTAAGCTTCCAATGAAGGATGTGATACTAAGGCTTGGGAAAAAAATTCCTGCAAAGTCTTTGATGCATTTTTATAAACATAACCTTTCTTTAAAAGATAACTGGGAAGATCTCAATGCTGATTTTATAGCTGCTGATGGGGTTAATGTTACTTCAGAAATTCCAGATGTAACCACTTGGGTGAATGGTACATTAGTTTTTTCAGACAAAGCTAAAGAAGCTATTTCTGAGCATATTTGCTCTTTAGGAGAGTTCTTACCAGTGTCCACTCCCGCTGGGAATTTTTGGATTTTCAATTGCCAAAATCAGGTATCTGCTGAAGAAATGGGGAGCCATAATACTGAGCAAAATGATCAGGTCCTAGATTTAGAGAAAATAAGTTTTAGAAAAGAAGATATAGGAAAAAACCTGATCTTTAAGACTCAATATGATGGGTATCGGTCTCTATATTGCTCATCGGATTTTTGTAAAATTTTGGATGATTTAGGCATTAAAGGCATTAGATTTTCTTCTGAATTATCAGAAGTTTTCTAGTGCACTGAAAATTTCCCACTTTAAGACAATATCTGCTAATAGATATAATTATTTCAGCTGATACTTTTGAATAAACTTAGGTATTAGGTGCATAGCACACTCAAATTGTGGAGTGTGCTAAAAAGCTAATGTTAATTTTGCACGCTAATTACCTTGTATGGGCCTTCTGCTCGATCATTGTAAACCAGTTTATTTGTTACAATGTCAGTAATGTGGACATCAATGCGGCTATATTTCCCTTCTCCATTCTGCACCTGCAATACAAATTTCTCAGTTAATGGAATTTCCAGTTTTTTGTTATACATTAAATCAATCCCGCTGTATGAGACATTGTTAAGCTCATCTTTGTAAACTATAGAGCCATATTTCTTTAAGCATCCATATATAGGCTGAATTGAATAGCCCACATTACAACTAATCTCTGCTAAATATGGGTGTGTTGCAGCTATTTTCTCTGCTTCTGCAACTCGCTTGGTTTCTATAACCTCTTCTTCATGAATAAGTTTTCTTAGATTATCAAATTCCTTTCCGACAGAAAATCCATGTTTATTGAATACAGCTTCTAGCTGAATATTTTTGTATCTGATGGCTTGATCTATTCCGTTAAGCTCTTCTATATCTTTTCCATTTCGAATTGTATTTTTAGTTATTGGGTTTGCTCCGTACTCTAACAATATATCTACTATTGAAGTTATACCATGTTTGGCTGCAATCATTATTGGGGAATAACCCTGTTCATCGAATACATTATTTAATTCCAATCCTGACTTAACTGCCGTCTTTATGAATTTTTGAGCTTCTAGTATTTTATGCTTTGGACTCTCTTTATGAAGAGAGTTTAGGGCTATGAGAATAGATGAGTCTTTGACCCTATTAATGTTTTTAACCGAAGCACCCTTGCTTACTAGGTAATTCGCCAACTCAAAATCTGAGTTTTTGAGTGCACCATGAAGAATGGTTCCATTTCCATAATAATCTTGATCAAGAGTGAAGGATAAATCAATTCCGGTTTCAACTAACTCTACAATTACAGGCCGCCTAACTTCTTTATCGATCAAATAATCATTTCGATGCACTGCATATGTGGCGGCCTCTGACCGTGCTGATCGGGACGGAAGGGTCTCAAAATAGTGAAAATATGCAAATGTTGCAAGGTTGAGATCTTTTTTAGCTATGCTTACTAAACAATCATCAGCATCTCTCTGGCTTTTGCTACCCTCTCGCAGTCCTTTACACAGGAATTCCCAACCAGATGCCATTGGAAAGTTTTGAAATTTACTATGTGCTTCCGCAATAAATGGATATTTGGATAGTTTTGGATCTAGGCTATAATAATACGCGGCTATAATATAAGGGGTAGCTTTCCAAAACTCACGAAATCCAGTTAACTTTTCCTTTTTATATGCGAATTCAAGTAAGTTTATTGCTTCTTCTGTATTTTTAGTTAAACCATGCTGACCAAAAATTTTATACAAAGAAAGATTGGCAGCAAGTGTTGGTGATTTACGCCCACCTTCTTCAAAAGTTGTTATTAGGTATTGTAATTTAGGGCTGAATTTTGAATTGATATCCTTTTCTTTTCGGGATGCCTTGGCTAGTTCGGGTGATTGTTTAATTAATCCGAGTAACCAGTCGCTACTGACCCATGCCTCCGATTTATCTCCATCAGGGTAGGTAAAATTACTACCATTGGAATGTTTTATTTTTACTGAATAGAATGGGAAGCCAAGTGTGGTAGACTTTTCATGAAACTTTCCTAGTTGAATAACCTCTACCGTCAGGTCAGAGCTGGCCGTTTCTGCTGAGCACTCACCTTCTTGAAAAAACTTACCTATCAGCTGTGATACATTCTCATCTTCAATTTCTCCTATTAGACCGCTAACCGTAAATGCACTGGACCCAGTCTTACAAGCAATGATATGAGCTTCTTTAGGTATAACAATTTTGTCCCCAATAATTGAGTCATAATTGGCTTCGCTTCCAAGCTTATCGCAGCCTAATCCTAGTGTAGAGATGATAACTAATAGTGCTTTTAGAGCTAAATTCTTCATGACCGGGTTTCCTACTTAATACTATCTGCTTTGAGTAATTAATGATCATATTTTGCTGTGTTCGATTCCCATGTCGGACTAGTTAATCGCTTTGTCCCTATTTTGGGTACATCTATTACATGTTCCCATAATGGGGACAAATGGAAAAGTCTATTCATTCAAATGATTATCTGCGTCTAATTGCTTGGCTTAAGGCAGGAAGGCTTGCGCGTGGCTACTCGATGAGAGATTTGGCTGTAATGATTGACGAGCCCCACTCGTTCATCGGTAAGGTCGAGACCGCAGAAAGAAGGCTAGATGTGGCTGAATATGTCCAATATTGCCACGCCTTGGGACTCGAACCTTGTGAAGGGCTGAAGTTGTTTAAGAAATAACCACCGCGATTTGGGTTGGTTAGGCACTAAGCCCTATCAGGGATGAGACGGTATTTCCAAGAGTATGAAGTCCCCCATTTGCTCGACGAGTTTTATTGGTTCTTTTGTCATACCAGCCTAAAAACACACCCTTTGGGCTTCTAGCCTCTATTCTATTTGGTAAGTCGCGGAGTCGTCCCGCTAACTTACCATTTGGGTGCCGAACCAAAATCTCCTTCATATTGATCTCCCGCTCGTTATTGTTGAAGAATTTATCATCTTCAAATTCATTCCCTAGATCAACGAGTGCCTTCTGTTGTCCTGATTGAAGAATGAATTGATGCTTATTCAATGAAAAAAAGTAACAGGATCACCCTTGAACAGATCAATGCCATAGCATGTAACATCAAAGAGCGTTACCCCTATGATGATATATCTATGGATCTAGTCGCTATCGAGTGTGGTGAGTTGTTTGAAGATATTGCGGGTATGGAATCCATATCAATAACAGCGATGCAGGAGCTAACCCATTATGTTTGGTCAAATCTTTCAGAGAAATGACTACCCAGTGAAAGTAACCCAAGTTGGAGCGGACATGAAAACGAGTGAAAAAAATCCAAAGAAAAGCAGCGCAGGGTTATCTAAAATGGCAATGGCCACTAAAGCCTATGAGCGCATGCGTAAAGTGGAAGGAGTAAAACGGAAGGAAATCATTGAAGAGTTTGTTAATAACTGTGGTCTTACCCCTGCTGGCGCCGCTACCTATTACACATTAATCCGAAAAAAATGGTCAAAAAATAACCGGACAGCTTAGATCAAACTGCTTATTTTCCCCGCAGTTGGATCTATACCTATGACAATCCAGATCCACAAACTTTTCGACATGACCAAGAGTTGCGTAATTGATTTGAGTTCCTGGTGATTAAGGAGATAGCTGATTAGTAACGGTGCTATGGCTAAGCACCTGTTTCTATTAGGCCTCTAAATAGGTTATCTTCATTACATATTTAGAGCGAAGGCGCCTAACTTATTGATTTATAAGGATTTATTTGTGTGTCTCATATAGGTGATAAATTTAGGCGCCTATGGCTATTTTTTAAGCAAATTACGTTGGTCTAAAGTTCTCCTAGGTTTCTGGCAGGTTTGCAAGAAGTTTATCGAGAGCTTTTTCCCTGTGTGGATATATTTTAGCCAAGTTGTTAAGGGCAGTTGTAATTCGTTTCTTACGAATGGCATGTTGTTGGCCCCTTACCTTACGCAGTGATGCGATGCAATCATACTCAGCCTTCCTTCCATCTCCGAGGTAAACATCAAGGCGATTTATATACCAGCGCATAGCTTCTTCTAGGTGCTTAAATGTGGGTTGTTTTCTTGGATATTCCTTAGGGTTTTCCTTATCTGGCAAACTTGTCGATACAAAAGAGTACCGAGAGTATTTTTCGATGGCTCTAAAATATTTGGGGTCTACCAGCACTACACAAGGTTTTCCCCTGAATCGATATCCGCTATTACGTCCCACAGCTTGATGAAGCTTATCGAGCATTATTGCAAGGTTGATGACCCTTTCTTCCACTTCCCCATTGAATTGCTCATAAAGTCGCATTGTTTCTTCTGGAGCCGGTATACTGATTTCTATAATCGTTGCACTCTCACTAAGACTGTTTAGACCTTTGCTGTTGCAGAGGTTTGTTGAGCAGCCTTGACCATTAGCGATATATTCTAGCTTGAAGCCATGGCGAGATAATCGTTCTATAAGCAATGTGATAATCCCATCAAACTTAGACCATACGAGCTTCGTTGATATTAGATGGATATCTCCCCCTTCGAGCTTAGACGCTGATGGAAGTAGTTCATCGTGAATGGAAATTTCAGGTCGCTGCTGAGAGATCATCTCAACTATCAGAAGCTCGGTAGTGGTAATAATAGTTAAGTTTTTTTCAAGTCCGTAACCGAAACGGAGAGACTCTGGCTTGATGTAATAAAGTTTATTATCTTTTTGGGGAATGTGAACATCAATTAGTTGACCAGCTATTTTTATATTTCTGATATTGGAAGGAAAGGTAAACAGTGTCATGAAGTCATCTATTGTTGCGTCGTCGTAAAATATAATGACATCCTTCGGCACAGGGGGATCATACCCGTCTTCAGCTCCCCTTGCGTTCAAAAAGCCAAGTCGCTGAAGCCTAGCGTGGGTGGTTACTACTAGGGAGTAGGATCGCCAATCGATAGGGTGGGTATTACTAGAGTGCTCAAACGGAATTCTAGTAAGGGCATCTTCTGTGAGGTTTGGATTTTTTTCACGAATTAAATTAAGGGTCGCTACTTTGTCAAGTCTGCCAAGATCCCAAGGATGTTTTTTAGGGTGAACTACGGGTCTTATCCCAAAAGTTTTTTCTATTTCATAGGATCTACTAGTCAAAAGAAAAGGATTTAAACCTGCCTCAGTGAAATCTCTATATTTTTCTTCGGCTTGCCTGTTAGAGTGACAGGCAAAAATTAAACTTTTCTTGGCGTTACATAATATTTTTGCTAGATGGGATTTACCTGTGCCCTCGGCTCCGTAAATGACATTATGAAGAGATAGATTGTCTATAATTTTCTTAAGCAATTGATATATTGTGCTTTGAGAGTGGAGGCTTTCAACTTCCGTCTGATGTTGCTCATGTTTGCTTTTCAGTAATTGGAAGGGCATGTCAGATTTTGGGTCATAACCCTCCATGTCTACCCATATGGTACCGCAATGTTTACAATGGATATAAGGAACTCCAAAGCTATTTACATCTGCGAATTCTGATGGTTTGCTATCCTGATGAGTTGGGCATAACACGTTGTGAATGTGCCGATTTATTTTTCTTGCTAGAATTGCTCCATCTCTAAATCTAACTACAGTATTCGGTGATATGTAGTTTGTCTTTGGAATTATTTGCTTTATATTTTGTGATTTTCTAGCTGTGTCCTTTTCTATGTCCGTAAGAAATTGATCGCTGGGAAGTTTGCTTAAGTTAAATTTTTTCCCAAGATTGCGCTTTATGAATGCGTATTTTCTTCTTGATGATGGGCAGTTAGGAAGCGCCTGAAATTGTGTTGCATTGAACGATGATGGATCAGAGTAGTGAAATATCCGTTTAAGAAGATTCACTCTGCGTGTAACCTCTGTGAGCATATAGGGTGTGTTAAAAGGAAGTATTACTCGAATTTTATCAATGTTCTTTTCCATTTTGTGAGAATAAGTGGAATACATTAGGTATTCGAAGTCTTCAAGCTGTTTTTGTGTATCCCCGATATTGAATGATCCATCAATATCGAGAATCAATCCATAAACCCTTTTAATATGCTTTGTCTTTCTTCCACCCCTAAATTCTGACATTGAAAAAAAGGGAATTCTTTTATTCTTTGTGCTCGTTACTTCATGCCCATCACTGATTATATAATTTACAAATTCTTCCCATGTTGTACTGAGTACTTTTCCTTTATGAGAGTTTAATTTTTTAATTACTGTAAATTTGATGTCGTTCATGTCTTGTGTGTTTGTATTGTCGGGGGCGAATTATGACCCCCATAGCTAAATGGCGACTTTAATAAAGAAAAGATTACGGGCGCGCTATAGCGCCCTGTTAGGGGTAATTAAAAACCCCAGTTGAATTGATCAGGGTTAAACTTTCTCAAAATTTGAATGAATTTGGGGATATGAGTTAGTTCAAGTTTGCGTAGATAATCGAGTGGAGTTTCTAAGAATTTTTTTTCATCACTGGTCAGGTTTTTTAGGTTTAGTAGAGCATAATGCAATATATCCTCAACATTGAATATGTCACACTGGTTGCTAAGCGTATCTAGAGAAAAAGCTTCTCCTTTTACTCCATTGAGAGAGATTTCTACTGGACCGCTATATGCTTTTAATCCAATTCTATGGCAAATAGTGAGAGTTAACAGTCTGTCCTGGCTTATGTTGGATTGGATTATCGCCAACACTTCACCACTATTCAGAACTAGCCTTGAAAATGGATTTTGGGGGGCGCCAAAGAGGGGAACGTATGTTTGAGTCATGAGAGTAATCCTCGCTGTTGAATTCAGTGAGGATTATTATTTTTACAACCCAACTTGTATTCTAGAATTAACCACCTTGAATATTCGTAGAGTTCGTGTTATGGCTTAATCACAAAGTTGGTGGGAGTGTAAGGTACGGTTTCGTGGGAGAGCCACTCTTTAGCATTTTCTTGATATAGCACTTTGGGTGGCTTCCCTCCAGATTTTCTCCCTTTTGCAAATCCATCAAACTCTCTGTGTTTAGGGAAATTTATGGAAGAGATTCCTTTAATGGTAGAGAACTTTGGCTCCACAAGAATTTTATTGGATGTTAGGGCCTTGTCCCAATCATCATTATATAAATTTATACTGCACAGTAGAGCGAGATCACCAGAGAGAAAGTAGCATGCATCTTCATAGTTCTCGTCAGGAGCACGATGGTCCGAAGGAGCATTGTAATCTATCTGGAATCGACACTTAGCTGCTCGAGCAAATAGTGAAAAGTAGCGCTGGTTGGTCGAAAGCTCGTTAAAAATCATTGATTCTTCATAAACTTGCCTACGCCAAAACTCATAGACGGTATTTACAGAGTGGATTAGATTCTCGGGTAATTCTGATCCACTAGGAGCAAATTTAGCATCTTTGAGTTCATATTTATGATGACAAACATAAGGTGCTAAATGTTCGATATGTTTTTTTAGGTGACTTTTTTTGAAATCAAAGTATTCATCTTTTATCGAAGGAATACAGTTTGAAACTGTTGCTATAAAATCATCATAAAATTCTGACGCCCCGTCGAGTACGGTTTTAAGATTTACTTTAGGGGTTTCACCTTCAAGATCTCTGAGAAATATTTGTTCGCTCATTTATTCTCCATTTACTTCGAGTGGTAATTAGTATGTGGCTGAGTACTTTCTTGCTGGTGAAGTGCGTCAAGGGGGGGTAAAGGTGCGGAAGTTGTACGAGTAAACTTGGGAGGGAGGGCTCTTAGTGTCTTTCATGGTTGGTCCTTTTTGTTGGCAATCTAGGGTCTAAGCCATTTCAAGCTTGTATTGAGTGCGTATTTGTAAAATCGTAAATGTTCACCTGAGCATTTAATATTCAGGGAGTCATAATCAATACCGTGATTTAAGATTGATGAGATGCTTTGCATCAGAGAGAAGCCCTATCGATCAATTTTTTGGCAGTTAAAAATACACGATTTTCCTTACGAGGTCTGAACTCGCACCAATAGTGGACCAATAAGTGTTTGAATTTTTCAGAATCGGCGGGCCCTAGAAAACGAGAAATACATCGTAATCTGGCCCTAAGTTAGGGGGAGAGTAAGTGGATACTTCCCTTACAGGCGTTTAATTATGGGGAGCTGAATTAGCCAGGAATTCACTGGGAAATAAAAATGGTGGGCCCTCCGGGACTTGAACCCAGGACCTGCCGATTATGAGTCGGATGCTCTAACCAACTGAGCTAAGGGCCCACACTTTGCTTGCGGGTATCGTTGCAAGCGGTTGGGCAAAGTACAAGATTTTTCCTTTTAAATCAATGCCTTTGTGGCAGAGATTTCTTCCTATCGAGTTTTCGAAACAACGTCAGTCCCAGTGACTATTATTTGATCGAATCTTTCTGTTGAGTTTGCTGACCTAGATAACAAGGGTTGAGTATCACTATTTTAATTGTTGGTACGTTTGTTTGGTTTGTTAGCGCCAGTTGGTACTGTTGTTCAAATATTAAAAAGGGAGGCTTAGCCTCCCTTTTTAATATTTAATACTTTTTAATTAGCACGGCTAAATTGGCAGTTTGGGGATCACGATACAACCCCAGACGATAAACCACATTAACAGGGCCATCGCTACGGCGGCAGAGCCGGTGTCTTTGGCGATCTTGGCCAGTGGGTGCTTCTCGGCTCCTATGCGGTCCACAGTGGCCTCAATAGCGCTGTTGATCAGCTCCAAAGGCAATACCACCAGGCTAACAGCTATCAATACGGCGCGTTCAGCGGGGGTGTCTCCAACCCAGAGGGCAAAAGGGACAAAGAAGATAGCGAGGATCACTTCAATGCGAAAAGCTTCCTCATTACGCCAGGCAGCGGTGAGACCTTCACTTGAATATTTGGCGGCGGCAAGTAGGCGGGCAATGCCTTTTTTGCCTGGCTTGTTGGCGACTTTTTCAGACTCTTCCGGTTTGTTGGCGACTTCTTTTTGCATGCTGCTCTCCTGCCATCCGTAGGCCCTTGCGGGCGGTCATGATTGTGTCACATAAAAAAGCCCGGTCGAGCCGGGCTTTTTCGTGGGGGCTTACTCGTCGAGGAAGCTCCGCAGGTGCTCCGATCGGGATGGGTGCCTCAGCTTGCGCAGGGCCTTGGCCTCGATCTGGCGGATACGTTCACGGGTTACATCGAACTGTTTACCCACCTCTTCCAGAGTGTGGTCAGTGTTCATGTCGATACCGAAGCGCATACGCAGTACCTTGGCTTCACGCGCGGTCAGGCCTGACAGCACGGAGCGGGTGGCGTCGTGCAGGCCGGTCTGGGTGGCGGTGTCTACCGGGGAGGACTGGTTTTGGTCTTCGATAAAGTCACCCAGATGCGAGTCTTCATCGTCACCGATAGGAGTCTCCATAGAAATGGGCTCCTTGGCGATTTTGAGGACTTTGCGCACCTTGTCTTCCGGCATATCCATGCGCTCGCCCAGCTCCTCTGGCGTGGGCTCGCGACCCATTTCCTGCAACATCTGGCGGCTGATACGGTTGAGCTTGTTGATAGTCTCAATCATATGCACCGGGATACGGATGGTGCGCGCTTGGTCTGCGATGGAGCGGGTAATGGCCTGGCGAATCCACCAGGTGGCGTAGGTGGAGAACTTGTAGCCACGACGGTATTCGAACTTGTCTACCGCCTTCATCAGGCCGATATTGCCCTCCTGGATCAGGTCGAGGAACTGCAGTCCGCGGTTGGTGTACTTCTTGGCAATGGAAATCACCAGGCGGAGGTTAGCTTCCACCATTTCCTTTTTGGCGCGGCGGGAGCGGGCCTCGCCGATGGACATGCGGCGGTTGATCTCTTTGATCTGTGCGATATCCAGGTTGGCGCGCTCTTGGCACTGGGCCAGTTTGCGCTGCGCGCGGACGATGTCGTCCACTACATGACGCAGTGCGTCAGAGTAGTCGCGCTTTTTCTTGATGATCGCGGGGATCCAATCTTCGTTGGTCTCGTTGCCGGGGAATTCCTTGATAAAGGTCTTGCGCGGCATGCGAGCACGCTTGATACACAGGCTCATAGTGACGCGCTCTTGCTCGCGTACACTATCGAGGATATCGCGTACTTCACCGTAGAGTGGATCGAACTGACGCGGAGCCAGCTTAAAGTAGCGGAATACTTCGGCGACGGCTTCCAGAGCGGTACCGGCTTCCTTGGAGTCGCGGCCGTGGGCGGCGATGGCTTCATCGGCAGCTTTCTGCGCGGCGATTAGCGCATTCATGCGCTCAGCCAGTTCCTCAGGGTCTAGTCCGCCAGCGTTCTCTTCCTCTTCCTCGTCGGAATTGTCGTCGGCGTCGTCGTCGGAGTCATCGCCATCTTCGCTGTCGCTGTCGGAGGAATCGCTGCTGCTCTCGCTTGCTTCAGCTGCTTGGCCGGCTTGGGCTCCAGGTGGCACGTCTTCGGCGGGGTCGAGCCAGCCGGAAATTACGTCTGGGATACGGCGCTCTTCCTTCTCGATCAGTGCGTACTCATCGATGATTTGCTGTACTGCGCCAGGCCAGTAGGCGAGGGCGGCCATTAGCTCGCGCAGGCCCTCTTCGATACGCTTGGCAATGGCGATTTCGCCCTCGCGCGTGAGCAGCTCTACGGTGCCCATTTCGCGCATATACATACGTACCGGATCGGTGGTGCGGCCTACATCGGACTCAACTGCGGCCAGTGCGGCGGCAGCTTCGGCAGCGGCGATTTCGTCGGCGGAACTGTCGCCCTCGGCCATCAACAACTCTTCGGCATCCGGTGCGCTTTCGAACACCTTGATACCCATGTCGTTGATCATGCCAATAATGTCTTCCACCTGATCTGGATCGGAAATATCTTCCGGGAGGTGGTCATTTACCTCGGCATAGGTGAGATAGCCCTGCTCTTTACCGCGGGCGATCAACTCCTTAATGCGGGAGGTTTGTTGCTGGGTTTTGTCGGTCATGCACAACCCTGAATTCTGGGGATGAAAATACGGGACAAAGACGCGGGATTATAGCGTATTTGCACTAGCAATAACCACTCTAGCTGTCAAGTAACGGCTCTGGTGCGAAGTTTAGGGTGCTGGGGTTCCCGATCCCGCCCGGCGGGGTGAGTGAATATAGTGCTGAGACCGCAGTTTTCAAGGGGTTATTGCAGATTAATTGTCTTTTTTGCGCCAATTGGCTAATAAAGCCAGTTGTTCTTCCTGGCTGAGCTGGGCACCGGCTTTTAACTGAGCTAAAAGATTGCGATTGCGCTGTTTGGCATCGGACTTTTCCAGGTGGCGCAGACAGTCGCTGAACTCAGCAAGGGGGTCGTATTCCAGGTTGCTGTCTCCTTGGGCCAGATGGCGAACCCCGGATACCAGAGGGGATATGGCCAGCTTTGCCAATATATCGCTGGATTCAGCACCGTGATGGGCGCGCCAGTGGCCGATCAATTGGCGGAAGTTAAGCTGTGGACGACTTTTGAAAAGCTCCACCAGTTGTGCAAATAGCACCAGGTCTGGGTTGCCGGTGCTGTGGAACTGTTGCAAGTCCTCAATCTCTGCGGCCAGCTCCGGGTGGTGCAGTATCAATGCCACCAGCATACGCTCAGGGGGCAGGCGGTACTGGCCTGTGCGGCGCGGGTTGTCCACGAGAGTGGGGGAGTGTTCTGGATGAGCCTCCCCTTCGCGGGGCCAGGGTTCTGGTGGGGTGCGGTGCTGGAGCCCCTCACTCAGGTCGGCAGTGGGGTTTGGGGCAGAGCTGGGGGTTGCGGGCTGTGCTTGTGCCCGCTGTATCTGGGCGTTACGGCTTTTCTCCGCGCGAATCACCTCCTGTAGAGTCTCCTTGTCGAGACCGGTACGCGAGGCGAGCTGCTGGAACATCAGTTGGCGGTAAACGCCTTCTGGCAACAAATCCAGCAGGGGAGCAGAAAGCTTGGATAGGCGTGCGCGGCCGTCCATGGTCTGCAAGTTGATATCTTCGCTGAGCAGATCGAAGAGGAAGTCCTCCAGCGGGCGCGCCTGCTCTTCTATCAATTGTTGGAAGCGTTCGCCGCCCAATTGGCGAACCAGGGTGTCTGGGTCTTCTCCTTCCGGTAGCAACAAAAAACGCAGGCTGCGGCCGTCCTGCATATGGGGTAGGGCGGACTCCAGTGCCCGGCGCGCTGCGGCGCGGCCGGCGCGGTCACCATCAAAGCAAAAAAGCAACTCACTGGTGTGCCGGAAGGCCAGCTGGATGTGCTCCTCGCCGCAGGCGGTGCCGAGGGTGGCTACGGCGCAGCGAATACCGAACTGAGCCAGGGCTACCACATCCATGTAGCCCTCTACCACGATCAGGCGTTCCAGATTGCGATCGGCCTGGCGCGCTTCCCACAGGCCGTAGAGTTCGCGGCTCTTGTGGAAAATTGGGGTTTCCGGGGAATTGAGGTACTTGGGTTTTTCGTCCCCCAGCACCCGTCCACCGAAGGCAATAGTGCGACCGCGCTGGTCGCGGATGGGGAAGATAATGCGGTTGCGGAAGCGGTCGTAATGGTGGCGCCCGCCGGGCTTGCTGTTGCCATCGCTGTCCTGGCGGCGGATAACGAGCCCGGCCAGCTCCAGCTGGTCGGCTTTCTCTGCGTTATCTGCTAGGGCATTGAGCAAATTATCCCAGCCGGGAGGGGCCAGGCCGATATCAAAATCTCGTGCGATTTCCCCAGATAGGCCGCGATTGCGCAGATAGGCTACGGCGCTGCCAGCAGCGGGGTGGCCACGCAGCTGTTCCCGGTAGAACTCGGCCGCTTTTTCCGCGAGCTGGTAGAGGCTCTGGCTTTCCCGTTGGCGTTTCTCCTGCCCTGGAGCGAGTTGTTCTCGAGGAACTTCCAGGCCACGGGTGGCCGCCAGTTTCTCTACGGCTTCGGGAAATGGCAGGCGATCGTACTCCATCAGGAAGCCGATCGCGTTGCCGTTGGCGCCGCAGCCGAAGCAGTAGTAGAACTGCTTGTCTGGGCTCACGGTAAAAGAGGGTGTCTTTTCGTCGTGGAAGGGGCAGCAGGCGGAGTAGTTTTTTCCGGTCTTGCGCAGCTTTACCCGGCTGTCCACCAGCTCGACGATATCTGCGCGGGCGAGCAGATCGTCGATAAAGTGCTGGGGGATCTTGCTGGGCATAGTGTTCCGTAATCGGGTTGGAGGTTAGGCCAGCTGAGCCTTAACCAGTTTGCTCACCGCACCCATATCTGCACGGCCCTGCACCTGGGGCTTCACCTGGGCAATCACTTTACCCATGTCCGCCATGCCGCTGGCTCCGGTACTTTGCACTGCAGAGGTGACGATCTCGCTGATTTCTTCTTCGGTCAACTGCTTGGGCAGGAACTCCTGGATAACCTCGATCTCGGCTTGTTCCACCGCTGCCAGCTCCGCGCGGCCGGCCTTTTCGTACTGGGTGATGGAATCGCGGCGCTGCTTGGTCATCTTGTCTAGCAGGGCGAGGATGCGTGCGTCATCCAGATCGATGCGCTCATCCACTTCAACCCGCTTGATCTCAGCATTGATCAGACGCAGGGTGGCCAGGCGCTCTTTGTCGCGCGCTTTCATTGCGTCTTTAGTGGCTTGAGTCAGAGTGTCCTTGAGAGTGCTCATAGTGAGTGTTCCGGGATTGGCATTGATTGTGGTTTAGAGAGTTGAGCGCTAAGGATAGCGCGTCTGCCGTGCTTGGAGAATGCGGTTGGCAGAACGAAAAACGGCGCGCGAGTAGGGCTCGCACGCCGTTTTGAATACCGCTACGGGGCTGAGCCCGTCTGGCTGCCTCGCTGCGACAGGCTTAATGCTGCCTGCGGCTCTTAGTAGAGGCGCTGGAACTTGCGGTTTTCGCGCTGCAGCTTCTTGGCGTGACGCTTAACTGCGGCAGCAGCTTTGCGCTTACGTACTGCGGTCGGCTTCTCGTAGAACTCGCGACGACGTACTTCAGACAGTACGCCTGCTTTTTCACAGGAGCGCTTAAAACGGCGCAGAGCGATATCGAAAGGTTCGTTGTCTTTGATTCGTACAGAGGGCATTAGGATACCTGTTAAAATTCGTTTCTCTCGGCCATTCCGGCAATGCTCTCGCAGTTGCATCCGGTGGCCGGTTCACAGCGAGGGCGCAAATTCTAAACACTCCCATACGGGATCGCAACCCTATTTTCCAGTATGATAAGCACCCCTCGAAGTAGTCACGAGAATGAAATCAAGTGCGCGTCCTCGGTATAGAAACCTCCTGCGACGAAACTGGCGTTGCAATCTATGATTCGGAGTCTGGTCTGCTCGGCCACGCTCTGTTTAGTCAAGTTGATTTGCACGCCGATTACGGTGGTGTAGTGCCTGAGCTGGCGAGCCGCGACCATGTGCGCAAACTCTTGCCGCTGGTGCGCCAGTTAATGGCTAAAACCAATACCCGGCCCTCCGACCTGGATGGCGTAGCTTATACTGCCGGCCCAGGCCTGGTAGGCGCTTTGATGGTGGGCGCCTGTGCCGGCCGTGCCCTGGCCTATGGCTGGGATGTGCCCGCCGTGGCGGTGCACCATATGGAGGGGCATTTATTAGCTCCGATGCTGGAGGATAATCCACCGGCCTTTCCTTTTGTGGCCTTGCTGGTCTCTGGTGGCCATACCCAATTAGTCGAAGTGCGCGGCCTTGGCGACTATGAATTGATGGGGGAGTCCCTGGACGACGCCGCCGGTGAAGCCTTCGACAAGGCCGCCAAGATGCTCGATCTGGATTATCCAGGTGGTCCGCGCCTGGCAGCCTTGGCTGAGAAAGGCGACCCCAAGCGCTTTACCTTCCCGCGTCCTATGACTGACCGACCGGGGCTGGATTTCAGCTTTTCGGGATTAAAAACCTTTACCCTGACCACTGTACGTCAGCACGCCCTCGAAGATGGCCTGCCGGATGAACAGACTTGCGCAGATATTGCGGCAGCTTTCCAGGAGGCGGTCGTGGATACTCTAGTGATCAAATGCCGCCGTGCAATTAAAGCCTCCGGTTATAAAACTCTGGTGATTGCCGGTGGGGTTTCCGCGAATAAATTGTTGCGTGAGCGTTTGGAAACGAGCCTGCGCAAGGACGGTGCCAATGTCTACTATCCCCGTCATGAGTTTTGCACCGATAACGGCGCTATGATCGCCTATGCCGGTAGTTTGCGATTGAAAGCTGGGGAACAGACGAGCCTTGCAGTAGATGTACGCCCGCGTTGGCCTATGACTGAGCTGCCCAAAACTGAGCTTTAAAAACTCCAGGGATAGCCTGGTAGTAAAAAGAAAAGAGCGATCAATGGATATTGTTTATATACGGGATTTAAAGGTGGATACCATTATTGGTATCTACGATTGGGAGCGGGAAGTACGCCAGACTGTTAGCCTTGATCTGGAGATGGCTTTCGATATCAGTGAAGCGGCACGCACAGACAATATTGAGTACACACTGAACTACAAGGCGGTGGCCAAGCGCCTGATCGCTTTTATTGAGAGCAGCGAATTCCTGTTGGTGGAAACCATGGCGGAACAGGCTGCGGCAATTGTCAGGGAAGAGTTTTCTGTAAGCTGGCTGCGACTGCGTTTGTCCAAGCCGGGCGCGGTCAGAGGGTCCAGGGATGTGGGTGTCATTATCGAGCGCGGCGAGAGGCCGGCAATAGGTGCAGCAGCGATGTCTGCGGGAGTATAAACGTGGCTCAGGTGTATCTCAGCCTCGGCAGTAATATCAATCGCGCGCAATATATCCGCGCAGCGCTGGATGCCCTGGCCGGGCGGTTTGGCGAATTACAGGTGTCTCGGGTCTTCGAAAGTGAAGCGGTGGGTTTCCAGGGCGATAATTTTTACAACCTGGTGGTGGGGTTGCAAACTGACCTGCCGGTAGGGCAGCTGGCCCTGTGTCTGCGAGGTATTGAAGATGCCAACGGCCGCCTGCGCTCAGGGCCCAAGTTCAGCGCGCGCACCCTGGATATTGATATTCTCACCTATGATCACCTGACCGGAACTGTCGACGGGGTAAAATTGCCTCGAGGTGAGATTGTAAAAAATGCCTTTGTTTTACAGCCTCTGGCAGAGATTGCACCTGAAGTACTGCATCCGGTCGAGCAGAAAACTTACCGTCAGCTGTGGAATGAGTACGACCAGGCTTCACAAAAATTGTGGCCGGTAGAATTTATTTGGCCGTGATTCCAATAATTTTTTAAAAAATGTAGATAAAAAAAGCAGCCCTTTGAGGCTGCTTTTTTGTTAGGAGTAATTAACTTAGGCTCATCAGTGCTTCTTTGGTAAACGGCGTGATTTCCTCCGCGCGATCTTCACGCACCTTGGCGAACCAGTGTGGGTCTTGTAATAGTGCGCGGCCAACGGCAATCAGGTCGAACTCCTGGTTATCCATACGGCGGGTCAGTTCGCCTAGATCGGTAGGGTTGGCGGTACCGCCCATGCCCTGGTTGTTGCCGCCGATAAAATCATCGTCCAGACCAACACTGCCGACAGAAATTACCGGTTTTCCAGTCAGCTCCTTGGTCCAGCCTGCCAGGTTGAGATCAGAGCCCTCAAACTCTGGCACCCAGAAGCGTCTTGTAGAGGCGTGGAAAATATCGACGCCGGCTTCAACCAGTGGTGTCAGGAAGCGTTTCAGTTCTTCCGGGTTTTGCGCCAACTTGGCTTCGTAATCCTGCTGCTTCCACTGGGAGTAGCGCAGCACTATGGCGAAATCTTCGCCTACGGCTTCACGCACCGCTTTGATAATTTCCACTGCAAAGCGGGTGCGATTTTCGATGGAGCCACCGTACTCGTCATCGCGCTGGTTGGTACCTTCCCAGAAAAACTGGTCGATCAGGTAGCCGTGGGCGCCGTGAATCTCTACACCGTCAAACCCAATTTCCTTGGCTGCTTTCGCCGCGTACGCAAAAGCTTGTACAACTTCCTGGATGTCCTCTTTGCTCATCGCCTGGCCATTGGGCTTGCCGGGTTTGAACAAGCCTGAGGGGGAGTAGCCGGGCACTGATTTATCCGGGCCTATGCCCTCTTTGCGCACGGAGCCTACGTGCCATAACTGCGGGATAATCTGGCCATCGGCAGCGTGCACTTCGTCTACCACTTTTTTCCAGCCGGCGAGAGCGGCTTCACCGTAGATTGCCGGTACATTCTCGTAGCCGTTTGCGGCTTTATGATTAACGAAGGTACCTTCGGTAATAATCAGTCCCACTTCACCTTCAGCTCGGCGGCGGTAATAGCCGGCCACTTGGTCATTGGCTGCATAGCCCGGTGACATAGTGCGGGTCATGGGGGCCATAGCGACCCGGTTGCGCAGCTTTAGGGATTTATGCTCGAAAGGACGCAGTAGGTTGTCCAGGGAACCACTCATATTTCTCTCCTGAATTGCTCGATTCAACGCTGGGACTCACTGGTCCCACTAGGCCACAATTAAAATGGTTGCGTTATAAGACCTTATTTTGAGGCTGAGTTCAATATCTGGTTTCGTATTGCAACTCTTTTTCCGGTACACTAGGGGTATGTCACGTAAACGCTTTGATGATCTCGATTGTTCCCTGGCCTGTGCACTGAATGAAGTGGGAGACTGGTGGTCCCTGCTGATAATTAAGCAGTCGATGCTGGGTACCCGTCGTTTTGTGGATTTCCAAAGAAACCTGGGAATCGCCAAAAATATCCTTGTGGATCGGTTATCCCGTCTGGTGGAAAACGAGGTGCTGGTGCGCTTTGATGCGGGAGAACACGGCACTCGCTATGAGTACCGCTTAACGGAAAAAGGCCGGGACCTGTTTACGGTGGTAATCGCCCTGCGCCAATGGAATCTGCGCTGGAACGGCAATAAAGATGGGATGCATCTGGTCGATAAAAACAGTGGTGAGCCTATCTCCGAAGTGGCTGTGCAGAATGCCCAAGGGCAAAAACTCAGCATCCGCGATGTATTATTTGTGGATGAAAATGGCCAGCCCCTAGAGCAGGCTGGCTAGCTGGCTTTTTGAGGGGCTCTATCAAGCCTGGCTCTTGGACAGCAGTCTGATTATGTCCAGAGCCCTGCCCGGCTCCCAGCGCATAGCAGAGACAACGCCGTGCATGGCCAGTAGGCGCTGGTCTATTCCCCCTTCCTCCTGAAGCTTCTGTAATTTCTCTGTGGCCTTGGTATAGCCGTGTTGCTCATAAGTGAGCAGCAATTTGACAGTCTGCTCCGCCGGAGTGACTTGGCGTGGAACTGGGGTATACCCCATCGCGTTTACCATACTCTCAGCCGCCAGCCAGGTGGACCAGGGGTTTTGCCCGGTAATAAGCTGGCCATCCACGCTGACTTGTTCCAGGTAAGTGGGCCCAGCCTGAAAAAACGCGCCTTGCTCGCGTAAGCGATCCTCCAGCAGGAAGGGAAATCGTTGCTGGGCGTCGGGGATAAGAAATAGCTCCTCTTCATTAGTAAAAGCACTGATCTGCCGGTCGGCGATTAAGGGCTTGCCATTATCCAGAGTGACATTGGCAAGGGCTGCTGGCCCGTGGCATACCGCTCCGATAATTTTGCCGCTGCTATAGAGGTCCCGTACCAGGGACTGGATATGGGGATTGTCGGGGAAATCGAACATGGTGCCTTTACCGCCGACAAAAAATACAGCCTGGTAATCCTCTGCTGATACCTGATCGATAGGAATACTGTTGTTGACTTTTTGTTGTGCCTCCGGGTCATTGAGAAAGGCATAGTCGAAAGGCCCCAGATCATCTTTATCGATCACCGCAGGCGGTTTGCCGCCTTTGGGACTGGCAACATCGACAATAAATCCGTTGGCTGAGAAGATGTAATAGGGGCGTGCCAGTTCCGTTAATTCATAACCAGTTGCCTTGCCACTATCTCCCATGGCTTCAGTACTGGTGACAACAGCTAAGATTTTTCCTCGGCTTTCCCTGGGTAATTGTTGTAAATACGGCAGGTCACTGACTGTCGTAGTGGAAAAGTCCTGCTCTTGGGGTGGAATTAGGCCCTTAATCCAAATAAAAAAACCAAAAAAGACGGATAAAGTCAGTACCAGGGAAATAACAATTTTCTTCAACATATTAATCTCCAAAATTGCAGTAGCAGACGGAAAATCTTCTAGTGAGTTCGTAGGAGAATAAGGGGTGGAAGGTGAAATTCAGGTGAGATTGTAATTGCTATTTAGGAAGAAAGAAAAAGCTGCGCTCGAGATCGTGTAAGGTATGGATGCCGATTCACTGTGCACCTCGAGCGCATACGGTAAAAATTTGAATCTTAGAACGCTACTGTGTAAAAGATAGAGCGCACTGATAAATATTGTTTCGACATTGGATTGAGATGGTCCAATTTAAGGCTTCACAGATTCTCTTGGCCAGGAAAAGGCCTTGACCAATACCGTCACTGCCTTCCCTCTTTTGGCCGGGCAAGAGGGAGGTTTCTAGATCTAATTGGTTGTCTGTGGCGTTCTCAAAAAAGAGTGTGTCCCCCTTATAGTTAATAACCAACTCAGGGCTAGTAGCGTGCTGTAATGCATTGCTGATTAAGTTGTCGAAGAGCAGACTTACCAGGTGTCGATTGGCCAGGACTCTGACTTTGTGCCCTAACTTTAAATCAACAATAAACTGCTTTTGTACAATCACCTGGTGTTGAACTAAAAGACGCTCCTCTAGTAAAGCGCGCAATGGGATATCTTCGGGCTGTAGAGACTCAGAGCGGGCGAGGGCTAGTAGTGTCTTAACGGTTTCTTCCATACCGGTAATAGTTTCTAGTAGCTCATTTTTCTCAACTAAAGTTATTTCCCGATTTTTACTGAGAGCCAGTGTGCTTTTCAGAATGGTTAGCCCGGTGCGCAACTCATGGCTTGTATCCCGGGTAAACTCGGTTTCCCTGCGCAATGTAAGCTTTAGCTGGTTAAGTGTATCTTGCAACGTATTTGCGAGATAACCGATTTCGTCTTGTTCATTGCTGTAAGGTAGGGAAATTTGAGAATCGCAGTTTCTCTGCTGCTGAACTGCTTTAGCAAGGGTTACTACAGGCGCGATGGTTTTACGGGAAATACGATAAGCACAGTAGAGGGCTAGGAGTAGGGTCAAGATACAGGCGCCGGCAAAGAGCCAGAGAAGTTGCGAGGACTGCCGGGTGACAGTGAGTAATTCACTGACTTCAGCTACGAGAACGGCGGAATGGTTGTCCGGAAAATGTACTCTGCGTAAATGGAAGTGATGTTCAGTATCACTAAACCATTCTACTTTTTCCGCATGATTTGGTAGGGCAGTGCGCAGTTCAGTAGGAATTACTTTGCTTTCAGTGTAAAGCGTTAAATAGGGTAGGCGTGGCTCTGGGGTCGCATTAGTCAGTCTTGCCTGCTGTTCGAGGTAGCGGACTTCTCCGGCCAATAAATTATCGAGTAAATGGTCTTCAACTACATAGGCCACCATCATACAGATGGCAAAAAACACCAAGCATAGCAGCAGGGTAAAACTGCCAAAAATAGCGAAGACCTTCCTCTGTAAATTACTGGTTTCGCGCATTGGGAACTTCCAACTGATAACCGAGATTGGTGATGGTTTTCAACATAGGAACCTGGAAAGGCTTATCCAATGTTTGGCGAAGACTATAAATGTGGGATTTCAAGGCGTCTGTTTCTGGGGGTTCATCACCCCAAATATGATGGATGATTGCCGAGCGGCTTACTGGTGCTGGCGACGCCTGGGCGAGCATAGTGAGAATGCGAAAACCGATAGTTGTTAGGGGCAGAGGTTGTTTGTCCCGGTAGGCCGTTTGCTGGCGCTGGTTAATCTGTAAATCACCGACCTTAATTTCTTCACTGGTATGCAGCTGGTGTCTACGTGCCAGGGCGCGGCATCTCAGTATCAGTTCCCTTGGTTCGAAGGGCTTACATAAGTAGTCATCGGCACCGATACCAAATCCGCGTTCTTTATCTGCGAGAGCATCTCGGGCCGTTAACATCAGAATTGGCATATTAACTGGCGCTTGTGCCTTGATCTTTTCGCAGACCTCCAAGCCATCCATATCCGGCAGGCCCAGGTCGAGAATGATCAGGTCGAAGATTTGTTCCAGGGCCAGCTGTAAACCCTGGCGGCCCCGGTGGGCATAATCTATCTGCCAGCCCTGAGCGTGCAGGAATTCGGCAAGCTGGCGGGCGATAGTAGGGTTATCTTCAATCAGCAATATCTTCAGTGAGCGCACCGGCAAATCTCTTGTGGCAGAGGACGTTACAAAACATTCTGACAGAGTGCCGGTGAAATTGAAGTGAAGCCCCGTTGTTGGACTGTTTTAGATATTGAGGTTGCGGCCGCCGTCAACAGCAATAACCTGGCCGTTGATATAGGGGGCGTCACAGACCAGGAAGCGCACGGTCTTGGCGATATCGCTGGGGTCACCGGTTCGGGCCAAAGGAATGCGCTGGGTGATTTGTGCTTTCTTGACTTCGTTAGTTGCCTCTTGCTCTGGCCAAAGAATGGCACCGGGTGCGACTGCATTGACTCGGACCTGGGGCGCTAACTCCAGCGCGAGGCTTTTTGTCAGCATTACCAACCCAGCCTTGGCGGCGCAGTAAATAGTGTGCTCGGGCATCGGGCGCTCGGCGTGGATATCTGCCATATTAACAACGCAGCCCTGCTGTTGGCTGAGTGTTTCTTTCAGGGCCTGAGTGAGAAAGAAGGGGGCTTTGAGGTTACTGCCTACCAGACGATCCCAATCCTCCTCGGTCGCCTTTCCCACAGGTGTGGGGTGAAATGCTGAGGCATTGTTGACCAGAACATCAATACGGCCCCAGGCCTCTTGCGCGCGCCGGGCCAGATTGGAACAGGCTTCGGCGCTATTCAATTCACTGTGTAAGGCTATGGCAGAATTGGGTCGGAGTTGGTTTAGCTCGTTTGCCAGGGTCTTGGCAGCATCAGCCGAGTGGCGATAGTGAATAACAACCCGGTGGTCTTTATGCAGCTCTTCGGCAATTGCACGACCCAAGCGTGCGGCGGCACCGGTAATCAACACATTACGCAATGTAGTCATCCTTTACTTTGGCGATTGCCTTGATGCGCTCCCGGTCCAGTGCCTGCCCCAGCTTCGCACCCTGGTAGCCCTGTTTAATCAACTCCTCGGCAGTTACCGCCGATGCTGCTTCGCGGGCTGCACGTAAAAAGTCCACCTGTGGATAATCCCTATTCTCCAGCCCCTCACGACCTCGGGCATCTGCCTCACAGGCGCGTAGAAAGTTTTCAAATCGCTCTGGACGTCGCAGGGCATCCAGACTGCGGATCATTTTCATAATGGTCTGTGGGCGCAATTCGAAGGCCCTGTGGCAATGCAGGTGGTATTGGCAGACACCGATGGCCAGAGCAGTCAGTTCCTTTGGGGTGCGCCAGCGCTCACAGACAGCCTGCACCAGGGGAACTCCGGCGGACTCATGACCGGTATGACTGGGGAGGGTTTCATCGGGAGTGAGGCCTTTACCCAAGTCGTGTAGCAAGACGGCGAAGCGCACTGGCAGCTCGGCGGGGGCAGTGTGGAGAGCCAATAAAACATGCTCGCCAGTATCTACCTCGGGGTGGTGTCTGGGAGGTTGGGGGACGCCGAATAGGTTTTCCAACTCAGGAAGCAGGATGGATAGGGCTCCGCACTCCCGTAGTACACGGATAAAAATATCGGGGTCTGGTTCAGTTAAAGCACGGCTGACCTCTTTCCATACTCGCTCGGCCACCAAATATTCAACCTCGCCGGCCTCTACCATCTGCCGCATTAGGGCCATGGTTTCGTCGGCGACAGTAAACCCAAGGTGATGATAACGCGCCGCAAACCGGGCTACTCGCAATACACGCAAAGGGTCCTCTGCGAAGGCCGGGGATACGTGGCGTAACAGGCGGGCCTGCAGGTCTTCCTGACCTTTGTAGGGGTCGATTAGCTCCCCGTCTTCTGTCTCGGCCATGGCGTTGATGGTGAGGTCACGGCGCAGCAGGTCCTCCTCCAGAGTAATATCCGCTGTGGCATTGACCGTGAAACCGCCGTAGCCGTGCCCGCTTTTACATTCTGTACGGGCAAGGGCGTACTCCTCCCCGGTTTGTGGATGCAGAAAAACCGGGAAATCTTTCCCCACTGGGCTGTAGCCAAGGCTACGCATATGCTCAACATCGGTGCCCACCACTACCCAGTCGCGTTCTGTTACTGGACGGTTGAGCAGTTTGTCACGAACCGCGCCGCCAACAAGGTAAATCTTCAAGTGAAACTCTCCACTACCGGAGAAAGTGATTCTTTGAAAAGGGGTTGCACTGCCATAAATCCATTGGTTCCGGCACAGTCCACCAACTACTTGGGGGACAATATTAGGTGGGAAGTAAAGACTGGGATTTGGGCAAGATAAAAAAAAGGCCCCGAAAAAACAAGGGGGCCCAGGGTCTTAGGGTATTCGCTTAGCAAACATCTAATTGCCAATAGCGGGATAACTGACTTGCCGGCCATGCCCGCTGGAGAGGATCTGGCGACACAGATGTACCGCTAAATCTGGGGTCATTCTATGAGACCTGTCATACCTGTCAACTATATCTTTTAGTATTTTTTGAGGGGGTTGTTTCGCTGTTCGTTAACTAGATACATGGACCGAATTTCGGGCTGGTTTTGCAGCATTGAACAGCATAATTTATAGGGGCGATCCTGTTGGGCAGGATAATTTCGCGCCTGGCTTCGGGGGAAGGAGTCGGGGCTCGTGAGGTTGACCTGGCCGTCAAGGACTGCAGTTGTTGGGGAGAATAAATATGAGCGAACTACATGTGCTAACCACCGGGGAAGCGGCTCGGTATTGTGGGGTCAATTTCCGAACGGTGATTCGCTGGATTGAGCGGGGGCAGCTCAAGGCATACAAACTTCCGGGGCGGGGCGACCATCGTATTTGTGTAGAGGACTTCGTGGGCTTCCTACGGGATAACTCTATGCCGGTGCCAAATGACCTGGCGGTACCCAGTCGCAAAGTACTGTTGCTGACAACAGATCCAGAGCTGACTTCTTCAGGCCTGCAGGCGCTGAAAAATATTGGCTGTGAAATTGAGGTAGCTGGTGACAGCTTCTCCGCAGGCATTTTAATGGCTAATGCCAAGCCGGCGCTGTTGGTAGTTGATGCCGCCCTGGTGGGCGATGGGGGGTTCCTGGTACTGGATTACCTGAGATCGCGCAGTGAGTACAGCAACTTGGGTATCCTCGTTGTAGCCGCCGAAGAAGATCTGGATAAAGCGCGCTGGCTGGATGCGGGAGCGGATGCCCTTCTGGCTCATCGTGAGGAGCGCGGTGAATTGGCTGCTAAAGCTAGACTGTTATTAGAGGCCGATCACTAAGCAAAGCTTTTCTGCTTAGATTTATTCCTGGTCATCTGCCCCATTGCACGGGAGCTCTTTTAAAAAGCTCCCCTGTAAAGGTTCAGATGGGTTTTGGAATAAGCATTGACTCCTCTTCTCCCTCCTGCCTGTCGCGGCCCTGTTCAGGGCAGTGGTAGCTCGCCGTAATCTCATCCCCGTTGAGACTGTTTAGGTGAATATCAAAACCCCAAAGCCTGTGCAGGTGCCGTAAAACTTCTGGTGTTTCTTTGCCCAGTGGACGGCGGCGATGTTGGGTATGGTTTAGGGTGAGTGAGCGGTCTCCCCGGGTATCTACAGAGTAAACCTGGATATTAGGCTCCCGGTTACCTAAATTATATTGGCCAGCAAGGTTTTCCCGCAACTGTCGGTAGCCGCTGTCGTCATGGATTGCGCTGACAACAATTTCATTTTCCTGGTCGTTGTCACTGATACAAAAGAGTTTCATATCACGCATTACTTTTGGGGAGAGAAACTGCAGAATAAAGCTCTCGTCCTTGAAATCGCGCATGGCAAACTGCAGTGTTTCTCGCCAATTACTCCCAGCAATATCTGGAAACCAGCGACGGTCTTCATCGGTAGGGTCTTCACAGATACGCCTGAGATCACTGAATATGCTGAAACCCAGAGTGTATGGGTTGATACCGTTGTAATAAGGGCTGTCAAAACTGGGTTGATAAATCACATTGGTATGGCTTTGTAAAAACTCGATCATAAAGCCTTCCGTGACACGACCACGCCGGTAGAGCTCTGTCAGTAGTGTGTAGTGCCAGAAAGTGGCCCAGCCTTCGTTCATTACCTGAGTCTGACGCTGTGGGTAAAAATACTGTGCGAGCTTGCGTACGATACGTACCAATTCCCTTTGCCAGCCCTCGAGTAGGGGAGCATTTTTCTCAATAAAGTAGAGGATGTTTTCCTGGGGCTCTTCCGGAAAACGTTTTTCATTGGATTCTTCAGCGCCGTCCCCTAGTTTTGGGATCGTTCGCCAGAGATCGTTTAGTTGCCGTTGTCGATACTCCTCACGCTCCTGTTGCTGGCGCTCTTCTTCGATAGCAGAGATGGGGTACGGTCGTTTATAGCGGTCAACGCCGTAATTCATCAAAGCGTGACAGGAATCCAGTACGGCCTCGACCTCATCAAGACCATGGCGCTCTTCGCAGCGGGAAATGTAATTTTTAGCGAAAATCAAGTAATCGATAATACTACTGGCATCGGTCCAGGAGCGAAAAAGGTAATTTCCCTTGAAGAAAGAATTATGCCCGTAGGAGGCGTGAGCAATGACTAGGGCCTGCATCGTCATAGTGTTTTCTTCCATGAGATAAGCGATACAGGGGTTAGAATTGATAACAATTTCGTAAGCGAGCCCCATTAGCCCACGCTGATAATTATTTTCAACGCTGATAAATTGCTTGCCGAATGACCAGTGGTTGTAGCCCACTGGCATACCTACCGATGAGTAGGCATCCATCATTTGCTCAGAGCTAATTACCTCAATTTGATTGGGATAAGTATCCAGGCCGAATTCGTCAGCTAGTTCGCCGATAGCGCGGTCATATTCCTGGATTAACTCAAAAGTCCACTCTGAGGTGGTAGAGATAGGGTTTACAGACTCTGGTTTTTGCGAGTCGTTACCGCTGGCAAATGTGTCTAGCATCGAGCGGTTACCTTCTGGCTGAACAGTTGACGGAATACAGGGTAGATATCCTGCACATCCACAATTTGCTCCATTGCGAAGTGATTGGGGAACAGTGCGCGGACACTTTCATACTCTTCCCATAGGGCCTGGTGGTCTCTAGGGGTGATCTCCACATAAGAGTAATACTGTACATGGGGCATGATGTCGTCGATAAGGATGCGATGGCAGGTGCTGGAGTCATCATTCCAATTATCGCCATCGGAAGCTTGGGCGCCGTAGATATTCCATTCACTGTCCGGGTAGCGCTCCCGCATAATTCGTCTCATTAGCTTTAAAGCGCTGGAAACAATGGTTCCTCCGGTCTCGCGGGAGTAGAAAAATTCCTCCTCGTCCACTTCCTTTGCACTGGTATGGTGGCGGATAAATACGACTTCTGTGTATTCATAACTGCGTTGCAAGAAAAGGTAGAGCAATAGGAAAAAGCGTTTGGCCATATCCTTGGTGGCCTGATTCATGGAGCCAGATACGTCCATAAGGCAGAACATCACCGCACGTGAGCGTGGTTTAGGCTGCCGGATTAGCAAGTTATATTTCAGATCAAAATCATCGAGGAATGGCACCCGACCAACTCGCCTCCGCAACTCGTTAATTTCACTTTTTAGAGCTTCTATCTTGCGTTGATCACGCAGAGCGGACTCTTTTTGCTCTTCGAGCTCCAGAGATTCTTCTAGATTGCGGATATGTCTTCTTTTACTGCTGGTTAAGGCGATACGGCGTGCATGGGCGGCTCTAAGGGAGCGAATAACATTAAGGCGACCAGGAGTGCCTTCGTTACTGATTCCTGCCCGAACCACTTGAAAGGACTCATTGCCGGCGAGTCGCCGTTTGATCATATTGGGCAGCTGTAATCCTTCGAACATAAAGTCCAGGAACTCTTCCTGGGAAATCTGGAAGACAAAGTCATCGACACCCTCGCCGCTATCACTGGCACCGCCACCATTACCATCGCCACCTTTAGGGGGCTGACGAGGTATACGATCTCCTGCGGTAAATTCTTTATTGCCGGGAAGAACCCGTTCAGTATGTCCACCATTACCATGGGAAAATAGTGGTTCGCTGATATCTCGGGTGGGAATACTGATACGTTCGCCCTTATCCATATCCATGATGGAGCGGCTGTTCATGGCGTCGCCAACAGCTTTTTTAATATGGGCCTTATAACGCCTTAAAAAACGCTGGCGATTGACAGTACTTTTCTTTTTCCCATTTAGGCGGCGGTCGATGATGTAGCTCATATTTCTGCCTTTAGTCTGAATAAAACCATCTGGCAAAGGCCACCAAGCAATTTATTCAGAAATACTCGTTCTGGCTATTGGGGCTCCGATAGGAGCCCTAAGTAGTTGTAGCTTGTCGACTCTACAGAGAGAGAAATACTCTCGTTTATATATTTGAGAGTCGCTGACATTAACCTTAACAAATCCACTTACTGTGATTTACGCACTCGCAGATACCACTCTGATAACAGTCGAACCTGTTTCTCTGTATAGCCACGTTCCACCATACGGGCAACAAAGTCCGCGTGCTTGCGTTTGTCATCCGCTGAGGCCTTAGTGTTAAAGGAAATTACTGGTAGGAGGTCCTCTGTGTTGGAGAACATCTTTTTCTCAATGACGGCGCGTAGTTTTTCATAGGAGCGCCAGTCTGGGTTTTTTCCTTGGTTATTGGCTCGAGCGCGTAGAACAAAATTGACAATTTCATTGCGGAAGTCTTTTGGATTGGAAATGCCTGCAGGTTTTTCTGTTTTCTCCAGCTCCTCATTTAGTGCACCTCGGTCAAGAATTTCACCTGTCTCAGGATCCCGGTATTCCTGATCTTGGATCCAGAAGTCGGCATAGGTAACGTATCGATCAAATAAGTTTTGTCCATATTCGGCGTAAGATTCAAGATAGGCGGTCTGGATTTCCTTGCCGATAAATTCTACATATCTAGGCGCTAGGTATTCCTTAATAAAACCGAGATAATTTTCCTGTATTTCCGGAGGGAACTGTTCTTGTTCGATTTGTTGTTCCAAAACATAGAGTAAATGCACTGGATTGGCCGCCACTTCTGTGGCATCAAAATTGAAAACTTTGGAAAGTATTTTGAAGGCAAAGCGGGTAGATAACCCATTCATGCCTTCATCGACACCGGCATTATCCCGGTATTCTTGGATGGTTTTCGCTTTTGGATCGGTATCTTTGAGATTTTCTCCGTCATAGATACGCATTTTTGAGTAGAGGCTGGAGTTCTCTGGGTTTTTAACACGTGAGAGTACGGAAAACTGAGCCAGCATTCTTAAGGTGTCCGGCGCACAAGGGGCTTTTGATAGGGAGCTATTTTCCAAAAGCTTTTGATAAATCCTGATTTCTTCATGAACCCGTACGCAATAGGGCACTTTTACAATGTAAATTCGGTCAAGAAATGCTTCATTGTTCCGATTATTCCGGAAGGACTGCCACTCAGACTCATTGGAGTGAGCGAGAATAGTTCCATTAAATGGTATCGATCCAAGTCCTTCTGTGCTGTTGTAGTTACCCTCCTGGGTTGCGGTAAGCAGTGGATGGAGAACCTTAATTGGAGCCTTAAACATCTCCACAAATTCCATCAGACCTTGGTTGGCACGGCAAAGACTGCCTGAGAAACTGTAGGCATCTGGGTCATTTTGAGGGTAATCCTCAAGCTTTCGAATATCAATTTTGCCAACTAACGAGGAAATGTCCTGGTTGTTTTCATCACCGGGCTCTGTTTTAGAAATAGCAACTTGATCGAGGATCGATGGACGGATTTTCACTACTCTGAATTTACTTATGTCACCTTTGAATTCATGTAGGCGCTTAACCGCCCAGGGAGACATGATGGTATTTACATAGCGTCTTGCAATGCCGTAATCCTCCTCAAGGATGCGACCATCTTCATTCGGAGAGAACAAGCTAAGTGGAGACTCAAAAACCGGGGAGCCCTTGATCGCGTATATGGGGACCTGCTCCATAAGCGCTTTGAGGCGCTCCGCTAGGGAGGACTTGCCGCCACCGACAGGTCCTAGTAAATAGAGAATTTGCTTTTTCTCTTCTAAGCCCTGAGCTGCATGGCGGAAGAATGAGACGATCTGCTCTATGGCCTCCTCCATACCATAGAACTCGCTGAAGGCTTTGTAACGCTTAATAACTTTATTACAGAAAATACGTGATAGACGGGGATCGCGAGAGGTATCAATCAGTTCTGCCTCGCCAATGGCCATCAACATCCTCTCAGCGGGAGAAGCATAGGCGCTGCGGTCCGTCTTACAGAGTTCCAGGTATTCTTGGATACTGAGCTCTTCATCCTGGATTGACTCGTATCTTTCCAGGTAGTGATTAAAAATTGTCATAATATTTACCTCCCTGTAGCCTGGTGGGCAGAGTCCAGCGTCCTGCTTATCATTTGGAATCAGAGCACTGACTAGTTGTTTTGAAGACTGTATGTGCTGCTCGTTCCACAAAGTGGGTGGTTGGCGGTTATCCAGTCATTCCTTGCTAGAGAGTTGCCCGGCATAAAGCACTATTCATTATCGCCGTTGCTAACCTTGTTCTTCCCCGAGTCCGATGAAACAGTCCCGGCTTCTCCAGCATAGCTTTCTGGTTCAATACGGCACGGGATTAGCGTCCGGAAAGGTTGAATTTAATGGCAGTTTTAGTTTTTACTTAAGGCAAACGGGAAGTGTACAGATTTGAGAGGAGTTGAAATGGCGATTTTAGTGACTGGCGGTGCTGGTTATATTGGTAGTCATACCTGCGTAGAATTATTGTCGGCAGGTTTACAGCCAGTTGTCGTGGATAATCTGTCCAATAGCAACCGTGAGGCTTTGCAACGAGTAGAGTTGATCACCGGTAAAGAGTTACCTTTCTTCGATCTGGATATTTCTGATAAACATGGGCTTCGCCAAGTATTTGTAGATTTCAACATAGAGGCAGTAATTCATTTCGCTGGGCTTAAAGCAGTGGGAGAGTCTGTAAGCCAACCTCTGCGTTATTACCAAAATAATGTTGCTGGTACCCTAGATCTAATGGACGTGATGGAGGAATTTGACGTTAAAAAAATTATTTTCAGTTCATCAGCCACGGTTTATGGTGATCCGGAAACGGTACCAATTCTTGAGGGATTTCCTACTGGCGCCACAAACCCTTATGGCTCAAGTAAGCTGATGGTTGAGAATATAATGAAGGATATCTGCGCTGCGCCAGCTAGCCAGTGGAAAATTAGCCTTCTACGCTACTTTAATCCAATCGGTGCTCATGAGAGTGGTCGAATTGGTGAGGATCCTAGTGGGATACCTAATAACTTGCTGCCCTATGTTTCTCAGGTTGCTGTGGGGCGGCGGCCATTCCTACAGGTCTTCGGAGATGACTATCCCACGGTAGATGGTACCGGTGTTAGAGATTATATCCATGTGGTAGATCTTGCTCGAGGCCACTTGGCTGCATTGAACATGCTGAGTAAAGCCTCAACTCAAGTGGGGTGCTATACCTACAACCTTGGTACGGGTAAAGGAAGTTCTGTATTGGAAGTAGTGCGAGCATTTGAGGCTGCTAGCAGCAAACCTATACCCTATAAAGTTGCACCACGTCGCCCAGGAGATGTTGCTGAATGTTATGCAGATTCTGCGTTGGCGGAGAGTGAACTTGACTGGAAGGCTGAGTATAGCTTGGAGCGAATGGTCGAAGACACTTGGCGTTGGCAGTCCCAAAATCCAAATGGTTACGAGACTAAGTAACACTCTTTTCTGAGTGAAATCTGAGCAATGGGAGGGGACCACTGCTTTAATCTCTCACCAGTTTTTGCGGAACTATTAATCTTTTAAAAAGTCTTTACTTCCTGTTATTGAGGATGATTCTTCTTTAGGGAGTGAAGACGCATTGAATAGATTGTTACTTGATAGCTTAAGTATTCATAGGGGAGCAAAAAGAATTGTTACAGATTTTAGCTTCTCAACTACTAGTCAGATAATAAAAGTATCTGGGCGCAATGGCTCAGGAAAAACAAGTCTCTTGTTAGGGATATCAGGTCTGATTCCTATTTCATCCGGTAGAATTAACATTCTTGGAGAAAGAAGAAGGTCTGGCAGGAGAAGAATGTGTGGAGTATTTTCAAATGCAATTTTACTTCCTGAATATTTATCCGTTAAAGAGATTTTGTCTGCTTGTCAAACTCCAATTTCTAGCCGATTGAAAAACTTTGAAGAAGAATTTCTGTGCAATATTCATTCTTGCACAAGAGTTACAGATCTATCCGAAGGGCAAAAAAGAAAGGTAGCCATAGTTTGTTCCTTACGTAAAGAACGGGGAGCCCTATTGTTAGATGAGCCTTTCAATGCTCTGGATAAGAAGGCTAGGGAAGCTTTAGTAGGGCATCTATCAGATTATTCCGGAATGCTTGTTTATACGAGTCATAGTGAGGTTTCCTTTTCAGCAGGGGAGGCGGAGATTACATTATGAAGGTCTCTGTACAGGATTTGTTGTCAGCAGGATTTGTACACAGACTTAAAAGTTGGATTGAAGCAAATCGATGGTTGTTAATAGGGCTAGCTTCTATATTGGCCCCTGCAATGCTTGTGATCCACCTCCCTGTAAGCTTGTTATTGACAGGAGAGGGTGAGACTGTAGACGTTTCTCTCTTTATACTATTAGTAATACACTTTGTTTTTGCTTTTTCAGGTATTTTACTGTCGCCGGTAAAAGCAGAATTAAATTGGTACCTAAGCTTTTTTAATGTTGAAGAGCTGGTTAAATCTCTCTGCTTGGTTCAGTTAAAATATAATCCATTCTTTTGGGGGGTATGGCTGCTACCCCTTTTAGTTTTGTGGTACCTGGACGAGTCATTCAGTCTCTTCGAATATCTCTTTTGGCTTTCTCTATTTTGTATCTTCCAAATGCTCTCTTTTTTTACTTTAGGAGTTCTCAGATATGGACAAGTTTTTTTTGCTTGGTTAAAGCCATTTAATATAAAGAGTGCGCGTTTAGTATACAGATTGCTGATGGCATTGGCGATCACCATTTATTGCTATGCATTGACAACTGCGAGTTTGCTGATTGCCTTACGTATTGCGCTGGTGGTAGGTTCAGCAATATTTCTTGCCTTTACAATTAATTCCATTCTTAAGGGTGAAGCCCAGGTCAGATTTTGGATGATGATTAATTCCTGCAGTGAGGGAATGATTTTAATTCAGGAGTACTTGAAGAGTCTTCTGGTAGCTATTCCCGGGGTACTACTAATCATCGTAATAAATGGGTTTGAATTGGTAGCCTATTTTTTGCTTTATATACTCGCTATAGCAATGCTCGTTTTACTTTCACTTAATAAAAATGGACGTATTGTTTTGGCTCCCCTATTAGCTTTCTTAGGAATGGTGTTGCTGAGTTTGTCGAGTTCTGCTAGGGCTGGGTTGGTAAATTAAGCAGATATCAATAGTGTTGTAAGTAGAGAGGAAAAGGTTCTTAGGTAATTCTAGGCTCTCAAACATTTTGTTCCTTCAATAGGGGGTAGACTGGTTACTATTCCGAATTATGAAAAATAAAGACTCTGACCGGTTGTAAGCTTTGAAGGAGAAGGCGTTAAAGTTTTACCCTCCCAAGGGCATGGCCTGAAGTATACTCTTTTGAACTTTACAGGCTACAGTCGGTACAAAAGAACTCTTCATCGCCTAGTCGCATGGCCGTGAGATATCCACCCCAAACACAGCCTGTATCCAAAGCGTAAATGTTTTCGGTATCAGCTCTGCCTTCAAGGGCGGCCCAATGGCCAAAAATTATTTTGTCATTTTTGGTTTTTCTATCAGGGAAACTAAACCAAGGCTTGTAATCCCCATGAGATGCTTGTGGTCCGCGCTTGGTAACAAGGTCGAGGGTGCCATCCTCTTTGCAAAAGCGCATTCGTGTGAAGTAATTAGTAATAGAGCGGAGCCGCTCAATGCCGATTAGATGATCACTCCAGCAGTGGGGCTCGTTACCGTACATACCATAAAAAAAAGCTTTTGCCATTGCTTCGTCTGAGAGAGCAAGTTCGACTTCGCGTGATAGTTTCTGTGCTTTGGTGATACTCCAGATGGGGGGGATGCCGGCGTGGACCATGGTATACCCCTTTTTATGCACCAGTAAGGGGAGAGTCTGTAGCCAGCTTAATAGACGGTCAGAATCTTTTGCCCTAAGAATTTTTGCGAGGTCTTGCTCTTTGTCTGCCAGGTGCTTGGCGCCATGCGCCAGTGCCAATAGATGCAGATCGTGATTGCCGAGAACTGCAGTGACTTGCTGACGATGCTCATAGAGAAATCGCAAGGTGCCCAAGCTGTCTTCACCACGGTGAACCAAATCTCCGGCAATCCATAACTTGTCACGGTCAAAGCGAAAATGGATTTTTTTCAGTAGGCGTTTTAAAGATTCGAAACAGCCCTGAATATCGCCAATAGCATAAGTGGCCAAACTCTTATCCCCCGAGGTCTAGCTTGCTTATTGTTGCCCAAGCTTTGCGCAGTAATTCGACAATTGTACAAATTCTTGCACACTTAATGTTTCTGGGCGGCGGCTCGCGTCTACTGGCAGTTGCTCATGGTCAAGTGCAGGGAACAGGGGTTTTAGTGCGTTGCGCAGAGTTTTCCGGCGCTGTTGAAAAGCGATATTAACGATTCGTTCCAGTAGCTTTTCATCTTCCGCCATATAGGGGATTTCACTATGGGGGATCAGTCGGACAATAGCCGATTCAACTTTAGGGGCTGGCCTGAAGGATTGCGGGGGCACTGGGAATAGCCCTTGTACACGGCAGTAATACTGAACCATGACGGTGAGGCGTCCATAGGATTTTGTTCCGGGACTTGCTCCGAGGCGATCGACGACTTCTTTTTGCAGCATAAAGTGCATGTCCTGCACTTTGCCTTTGAAACTGAGCAGATGAAATAAAAGAGGTGTCGAAATATTGTAGGGTAGATTACCAACGATACGCAGAGGGCGCTCCGCGGCAAACTCACCAAAATCAAATTTCAATGCGTCCCGCTCAATAATCTTGAAATCTGGATAATCCCTGAACTTAAATTCCAACATGGGAATTAGATCCCTATCCAGTTCCACGGCAGTGAGTGAGGGGCAGCGTTGTAGGAGTAGTTCGGTAATAGCACCTTGGCCTGGACCAATCTCAACTAATTTATCGGTTTCTTTAGGAGCTATAGAGCGAACAATACGCTCGATAATATTCCCATCGACCAAAAAATTCTGGCCGAAACGCTTGCGTGCCTTGTGTTGGAAAAAATTGTCCATTAATTAATCTGCAATTCTAAAAGTGGTATGAGGCTTATATAGGCTGCTATCGTCTAGCGTGCTGTAGTTGCGCCAGTTCAATTGCCTGGGATAGGGCAGCTGCAAGGCTACCGCAACTGGCTTTGCCGCTACCAGCCAGGTCCAGAGCTGTGCCGTGGTCGACCGAGGTGCGAATAAAAGGCAAGCCCAGCGTAATATTTACGGCTTTGCCGAAGCCGTGAAATTTTAACACCGGCAGCCCCTGATCGTGGTACATAGCAAGTACCGCATCGAAATTTTCTAACTGAGGAGGGGTAAACAGCGTATCCGCCGGCAGTGGGCCGGTCAGATGGAGCCCACGACCGCGCAGTTTTTCAAGTGCAGGTTCAATCACTTCAATCTCTTCCCTGCCCAAGTGGCCTCCCTCTCCGGCGTGGGGGTTTAGGCCACAAACCCCGATGTGGGGTGAATCGATGCGGAATTGGTCGCGCAGACCGCGATGTAAGATCTCCGTAATGAGCTCCAGACGATCACCGGTTATTGCCGCGCTGACATCTTTAAGTGGCAGATGTGTAGTGACAAGTGCCACCCGCAGCTTCTGAGCGACCAGCATCATAACAACCTGCGCTACGCCCGCTCGTTCTGCAAAAAATTCGGTATGGCCACTGAAGGGAAACCCCGCCTCATTAATTACCCCCTTGTGCACAGGGCCTGTCACCAGAGCGTCAAACCGGCCATTAAGGCAGCCATCTGCGGCTATCTCTAATGTCTTTAATACATAGGCGGCATTGGTAATGTCCAGCTTTCCTGGCCGGGAAGCCTGTTTCAAGGGGCTTTCTAAAATAAAGAGGCTGCCAGGGGCCGTTTCTGATAGTGGGGTATCTTCAGAGAAAGATAGAAGCTGCAGGGGAAGCTCTAGTCTGCGGGCAGCTTGTTCCAGAAGGCTGGGATCTGCAATGGCAATCAACTGGGCAGGGCTGCCTTGCTGGGCGACTTTGACACATATCTCCGGGCCAATACCTGCAGGTTCTCCGGGAGTTAATGCGATTCTGGGTATCATAGAGAGGCCACACCTTATACGAATAAAAAACCGGGCGCTTTGGCCCGGTTTAAGAGATCTCAGAAAGCGCTCTTATTGCGCTTCTTCTTCGGAGTCCTCTTCCTTCTTATCTGTCAATTTGATCTCTACATAAGCCTGGTCTCGAATTTCCCGGCGCCAATTTTGCAGCTCTTCTTCATAGCGGCGGTTTCGTAGGAGGTTCGAGGCCTGGTTGCGGATGTACTGATCGGTCATGTCCTGTTTACGTCGACCCTCCACCTTTAGGATATGCCAGCCGAACTGGCTGCGAAATGGCAGACTGATTTCGCCGATGCCGGTGGTCTTCATGGCCTGGGTAAACTCCGGCACAAACTGCCCAGGCATAGACCATCCGAGATCGCCGCCGGATAGCATAGAGCCAATATCTTCTGAATTCTCGCGGGCGAGTTCAGAAAAATTATCGCTGGTCATCGCCTCTTCGCGCATGGCCACAAGCTTGTTATAGGCCTCATCATCGGTAAGGATGGCGGAAGGCTTTAATAGGATATGGCGAACCTTAGTTTGCTCCACCAGTTGCTCACTGGCGCCTTTTTGCGCATGTATCTTGAGTAGGTGGAAGCCGGCATCACTGCGGAAGGGTTCGGTTACATCACCGACTTTGAGGCCGTTGAGCGCATCGGCAAAGAGGGTGGGGAGCTCCACGGTCTTGCGCCATCCCAAATCGCCACCGGCAAGGGCATTCTGCCCGGCAGAGTTGGCGATTGCCAGGCGACGGAAATCGGTACCGTCGCGGACCTGTTTAACCAACTCTTCGGCTTTCTCACGCGCCTGGGTAACTTCGCTGGCGGGGGCGCTGGAGCTGATCGGGATCAGGATATGGCCCAGCTCGTATTGAGGGGACTTCCAGAACTCCCCCTCTTTGGAGCGTAGGAAATTGTCGATGTCCTGGTCGGTGATCTGGATTCGGCGGTTGACGCTGCCCTGTTCCACCCGGCGGATCATCAGCTCCTGGCGGATCTGCTGGCGGAAGCTCTTCATGGTCATGCCATCAGCGCGCAGGCGCTGACGAAACTCTTCCGGGCTGACACTAGCGTTTTGTTGAACTCGGGCGATTGCCTGGTCTAGCTCGGCTTCAGAGATGGTAACGCCCGCACGGGAAGCCATCTGTAGCTGTAACCGCTCAATGATCAGTTGTTCGAGTACCTGGCGGCGCAGAACATCGACAGGCGGTGCCTGGACCTGTTGGGCTTGAATCTGGCTGGCGATAGTATTCATGCGCTGGGCTAGCTCACTGGCCATAACCACATCTTCATCGACAACAGCGACTACCCGGTCCAGGGTTTGTACTTGAGCTGTGACCGTGCCGGCGATCAGGGCGCAGGCAGCCAGAACGGATGACAGGCCTAGTTTAGGCATAAATTTCTGTATTATTTCCATCACGGTTTTAGCTTTTCTCTCTGATCAAAATTGGCAATTCCTTGGGTCAGCATCTGGGTGACTGTTGCTCCAAACCCTGCTAACCCCTTCAATTGTACTTCGAGATAGACACCCTCATCGTATTGGAGGTCTTCAGCTCGAACGACACCGGCTAGGTCATTGTCCAAGGTTCGGCGCCATACCAGACGTGCCCGGTAGCAGCAGTCGTCATATTCGATGCCTGCCAAGTATTCCAGTTCCCGATCCAATGATAGATCGTAAGCCGCGCCAGCCATTATAGAGGTATGGGTGTTGATAGGTAGTACAGCGGAGCCGTTCAACTGGCGTGTAGGAGTGTCTTGCTCAATGCCATCCTCATTAATAAATGAGACGTTGTTGTAGCGCTTATAGTAGTAGCTGAGGTTAAAAATTCGCGCATCATCGTCAAAGTAGCGCAGGCTAAAGTTACCCCTATTGACGTTGTGCTCAGTGTCATCGTAGACCAGTTCGCTGCCAATACGCAGGGACTGAATAGGACGACTCTCCAGCCTTGCTGCAAGTTCTGAGCGTGGGGTTTCTTCAATAAGCTCCTTCAGACCAATTTGGGTGTCACTGGAGTAAAAGACTTGGCCGATACTGGCGGATAACAAATCTCGCCCACTAATAGGCTCGATAAAGCGAGTGGTCAGTCCTAATGCAACTCTGCTTGCATCATCGATACGGTCATTACCGGTAAAGCGACTATGGCGGAACAGCTGGTCGTAACTGAAGGTGAACAGCGAGGTATCGTAAAGTAGGTTGTTACTTTGAGGGTCGATGGGGCCTACGTCGTTGATGTCATCACCGGTAATATCGAAGAAATCCTCCTGATTAGCATTACTACTGAGTAGTCCGTACAGGCGGGGCTCCAGGGTCTGAATGTAATCGCGGTTAAAGGCGAAGCCATCTCGTTCGAAGTAGAGGCCGGTGTCCAGGGTGATTTGGGCGGCGGAAGCACTGGGAGTGTCGTTCGCGCCTTCTGGCAGGAAGGTATCACTGACTTGGTAACCTAGATAGCGGCCAGCTAATCCAGGTTTAAAGTAGCCCCACAGCCACTCTTTATCCCAAAAAAGCTCATAGTCCAGACGGAGGCGGTCCGCAGTAACAAAGTCTTTTGTGCTTGTGGTGACGCTATCGGGATCATCAATATCTCGAATAAACCTAATTGTCTGCGTATCTTGATGTCTCCATACCGTAGCTTCATTTTGTAAGGCTAGCTGCCATTCTCCCCAGCGGTAATTGCCGTCCACATCCAGCCTGGGTAGTTGGGCAAAAGTGTCGAAGCGATCATTTTCCAATACTTGGTAATCCTGGGCGCGAAGGGTGATTGCCCAGTTTTCGAAAGTCAGTCTACCCTGGGCTTTCTGGCTTACCTGGGTTTCCGCGTTGATATCAAGGTTGGTAGTACTTAAATCCCGGAAATAGTCGGGATCACTGACTTTGGTGTAGTCGATATCGGTACGCCAGATACTTCCGCTATAACCGCCCTGCTGTTCGAGGTTTACCAACCATCGATCTTCACCTTTGTAGGGCAGGACCAGGTCCTGTGGGAAGCCTCGGTCGATCAACTCTTGCGCAAGGTCACTGTTACCGCCCTTGTCGTCAGGGAGGTCCGCGACACGGATTTCCGTGTTGAACATGGGGCTCAGGTGGCGGAATTCCACCTCCAGGCCAGTGCCTCGGTACTGGATATAGCGGGGTGTGATGGTCGCATCCATCTCCGGGGCGATGTTCCAGTAATACGGAACAGACAAGTCCCAGCCATTCTTTTCGCTGTTGCTTAGAGAAGGAAAAAGGAAGCCCGACATGCGCGCATCGCCCACGGGGAAGCGAAAATAAGGGAAGTAGAGCACGGGGACATCCAGTATCTCCAGGCGTACATCCCGCGCTGTTCCCTGGCTTTCCACTTGATCGATATTGATTTCACCGCCACTCAGGCGCCAGAAGGCTCGACCTGGCTCACAGCGGGTATAGGTGCCATCGGTAAGGGTCAATTCGCCACTGGTTTGGCGAGCAACTTGAACCGCATCGCCATGGATAAACTCGTTGTGCACCACATAAGTCGCGTCCTCAATGGAGGCGGCCTCGGTGTCGGTGTGCACCTCGGCGGTGGCGCCTCGAACCAGTAAATTGGGTTCACGCAGTTCGATAGCGCCGCTCAGATAAGCGGTGTTGGTCTGGCGATTGAGTTCCACCTGATCGGCAAATAATTGGCGATAGCCCTGGGTGATATGGACATTGCCACTCAGTTCAGCAGACCCATCGTCTGACAAGTGGGACTGTTCAGCCGTAGCACGCAGTGGCGCGTCTTCCGGGGGGAGATTCGCATCCGGATAATCTCTGGGCGGCTCAATAAAAGCGCCGGTACAAATTGCCGGTATCCTGGCTCTTTCCTCAGGGGTCAACTCTGAGCGGGGTAACCAATCCAGATAGAGGTAAGGATTATATTCGGGATCTAGGGCGGTCTGCTCCGCCTGGGTCCATAGGGGGGCCGCGGCCATCAAGCCGAGCGCAACAGTGTGGACTTGTGAATTCTTAGCGATCGCCAGCGCGAGGCGACGCCACCGGGAGACTTCAAGCATCAATCGATAGGTTCCGGCTATTCTTTGGTGTTTCTTTTATCGGCAGATGCGTGCACAGCTATCTAGCCGGGGCGCGCAAAAAATTATCGCCCGATTCTACTTGAATGTAGGAGTGGTTAATAGCCGTACAGGTGGTACGTGAGTAGCAGGGGGATAGTTACTGCGTCTTACCGGGCAGGGTTTCAATGTGGGCCGCTAAGTGGGAAACTGCCGCGATAGAAAGAATTAGCTATAGGCCAAAGAGCAAATGAAGGATGTATTGTGAGTGATGACCTGCGACGAGAGACGCTGACTCGTTGGGTGGGGAGGGCTTTGGATACTGAGTCACCAATAGAGTTGGCCAAGCTTACCGGGGATGCAGGTTTTCGGCGCTATTTCCGTACTTTTACCGAGCCCAGATTAATTGCTGTTGATTCCCCTCCTGAGCGTACCAATCCAGCTCGCTTTATAGCACTTGCCGATTATCTGCGGCGCAATGGCGTTCACGCGCCCATGGTGATGGCTGCCGATACGACTAATGGCTATCTGCTATTGGAAGACCTGGGTGATACCCAGTTATTCAATGTGTTGAGTCATGACAGTGTTGAGGGGCTCTATGCGGAGGTAATGAGCGAATTGCTAAGTCTCCAGCAGATTCCTCGTGAAGAGGGTTTATTCCCGGACTATAGCCAGGAATTGTTGCTGACAGAGATGCGTATTATGCCCGAGTGGCTGGTAGGCAAATTACTAGGCTACTCCCTAAATGAAGCGGAAAACTGCCTGTTGCAAGATACCTTTCAACAGTTATTGGAAAGTGCCGCGAGCCAGCCGCAAACCCTGGTGCATAGGGACTACCACAGCCGCAACTTAATGGTCCGTGGTGGTGAGCGTCCCGGAATCGTGGATTTCCAGGATGCAGTGTGGGGACCGATCACCTACGATTTGGTCTCTTTGTTACGGGACTGCTATATCCGCTGGCCACGCCAACGGGTCGAGCGCTGGGCTTTGGCCTATGCCGCTACCGCAGAAGCTGCTGGGGTGCTGGAACCTGTAGACCCGAAAGAGTTCATAAAGTGGTTCGACTGGATGGGCCTCCAGCGTCACATTAAAGTGCTGGGCTTGTTTCCACGCCTTTCGCTGCGCGATGGCAAGCAGAATTACCTGGTGGATCTGCCCTTGGTGATACGCTATGTGCTGGAGGTTGCTGATCGCTATGAGGAATTCAAGCCGTTTGCGCAGTGGTTTGAGCGACAGCTGCTCCCGCTGATCGAGCAGCAGCCCTGGTACAGCGATTATCGCTGTGCCGGAGACAAGCTCAGATAAGCCGAATAAAAACTGATAGATGAATTGAATGACTCAGCTCACCGAAAAAGCCCCGACAACCGCTATGGTCTTGGCGGCAGGTTTTGGGCGTAGGATGCGCCCTCTTACTGACCAAACCCCCAAGCCTTTGTTGTCTGTGGCAGGCAAACCTCTGATTGAGCATGTACTGGAGCGATTACAGGATGTAGGAATTCAACGGGTAGTGATCAACCTGGGCCATTTGGGTCATATGATTCGTGACTACCTGGGGAACGGCAATCGCTGGGGCCTGGATATCCAGTATTCTGTGGAGCAGGAAGACCGGCCCTTTGAGACTGCAGGGGGAATTCTCAACGCGATGCCGCTGCTGGGAGAGGGTCCATTTTTTGTGGTTAATGGGGATGTCTGGTGTGACTTCGACCTTTCCCAGTGGGTGGCCCGCCCGCTGCCCAAAGAATGCCCCGGTCGCCTGCTTATGGTGCCCAACCCCCCGCATAACCCGGAGGGGGACTTTGGAATTGAGAATGGCCTGTTATCCGGAACAGCTAAGCCCCGCTATACCTTTGCCGGCATCAGCTGGCTGCGCCCCGAGGTGTTGACCCGCTATCCCAAAATGCGCGAATGCTTCGGCCTTGGTGAGGTGTTCACCTTTAATGAGGATAAGTTACAGGCGGATTTATACACCGGGGACTGGTGTGATGTGGGCACCCCCGAGCGCCTGGAAAACCTGCATTACCGCCTGAGTGCGGAAAATTGAGTTACTGAAGGAAATAAAGATGTCAGATTACAAGATTGCCCCCTCGATTCTCTCCGCTGATTTTGCCCGCCTCGGTGAAGAGGTGGACAACGTATTAGCGGCTGGTGCCGATTGGGTGCACTTCGATGTGATGGACAACCACTATGTGCCCAACCTCACCATCGGCCCAATGGTGTGCGAGGCGTTGCGTAAGCATGGTGTCGAGGCGCCAATTGATGTGCACCTGATGGTGGAGCCGGTGGACGATATGATCCGCATGTTTGCCGATGCGGGTGCCAGCTATATTACCTTTCACCCGGAGGCTTCACGCCACCCGGACCGCTCCCTGCAGTTGATTCGCAGCCTCGGTTGCAAGGCCGGTCTGGTGTTTAACCCGGCCACAGGGCTGGATGCGGCCAAATATGTGATGGACAAGCTGGATATGATTCTGCTGATGTCAGTCAATCCGGGCTTTGGCGGCCAGAAATTTATTCCGGGCACCCTGGATAAATTGCGTGAGGCGCGTCAGCTGATCGATGCTTCTGGTTACGATATTCGCCTGGAAATCGATGGCGGGGTCAACCGCGACAATATTGCGGAGATTGCCGCCGCCGGCGCGGATACTTTTGTTGCGGGTTCTGCGATTTTCAATGCCCCCGACTACGCTGAAGTGATTGGTGCAATGCGCGATAGCTTGTCCTGAGAAAAACCTGGCGGGTAACCTCTTGCCCGCCGTATACGGGATTTGTAAACTTGTGCGCCTGCACAGAGGGAATTTCCGTGAACCACACTATCCCCACATCCAGCAGCTGGCGATGGCGCCGCTGATCCGCTGAGGCCAATGGGTCAAAGATACCATTCGGCCACCTCTCCCGTGGGCGCTGCCTATACTTTGGCGCCAACTAGAAAAATACCTAATAGATCGGAGTCTCTATGACCCCTAGTGAATACGCCCAACTTGTGTCTGCGGGCTACAACCGTATCCCGCTGGTGCGCCGAGTACTGGCGGATATTGAAACCCCCCTGTCCACTTACATGAAGCTTGCCGAAGGGCGTTATAGCTACCTGCTGGAGTCGGTACAGGGCGGGGAGAAATGGGGGCGTTACTCCATTATTGGTCTGCCGGCAAGAACTCTGCTGCGAGTACGTGGCAGCGAGGTTACGGTGGAGCGCGATGGGGTGGTGATTGAAAGCCACACGGAGCGGGACCCGCTGGCATTTGTGGAACAGTTTCAGCAGCGCTATCGGGTGCCGGAACTTACCGATTTGCCGCGCTTTAACGGCGGCCTGGTCGGCTATTTTGGCTATGACTGTGTGCGCTATATTGAGCCGCGTCTGGCCCACAGTGTGCCGCAGGATAGCCTGGGTAACCCGGATATCCTATTGATGGTCAGTGATGAGCTGGTGGTGTTCGACAATCTCGCCGGTGCGGTTATTTTTATTGTGCACGCGGACCCCGCTCAGGCCGATGCCTATGAGCGAGCCCAGCAGCGCCTGGATCAACTAGTCGAACGGTTAGCCCAGCCGTTACCTAATGCTGTGCCCCTGGACCTGAATGGCAAGGGAATTGAGGAGAGTGCTTTTCACTCTCACTTTGGTGAGGAAAACTTCAAGAAAGCCGTGGACCGGGTGAAGGAATATGTCCTCGCTGGCGATGTGATGCAGGTGGTGCCCTCCCAGCGCCTGTCGGCTCCCTTCGACGCACCGCCCCTGAATTTCTATCGCGCCCTGCGCAGCCTGAACCCCTCACCTTATATGTATTTCCTCGACCTCGGCGATCACCAGGTTGTGGGTTCTAGCCCGGAGATTTTAGTGCGTCTGGAAGAGGGTGAGATGACTGTGCGTCCGCTGGCTGGCACTCGCCGTCGCGGTACCTCGGAAGAGGAGGATAAAGCCCTGGAGCAGGAACTCTTAGCCGACCCCAAAGAGTGTGCTGAGCACCTGATGTTGATCGACCTGGGGCGCAATGATGTGGGCCGCGTAGCGGCGACGGGCAGCGTGAGGGTCACCGAGCAGATGGTGGTGGAACGCTATTCCCATGTGATGCATATCACCTCCAATGTCACGGGTCAGTTGAGGGAGGGGCTCACCGGTATGGACGCCCTGCGCGCGGCACTGCCGGCCGGTACTTTATCCGGGGCGCCAAAGATCCGCGCTATGGAAATTATCGATGAACTGGAACCGGAGAAGCGCGGTATCTATGGTGGTGCAGTGGGTTACTTGGCCTGGAATGGCAATATGGACACGGCCATCGCAATACGCACCGCAGTGATCAAGGATGGGCAGTTATTTATCCAGGCCGGTGCCGGCCTGGTAGCCGATTCAGACCCTCAGTCCGAGTGGGATGAGACCATGAACAAGGCCAGAGCACTGTTTCGCGCAGCGGGCATGGCTCTGGCTAGTAGTTGTAAAGAAGTAAAGATCGAACAAGATGAGCGAAGCTAGTATTCCCCAAAAAATATCTCTTGCCACCCGTTGCCAACAGATAGTCGAAGCCCCGCTATTTAATCAGGTGATCATTGGGATAATCCTTCTCAATGCGCTGGCGGTGGGACTGGAGACCTCCAGCTGGGTGATGGAGCATTTCGGTACCACGCTGGGCGTCGTTAACCAGCTGGTACTGACTGCTTTTATTGTAGAAGCGGGAATAAAAATAGTTTCGCAGGGATCGCGCCCCTGGCGTTATTTCGCCAGCGGTTGGAACTGCTTTGATTTTACCATCATTGCCCTCAGCCTGATTCCCGCTACAGGGCCACTGGCAACACTCGCTCGCTTGGTAAGGGTACTGCGGGTACTGCGTCTGGTTTCCGCTTTCCCGGAATTGCGGACTCTGGTGGATACACTGTTGCGCAGCTTGCCGAGCATGATGCACATCGCAATTTTGATGGGGATTATTTTTTATATCTATGGCGTGGCGGGCTATTTCCTCTTTCACGAGGTGGACCCGACCCACTGGCGCAGCTTGCCGATCGCTCTGTTAAGTCTGTTCCGAATTGTGACCTTTGAGGATTGGACCGACATTATGTACACCGCAATGGATTCAATGCCCTGGGCCTGGCTCTACTTTGTCAGTTTTGTGGTCATGGGCGCTTTTGTCATGATCAACCTGTTTATCGGTGTGGTAATCAATAACCTGGAGGAGGCCAAGCTGCGTCGTATGGATGAGATGTGCCTGCCACCCAGTCAAACCGAAATCCTACGCGAGTTGCGCTCAACCCAGGCGGCGCTGGCGCGTTTGCAAAAACGCATGGAAGCATCTTCCGACACTGCACAGGCAATGGGAGCCAAGCAATGATTTTAATGATCGATAACTACGACTCCTTTACCTGGAATGTGGTGCAGTACCTTGAGGAGCTGGGTGCGGAGGTTGTGGTCAAGCGCAATGACGAGATCACCCTTGAGGACATTGAGCAGATGGCCCCAGCGAAAATTGTGATTTCACCGGGTCCCTGTACACCCAACGAGGCCGGGATTTCCCTGGAGGCAATTCGCCACTTTGCAGGTCGTATTCCCATTTTGGGCATTTGCCTCGGGCACCAGAGTATCGGCCAGGTGTTCGGCGGTCGCGTTGTGCGTGCCGGCCAGGTTATGCACGGCAAAACATCGCCTATAGTGCACAACAACCTGGGGGTGTTTCACGGCCTGTCCAATCCTTTCGAGGCCACCCGTTATCACTCCCTGGTGGTGGAAAAGGGCAGCTTGCCTGAATGCCTGGAAATTACCGCCTGGACGGAGACGCCAGACGGCGAGATCGATGAAATTATGGGGGTGCGCCACCGGGAATTGCCAATCGAGGGGGTGCAGTTTCATCCCGAATCCATTCTCACGATGCATGGCCACGATATGCTGAGGAATTTTCTCGAGTCCTGATGCTAAGGGCAAAACGCGGAGCGGTTATTTGCGCTCTGCACCAATCAACACTGAGCGGGACAAGGGGGACACAATGAATATACAAAAAGCCATCGCCAAGCTGGTGGATGGAGAGCACCTGACTCGTGAGGAGATGCGCGAGACTGTCGGCCAGATTATGCGTGGCGAAGCCCTGGAAGCACAGATAGGAGCCTTGCTGATTGCGTTGCGTATTCGCGGTGAAACCGTCGATGAGATCGTCGGAGCGGTGGAAACCATGCGCGCACTGGCCACCAAGGTGGAACTCGACCTGGACAACACTGTGGATATTGTCGGCACCGGCGGCGATGGCGCGAATCTGTTTAATGTGTCCAGTGCCAGTGGCTTTGTTGCAGCTGCCGCCGGGGCCAGAGTGGCCAAACATGGCAACCGTTCGGTGTCCTCAAGCAGTGGCTCTGCGGATCTGCTTGAGCGCGCTGGGGTTTATCTGGATTTAAGCGCGGAACAAATGGCCCGCTGTGTGGAAACGCTCGGTATCGGCTTTATGTTCGCGCCCAGTTTCCACAGCGCCGTTCGCCATGTGGGTCCCGCGCGCAAAGCACTCGGGTTACGCACTATTTTTAATTTGCTGGGTCCCATGACCAACCCCGCCGGAGTTAAGCGCAAGGTTATCGGAGTTTACGAGAAGCATTATTGCCGCCTGTTGGCCGAAGTTCTGCAGCGTCTCGGTTCCGAGCACGTATTGGTCCTGCACAGCGATGATGGCCTCGATGAAGCCAGTATCGCCGCGGATACTTTTGCGGTGGAATTAAAGGATGGTGTTATTAGTGAGTTTACACTCCGCCCCGAAGACTTTGGGTTGCCCCGCCAGAGCCTGGACGGATTGATCGTTTCTGGTGCCGAAGAGTCTCTGTCCCTGATCCGCGACGCACTGGGCAAACGTGAAACCGAGGCGGGGCAAAAAGCTGCGGATATTATCGCCCTGAATGCAGGCCTGGCTATTTATGTCAGCGGCACCGCAAACACGGCAGAGCAGGGCGTTGCCATGGCGCAGGACGCCATCGATAGCGGTTTGGCTGCAGAAAAAATTAATGACCTGGCTGCCTTTACCAGCGCCTTTCGCCCCGAGGAAGTGAAATCGTGAGCACACCGACCATTTTAAAAACTATTATCGAGCGCAAGTGGCAGGAAGTGGCGGAGCGTAAATCCCTATGCAGCCTGGAAGATATGCGTCTAAGCGCACAGGACCAACCGCCGGCAAGGGGGTTTGTCGCGGCACTGGAACACAAAATCGCCGAGGGGGAGGCCGCGGTGATTGCGGAAATCAAGAAGGCCTCCCCCAGCAAGGGAGTGATTCGCGAGGATTTTCTTCCCGCAGAAATTGCGACCAGTTATGAGAGAGGCGGCGCTGCCTGCCTATCGGTGCTTACCGATAGGGATTTTTTTCAGGGCGATGACAGCTATTTACAGCAGGCACGCAACGCGGTGCGCCTGCCGGTGTTGCGCAAGGATTTTACTGTGGACCCCTACCAGGTGTTTGAGGCGCGTGCCATCGGGGCCGACTGTATCCTGCTCATTGCCGCCTGCCTGGAAGACCAGCAAATGCAGGAACTCAATGGTCTGGCTTTGGAACTGGGATTGGATGTGTTGGTGGAAGTACACAATCGCGCAGAGTTGGAGCGTGCACTGGTTTTGCCCAACCGTTTAATCGGGATTAATAATCGCAACCTGCACACCTTTGAGGTGCAGTTGGAAAATACTTTCAAGCTGCTCGATTTGATCCCCAAGGATCGCATTGTAGTTACTGAAAGCGGTATCCACACCACGGATGATGTCGCGGCCATGCGTGGGCACAGCGTCGATGCATTTTTGGTTGGTGAGGCCTTTATGCGTGAAGAGGAGCCGGGGCGTAAACTGATGGAGATGTTTAACTGACTGCAGGTGAAAAAATAAAAAAAGGGCGATATTAAAATCGCCCTTTTTTTTATGCTGTGGATTAACTCGCCTTACTAGCGGGTACCGTACACCACCATGGTTTTACCCTTGACCGAGACGAGCCCCTGTTCTTCCAGAGTTTTCAACACACGTCCGACCATCTCGCGGGAGCAGCCGACGATTCGGCCAATTTCCTGGCGAGTGATCTTGATTTGCATACCCTCTGGGTGGGTCATCGCATCGGGTTCGTTGCACAAGTCTAAAAGGGTGCGCGCCACACGACCGGTAACATCCAGGAAGGCCAGGTCGCCGACCTTACGAGTGGTATTGCGCAGGCGTCCGGCCATTTGCGTAGCCAGGGCGAACAGGAATTCCGGGTGCTGACGAGTCAGTTCCTGGAATTTGGTATAGGAAATTTCCGCAACTTCACACTCAGTTTTGGTGCGTACCCAGGCACTGCGGGTGTCCTGATCAAACAGGCCCATTTCCCCAAAAAAGTCCCCGTCGTTCAGGTAGGCCACAATCATTTCACGGCCTTCATCATCCTCAATCAGGACAGTCACTGAACCGCGCATAATGAAATAGAGAGACTCACAGCGGTCGCCGGCATAGATAATCGTGCTCTTGGCCGGATAGCGGCGCCGGTGGCAGTGGGCCAGAAAGTCTTCAATATTGCCGATAGTCATGGGGTCTTCGATAGCAACCGTCACGGATTTATTCCTCATTTTTAGTCTCGTGCTCTATCCCGGCTTTAGCAGCTGAGCACTATTGAATTATCGCGCGAAAAAACAGTCCCCAACAGAGGTTGGGCGCGGCAAAGTTCCGCAGTGTGACCTGTGACACCCTGGCGCCGGTGCGATTGGACTGCAAGCGGGCTGCTGCGTTCACTGACGAAAGGTATCACTTCGGGAGTCAACATTCCGCGCGGAGGTGTTGTGGACACTATACCGGAAATACTCTGTTTGTCGGCATAATCTTGTACTGTGCTAAGCTTCGCGACTTGAATTTCAGTGGGAGCATGGCAATGCAGGGCAAGGTAACCTGGGTTAATGATTTGACCTTCGTCGGCGAAGCCGGCAGCGGTAATTCTGTAGTGATGGAAGGGGGCCGCACCAATAATGGCGTGCGTCCGATGGAGATGATTCTCCTCGGTGTTGGCGGTTGTGCAGCTTACGATGTGATTTCCATTTTACAAAAGGCGCGCCAGGATATTATTTCCTGTCACTGTGAATTGAATGGTATTCGCCCGGATACTACCCCTTCACCTTTTGAGCGAATTGAAATGGAGTTTGTTGTGCGAGGTCGCGGATTGAAAGAGTCCCATGTCGCTCGTGCGGTGGAATTATCTGCAGAAAAGTATTGTTCCGCTTCAATTATGTTACGCAATGCGGGAGTAGAGATTGTACACCGCTATCGAGTGGAAGAAGCCTGAATTAAACATTGTACGAAAAAGAAGAAAAAAGAAAAGGCCCGCTAAAAGGCTGTTACTTTTAGCGGGCCAGTCCATTTTGTGAATCGGTACTTAAAACTCTAAATTTTGTAACTGGCTGAAGTCATTACCTTGGATACCAGTGACATAGCGCCTTTCACCGGTGCGGGGAAGCGTTTACCCCCGGCGGCCAGCGCCGCGTGAGCGTGTTCGCTCTCATCGACCAGCATCTGCTCCACCACGGCGCGACTGCGTTTGTCCTGGGCCGGTAGTTTTTGCAGGTGACTCTCTAAGTGCTCACAGACCCTTTCTTCTGTCGCGGCGACAAAACCCAGACTGATACGATCACTGATTTTGCCGGCGGCGGCGCCCAGTCCAAATGACAAGCCATACCAGAGTGGATTGAGCAGGCTAGGGCGGCTGTCCAGTTCTTTGAGACGTTGCTCACACCAAGCCAGGTGGTCGATCTCCTCATCCGCAGCGCGTTCCATTTCTCCGCGAACTTCCGGCAGTTTTGCGGTGAGTGCCTGGCCTTGGTAGAGAGCCTGAGCGCACACTTCGCCGCTGTGGTTGACTCGCATCAGGCCGGCGGCGTGCTTGCGCTCGGAGTCGCTGAGCTCGGCCTCTGCTTCGCCTTTGGCCGGGGATGCGCGACCGTGGCAGGGCTCGCCCGGGCTCAGGGTGCGCAGGGCCCGATCAGCCTGAATCAGCAGGCGATCGAGTCCACTCAGATTGCGTTCGCTCATGTGTGTTGCTCCCTCTGTATGGCGGCAGCTAGAAGCTACCGCCACGACTGGCTAAAACTACTTATCGCTACCGGCCTGTTCTCTTTCGATCGCGCGATAGCCAATATCCTTCCGGTAAAAGACACCTTCCCAGTAGATGGTGCGGGCAGCCTCATAGGCATTGGCCTGGGCTTCGGCGACAGTGTCCCCCAATGCAGTGGCGCAGAGTACACGGCCGCCATTGGTGACCACGCGCTCGCCGTCCAGGGCGGTACCGGCGTGGAAGACCTTGGCGATATCACTATCGGCTTTTTCAAGTCCACTAATAGCATCGCCCTTGCGGTAACTACCGGGGTAGCCGTGTGCGGCTAGTACCACCCCGAGTGATGGGCGCGGGTCCCACTCTGCCGTTACGCTGTCCAGTTTCTTATCGAGCGCAGCCAGGCATAGGTCTACCAGATCGGACTTCAGGCGCATCATAATGGGCTGGGTTTCGGGGTCGCCAAAGCGACAGTTGTACTCGATCACTCTGGGAGCGCCCTGGGGATCGATCATCAGGCCGGCGTAGAGAAAGCCGGTATAGGGTGTGCCCTCAGCGGCGAGGCCTTTTACGGTGGGCTCGATCACTTCCTGCATAATGCGCTGGTAAACGCTGTCGGTCACTACCGGTGCGGGAGAGTAGGCACCCATACCGCCGGTATTGGGGCCGGTGTCGCCGTCACCGACGCGCTTGTGATCCTGGCTGGTGGCCATGGGCAGGATATTCTCCCCATCCACCATAACGATAAAGCTCGCCTCTTCACCCTGCAGGAATTCCTCAATCACTACACGGCAGCCTGCGTCGCCAAAGGCGTTGCCGGAGAGCATATCGCGCACTGCCAGCTCGGCCTGTTGCTCGGTCTCGGCGACGATGACGCCCTTGCCGGCGGCGAGGCCATCGGCTTTGACTACGATGGGCGCTCCGCGCTCGCGGATATATTCGACGGCCGGCTCAATTTCGGTGAAATTACGATAGGCAGCGGTGGGGATCTCGTGGCGTTCGAGGAAATCCTTGGTGAAAGCCTTGGAGCCCTCCAGTTGGGCAGCGCCCTTGCTGGGGCCAAAGATGGCGAGGCCGCGTCCGTTAAAGAAGTCCACGATGCCGTCAACCAATGGCGCTTCGGGGCCGACGATAGTGAGTTCCACGCCGTTTTCCTCGGCGAAGTCCGCCAGTGCGGGGAAATTATCGACGCCGATAGCCACATTCTGCACTTTGCCTTCACGGGCGGTGCCGGCGTTGCCCGGGGCTACGAACATGGTGCCCACTTTTGGGTTTTGTGCGGCTTTCCACGCCAGGGCGTGCTCGCGGCCACCTGAGCCGATGATCAATACATTCATTCTTAAATCCCCCTAAGTCGACCACTTGGGTCCATTGGACAGGTATCAGGTGCGCTAGTTTAGCGCGGAATCATTGCAGGTGGTGTTGTCCGCCTGCAATGGGCGCCTCTTTCTGGTGGGCGCTAGAAACTGCTGGTGACAATGGCGCAGTGGATACTTCATTGTCACTAGCCCCCGCGAAGCACGATAGGTACTCCGCGGAGTTTGCCGATGATTTAGTGGCGGAAATGACGCATGCCGGTAAAGACCATAGCCATGTTGTGCTCGTCCGCTGCGGCGATCACTTCTTCATCGCGCATGGAGCCACCTGGCTGGATGACCGCCTGGATACCGACAGCGGCGGCGTTATCGATACCGTCGCGGAAGGGGAAGAAGGCGTCGGAGGCCATCACGGACCCCTCAACGGTGAGGCCGGCGTGCTCAGCCTTGATCGCAGCGATACGCGCGGAGTTAACGCGGCTCATCTGGCCTGCGCCAACGCCGACAGTGCGGCCATCTTTTCCGTATACGATGGCGTTGGATTTCACAAACTTGGCCACTTTCCAGGTGAACAGCAGATCGCGGATCTCCTCTTCAGTGGGCTGGCGCTTGGAGACCACTTTCAAGTCGGCGGCGGTGACAATACCGTCATCACGATCCTGAACCAGCAGACCGCCATTAACGCGCTTGTAATCCAGTGCCGGGGTGCGTTCCGCACTCCATTGACCACAAACCAGCAAGCGCACATTTTTCTTTTCGGCAACGGCCTGCTTGGCTTCTTCGGAGACAGACGGAGCGATGATCACTTCAACGAACTGGCGTTCGACGATAGCGCGGGCTGTTGTGCCATCCAGCTCGCGGTTGAAGGCGATGATGCCGCCAAAGGCGGACTCGCTGTCGGTGGCGAAGGCTAGGTCATAGGCCTTGCCGATGTTCTCACCAATTGCCACGCCACAGGGGTTGGCGTGCTTAACGATCACACAGGCTGGCTCGTCAAAAACTTTCACACATTCCAGTGCCGCGTCAGTATCGGCAATATTGTTGTAGGACAGCTCTTTGCCCTGCAGCTGAGTGGCGGTGGAGATACTGGACTCGGCCGGGTTGGCCTCGGTGTAGAAAGCGGATTTTTGGTGCGGATTCTCGCCGTAGCGCAGATCCAGCTTCTTGATAAATTGGCTGTTATAGGTACGCGGGAACAGCTGCTTTTCTTCGCCCTTAATGGCACCCAGGTAGTTGGCGATAGCGCCGTCATAGCCCGCTGTGTGTTCGAAGGCTTTTACTGCCAAGTCAAAGCGGCTGGCGTGGCTCAGGGCGCCGTCGCTGGCTTTCATCTCTTCGATAATGCTGCCGTAATCGCTGGCATTGACCACGATGGTGACATCTTTGTGGTTCTTCGCAGCGGCGCGAACCATGGTGGGGCCGCCGATATCGATATTCTCGATGGCGTCCTCGAGAGAGCAGTCAGGCTTGGCAACGGTTTGTGCGAAGGGGTAGAGGTTGACCACAACCATATCGATCGGAGTGATACCGTGCGCACCCATGATGGCGTCATCGGTGCCACGGCGTCCCAGAATACCGCCGTGCACTTTCGGGTGCAGCGTCTTAACGCGGCCATCCATCATCTCGGGGAAGCCGGTGTAGTCGGAGACCTCTACGACGGGGATTCCTGCTTCTTTGAGTTGGCGGTGGGTGCCGCCGGTGGAGAGGATTTCTACGCCCATTGCGGAGAGCTGTTGGGCGAACTCTACGATGCCACTCTTGTCAGAGACACTAATCAGAGCGCGGCGGATTGCAACCTGGTCTGTCATTGCACTTGGTCCAACTGGTTTTGGGATAGGGTTGTCAGTGGTTGTAGCGGAGTTTGCGCTGCTGTGGCGAAAACTGCCGCCGGGAAAATAGCGAAGGGGGATGAGTAACCTCATCCCCCTTCAAAAATTCGCATGGTGGGAAGCTTACAGCAGGCCGTAGCGCTTCAACTTCTTGCGCAGGGTGCCGCGGTTGAGCCCCAGCAGTTGCGCGGCGCGTGTCTGGTTGTGACGGGTGTATTTCATCACCACTTCGAGCATGGGCGCTTCGATCTCTGACAGCACCATGTCGTAGACATCGGTAACCATCTGGCCATCCAGGTGGCGGAAATAGTTCTCCATCGCGTGCTCGACCGCATCGCGCAGGGACTGCTGCTGCGGCTGAGCCAGCTGCGTTTGCCCCCTGGAGGATACTTCTTCGCTGCCAGTATCCGGAATCAATACTTCGTTATTCATGCCGCATGTGCCCCTCTCGTTATTCGGCGTTCAAACCACTCGTGAACGCTGGCATGTTGTACTTCTGCGCTCTCTATCTGGAAAAAGGTCTTGCGGAAGGACTCGCTGTCCGCGAGTGTCTTCAAGTACCAACCCACATGCTTGCGGGCGATACGGACCCCCATCACCTCACCGTAGAATCGGTGCAGTTCACCCAAGTGGGTGAGCAGTATTTTTCTTACTTCGTCCAATGTTGGTTCGGGCAGCCGCTCGCCGGTGGCGAGGTAGTGGGCTATCTCCCGAAAAATCCAAGGTCGTCCCTGTGCGGCGCGGCCGATCATGACCGCCGCCGCGCCAGTGTAATCGAGCACCTCGCGGGCTCTCTCGGCACTGGTGATGTCGCCGTTGGCAAAAACCGGGATTCCTACCCTGGATACAATTTCGGCAATGGTATCGAATTCAGCCTGTCCGTGGTAGCCGCAGGCGCGAGTACGACCGTGAACCGCCAGAGCGGCGATGCCGGTATCCTCAGCCATTTGGGCTACGGTGACACCATTGCGGGAATCCGTACACCAGCCGGTGCGGATCTTGAGCGTCACCGGGACAGAGACAGACTGGACCACGGCCTGCAATATATCCGCAACCAGTTTTTCATCCCGCAGCAGGGCGGAGCCCGCCGCTTTTTTACACACTTTTTTTGCCGGGCAGCCCATATTGATATCGATGATTTGTGCGCCGCGACGCACATTTTCCCGAGCGGCCTGGGCCATCATCTCGGGATCACCACCAGCGATTTGCACCGATATGGGAGCTGCTTCACCACCGTGGTCCAGGCGCAAGCGCGACTTGCGGCTATTCCACAGACGCGTGTCAGAGGTCACCATTTCCGATACCACCAGGCCGGCGCCGAGTTGGCGACACAATTGGCGGAAGGGGCGATCAGTAACTCCGGCCATAGGCGCCAAGATTACCGGGTTGTCGATAATGTAGGGGCCTATAGCAATAGACACGGTAACTCCGTTTGGGCTTTGGAAGGGCGATCTGTGCCCTGGCAAAAAGGCCGCCTATGATAACGACTGGCCCGGCGTTGGCAAAGCGAAAAAGCGGGCAAATTGATCGATCCCTGTGCGTTTAGCTCGCAGAGTGGTCAATTTTGGTGGCTTTGTCCGCCAAGGCGCCGGCTACCATGGCGCTAATCATTTTCCTATGGGGCGATTTTCATCTCGTAGTTCACCGCCTCGGCCCCTGGGTCAACCACCTCAATGGCGATGTGAATGGGGCTGCCCTGGGGCATCTGCTTGCGCCCAGCCAGCTCTCCCTGCAAATATTCCTCGGGAGTAAAACGGCGGCTCGCCACCGCCTTGTTTTTCAAGTCGCTGAAATTTAGCAGCAGGTTGGGGAAAGGTTGGGGGTAGGGCGCTGAGTTCAGTAACACGGCGTCCACTACCAGTGCGCCTTCCAATTGTGGATGGCTGCGCACCATCAGATTGGAGGCCTGGATTGCATTGGGGTCCCGCAGTGGGGGCAGGGCACAGCCGAGCAGCGGACAGACAGAAGCGTAGATATCGCGCCAGGGCTGCTGCTTGCTAAGCCGGTCAAACTGAAAATAAGCCAACTGGAATAACAGTAATAGCGTTAAAAAGGGAAGGAGTAGCCGCCACAGCCAGGGGTTCACCGCTCTCTTCGATGATGCTGCACCCCAAGTCATTTCCACCGGGGCAGGCTGAATAGCGGAGATTAGCTGTTCGCGAACGGGCTCCGCCTGCGGTTCTGGGGCGCTGTCGGCTCCGGTGGCAAAGTAGGGCTCTTTGCGTCCATTGCCGGCTTCCGGCAATGGTGCCGAGATCATTTCTTCAGAAGCAGAGGGTGCCTCGGTTGCGGACTCAGGCTCGTAGGACTCTGTTGTGGGAGCCTGCGATTCTAAGGGGCGTTCCCAGGGCTCAAGGTCGCCGAAGTTATCACTCTCAGCAGTGGGGCTGAGGGAATTCTCATCGGCGCTTGTAGCACTGCACTCGAAATCGGGAGTATCGTCCCAGTCTGGTTTTAGTACCGATTCCAGTTCTTCCTCGGGATCGTCCTCGAGCTGCGCCTCCTGCAGTTCCTGCCACTCATTATCGCCAAATGCATCACCAATAAGGTTCTCTGAATTAGCTGCTGGAGTTTCGTGGGAGATGTCCTCTGCGGATTCTCGGTCCGCAGTGTTACTGGGGGAATGCTTTTCGGTGGAATTAGCGGCAGCTGTCTCCTCTGCCGGATCATCATCTTCCAATTCGATATCGTCGTGAATCAGGAAGTCATCGTCTTCCAGCAGGGTTTCCAAATCACTGCGTGCGTCGGGGCCATTGTCGTTGAAGACGATGTTCTCATCCGCACGGAAAACCTGCAGGCAGGAGCCGCAGCGCACCGCACCGCGGGCGGCGCGAAGCTGCTGGTCGTTGATATGGAATGAGGTGCTGCAGTGGGGGCAGCGGGTTACCAGTTGAGACATTCGACTATGGCGCAGTTTATTTTGCGCTCAAGTTTATCAGTCTGTCCGGTCCCCGCGTAGTACTGGCTGGCGTATTTAGCGAATCCGAGTGCCGCTCAAGCGTACCCAGCCCTCGTGCTCGGCATCCTCATCGAAGTCGATACTCTCTGCGTAGGCGCTTTTTACCTGTTCTGCCTGGGAGGCGAGGATGCCCGACAGGCAGATGCGGCCGCCGATCTTGGTCAGAGCGATCAACTGCGTGGAGAGCTCTACCAGTGGGCCGGCAAGGATGTTGGCAAGCATGATATCGGCACTTTCCTGCGGCATCTGTTCCGGTAAATAAACCGGGAAGCGCTGTGGATCTATGCCGTTGCGCACAGCGTTGTCACGACTGGCGATCAGAGCTTGAGGATCGATATCGGTACCCATGGCGCGTTCGGCGCCGAGCAATAAAGCGCCAATACCGAGGATACCGGAGCCACAGCCGAAGTCGATGGCGCTCTTGCCCTGCAAGGGTTCTTGCGCCAACCAGCGCAGGCACAGGAAGGTTGTAGGGTGAGTGCCTGTGCCGAAAGCGAGTCCGGGGTCCAACAGCAGGTTGACTGCTTGCGGCTGGGGCGGTTCGCACCAGCTTGGGCAGATCCACAAGTTGTCGCCACATTGAATGGGCTTATAGTGCGACATCCACTCGCGCTCCCAGTCTTTATCTTCGAGCTGGTCCCAGCGGGCATTGGGAAGGAGTTCGCATAAGAAAGAGGCAGCTTTGGCCTCGGTGACGCCTGTATCGATTTCGGCATCGAACAAGCCGGTCACCCGCGTTTGATCCCACAGGGGGACTTCGCCGAGTCCGGGTTCGAGAATGGGTTGGTCTGCGTTGTCCTGCAGGGTTACGGATACGGCGCCGGCAAAAAGCAGGGCGTTTTCGATTTTTTCCGCATGGGCACGATCGGTGTCGACGCGGAGTTGTAGCCAGGGCATAGGAATTCCGTGGTGAGTAACTGCTATTCAGGTGGTAAGGCCACCCTGTTGATGCGATGTCCGCGGCCATCCCTGGCGCCCGGTGTCATCGCATTGTGAGCGCAATTCTCTCCAACTTTGCCCCGGCTGGCGAGGGTTAGAGCCCCAGCTTCTTCTCCAGATAGTGAATATTGACCCCACCTTTGGCAAAGGCTTCATCGCGGACCAGCTCTTCCTGAAGGGGGATATTGGTCTTGATACCATCCACAACCAGCTCGGACAGGGCCACGCGCATACGCGCCAGGGCGGTCTCGCGGTCTTCGGCGTGGGTGATCAGCTTGGCGATCATTGAGTCGTAGTTGGGGGGAACCGTATAGCCGGAGTAGAGGTGCGAATCCACGCGCACACCCAGGCCGCCGGGCATATGGAAATTGTTAACCTTGCCGGGGCTGGGGAAGAAAGTCTGAGGATCTTCCGCGTTGATACGGCACTCGAAGGCGTGCCCGCGAATAACGATGTCTTCCTGCTTGAGGGAGAGCTTCTCGCCGGCACAGACGCGAATCTGCTCCTTGATCAGATCTACGCCCGTCACCATTTCGGTGACAGGGTGCTCCACCTGGATACGGGTGTTCATCTCGATGAAGTAGAAGCGCTCATCCTCATAGAGAAATTCAAAAGTGCCGGCGCCGCGGTAGCCGATATCAATACACGCCTGTACGCAGGAGTCGTGCACTTGACGGCGCACCTCGTCGGGGATGCCGGGGGCTGGTGCTTCCTCAAGTACCTTCTGGTGGCGGCGCTGCAGGGAGCAGTCGCGATCTCCAAGATGGATGGCATTCCCTTGTCCATCGGACATTACCTGGATTTCAACGTGGCGTGGGTTCTGTAGAAACTTCTCCAGGTACACGGTGCCGTCACCGAAGGCGGCCTGGGCCTCGGATTTGGTTACGGAGATCGCGTTGATCAGGTCTTCGGCGCGCTCCACTACGCGCATACCGCGGCCACCACCGCCGGCGGCGGCCTTGATAATCACTGGGTAGCCGACTTTCTCACCGATCTCAAGGCAGCGCTCGCTGTTATCGGGCAGGGGGCCATCGGAACCCGGCACTGTGGGGACTCCGGCCTTTTTCATTGCGGCAATGGCAGATACTTTGTCGCCCATCAGGCGGATTACATCCGGGTCCGGGCCGATAAAGGTAAAGCCGCTTTTTTGTACCTGTTCGGCGAAGTCGGCATTTTCTGCGAGGAAACCGTAGCCGGGGTGTGCGGCCACCGCGTCGGTGATTTCCATGGCAGAAATCAGGGCCGGAATATTCAGGTAGCTCTGCGAAGAGGGGTTGGGGCCAATACAGACAGACTCATCGGCCAGGCGCACATGCTTCAGGTTGCGATCCACTAAAGAGTGCACCGCAACTGTGGCGATACCCATCTCTTTGCAGGCGCGCAAGATCCGCAGAGCGATTTCGCCGCGGTTGGCGATCAGGATTTTGTCGAACATAGTGGCTTACCCCGCTCAGACAATGGTCACGAGCGGTTGATCGAACTCTACCGGCTGGCCGTCTTCGAGCAGGATGGACTCGACAGTGCCGGCCTTGTCGGCCTCAATCTGGTTCATCATTTTCATCGCCTCAACAATGCACACGACATCGCCGACCTTAACCTGCTGGCCCACTTTGACGAAGGGCTCGGCACCGGGGCTGGGCGCCGCATAGAAAGTACCCACCATTGGCGACTTCACCGCGTGGCCGCTGATCGTCGGTTTGGTTTCTTTTTCCTCTACCGCCGGGGCCGCACTTTGGGCTGGCGCTGGCGCTATAGGAGCCGGCGCTGGCGCCATTGGGGCGCCGTAAGGGGCGCCATAAACCGGAGCGACCGGCTGCGCTGCGCCGCTGACGCCGCGGCTGATGCGTACAGACTCTTCACCCTCTTTAATTTCCAGCTCGCCGATATCCGATTCTTCGAGCAGCTCAATCAGTTTTTTAATTTTGCGGATATCCATAGTTCTTTCACTCGCAGGTTTGATTCATTGATTTTGAGGCGCCATAGCCAGTTGGTGTATGGCCGCCTGAAGTGCCAGGGTGTAGCTGTGTGGGCCGAAGCCACACACCACACCGCGGGCCAAGTCGGATAGATAGGAATGGTGCCTAAATGCCTCTCGGGCATGCGGGTTGGAAAGGTGCAGCTCAATAAACGGTATTGCGACACCCGCCAAGGCATCCCGCAGTACCACACTGGTATGGGTATAGGCAGCGGGATTGATCACGATAAAGTCCACGCCGGTATTGGCGGCCAAATGGATGCGCTCCACCAGGGCGGATTCGCTGTTGCTCTGCAGGGTTTCCAATTGGTGTCCGGCGTCCTCACACTGGCGCTCGGCGGCCAGATTAATTTCCGCGAGCGTGGTGGCACCGTAGATATGTGGCTCACGGCTGCCGAGCAAATTGAGATTGGGGCCGTGCAGGAGAAGAATTTTAGCCATAGTGCGCCCTAGGGAAAGTTGCCGAAAAACCCAAAAAATTGGTCTAAAGTTGGCTATCTTGCGGGCAAACTCGAATTTTTGGCGTATTTGCCCGAGTGCTTTAGGCGAGTGTGCCGCAAAAGTGACTCCCTGTCCATGCCTGTTCGGCAGTTTATCGAAGTTAGCGGCAGTTCGGCGATATTTGGCCAAAAATTAGCGCAAAATATCCGTGCTGTGGCTTTTTTACCCCTGCAATTGGCTACAAAGGCGGAAGTTTCTTTTTACGGAATAGAGGTTGTGCGGAGCCGGCTGCCGGCGGCGGCCTCAAGCTCCATCAAAAGCTCCTCGCGGGAGAGGATTTGCGGCAGGATTTTGGCCTCGCCGCCATTGGCGGGATAGAGCAGGTAGAGCGGTACACTGGTGCGACCGTACTTCGCCAGGAGTTCGCTGATATGTGGGTCCTGGTTCGTCCAGTCTCCTTTCAGGGCCACGACACCCAGTTTCTCGATAGCCTGGCTCACCGCATCGCTCGACAGCACCACCTTTTCATTAGCCAGACAGGTAATACACCAGGCGGCTGTCATATTTGTCAGTATCGGACGCCCTTCCCTACGCGCCGCCTCCAAGCGTTCGGCTGAGTAGGGTTGCCAATAGTCGCTGGTCTGCTGTTGTGCCTGGGGAGCGGTACTGAGGCGCGGCAGCAACATCAGCGCAACACTCAGGGCGACAACCGCCAACGAGCCCCGCAGCCAGTGCCACTGAGGGCTCGGCCAGAGCCACAGGGCAAAGGCGATAGCGACAGCGCCACTGAGCACCAGGGTGACACCGTCACCCCCTGTCTGACGCCCCAATACCCAAAGCAGCCAGACTGCGGTCAAGTACATGGGGAAGGCCAGCAGTTGTTTCAGCCGGTCCATCCAGGGGCCTGGGCGTGGCAGTTTGTCCGCCAGCGCGGGGATATAGGTGAGAAGTAGGAAGGGCGCGGCCATGCCGGCACCAAGAGCGGCGAATACACTGAGTGCTACGGCAGCGGATTGTGTTACTGCAAAACCCAGTGCCGAGCCCATCAGGGGGGCGGTACAGGGGCTGGCTACCAGGGTGGCCAGGGCACCAGAGGTGAAGGAGCCACGCAGTCCTTGGCTGTTGCTCAAATTGCTGCCAATGCCCATCAGGCTGCTGCCAATCTCTGTGACACCGGACAGGCTGAGCCCCATGATAAAGAATAGGTAGGCTAAAGCTGCCACCAACCAGGGGGACTGTAGCTGGAATCCCCAGCCAATCGCTTCGCCCCCGGCCCGCAGGGCCAGCATGGTTGCGGCAATGGCGACAAAGCTCAGTACCACGCCGGCGGCGTAGGCCCAGCCGTGGTGATGGCGCTGGCTGGCGTTTTGCGCCGCCTGGCTCACCGCCAGTAACTTAATTGAGAGTACCGGGAAGACACAGGGCATCAGGTTGAGCAGTAGGCCACCGGCAAAGGCAAAGAGCAGGGCTAAAGGTAATGTAATAGCGCTACCAGACTCGCCCATCGAGGCATTCGATGAGGTGCCGCCTGACCCCGAGGCTGCGTTCTGGAAGCCCCCGTCAACAGCTTGGATGCTGCCTGAGGCGATATCTATACGGTAGTGACGAACCTGTGGCGGATAGCAGAGCCCCGCGTCGGCACAGCCCTGGTAGTGCAACTCCAGTTGCAGATTTTGGGGGCTGCCAGTGACGGTAATGGGGAATTCCAGCTGGCCGCGATAGACCTCGGTCTCTTTTTCGAAGTAGTCATCCCAGATAACTTTACCGCTGGGTAGATCTAGGGGGATCGCGGTTTTTTGTCCGTTTTCGATACGATACAGGGCAAGTTTGTCGCGGTAGAGATAGTACTCTGGGGCGATTTCAAACAGGGCGCTGAGCTGTTCGCCGCTCAGTAGCAGGTCCTGCCGGTAGGCCTCGTCGACAGGCAGGAAGGTGTTCTCCTGCTGGCCGATGGAAGAGGAAGCAAAAGGGTTACTCCCGGCCTGAGCAGATGCATTGATCGCAGGCAGGCATAACAAGATTGCCAGCAGAGCGAGGAAATTATTTCTGAAACTTCTGGTCATCACAGCCATAGATGAAAAAATTCATTATAGTCGGGCGCATGGTTCTGACTGCAGCGCCGGACGGGGGTTCAGTCGCGTCAGCAGTATAGCGACGCCAGTGGTACAAAAAAACAACAACGGGGGATTGCTTTGCCGTCATTAGAACGCCTTCACAGCTTTGCTATCTATCTATTGATGGCTGTGTTACTCGGTGCCTGTGCTTCAAACAAGCCGCTTCCCCCTCCGCCCAGTCCACCGCCACAAAAGGCCAAGCCTTCGACCGAGGAGGTGCGCCGCAACAATGTGGCGTATTTCTTAAAGCGCGCCGAACAGGCCTTGCGTAAGGGCCATCTGACCCAGCCCGCCGGTGCCAGCGCTTATGACTATTACCTGAATGTGCAACAGTTGGACCCCGGCAACCGCCGTGCCCAGACCGGAATCCAGACGATTGTGGTCACCTATGTGGAGCAGGCTCGGGAGGCACTGCGCAGACGGGCTTTTGCGGAAGTGGCGAGCTTGTTGCGGCGCGCAGAGATGCTGGCTCCGGGTAACCCCTTGGTCGCCGAGGTGCGCAGTCAACTGGCCCGAGAGCGCGGTCGTGCAAAACTGGATTTGCCCCGAGGGGAGGCTATCGGGCTGCCGCAAGCGGAGCTTAGAGCCAGGTCTGACAAACTCATTGCACAGCTGCGCCAAGTGGCCCAGCGCATCCGCAGTGAGCAGCTGCGTGTCATTATCGTCGCCGGGGATGATGCCGAGGGCCGCTGGGTTTACCAGCAGTTGCGCGAGGCGGTGCCCGGCTATCGGGTGCGGGGGGATATTAAGATCGGCAGTCCCGCGCGTTTACTTCTTATTCAGCCCAGTGGAGGGGATCAGTGAGAAAGACGGTTTTTTTTGCATGGGGACTGCTAATAAGCAGCCTTTTTTACACAGTGGGGGTTTCCGCCCTCACTAACCCCCTTCTGGTTGAGGGCTATGCCCGCGAGACGCCACCGGGGGCGCCGATGAGCGCGGCCTACCTGTCCCTCCACAATACCGGAGAGCACTTGCTGCAATTAACAGCCGTAGAGCTGTCTGGAGATACAAAGGGCTCTGCCAATTTACATACGACTGAGCGAGCGCAGGGTGTCAGCCGTATGCGCCCTCTGGAGAAACTGGCGATCGCTGCTGGCGAGAAATTACAGATGGTACCAGGAGGCGTACACCTGATGATTCATGGAGTACGACTCAGGGCGGGAGAATCACTACCACTGCGCCTGCTCTTTGCCGATGGAAGCAGTTTGGAGGTCCTGGTGCCCATTATGGGGCGGAAGACGCTTGAAAAAGATCACCACCGCCATCATGGCAGTGCAGGGTAACTAGTTTTTGTTGAAGTAAAGGAAAGAAAAATGAAGAAATTGTTGTTATTGGTGGGGGCCCTGGTCTTGGCTGGATGTGCTCACAGTCCACTACAAATTCGTCTGCACCCTCAGGTTCAGGTAGCTCCCGAATCCATTGGTGCGGGGCACAGTCTCAATGTTCGCGGGATCAATGAACTGCCTGGTGGCGGTTTGGGCTCCCTCGGTGGTGTCTATGCGGATACCTCTCAGGTAAGTATCGCCAACGACGCGGGCAGAGCCATTGCCGCTGGCTTGAGTGAGGGCTTTGCCAACTGGTCTTTCCGTATCACTGACTCGGCTCCTGAGGTGCAGGTGACGGCAAAATTGGTGAAGCTGACTTACAACAGCCCTAACACCGTCTATACCACCCAGATTGATACTTCTGCCGAAATTCACCTGGAGGTTAAGGCAGGCCATGCTACCTACTTCGGGACTTATAGTACCTCGGGTAAAGACCGCAACCTGATCAAACCCAGCCGAGAAGAGGTGGAAAGCCGGGTAAATGGTCTGCTGAGCGCGACCATGCAACGAGTTTTTGAAGATGAAAAGCTGAAAAAATTCTTGCGCGCAAATCTCTGAGTGTGCAATTTAAAGGCCTGCGAGACAGAGGTCGGCTGGGGATTGGATAATTGAATAAAATCGGCGATTTTGGGCGATGTTAGCGTTACGTTTGCCCACATTTTGCAACCACGCTCCATTACCGGCTGTATTTGCGATCTTTTCTATGGTGCGTTTCGGTTCCCGCAAGGAGTGCGGCTGTGTCCTTGTTTGACCCTCAATCTGCGCAATACCTCGGCCAGCTAGGGGAGCTGGAGGCTCAACTCAAACCCTGTGAGCAGATTAGCCTGCAGGCTGCGGAGGCGGCACTGGGGGAAATTGCTGACGGAGTGATCGTCACCGATCCCCGAGGTATTGTTCAGTATGCCAACCCGCTGGTGAGTGAAATGAGCGGGGACCTGGTTGGGCTTTTGCCCGGCCAGCCGGTTAACGAGGGCCTGCGGCTCTGCGACAGTCACGGGGAGCCGTTAAGCGCACTGATACCCGATACCCCCTATCACGAAGTGCCCAGCGTACGAGAGATCCGTGCCTATATCTGGCGATCTGGCGAAAACCGCCCGCCGCTGGAGGTCTCTGTACAGGTGATGGCTCTTTGGGATGCCGGCACACTGAAAAACTATGTGTTGGTTTTGAGGGATACGTCCGCTGCCCGACGGGTGTCTACCCGCCTTAGCTGGCAGACCAGCCACGACGCGCTAACCCGTCTGCCCAATCGACAGTATTTCGAGAGTGAGCTACAAAAGCTTCTCTCTCAATGCGTCGATAAACGCCAACACCATGTGCTCCTTTATTTGGATGTCTACCAATTCAAAGTGATCAACGACACCTTGGGATTTGTCGCCGGTGACCAGTTGCTGGTGCAGTTGGTATCCCTGCTGCAACGGGGGTTGTCGAAGGCGGATTTGTTTGCGCGAGTGGGCAGCGATGAATTCGCCATCTTGTTGCGGGACTGCACCCTGGAAGAGGGTGGGCGCGTGGTGGCGCGCCTGCGTGAATCTGTACAGGATTTCAGCTTCCACTGGCAGGGAAGTGACAGCCGTGTGGCGGTCTCGATCGGAGTGGTGGGCGTAGACCGCTTCACCCCCAGTGCCAGCCAGTTGTTGGCGACCGCCAATGATGCCTGCTGTTCCGCCAGGGATCAGGGGCGCAACCGGGTCAAGCTGTTTGGGGACTCGCGCAAGGTGTTGGAAAAGCGCCGTGAGTCCACTTGGGTTGCGGAAATTCACGCGGCCTTGCGGGAGGATCGCCTGATGCTCTATCGGCAGCCGGTGGTTTCCTTGAAAGGTGAGCGTGAGCTTCACCATTATGAAATTTTGGTGCGTATGCGCGGGCGCGATGGCGGTGTGATTTCCCCGGGGCTTTTCCTGCCGGCGGCGGAGCGCTACGGCCTGATTGAGGAGGTTGACCGCTGGGTTATTCGCCGCGTGTTCCACTACATGGCCCAGGAGCAATTGATTGGCATCGACACGGCAAGCTATGCCATTAATATTTCTGGCATCAGCCTCGGCGATGACACCTTTGCAGACTTTGTGCTGGAAGCGATGAGCGAGGAGGGGGTGACTCCCTCAAGGGTGCAGTTTGAGATCACCGAGACCAGTGCGATCAACAATCTGGAGAGGGCACTGATTTTTATCCACAAGCTGCGTGCCGCTGGCTGCAGTTTTGCCCTGGACGACTTCGGCCGCGGGGTATCTTCCCTGGCCTATCTGCGCCAGCTGCCGGTGGACTTCCTCAAGATCGATGGGAGTTTTGTGCGCAACATGCTCGAAGATGAGATCGACAGCGCGATGGTCAGCACCATTGACCACCTGGCCAAGCGCATGGGTATCAGCACTATCGCAGAGTATGTCGAAAGCCCTGAATTAATGGATAAACTCTGTCGAATGGGGGTGGATTACGCCCAGGGTTTTGGTATTGCCGCCGCCTCGGGATTGCCCGATATCGGCGAGCCCCAGGGGTTTTGAGGTTGAGCGGCCAGTAAAGGCCGCTCTTTGTTTCTGTTGGTGGCTTTAGATAACCGCCGCCAACAACTCTGAGTGTTGCTCCGCCTGCAGACGTGGGCCGTATTGGCTGACGACTTGAGCTGCAGCGCGGCAAGCCAGTTCACCGGCTTCAACAAAGCCCATTTCCCGGTTGATCGCATACAAAAACGCGCCCGCAAACATATCACCGGCACCGTTGGTGTCTATTGCGCGTACCTCTGGACTGGCTACTTTGTATTGCTTGGCGCCATCCCACAGCAGCGCGCCATCGGCGCCCAGAGTAATGGCAAAACTGCGGCAGTAATCGCTCAGAGCTTCCGCCGCGGCATCCAGTGAGTCGGTGCCGGTAAAGCCCAGGGCCTCGTCGCGGTTACAGAACAGCATATCCACGCCGCCGCCAATCATTTCCCGCAGGCCTTCGCCAAAGAATTGCACCATGGCCGGGTCGGACAGGCTCAGGGCAGTTTTCACACCGGCTTGCTGTGCCTGTTCACGCAGGGCGATTGCGGCTCGACGCCCAGTCTCGGAAGAAACCAGGTAACCCTCGATATAGGCCCACTGGGAGGACTTTAGTGCTTCGTCGTCCAGCTCGGCTACCGAGAGCTGCTCACTGATCCCCAGGTAGGTATTCATGCTGCGCTCGGCATCAGGGGTAATCAGTACCAGGCACTTTCCAGTAGTGCCGCCATCTGCCTGCTGCAGAGTGGTTGGGTAGTCGACACCAGCGGCGCTGAGGTTATTGCGGTAAAAATCCCCGTTATCGTCGGCGGCAACCTTGCAGGAATAGAAAGTGCGCAGGCCAAAATAGCTGGCGGCGATCACAGTATTGGCTCCGGAGCCGCCGCAGGCGCGCTTGGCGGTAACCATATGGTCCCGAAGGTCGTCTACCAGCTGTTTCTGCCGGGCATCGTCCACCAGGGTCATAATGCCCTTTTCAACACCGAGAGCTTTGAGATCCTTGTCGGATACCTCGATTTCCGTGTCCAACAGGGCGGCGCCGATGCCGTAGAGATCATATTGCTGCATGTCCATCCTTTTCGGGCGATTTGTATAGATTTCCGCCGCATTATGGCCGTGATTGCAGCAAGTGCAAGGTGGTGGGTTTGACTTAAAGCGGCCAGCGTTTATAAAGGCGTCATATGCCTCAATATGAACTTATGGGAGGCAACTGCGGTCAATCCACGAACAGGTGTTTAATGTACCTGTAATATGACCTCCGGGACGCACAGCCCGGGATTTTGGCGGTTCACGGATGTTCCCCCACGGCGCCAGTTCAGGTGCCTGCGGCAAGATACCAGCGGAGCTGCCACCTGCTGGTGTCCTGCCTGAGATAGCGGCGAGGCTCAGGGCATTCTCTGCTATCGAAAGATGTACCGAGATGGCAGCTGGATAACTCTTATATGGCATCGACGAAACGCCGGCGCAGTAAAGCGTCAAAACCGAAAAGACGCTACCGCTGGCTCAAATTCCTGTTTTTGCTGGCCCTGGTGGGGGCGCTCGCCCTGGCCGGGTATATGGCTTACCTCGACGTACAGCTGCGCCAGCGTCTCGACAGCCGCCAGTATCAGCTGCCGGCACGGGTTTTTGCGCGCCCCCTGGTATTGCGCGAAGGCATGGCGATGCACCCGGATGAGTTGGAGAGTGAGTTTGCCGCCCTCAATTACCGCAAGCAAAAGACTCTGACCGAGCCCGGTTCCTGGACACAGGAGGGTATGAGCTATCAGGTCTGGCGCCGGGACTTTATCCACGCCGATGGCCGTGAGCCGGCGGCTATGGCCACCTTCCGCTTGCGCAACGATGAAATTGATAACCTGCGCGATGAAGATGGGCAGCGCATCTCCGAATTTCGCTTGGACGCCGCCAATATCGGTTCTCTGCTGGGCGGCGGAGATGATCGCAACCCGGTTCGCTTTACGGATATCCCACCACTGGTAGCAAACACCCTGATCGCGGTGGAAGACCAGGACTTCCTCAATCACTTCGGAATCTCCCCGCGGGGTATCGCCCGTGCGATGGTGGCCAATATCAAGGCGGGACGCCTGGTGCAGGGGGGCTCAACCATCACCCAGCAGCTGGTTAAGAACATCTTTTTCGACCATAAACCAAGCCTGCAGCGCAAAATCAATGAGGCCTTGATGGCCGTTTTGATGGAGATTCACTACGACAAGGCCTACATCCTGCAGGAGTACATCAACGAAGTGTGGCTGGGTCAGCAGGGCGCCCGGGGTATCTACGGCTTTGGCCTGGCATCGGAATTCTATTTCCAGCAGCCGCTGGATACGCTGGAGCCCCACCAGGTCGCCCTGCTAGTGGGGTTAGCGAAGGGTGCCTCCTATTACAACCCCTGGCGCCATCCACAGCGCGCACTGAAGCGTCGCAACACGGTGCTGGATTTGATGCGCGAGCAGGGTCTGATTACCCAGGCTGAATTCGAACACTACTCCGCCAAACCACTGGGTGTGGTGAAAGGTGGTGTGACCGCTCAGAACCCCTATCCGGCCTTCACCGAGCGGCTGCTCTCCGAATTGCGCCCCTATTATTCCTACGAGGAGCTTCGCACTACCGGGTTGCGGGTCTATACAACCCTGGCACCCTCGGTGCAGAAACTCGCGGAAGAGTCCGTGAGTGGAGGCGTGCAGAAGCTGGAGAAAGACCGCAAGATTAAGGCGAATACTCTCCAGGCTGCCACGGTGCTATTGGATAACCGCACGGGCAATGTACTCGCCATGGTGGGAGATCGCGACCCGGATTATCCCGGTTTCAACCGGGCTTTGGAGGCACGCCGCCAGGTGGGCTCTCTGATTAAGCCGGCGGTCTTCCTAACCGCTCTGGAGCGCCCTGAAGAATACAATTTGGCCACCCTAATCGACGATGCACCAGTGCGTATCGAGGAGGCCGATGGCGATGTATGGATGCCGCAAAACTTCGATAAGCTCGCCCACGGTCAAGTGCCTCTCTATGTAGCGCTGGCCAAGTCTTATAACCTGGCTACCGCTCACCTGGGTCTCGATTTGGGACTGCAGAATGTACGCCAGACTATCCGGCGCCTGGGTGTGGATACCATCCTGCCTCATGTCCCGGCAATGTTGTTGGGTGCGGTGGAAATGACACCATTAGAGGTGGCGGGTATGTACCAGACCATCGCCAATAATGGCGAGACGGTGCAACCCCGCACCCTGCTGGCGGTATCCGATGCTCAGGGTGGTCGGGTTCAGCATTTCCGCCCGCGCACGAATCGCGGCGTCGACCCAGTGCCTGCTTACCTGTTGCGCTGGGGCCTCGAGCAGGCAATGCGCGAGGGTACCGGACGCAGGTCTGCCAAGCGATTGCCCAGCAGCGTGCCCTTTGCCGGTAAGACCGGTACCACCAACAATAACCGCGACAGCTGGTTTGCCGGATTTTCCCCAGAGGTTACCGCGGTGGTATGGCTCGGGCGCGATGATAACGAGCGTACCCGTTTGACCGGTTCCACCGGGGCCCTGCCGATCTGGACCGAAATCATGCGCAAGCTGCCCCATCAGCACGGTCCTGTGGAGGCTCCACGGGGGATCGAGTTCAAAGAGGTGAATGCTCGCGGACAGTTTATGGACCCGGATTATTGCCGAGGTGGCTACGAGATACCTTTCTCCTATGAAACCCACTTGCAACCGGCGCCAGAGTGTCGGGGGCAGGACCGCTGGCGTTGGTTCCGCAATCTGTTTGGCAATGAGCGTTCAGAGGCGGCACCGCGGGAGCAGATGACCCCTGGCTGGGGCAATGACATAGAGCGGCAACAACATGAGAGTGAGCGCCGTAATCAACTGCGGGAACAGTTGCGCGGTGATGATGCGGAGGAGTTTGGCGAGGACTCCTCTTTAGAGCCTCTCGAATTGCCCCGCAGTCAGTCTGCTGAGGTGGAATATCGAGGTGTTCCCGTTGAAGAGGCCCAGCCGGTGGGACCGGCGCTGGAAGACCAGTGGCCTTGAATAAGTAGCGCGGCGTAAGCCGCGCAATAATTACAAGGTTTCAGCCCTGCAGCAGCTGTGCGGCTTCCTCGGCAAAATAGGTGAGGATTCCATCGGCGCCGGCGCGCTTGAACGCCAACAGGGATTCCAGAATCACCGCCTCGCGCTGTAGCCAGCCGTTTTCGAACGCGGCGCAGTGCATGGCGTACTCACCGCTCACCTGGTAGGCAAAAGTGGGTACCCTCAGCTCCTCTTTCACCCGACGCACGATATCCAAATAGGGCATACCGGGCTTCACCATCACCATATCGGCCCCTTCTTGAAGATCCAGAGCACACTCGTGTAGGGCTTCATCGGAGTTGGCGGGGTCCATCTGATAGCTGGCCTTATTGCCACCCTTGAGGTTACCCGCGGAGCCCACGGCATCGCGGAAAGGACCGTAGTAGGCGGAGGCGTACTTGGCCGCATAGGACATGATCAGGGTATTGCTGTGCCCGGCGCCCTCAAGTGCCGCGCGAATAGCGCCGATACGGCCGTCCATCATGTCGGAAGGCGCCACCATATCGGCACCCGCAGCGGCGTGGGAAAGGGCCTGCTGTACCAGTACTTCCACAGTCTCATCGTTGACGATATAGCCGCTGTGATCCATCAAACCATCCTGGCCGTGGCTGGTGAACGGGTCCAGGGCCACATCGGTAATCACCCCTAATTCCGGCACCGCATTCTTCAATTCCCGCACGGCGCGCTGGGCCAGGCCATTGGCGTCGTGGGCAGCGCTGGCGCAGTCGGATTTCGCCGAGGGATCCACCACGGGGAACAGCGCAACAGCGGGAATACCCAGCTGTTGCAGGGACTTCGCTTTTTTGGCTAGCAAGTCCACGCTGAGGCGCTCAACACCGGGCATAGAGGCTACTTTTTGGGTTTCGCTACGGCCTTCAATGACAAACAATGGCAGTATCAGGTCGTCACAGCTGAGCAGGTTTTCCCTCACCAGTCGGCGGGAAAAATCCTGTGCGCGCAGGCGGCGCAAGCGTGTGTTGGGGTAGGCTCCGCGGCCGAGATTTTGACTCATGGGGAATTACTCCGGCTATCGATAGGGTCGCAGCAACCCCGCGACCGCAATTGGCGGCCATCATATCAAATTGCCGTCGCCGGTGATTTCCCTCAACTCGTTTTAGGAGCTGTTTTGAGCGGAGTGAAAAAAGGCCACCAGTTTCTTGCCGGCGGTCTCGATATGTGCGGCTAGCAGGGTTGCCGCTTCTTCTTCTCGCTTGTGTTGTAGCGCCTCAAGAATCGCATAATGCTCTTTCTGGCTGGTGCTCTGGTAGTGCAGGCTGCGGGATTGGTAACCGATATAGCGCTCACACTGCCTGTGCAGTTGCTCCACTGTGGCGAAAAGGGTGGGACGCCTTGCGGCGAGGTAGATAGTGGCGTGAAACTGCCAGTTAAGACAGCCAATCTGCTCGGCTGAGAGGTTGGGGTTCTCCTCCATGGTGTCGAGAATATCCCGTGCCCGACCGAGTGTTTCATTGGTGAGGTTTTTTTGCGCGAGGGTTTGTAACAAGGGCTCCAGGCGCATACGCATCAGGTAGAGATCCTCCACCTCCAACGGATCGAACTGGGGTACGGCGACACCACGTTTGCCGTGGGGCTCCAGCCAACCCTCATTTTTGAGGCGCTGCAAGGCGTCTCTCACGGGGATACGGCTGACTTCATAGAGTTCGGCCACTTCCGCCTGCTTCAGTGCTTGACCGGCGGGGAAACGCCCGCGCTGCAAATCCGCTTTGATTTTTTCGTAAAGGTTCATTGGGCCCTTATTTATTATTCCGCCTGAAAAACCAATAACAGCCCAGCCCGCCGACCAGCCCCCAGAAAGCGGCACCTATCCCCAAATAACTGATGCCTGAAGCGCTGATAAGAAAGGTGATCACCGCCGCTTCCCGGCTTTCTGTATCTGCGGTAGCACCCGCCAGGCAGTTACCGAGTGTCCCGAGTAAAGCCAGGCCAGCCAATGCTGCGATCAGCGCCTTGGGGAAATTACTGAATAATGCTACTACCGTGGCGCCAGACAAGCCTACCAGTAGATAGAAAAAACCTGCGGCAATCCCGGCCGTGTAGCGCTTGTCCGGGTTGGGGTGCGCTTCGGGCCCGCTACATATTGCGCCGGTAATCGACGCCAGGGTTAGAGTAAAGCCGCCGAAGGGGGTGAGCAGCAGGTTGGTTAATCCGGTGCCACTGATAAGAGGAGAAACTGGCACCCGCTGATAGCCACTGGCGGCGAGGGTCGTCGCCCCAGGGAGATATTGAGAGGTCATAGTGACGATAAATAACGGGATGCCGACACTAATGAGGGTTGAGAGTCTGAATTCCGGTGTAACCCAAATTGGCTTTGGCGCTTGCCAGTGAATCTGGTCAGGTGCGAACAGTTGCAACTTCCAGCAGACCACCAGCCCACAGACGAGTACCAGAATAATGGCGTAGCGGGGTACCCAGCGCCGCCCCACAAGATAGGCTATTACCATAGCGCCCACCAAAACGGGTTGGGATTGCAGCGAGGTGAAGGTACCTAGACCGAACTGCAGCAGTATGCCCGCCAGCATGGCGCCGGCAATCGGGCCGGGTACCAGTCTGGCCACCCGTTCGAAGGCTCCGGAAACCCCCACTATAAGGGTCAGCAGAGCGCTGAAAAAAAATGCGCCGATGGCCTCGGCAATTGGAATACCGCTGAGGCTGGTCGCCAGTAATGCGGCGCCGGGAGTCGACCATGCCGTAATAATCGGTGCCCGGTAATACCAGGAGAAGACGATACAGGAGAGCCCCATCCCCAGGCCCAAGGCACCGATCCAGGAGGCAATCATCGCCTCATCGGCGCCGGCTGCACGGGCTGCTTCAAACACAATAGCCGCGGAGCTGGCCACGGCGACCAGCACGGCGATGAAACCGGCGCTGATCGTGGATAGGCTGGTATCGGATAATATGCTTCTCAAAATGTATACCTTTTAATTTATGTATACATTTTTACCCTGCCATATGAAAAGAACAACGCTTCTGCGGCAAAGCGTTAACTCAAGTGATGGGTGAACGATTTTGATGCAGGGGGAGAGTAGGTACCCACCTTGTAGTGGGTACCAGGGAGAGGAAATCAGTCGAGTCGGGCGAAAACGCGCTCTGCGGCAGCGATAGTCTCTTCGATATCCTCGTCACTATGGGCGGCGGACATGAACCCGGCTTCGTAGGAGGCGGGTGCCAGATAGACACCTTCTTCAAGCATGCCGTGGAAGAATCGATTAAAACGCTCGTTATTGCAGGCCATTACCTGTTGGTAGTTGGTGACATGAGTTTCCTCGGTAAAGAAGAAGCCAAACATGCTGCCAGCCTTGTTGGCGGTAATGGGAATTCCCGCTTTCTTGCCTGCGGCGAGGATGCCTTCCACCAGGCGGTCTGTTCTGGCCACTAGAGGCTCGTAGAAACCGGCTTCTTCCACCAGGCGCAGGGTTTCCAGGCCCGCAACCATGGCCACCGGGTTGCCGGACAAAGTACCCGCCTGATAAACGGGCCCCAGAGGAGCGATCTGCTCCATAATTTCGCGCTTGCCACCGAAGGCACCCACTGGCATCCCGCCGCCAATCACCTTGCCGAGAGTGGTCAGATCCGCTTCGATGCCATAGTGTCCTTGGGCGCCAGTGAGGCTGACGCGGAAGCCTGTCATGACTTCGTCGAGAATAAGTAAGGCGCCGTGTTGGTCGCAGACTTCGCGCAGTGTTTCCAGGAAGCCGGGCACTGGTGGGATACAGTTCATATTGCCGGCGACGGGCTCCACGATGATACAGGCGATCTGGTCGCCAATCTCATTGAAGCAGGCACGCACGCCTTCAGCATCGTTGTAGCTCAGGGTGATGGTGTGGTCCGCCAGGGCTGCGGGAACGCCGGGAGAGGAGGGAACCCCCATGGTCAGGGCGCCGGAGCCGGCTTTGACCAGCAGTGAGTCCGAATGACCGTGGTAGCAGCCTTCAAACTTCACAATCTTATCGCGTCCGGTAAAGCCGCGAGCCAGGCGGATGGCGCTCATGGTGGCTTCGGTGCCGGAGTTGACGAAGCGCACCAGATCCATGTTGGGCCACAGACGGCAGAGTTCCTCGGCCAGCTCGGTTTCCAGCTCAGTGGGGGCGCCGAAGCTCAGGCCTGATTGGGCCTGTTCCACGACCGCTTCAATCACTTCCGGATGTGCGTGACCGAGTACCATCGGGCCCCAGGATTGCACATAGTCGATATAACGTTTCTCGTCCGCATCGAATAGATAAGCGCCTTCGGCGCGGCGGATAAACAGGGGCGTGCCGCCAACGGCACGGAAAGCGCGAACCGGGGAGTTAACGCCGCCGGGGATAAATTGCTGGGCTTCAGCAAAGAGCTGCTCAGATTTACTCATAGAATTCATTCAGAAATTGCGAAAAAGGCCAAGAGTCAGCGGCCATTATCAGGGTGTGGGGCCTTGAGGACAATGCGGGGCAAGTCAGGGCGCAGCAGGGAGGGTTGGCTGGTAAGTCGCACCGACGTTGCTGTCGGTGCGGATCGCGAATTGCACTGAGACAGCGAGTACCCTAGCGCTCACACCAGAACAAGCGGTTGGGAATTGGCCGCCCCATCCCCAGCCGACGACTATCGCGGATGGCGCTCCAGGCGTATTGCTGACTGCGGCTTACTGTCTCGGTGATGGTCAGGCCGTGGGCGATATGGCAGGCGATGGCGGTGGCGAGTGTGCCGCAGACCCCATAGGCCGCGGGCGGCAACCGCTCCCAGTGGAATTCACGGATCAAACCGCGCTCATCGTAGAGGCGGTTCTGCAGCTGTTGGTCATGCGGCACCCCGGTGAGTAGCAGGTAGCGGCAACCGCTTTCCAGCAATTCCTGGGCCATGGCGTCATGGGTATCGGCCTCCACCGCCATTGCACGCGCCTCACGCCGGTTGGGACATACCATGGTGGCGTAGGGCAGCAACAGGGAACTCATGGCCTCCCAAAGGGGTGGGGCCAATACACTCTCTTTATCGGCCAGGGTGGCGTCCGGGTCGATAATGACCGGAATGTCGGGGTAATCGCGCAGCACACTGTGCAGTGCCCGCACATTTTCCACCGAACCGAGATAGCCAACCTTGATAGCCGCTATGGGCATATCCTCTAGGACCGTTCGGGCCTGCTCAATCAAAAGGCTGTCATCCACTGGCGCTACCCCGATCAGTTCGCCGGTGTTACAGACGCTGATGGCGGAAACGACGGAGGCTGCGTGGCAGCCCAAACTGACGGCCGTTTCCGTATCTGCGCCTATGCCGGCGCTGCCACTGGGATCGTGGTGGGTGACGGTCAAAATAATGGGCTGCGGTGTATCCATAGAAGATCTACATGACTGCCAATTGCTGTGCGCCTAATTTTAGTTCCTATATGACCCAGGCAAAGAATGATTTCGCGCCAAATTAAAAGGGCTTCACCACGGCCAGAATGACGATGGCGAACAGGGCCACGGTCGGAACCTCATTAAAAATACGGAAATAACGTCCACTGCGGGTATTGGTGCCCTGGGCAAACTTACGAACGTAGGCGCCACACATATGATGATAGGCCAGCAGGAGTACAACAAAGGTGAGTTTCGCATGCATCCAGCCGGCCGAGGTGTAGTAGCTGGGATTCAAACTGTAAAGCCAGATACCCAGGCCAATAGTGGCAAGCATGGCTGGGATGGCGATCCCCCTGTAAAGGCGTCGTTCCATGATGCAGAAGCGGTCGCGGCTGAGGGCGTCGGTGGCATCCACGTGGTAAACAAAAAGACGCGGTAAATAAAAGAGCGCGGCAAACCAACACACCATGGCAATAATATGAAAAGCCTTGATCCACAACATGGAAAATCCCCTCAAAAAATAAAAACGAAAACTGATTATTTCCGGTAAAAATTATCGATCTGTAGCGGCAGAATAATGCCCGCAATGCGGTTGTCCAGGGAGCCGCTCTGGTGGCGACTAATATACAAGGCGTCGGCCCCGGTATTTTTAAGTTCTTGCTGAGCTTCCAGCATGGTTGCACGCCAATTTAATTCCGCCATCTGTTTACGCTCACCGGGGATTTTTAGCAAATCAATCTTTGCCGTTGTGCCCTCGTCTTTTTGTTCCTGCTCCACAAGAGGTTCTTCACCCTCCCCCTCTTTGCTGCCCTGTAGAAACGTGGCCAGATCGGCAGCACGCAGGAGTTCAGGAGGTTTTTCATTGGGCAAATCGATCAGTATCCACTGGGGGTGTTGTGAGATATAGCCCTGTGCTTGCTCCAGAGTGATTTCCTGCTGAGCGACAATAAAGCTTCGGTCCATTTGGCTGGCCACACCTACACCGCTGAGCATTTGCTGGCGCCAAGTTGGGGTGCCAGCTTTATTCAGCGCGCGCAGTGTTTCGAGGTAAATTCCCTGGGTGGAAAAAAGTTGTCGGCTGATCAAGGTGGCCACCACGATCATCATCATTCCGGGAAAAAGCACATTGGGGTTGTAGGTCAATTCGAGAATGGCGAGCAAGGCGGCAAGGGGAGCGTTGAGCATGGCCGCCATCATTGCAGCCATACCCACCATGGCGTAAAAGCCTGGACTCGCCGTATGTTCTCCCAACCACATATTGGCGAGGCCACCGGCAATACCGCCGATGCAGGCACCGAGGATAAGGCTGGGGCCAATAACCCCCCCAGGGATGCCCAGCCCAGACCCCAGAGCGGTAGCAATCAACTTGGCTGCAACAATCACTATTAGAGTGTTTATGCCCAGCTCTCCCAGCATCGCCATTTGCAGTGTGTCGTAGCCCCCACCGAGAATTTCCGGTACCCAGATTCCGATAGTGCCGGTTACCAGCCCCACTATCAGAAAGCGCAACAGCGGTGAGCGATGGGTTTGCTTGGTGAGTTTGCGGTGGGCCAGAATGAAAAGCGCTGCCAGAACGCCGATAACCAGCGCGCATAAAAATAAAATAGGCAGTTCCGCCAGAGAGTTGAGATGGATTGCCGGTACATTAAAGTCTGGTTCACGGCCAAAAGTCAGCTGGGTAATCGCACTACCGGTTACCGCCGCCAGAATGACTGGTAAAAAGCCAGCCACGGAATACTCGAGCATCACCACTTCCATAGCGAATATCACACCAGCTAACGGAGTGTTGAATGAGGCTGCAATAGCGGCGGCCACGCCACAACCGAGCAGGCTGCGCGCTGAGTTATTGGGCAGGCGCAGTGCGCGCGCCAGCCAACTGCCGCTGGCCGCGCCAAGATGTACCGCCGGTCCCTCACGACCCACCGAATGGCCACTAATCAGGGCGATGGACCCGGCGAAAAACTGCAGCAGTGCATTTTGTACCGGCATATAGCCCTGGTGGTTGTAGAGGCGGTCGAGTACATGAACCACACCAACATCGTAGCGTTTGGGGCTGAGTACCAGGTAGATAATGCCAATTAACAGGGATCCTATTACCGGTAGGGCAAACCGCCAGAGTGGCGGTAGGGACTCGTAATTTTGGGGTACGGACAGAAAAAAGGTGGTTGGCCACTCCATGGCAAAGCGAAACAGCACGGTGACACCACCGGCGAGTACCCCGGTAATCAAAGCCATGCCAACCAGTGGCGCCAGGGCTTCCCGGGCCGAGAGTTGCAGGCGAATTTGCTCCAGAGCGTTTGTCTTGGGTAAGTAACGGCTCAGGGTGCTTTTCAGTGAAATCCTGGGGCGCTGTGACACCGCACATCCTTCAAGGTCTGGGGCTTGTGGTAGAGTGTTTGGCTGATTTTATGATTATCGTCTCAATTGGCGGATTTATTGGGAGAGTCTAGCAAGGTGATTAAGGTAGCAATTGTCGGAGCCACCGGCTACACGGGAGTGGAGCTGCTGCGAATTTTGGCGACACATCCACAGGTAAAAGTGGTCGCAATCACCTCGCGTTCCCTGAAGGGCACACCTGTAGCGGAGTTATTTCCCAGTCTGCGTGGACACTACGACCTGGCTTTTTGTGAGCCGGAAATCGAGCAGTTAGCCGGCTGTGATCTTGTCTTCTTTGCTACGCCTCACGGAGTTGCTCAAGCCCAAGTGCCGGCACTTATTGAGCGCGGTGTGCGGGTAGTTGATCTTTCCGCTGATTTTCGTCTCAAGGATATCTCCACCTGGGAGACTTGGTATGGCCAGGAGCACGCAGCTCCAGCACTGGCCCAAGCGGCGGTTTACGGTTTGCCTGAAGTCAACCGCGCCGATATCGCAGGTGCGCAGCTGGTGGCCTGCCCCGGGTGTTACCCCACTGCAATCCAGTTGGGCTGGATTCCTCTACTGGAGGCGGGTGTGGTAGAGCCGTCAGAACTAATTGCGAGTGCGGCCAGCGGTGCCAGTGGTGCCGGGCGCCAGGCCAAGACAGACCTGATCCTGGCGGAAAACAGTGATAACTTCCGCGCTTATTCTGCTGCCGGTCACCGCCATTTACCGGAGATTGAGCAGGGCTTGCGCAAGGTACAGCCGCTCGCTGCCAGCCCGGCGCAGGTAACATTTGTGCCGCACCTATTGCCAATGATTCGGGGCATCCACGCTACTCTGTTTGCCAAGACACTCTCCACAGAGGGTCTTTCAGCCAGTGAATTACAGGGGTTGTTTGAGCAGCGCTACAAAGATGAGCCCTTCGTTGATGTACTTCCGCCCGGAAGCCACCCGCAAACCCGCAGCGTCCGTGGCACAAATATGTGCAGGGTGTCCGTGATGCAACCCCAGGATCGGGATACCCTGGTAGTCATGTCGGTGATCGACAACCTGGCCAAGGGTGCCTCGGCCCAGGCGGTCCAGAATATGAACATTATGTTTGGCCTAACTGAGACGTTGGGCTTGGAGAGCCCCGCGCTGCTGCCTTAAAATCAAATAATTACGATAACCGGTATTCTCGGTTCAGCCCCAGCGAATTATATGGAGCTCAAAGTGAAAGGCAGTAAGCAGTACCGTATGAAAGTGGTGCCCCACCGCCCCTTCTCCGGCGTGATTGCCGCGGGTGGCGTCGCCCTGTTGGTATTGGTCACCTCTGCCGGTTCCTATTTCGCCAGCCAGTATCACCTGCGTAAAAACCTCGATGAGAAGACCCTGGAATATACCCGGGTGCTGGAGCAACTCGAGGCGCTCAATAGTGAAAATGAAGCCCTGCGCATGCGTGCTGCTACCGCCGAGCAGTCCTTGGTAATCGGTGAACAGGCCAGCGAGGCCGTGCGCACTGAGCTGGTGCAAAAAGAAAGCCAGATTGCCGAGCTGAAACAGGAAATCTCTTTCTATCGAGGAGTTATGGCGCCGGCAGAGGGTGGGGAGGGGGTCTCGATCGGCCGCTTTATTCTCTCCCAGACCGCTGATGCACGCAGTTACCAGTACAAGCTACAGGTTCAACAGTCGGCGGCGCGCCGAAATGTCATTAAGGGGACGGCCACCTTTACCGTTGTGGGCCGCCAGGACGGCGAGCCAAAGCGCTACGCCTTAATGGATTTATCGGAGCAGGTGGATAAAGAGTCTATCCCGCTGCGTTTTAAATATTTTCAGAACATAGAGGGGGAGCTGCGCTTGCCGGAAGGGTTTATACCCGAAGGCGTGGAGCTCTCGCTCAAATCCAGTGGACGCAGCGGGTTCAATATTGAGCAGCGTTACGGCTGGTTGGTACAGAAAAGCTAGCATTGATGCCAGAGGCATGAGGTTTTAGGGATTATGTTAAGAAAAAAAGAGAAAAACGTAACTATGGCCAGTACCGGTAGTAATCATACGACTCTGATCGCGCGCCAGACGGAAGTCACCGGCGATATACACTTTCGTGGAAACCTGGTCATTGAAGGCAAGGTAAAGGGCAATGTCTCGGCTCATAGTGACAGCGATGCACGTTTGCAGATTGTTGACGGTGGCGTGATCGAAGGTGAAATCCGTGTACCCCAGGTGGTCATCAACGGCAATGTGTGTGGGGATGTATTTGCAGCACGCCATCTGGAGCTGGCCTCTAAGGCTATGGTAGAGGGTAATGTGCACTATAAGCTGATTGAGATGATGAAGGGTGCCCAGGTCAATGGCGCACTGGTTTCCAATGCGGACCTCAGCTCCGCCGGTGAAACTCCGATGATTGGCTATTCCGAAGATGAAACAGTGATTGAAGCTTCTTAAATTGACCTCCCACAACAGCCCCGGCTTCCTTTAATACCGGGGCCTGTTGTGCCAAATACTTGACTGATTTGCTGGGTTTAAGCAAGATGACGCCCCCGAGGCTGCGCTCTGTATAGCTTTTATACGAGTTGCGAACGTCCCGATGAGTTGAGAGAGACTTATGTCAGAAGCTGTATCCTTTTCTCCTGCACCACTGGTGGTTACCGATAAAGCGGTAGCTAAGGTCAAGAGCCTGTTGGAAGAGGAGGGCAATCCGGATTTAAAGCTTAGGGTCTTTGTTACCGGTGGCGGCTGTTCTGGATTCCAGTACGGGTTTACCTTCGATGAGCTGGTAGCCGAGGACGATGCGATTATCGAGAAAGACGGCATTCAGGTACTGGTCGATGCCATGAGCTACCCCTATTTGGTGGGTGCCAATGTGGACTATGAAGAGGGGCTGGCCGGTTCTCGCTTCGTGGTGCAAAACCCCAACGCTTCTTCCACCTGTGGTTGCGGCTCTTCCTTTTCGATCTGAGCCGCCTATCAGCTACTAGCCGCTTTATGGGGGATAGATAGCCCCGAGAATGGCTTCTTTTTTTGCCCCGGTTACCCCGGGGCAATTTCCGGGTAGGCCGAGTAGTGTCTGCCGAGCCAGCCATGCGAACCCCACTGCTTCAAGCCAGTCGGCATCAATGCCATAAGTTCCCGTATCGGCAATTGACCAAGTAGGCAACCGCCTCTGTAGCCTGGATAGTAAATCCTTATTCTTTGCGCCCCCACCGCATACCAGTAACTCCCCACCATCCGCGAAAGAATGCACGGCTTCGGCAACACTCGCCGCAGTGACTTCTGACAGGGTTGCCTGCACATCTGCGGGGGCTAGTTCCAATCCAGCCAGGGCTTGTTCCAGCCAGTTGGCGTTAAAGGTTTCGCGGCCAGTGCTTTTCGGCGGTTCGGCGGTAAAGTAGGGATCTGACATCAAGCGATTCAACAGCTCGGGGTTAGCCCGGCCACTGGCTGCCCAGCTACCTTCTCGGTCGAAAGGTTGCTTTTTATGAAGGCTTACCCAGTAATCCATTAGAGCATTGCCGGGGCCAGTGTCGTAACCGCAAATGCTGCTATCGGCTTTCAGCTCAGTAATATTGGCCATGCCACCAATATTGACAACGGCACGATTGCCCTCAGTTTTGAAGGCGGCGCGATGGAATGCGGGCATTAGCGGCGCCCCCTGTCCGCCCAATGCCATATCGCGTCGACGAAAATCGGCGACCGTGCTAATGCCGGTCATTGCGGCAATCGTATTGGGGTCGCCAAGCTGTAGGGTGAAAGGGGAGCTTACAGTGCCAGGCGGTCGGTGCCTGACAGTTTGCCCGTGGCTGCCAACTGCAGTGACATCATGCGGCTCTACACCCGCACGCGCCAACAAGGTATTCGTTGCCTCGGCAAATGCCTGGCCAAGCTGTCGATCCAGCTGTCCGGCGCGATCCAATTCCGATGGGCCGGGAGAGCATAGAGCGAGAATTGCGCTGCGCAGTGATGGGTGGATGGGGTGGCTGAGAGCTGCCAGGATACGCGGCTTGATTTTATCTTCACCGCCAAAGTCGACCAGTACCGCGTCGATGGCATCGACGCTGGTACCGGACATCAGACCGATAAAAAGATCGGGCATAAAATAAAGTGCTTATTAATTGTCGTCGTCGAGTTTTGCCAGAGCCGGGCCCTGGTAATTTTCCAGCTTGGCCAGCAGAGGCTGCGTTTGATTCTTAAAGCGCATCATTTCGGCTGAGGGCACAGACTTGGCTTTGGGCAGTTTGCGCACGATCGTGGCCGGATTGCGATGCCTGCCATCCACCAGGAATTCATAGTGCAAGTGAGGGCCAGTGGCATAGCCAGTGGAGCCGACAGTGCCGATAACTTGGCGCTGCTTTACTCGCTGGCCTCTCTTCACTTTGCGCTTGGTTAAATGTAGGTAGCGGGTAACGTAACGTTCACCGTGCTGAATAAACACATAGTTGCCGTTAGGTTTGCTGTAACCAGAGGCAATCACCCGGCCGTCGCCGGTGGAGTAAACCGGGGTACCACGAGGGGCCGCATAATCGGTGCCGTTGTGCGGGCGACGCGATTTGAAAACCGGATGTAAACGGCGTGGATTGAAGTGGGAGCTGATGCGCACTATATCCAGAGGCGTACGAATAAACGCCTTGCGCATGCTCTTGCCTTCAGGGGTGAAGTAATTGGCATCGCCGCTGCTGTCGACGTAGCGAACTGCACTGTAAGTCTGGCCCTGGTTGGTAAAACTGACCGCGAGAATAGGACCGTTACCAATCTTTTCCCCGTCGAGGAATTTTTCCTCGAACATCACGCTAAAACTATCGCCCTTGCGAATATCCAGGGCAAAGTCGATATCGGAGCTAAAGACATCAGCCATTTCCATAATTAGGCTATCGCTCAGTCCGGCATTGCTGCCTGCAACAAACAAAGAGCTATCAATTTGTCCCTGGCGATAGGCGGGGTGGCTGTCGGGCTCTCTTTGAACCAGATCGTGCTGAAATTTACTCTCAATATCACGAGTAAATCTGACTTGGCTGAGCCTGTCCTTCTGTAGCGCTAAACTCTGTAGCTTGCCATCGGCATTGACCGTAAATGTCAGCTCTTCACCGGGATTAAGTCTCGCCAGTTTTTTTGCTTCCTTGCCACTGCCAAGCAACTGGTACATTTCACCTGCACTGACTTTGGCGCGCTTAAACAGGTCAGACAGGGTATCGCCATTACGCACGGTCAGGCTGAGTGACTTTAATGCCTCTGTAGCCGCTGCAGCTAATGCAATTTCCTGGTTGGGAGAGACTTTCTCGACCTGCTTTTGTTCAGCAGCAGTTTCTGTCTTCTCAGTAGTTGGAGACAGATTGACGGGAAGAGGCATGCGCTTGGCTTCGACTTCTGGCGTTGGGATAAAAATTGCCAAAACCAGTACACAGGCAGCGGCACTGGCCGTTAGGGCGTGCACTCGAGGAAAATGCTTGGGCAAGGCGCCTATTCGGACACGGGATGTCGGTTTGCGATGATTCTGCATGGTATTAACGGGCGGCGCCGGCTGTCGTTGTTATCTGCGCTTGAAATAAAGGGTGTTTAAAAAACAGGCATTGAAGTGACTTTATAGCAAAAAAGCCGCCTGGGTTCACTGGGTAATTGACCCATAT
>NZ_CP174292.1:4480000-4592418 GCF_052466775.1 Microbulbifer sp. CnH-101-G
GGTTCTCCTCGAAAGCTATTTAGGTAGCGCCTCGCGTCTCACCCTCGGGGGTAGAGCACTGTTTGGGCTAGGGGGTCATCCCGACTTACCAACCCCATGCAAACTCCGAATACCGAGGAGTGCAATCGCGGGAGACACACGGCGGGTGCTAACGTCCGTCGTGGAAAGGGAAACAACCCAGACCGCCAGCTAAGGTCCCAAATACCAGTTAAGTGGGAAACGATGTGGGAAGGCCCAGACAGCTAGGAGGTTGGCTTAGAAGCAGCCATCCTTTAAAGAAAGCGTAATAGCTCACTAGTCGAGTCGGCCTGCGCGGAAGATATACCGGGGCTAAAACTGGTAACCGAAGCTGCGGATGCTCTTAGGAGCATGGTAGAGGAGCGTTGTGTAAGCCGTTGAAGGTGGATCGGGAGGTCTGCTGGAGGTATCACAAGTGCGAATGCTGACATGAGTAACGACAAGGGAGGTGAAAAACCTCCCCGCCGGAAGACCAAGGGTTCCTGTCCAACGCTAATCGGGACAGGGTTAGTCGACCCCTAAGGCGAGGGCGAAAGCCGTAGTCGATGGGAAACAGGTTAATATTCCTGTACTCGCTATTACTGCGACGGAGTGACGGAGAAGGCTAGGCCAGCATGGCGATTGGTTGTCCATGTTTAAGGTTGTAGGCTGGGGACTTAGGCAAATCCGGGTCCCTAAGGCTGAGAACTGATGACGAAGCCCACTTAGTGGGTGAAGTGGTTGATGCCCTGCTTCCAGGAAAAACTTCTAAGCTTCAGGTAATAGTGAATCGTACTCTAAACCGACACAGGTGGTCAGGTAGAGAATACCAAGGCGCTTGAGAGAACTCTGGTGAAGGAACTAGGCAAAATGGTACCGTAACTTCGGGAGAAGGTACGCCGGTTTTGGTGATGGGACTTGCTCCCTAAGCTGAGGCCGGTCGAAGTGACCAGGTGGCTGCGACTGTTTATTAAAAACATAGCACTCTGCAAACTCGTAAGAGGACGTATAGGGTGTGACGCCTGCCCGGTGCCGGAAGGTTAATTGATGGGGTTAGCTTCGGCGAAGCTCTTGATCGAAGCCCCGGTAAACGGCGGCCGTAACTATAACGGTCCTAAGGTAGCGAAATTCCTTGTCGGGTAAGTTCCGACCTGCACGAATGGCGTAACGATGGCCACGCTGTCTCCACCAGAGACTCAGTGAAATTGAAATCGCTGTTAAGATGCAGTGTACCCGCGGCTAGACGGAAAGACCCCGTGAACCTTTACTACAGCTTTGCACTGAACTTTGAGCCTACTTGTGTAGGATAGGTGGGAGGCTTTGAAGCAGTAACGCTAGTTGCTGTGGAGCCGTCCTTGAAATACCACCCTGGTATGTTTGAGGTTCTAACTCTGGTCCGTTATCCGGATCGAGGACAGTGTATGGTGGGTAGTTTGACTGGGGCGGTCTCCTCCCAAAGAGTAACGGAGGAGTACGAAGGTGCACTCAGCATGGTCGGAAATCATGCAATGAGCATAATGGTATAAGTGCGCTTGACTGCGAGTCAGACATGACGAGCAGGTACGAAAGTAGGTCATAGTGATCCGGTGGTTCTGTATGGAAGGGCCATCGCTCAACGGATAAAAGGTACTCCGGGGATAACAGGCTGATACCGCCCAAGAGTTCACATCGACGGCGGTGTTTGGCACCTCGATGTCGGCTCATCACATCCTGGGGCTGAAGCCGGTCCCAAGGGTATGGCTGTTCGCCATTTAAAGTGGTACGCGAGCTGGGTTTAGAACGTCGTGAGACAGTTCGGTCCCTATCTGCCGTGGGCGTTGGAGATTTGAGAAGAGTTGCTCCTAGTACGAGAGGACCGGAGTGAACGAACCTCTGGTGTTCCGGTTGTCACGCCAGTGGCATTGCCGGGTAGCTATGTTCGGACGGGATAACCGCTGAAAGCATCTAAGCGGGAAGCCTCCTTCAAGATAAGATCTCCCTGACTCCTTGAGAGTCCTAAAGGGCCGTGGAAGACTACCACGTTGATAGGCTGGGTGTGGAAGCGCTGTGAGGCGTTGAGCTAACCAGTACTAATTGCCCGTGCGGCTTGACCATACAACAGAGATGGTTACTAACGACTAGCTAAGCTAGCGGATTGTGAGCAAGAGACATACAATCGCTTGCGGTGTATTACTACAGATTGTTTTACCGACTAATTTGGGTTGACTGTTAACTGCTGAAAAAGCAATGGCAAACGAACAGTCAAACGGCAGCGCAGGGCAAACGCCCATAAGACCAACGCCAACCCAAGCCAGTTTGCCTGACGACAATAGAGTTGTGGAACCACCTGATCCCTTGCCGAACTCAGAAGTGAAACGCAACATCGCCGATGGTAGTGTGGGGTCTCCCCATGTGAGAGTAGGTCATCGTCAGGCTTCTAATCCGAAAGGGCCACCCATTGGGTGGCCCTTTTTTTATGTGTGAAAAAATAGTTAATAAAAATAATAAAAACAGAAAATAAAAAAGAGCTGGAAGAAAAATGTGCTCTGGAGAAAAATAAAAACTCCGTTCAAACCCCAACCGAATTTTTACTCGCAATACTTCCGCCGAAAAATCCAGCTCGACAAAAACCCCAGAAAAATACAAAGTCTCTGAAAAAGTCCGAACGGCTTCCAGCCCTTTAAACAAAGCATTTTTCTCAATATTTACGTCAAGCAAAAAATAAGAAATACAGAAAAATACGCCACGTTATTTAATCCGCATCTCACATACCGCAAAAAAATCCTCCGAAATGAAAAAATGATATCCAGTACAAAAAAGTCATTGCACTAAAAAACTGACCAGAAATATCAATAAAAAGTTCGGTGATTTTTTGCACGTTTTGGTGAGCCTGAGCAACCACGGGCCCTGGCGCGGATATACCGCAGTTATGCACAAGTCTATCCAGACTTTCTGTGAGTAAAGCCAGCCTGTGGAAAGTGGATAAATGGCTGGTGTTTTTTTACCCGCTGAAAAGGGCCCCACGTAAACAGGGGCCTGAGCGTGGATATCCCGGAGTTATACACAGGTCTGTCCATGGATTCTGTTAGTAACAGCCTGTTAATAGAATTGTCACTATGGGGAAACAGAGATTTGCTGTGGATATATGGGGAAATGGGATGGGCTTGATCGCATCACCTAGAAGGCAATAAAAAGCCCCACAGGGGGCTTTGAAGAGGCTTTAGAGGTTTGTGTTACGCCATTTGTTCGTAAGCATTATCAGGAACCAGGTCGTATTGCATTTCCTTCAAGCTCAATTCATCGAGAGGGACGAGAGCAGAAGGAAGAGAAAAGCGCCGAATCGGCGAGTCCCCATGGCAGTCCATGACTTCGATATTTTCTAAGCTCTCCTGCAGTTTATACAACAAACTCTTCAGGTGAGTTGCACTCGCCGAGGATAGCGATTGGTAATCGTATGTGCCATCGAGCTTAACAAAACGTGACTCATTGCCGGCCTCTTCTATTCGGAGCCAGGCAGCACCTTTATTTGTGCTTGGCTCGCCAAGGATCATCGGCCCGAGAGGGTCTTCATAGACGGGAACTAGCTCTGTTTCTTTCGGAGATAGCAGGGTACCCACCCAGACCCAGCCAGAGAGGCTTATACGGCTTAACTGCCATTCACATAGCCAGACAGTTTGATCGTCATCTATGCGAAATTCCCGGTAGTCTCGCTGGCCAAGATAATTGTCAAAAGAGACTTTGGCACTGGGGTTGTCCCTACGAAAGCTGTGTAGTTGCTGGGTCATTTCATAATTGACTTCCCAGTGCTTTTTTAAACGCCATTGCATGGGGTATTGGCCCCACTCGACAATGTACTCTTCCCGTTCAGAAATGGTTTCAACTACCCGCCAGAAAGCACCATCAATCAGTATGCAGGTTTCACCGACTTTGCAGCCGGGTGCAATAAAGCTGCACTCTGGCGATGTCTCAGAGGCGCTGACGATATGCTCGGCGCGTCCCTCGATAACCTCATACCAGGGAAAACCATGGCGAAGTGGGGGGGGGAAAGCCAGTGCAGGTCGGCCGCCAAGTAAGCGGCGGAAAAGTACCGACTTTTCAATTTCCAGGTCAGAAAGTGTATACCCCTCCTGCTGGGTGATCTGGCCCCAGGCAAAAGCGGCTCGAATTAAATGTTTTTCACGGTCTGAAAAGCTCATGGGTGCAGTCATGGGCAAGCTAAAACAGAAACCTTACCACTGAGTGCAGATGGGTGCTAATGCAATTCTTCGATTGAGAGCTGTATAGGACATGGATACAGGAAGTTGGATACACTGCTGTGATCGACACCATAGGTTAAGGAGAATAATGTCGTGTTTGGTGTTAAAAGGCCGCTAAATGGCATAGCCACAGTATGTAGCCTGTTATTCGCATCGGTATCGGTCTCGCAAGAATTGTCTGGTGCTCAGGATTGCTATTTAGATGGCTGGAGGCATCCACTACAGTGTGAGCAAATTCCAGTGGGTGAGGGAGATAGTAAAGTTGAATTGGCGGTATTTGTTTCACCGGCTTTAGATAAGGCAGAGCGCGAACCTTTATATCTTCTTGCCGGTGGGCCAGGGCAAGCGGCGAGTGATCTCGTTCCTCTACTGAATAAGTTCCGTAAAATTAATCAAAATCATGCAATCGTCATGGTAGATCGAAGAGGGACTGGACTTTCCCGGCCATTTAATTGTGGTATTGATCGGCATACGCCGATGGACTTAACACTTATCTCCAGGGAGTTGGAACAGTGTTATCTACAGCAGGCTAACTTTGCTAATTCCTTGAGCAGTCGACAAGCTGTTGAGGACCTGGAAGCGGTGCGAAAGCATCTCAATCACAATCGAATCTCTCTGTGGGGGGGATCCTGGGGGACGCGGACTGCGCTTCTTTATCAACAGTGGTATCCCAACAGTTTAAAAGCTCTAGTGCTTGATGCTGTAGCACCTATTGATACGAAGGTATTTCTCAGTGCGGCGGCCGCGGAAAGTGCTCTTCAAATATTGATGCGAGACTGTCAGTTCGATCCAACCTGTTCTGAGTTCGGTAACTGGAGGAAGGTTTTGGACGATCTGTTAAGTCAGTGGAGTGAGTCCATGGCAATAGACTTCCGTGATCCACTGACAGGAGAAACAATGAAATACCCAATGTCTCGTTGGGTTTTACAAAATACGATACGTACTGCGCTTTATTCTCCAGAGGCAGCTGCACAATTACCCTTTGCTATTCAGCAAGCGGGTTTGGGTAATTACAACCCTCTCGCCGGAATTGCCGGACTATTTCCCGACTCAGCAGTAGGCATGTCTCTTGGGTTAACGCTTTCAATAGCCTGTGCGGAAGAATTATCTCGTATTACGGATGAAGAAATTTCAGTGGATACCAGTAACACCTTTGTGGGGAATGCTTTTTTAGAGATATTTGAGCGTGGTTGTGAAGTTTGGCCAGTAGCCGATAGGCACTATGCTAAGCCACAACTCCGCGATCATCCGGTGCTGCTGATTTCCGGTGAGGCCGACCCAATCACACCGCCAAAATATGCGGAAAAGCAACTTGGATACTTGACCAATAAACAGCATTTAATTATTGCCAGTGGCGGTCATATTAATTCGATGAGAGGTTGTGTTCCTCGATTGATCAAAGAGTTTCTGGACTCTCCAGAGGAAGAACTGCAAACAACCTGTGTCAATAAAATCCATAGGCCACCCTTTATGAGTGGAATTTATGGGCCTGAGATCATGCCGGATATAACTCCTACAGCCGAAAGTGAAGAGCTTAAGGAGAAAGTGTTGTGATTATATTGGAAGGAGTAAATAAGCAGTTCTCTGGAAATACTGTACTTCACAATCTGCAATTTTCTGTGCCCGATGGTCGGATTACAGCCTTACTAGGAGCTAACGGTGCAGGAAAAACGACATGCCTGAGAATTATTGCGGGTCTACTGAAAGCCGATAGCGGTAATGTTTCTGTGGGTGGTCTAGATCCCTATAAAAACCCAAAAGGCGTTCGTCGGCAGCTCGGCATTGTCGGTGATAGGGAAGGGCTCTATGAGAGGCTCACCGTCGCAGAGTACTTATCCTTTTTTGCCGGTGCACAAGGATTGGCAGGGGCAGAATTGGAAAGGGCTTTACAGTCGGTGAGGGATGAGCTGGAACTATCCAGCCTTTGGAATCGCCGAACCAAGGGGTTTTCCCAGGGAGAACGAATGAAAGTTTCTCTCGCCAGAGCATTGGTGCATAGACCTAGGCACTTAGTGCTCGATGAGCCAACCCGGGGGTTGGATGTGCTTGCGGCCCGCCTGCTGCGCAAAACCCTCTTGCGATTACGTGAAGAGGGAACGGCTATTTTATTTTCCAGCCATATCATGGCTGAAGTCCTTGAACTTTCCGATGAGGTACTGGTTATGGCCGAAGGTGCAATAGTGGGAAGTGGTGCCCCAATTGAGCTTATGCGGCAAACCGGTTGTGAAAATCTTGAGGATAGCTTTGTAAAGCTCGCCTACGGAAATTTGGCAGAGAGAAGTAAATATGGTGAGCCAGCATGATGTTTTTTAAAAATAGGCTTACCGAACAAATGCGAGTACTACTTCTCAAAGAGTTGCACGAAGTTTGGCGAGACCGGCGCGCTTTACTGATCACACTGGGTTTTACCTTGTTGTTTCCCGCGCTGATGGTTGGCAGCGGGGCTTTATCTTTGAAGGTAATGTCTGAAACCACCTTTAATGTAGCGATTGTTGGAGCAGAGTATGCACCTCTCTTAGAGGAGAAGTTGCAGGGAGGGGACCTTAATGTTGAGCGATTGCAAGATGGGGTTCCACAAGCACTTTTGACAGGTAAATATGATGTGGTTTTGCAAATAGAGGAAAGTTTTGCAGAAGATTATCGAAGCCTGTTGTCTCCCAAGGTTTATTTGTATGTGGATAGCGCGGATCAGTCCGGTGGGCGCGGAGCACAATTGGTACAGCAGCATCTGGCACAACTTCAACAGCTGGTTGTGCAACAGCGCTTAGCGGCTCGAGGTTTAGCCACACAGGTTTTAGCCCCGTGGCAACTTGAGGTGAGGGATGTCAGTACGCCTTCCAGTCGAGGATTGGCAATGTGGGGGCTGATGGTTCCCGTGCTACTGATAATGGCATTACTGGTGTGCAGCGCAGCCCCCTCTATCGACACTTCTGCTGGTGAACGTGAACGCATGACCATTGAGGTGTTGTTGCAGCAGCCTTTTAGTGGTTGGCAACTTCTAGTGGCAAAGGTTGTGGCCGTTACTAGTATTGGCTGGTTTGGTGCGCTCCTTTCACTGGCAGTTTTAACCGTTTCATTTAGCTTGCTTCCTCTGGCTGAGATTGGGGTTCGCTTTTCTGCGGGGATCTTTGAGCTCATTACGATAAGTCTCATACTGCTCCCCCTTGCGCTTCTGATCGCTGTACTGCAGATCCTGTTGTCGTTGCGCTCCCGCTCTTTCAAGGATGCCCAGATTCAGTTGAGCATTTTGCAGGCGCTACCTGTCACACTATTAGTTGCATTAAAGCTCTTCAATATTGAGTTGGACTCTCCCTGGTGGCAGCTGACTCCGCTTATCGGGCAGCAGCAGTGGTTGAGTGCGTTAATGGCTGGGGAGTCCGTTTCTGCGCTCCTGGCCATAGCTGGTTCCCTGGTCACCCTTTCTTTGGTGGGGCTGTGTATATTAGTAGGTGCCCGTGCTTTACGACGTGAAAGCTTACTGGGGGCAACCTAGCTGGTGAATAGAGAGTTGTGATGGCATGAACGATTTTCGCGAGGGGCTGTTGAGTATCAATTTGCAGTCCATTGCTGACAACTACCTGGATCTGACTAAGCGGTTGGCAGCTGGTACCCGCTGTGGCGCTGTGGTCAAAGCCGATGCTTATGGTCTTGGTATGAGCCAGGTTGTGCCTGCTCTTTACAGGCAGGGTTGCCGAGACTTTTTTGTGGCAACTCAGACAGAAGGGGAGCGCTTGCGCAAGGAGCTGGGAGATAGTGTTCGCATTGTTATCTTGACCGGAGTACGCGCTGGTGCGGAACTGGAGTGTGCTCGCGCAGGATTAATGCCGACGCTCTTTACTTTAGAGCAGCTTCGCAATTGGGTAGATATTTGCGCCAGTGCGAAGGTTGAGGCCCCCTGTGCGGTAAAAATAGATTCAGGTATGACCCGCCTGGGTATGGCTCCAGAGGAGTTTGACGAGTTACTAAAGGATAGTCAGTTACTGCACTCGGCGGATATCCGTCTATTGCTGAGCCACCTTGCGTGCGCGGATGAGCCACAGCATCCGCAAAATGATTTTCAGTTGCGTAGCTTCAAGGAAGCAGGGGAAAAGCTGCGCGCGCTGTGCCCAGAGGTTCAGCTGAGCCTTGCCAACTCATCGGGCATTTTCCTCGGCGAGGACTATCACTTTGATATCGCACGACCGGGCTCTGCGCTTTATGGGGTCAATCCGATTCCCGGTACCCCTAACCCAATGCGCCCTGCCGTGTCGCTGAGCTTGCCTATCGTGCAAAAGCGTTATGTTAGCCGTGAACAGTGGGTGGGTTATGGAGCGACCCAACAGATAGCAGCGGGCAGCTGGCTGGCAGTGGCCCGCGGTGGTTATGCCGATGGGATAATCCGGGCTCAGGGCGGGCGTGGTTGTGGCTGGGCTTATGGCCGCCAGCTGCCGATAATTGGCCGGATTTCCATGGATTCCACAACGTTTGATATTTCTGCGCTCTCCCAAGGAGAGCGAGAATCCCTCCAATCCATTGAGATCCTGAACAAAGACCTAACTGTTGATGAGGTAGCTGAATACGCTGGTACCATAGGTTATGAAGTACTGACCAGCTTAGGGCACCGCTATTTCCGTCGCTACATAAAAAGTTGATTACCTTGCTAGATACTATTGCGAAGAGTCCGCTGGAGCCGTTGCGCCCGGTATTGGAATTATTGGCTGATGGTGAGATGCACTCTGGTGAGGCTCTCGGCGCAGCCTTGGGGGTCAGCCGCGCGGCAGTTTGGAAACAGCTGCAGAAGCTTGAACAGTATGGATTGATACTGGACTCCATTAAGGGGCAGGGTTATCGCTTGCCTGGAGGCTTGGAGCTCTTATCTGCCGAAAGTATTTACAGGGCACTCGGCGAGGAAGCTGGGGCGTTGTTGGGGGAGCTGATCCTATTTGATGAGGTGGACTCCACTAACACCCAGTTGTTGTCGCTGATGGAAAAGGGCGAGGGTCATGCGGTTGCGCTGCTTTCCGAGCGTCAGAGTGCAGGCCGCGGACGTCGTGGTCGCCAGTGGATCAGCCCCTATGGTGCGGGTATCAGTCTTTCTGTTGGCTGGGAGTTCAATGGCGGTGTGCAATCCCTGGAGGGGTTGAGTCTCGCCGTGGGGGTGGCCATCGCCAGGGCATTGGAGCGTTTTTCGGTACCGGATGTCCGCCTCAAGTGGCCAAATGATGTTTGGTGTCGAGGTCGAAAGTTGTCCGGTGTTTTGCTGGAGCTAAAAGGCGATCTCACGGATCGCTGCGCTGTGGTGATTGGTATTGGCCTAAATAGCGGTCTGCGAAATGAGAGTGCCAATGCTATTGATCAGCCTTGGGCGGATTTGCAGCAGGTAAAGCCTGGAATTTCACGCAATCAATTGGTCGCAGCGATCCTGGCTGAGCTACTGCCACTTTTACACAGTTATGCCGAACAAGGTTTTTCGACTTACCGAGAAGCCTGGATGCAGCTGGATCAGTTTGCCGGGCAAAAGGTTACTCTGCAGGCTGGCACCCAAACCTGGTGTGGAATTGCCGCAGGAGTCAGTGAAAAGGGTGCATTAGAGTTAAATATTGATGGAGAGATACAACACTTCCACGGTGGAGAGATCTCTTTACGGGGGCAGGTTTGATTCTCGAACTGGATATTGGTAATACCCGGGGCAAGTGGCGCCTGCTGAGTGAGGGGCAGGTGCGTTCCAGAGGCAGTTTTAAAACGGCTGATCTGCGTCCGGGACATTTGCCCGAAGGGTGGGATCTGCTGGATCCCCGGAGAGTGCGGGTGGTCAATGTGGCGGGGCCGCAAGTCGCGGAAACGCTGATTGGGCATGTACAGGAGTTGTTCTCTCTCGAGGTGGAGTTTTCCCAGGTTCTGCTGGAGTGCGCTGGAGTAGCCTGTGGCTATGACAACCATCGCCTGCTTGGCGTCGATCGCTGGCTGGCGATGCTGGCGGCTTATGATCGAGAGCGCCGGGCGGCTCTAATTGTGGACTGTGGCAGCGCAGTGACTTTGGATCTGGTCGACAATAATGGGTGTCATTTGGGAGGTTACATAGTCCCCGGTATCGGCCTTATGCAGCGCTCACTGTATCTTGATACCCACGCGGCCAAGAGTGCGCAGGATATCACCTTAATAGAGTCCCTCGGCGCCGGTCGCAGCACCGATGAGGCTATTAACCGAGGCCTCCTGTTGATGGTGCTCGGAGCTATTGATCGCGCACTGGAAGAGTTGCGCGGATATTGTGAGGAGGAGCCGTTGTTATGGCTAACAGGCGGCGATGCCCCTCTATTGTCAGCACTTTACCAGCGGGAGCACCACCTGGTTCCAGAGCTGGTAATGGACGGCTTAGCATTAAGTAACCCTTGAAAAATAAATAATGCTCTATGCGTTGGATAGCTCTTTCTTTACTACTGTTGAATTTCGGCGTTTTCGCTTGGTTTGTCAGCACCACAACCGCTGAAAAAGAGAGGGTAAGGATCGCCGACAAGCGGGCGGAGGCCCAGATTCAGGGTATTACCCTGGTCAGTGAAATGTCGCGGAAGGATCTATCTCCTCTGGCAGCGCCTTCTGCGCCGCCACCTGCCGAGCACTCAGCAGAACAGCTTTGTACATTACTTGGCCCCTTTGCAGAGGAGTTCCTGGGTGAGGCGATAGTACAGCGCTTAAAGGCCTTACAGGTTGACGCCATTTTGCGAGATGTGGAAATGCAGGGGCAGATGCGTTATTGGGTCTTTCTGCCCCCGTTAAATTCCCGTCGAGAAGCCTATAACCGCTTGCGTGAATTGCAGGCGCAGGGGATCGATAGCTATGTGATCCCCAAGGGGGCGCTGGCGGATGGAATTTCCTTTGGTATTTTTAGTGAACGTTTACGGGCTGAATCACTGACCAGTGAGCTGCTTGAGAAAGGGATTCGCGCGCAATTCCGTGAGGAGCCACAGACCCATAGCGAACGCTGGATTGTGTTGGCACCAGGGGCATCCGATGATTTGGCTCCCGAGTTTTGGCTCCAGCTACAGCAGGAGTACCCCGATTTGGACCGGCGTCGAAATCTCTGTGCAGAGGTGGCGGGTTGAAAGGGGTTGGGCTATAGGTCTAGATCCTCAAACGCTGATCGTACGCGGCCGTTTATTGCTGCATGTAGCAATAGGCGACACAAAAAATTCTGATTTATCTGTAAAAAGGGTGTTGCTTGTCGGGATAACTTCCCCTAGAATCCCGCCTCCATTGACGAGGGTGACAATTCAACTTCGACAATGGACGGGATAGGGCTGGCGTAGCTCAGTTGGTAGAGCAGCTGACTTGTAATCAGCCGGTCGGGGGTTCGACTCCTCTCGCCAGCTCCATTTTTATCCCGGCGCTGTCCAGCATTAAGTTTTGTAGCTAAGTCTGTGAAATTTAAAGAAAAAAATGTTGACAGCGCGGCGGAAGGTGTAGAGAATGCACCCCGCATTGAGGCAGGGGTTCCCGAGTGGCCAAAGGGATCAGACTGTAAATCTGACGCGAAAGCTTCGGTGGTTCGAATCCACCCCCCTGCACCATTTTTTACACCGTAAGGTGTTGCCGGCGAAACAGGTAGTTTCGTCTGGAGGCTCCCGCAAGCGGGCATAGTTCAATGGTAGAACCTCAGCCTTCCAAGCTGATGATGCGGGTTCGATTCCCGCTGCCCGCTCCAATTATGGGTTCGGCTGGAATGCTCTCCAAAACGGCAAGCCTTGTGGTCGCCTAGGAAAGGCGGTGATTTGCTCATGTAGCTCAGGGGTAGAGCACACCCTTGGTAAGGGTGAGGTCGGCGGTTCAAATCCGCCCATGAGCTCCATTTTTCAATAGCCGCAAGAGTGAGAGCTCTTGCGGTTGTTTGTGTCCGGGGTCGGGGTTTTTCCGGGTCGGATGCGCATGTTCTGGACGTGGGTGGTGTCGTTAGCGGCTCATCCATATTAGGAGGCTGCAATGGCAAAAGAAAAGTTTGAACGTTCCAAGCCCCACGTGAACGTGGGCACCATCGGTCACGTTGACCACGGTAAAACCACCCTGACTGCTGCTCTGACTCGCGTATGTGCCGAGGTTTGGGGTGGTGCTGCCGTTGCTTTCGACGGTATCGACAATGCTCCGGAAGAGCGTGAGCGCGGTATCACCATCGCTACCTCTCACGTTGAGTACGAGTCCCCGACTCGCCACTACGCGCACGTAGACTGCCCCGGACACGCCGACTACGTTAAGAACATGATCACCGGTGCTGCTCAGATGGACGGCGCTATCCTGGTATGTTCCGCAGCTGACGGCCCCATGCCGCAGACTCGTGAGCACATCCTGCTGTCCCGTCAGGTAGGTGTACCTTACATCGTGGTATTCCTGAACAAAGCGGACATGGTAGACGACGAAGAGCTGCTCGAACTGGTAGAAATGGAAGTTCGCGAACTTCTCGACCAGTACGAGTTCCCGGGTGACGACACTCCGATCATCGTTGGTTCTGCTCTGATGGCCCTGAACGGCGAAGACGACAACGAAATGGGTACTACCGCTGTTAAGAAGCTGGTAGAAACCCTGGACGAGTACATTCCTGAGCCGGAGCGTGCGGTAGACCTGCCGTTCCTGATGCCGATCGAAGACGTATTCTCCATCTCTGGCCGTGGTACTGTTGTTACCGGTCGTGTAGAGCGTGGTGTAATCAACACTGGCGACGAAGTTGAGATCGTTGGTATCCGCGAAACCACCACCACCACCTGTACTGGTGTTGAAATGTTCCGCAAGCTGCTCGACGAAGGTCGTGCTGGTGAGAACATCGGTGCGCTGCTGCGTGGCACCAAGCGTGACGAAGTTGAGCGTGGTCAGGTACTGGCTAAGCCGGGCTCCATCACTCCGCACACCAAGTTCGAAGCGGAAGTGTACATCCTGTCCAAGGACGAAGGTGGTCGTCACACCCCGTTCTTTAAAGGCTACCGTCCTCAGTTCTACTTCCGTACTACCGACGTAACTGGTGCGGTAGAGCTGCCGGAAGGCACTGAAATGGTAATGCCGGGCGACAACATTCAAATGGTTGTTACCCTGATCGCTCCGATCGCCATGGAAGACGGCCTGCGCTTCGCTATCCGCGAAGGTGGTCGTACCGTAGGTGCGGGCGTTGTTGCTAAGATCATTGAGTAATCTTTGATCTTCGTGTCGCCGGGATTCCCCGGCGGCGCAATAGATGAGAGGGTTGTCTGTAGCTCTCTCTATCTTCGGATGCTGTAGCATCCATGCTGTACAGGCCAGTAGTTCAATTGGTAGAGCACCGGTCTCCAAAACCGGCTGTTGGGGGTTCGAGTCCCTCCTGGCCTGCCATTTTAAACACTCCACTTGAAATAAGTTTAGGGGTGTCGCAAGACCCTACTTTTCAGTGGGGCTTTTGTGTTTTTGAGCACTAAGGGCTTATCTATAGTGCGCTAAGGGCTTCATATATGAATGCTAAAGCAGAAGCGAAAACCTTTCGTCTTGACGGCCTGAAGTGGCTGCTAATAGTGCTGCTGGTTGGTGGTGCTGTAGCGGGCAATTCTTATTATGCCGAATTCCCCCTGATTTACCGCGTACTGGCAGTGACTGCAATCTGCCTGGCTGCCCTGGTTGTTGCGGTGAATACTGCGAAGGGTAATGCACTCTGGCAACTTTTGCGCGAGGCGCAAACAGAAGTCAGGCGCGTGGTTTGGCCGACTCGCCAAGAGGCCACCCAGACGACAGTGATTGTGGTGGTTTTTGTGTTGATTATGGCGCTAATTCTCTGGGCGCTGGACTCCGCTTTAGGTTGGGCGGCATCCAAACTCATCGGCTAAAGGTTGATACATGGCAAAGCATTGGTATGTGGTCCAGGCTTACTCGGGCTATGAGAAGCGTGTCGCCAGCTCTTTGAAAGAGCGTATTGAGCTACACGAAATGGACCACCTGTTTGGTGAAGTGCTGGTTCCCACCGAAGAAGTGGTGGAGATGCGAGCAGGACAAAAGCGCAAGAGTGAGCGCAAGTTCTTCCCGGGTTATGTCCTGGTGGAAATGGAACTGAATGACGATACCTGGCACTTGGTGAAAGAAACCCCCCGAGTGCTCGGTTTTATCGGTGGCAAGGCAGATAGGCCTGCCCCGATTACCGATCGAGAGGCCCAGGCTATCCTGAATCGAATTGACGATTCCGCCGATAAGCCCAAGCCCAAGACCCTGTTTGAACCAGGTGAAATGGTTCGGGTTATCGACGGTCCGTTTAATGATTTCAACGGTGTGGTCGAAGAGGTCAACTACGAAAAGAGCCGCCTGCGCGTGGCCGTATTGATCTTCGGGCGCTCCACCCCCGTTGAACTGGAGTTTAGTCAGGTAGAAAAGACCTGATTCCAGTGTAAATTTTTTGCCCTCTTTCGCCGCAAGGTGGAAGGGGGTTTTCGCGTCCCCGGAAAATATATTTTGTTTTTTGGGGCGGGGAGCCAGCTCTCTGCCGAGAGGTAAGTTGTGGCTGGCGTTACCACCCATCTAGAGGAGAGCTGTAATGGCTAAGAAAGTAGAAGCTTATATCAAGCTGCAAGTTAAGGCCGGTCAGGCCAACCCAAGTCCGCCCGTTGGTCCTGCACTGGGTCAGCACGGCGTGAACATCATGGAATTCTGTAAGGCGTTCAACGCCCAGACTCAAAGCCTTGAGCCGGGTCTGCCGGTGCCGGTTGTGATCTCTGTATACAGCGATCGCTCCTTCACCTTCATCATGAAGTCCCCGCCTGCTGCAGTACTGCTGCGCAAGGCTGCCAAGATCAAGAGCGGTTCCGGTCGTCCGAATACCGACAAGGTAGGTAAGGTTACCCGCGCTCAGATCGAAGAGATCGTAGAAATGAAGAAAGCCGACCTGACTGCATCCGATATGGACGCGGCCGTGCGCACTATCGCCGGTTCCGCACGCAGTGCCGGTATCGAAGTGGAGGGTCTCTAAGTGGCTAAATTGAGCAAGCGTCAGCGCGTAATCGCTGAGAAAGTTGAAGCTGGTAAAGCCTACGGCATCGAAGAAGCCGTAGCTCTGCTGAAAGAGCTGTCCAACGTTAAGTTTGCAGAGACTGTAGACGCCTCTGTAAACCTGGGTATCGACCCACGTAAATCCGACCAGGCTGTTCGCGGTGCGACCACTCTGCCGCACGGTACCGGTAAAGAAGTTCGCGTAGCTGTTTTCACCCAGGGTGCAAACGCTGATGCCGCTAAAGAAGCGGGCGCTGACCTGATCGGTATGGACGAGCTGGCTGCCGACGTTAAAGCGGGCAAGATGGACTTCGACGTAGTGATCGCTTCTCCAGATGCGATGCGCGTTGTGGGTCAGCTGGGTCAGATCCTCGGCCCGCGCGGCCTGATGCCGAACCCGAAGACTGGCACTGTAACTCCAGACGTTGCTACCGCTGTTAAAAATGCTAAAGCTGGTCAGGTGCGTTTCCGCGCTGACAAAGGCGGCATCATCCACGGTGGTATCGGCAAAGTTGCTTTCGATGCGAACTTGCTGAAAGAAAACCTGGAAGCTCTGGTAGCAGACCTGAAGAAAGCCAAGCCGGCTTCTGCAAAAGGTGTGTACCTGAAGAAGATCACCCTGAGCACCACTATGGGCCCAGGTCTGGTTATCGACCAGTCTTCCCTGAACATCTAATTGAAGCTGTGCGCTAACACTGTTAGCGCACAGTAAATCGAACTTTGGGGTCCACTTGATGCTTCGGCAGAAATGTGGGCCGTCAAAGACCGTAGGTGCCAGGTACGTTGAGGTTTAACGTGTCTGGCTTAATCCAAGCCTCGGCCAGGTTGGCCGTTAAGAGGCTTGAGCCTACGCAGACGGTGTCGCCCAAACCAGTATTTTTACTGGATTTGAGCTTTATGCACCGGAACGGATCGGGCGTTGAGCCCGGTTTTTTTCAAATCCAGGAGTGACACTATGGCTATTGGACTCGAAGACAAGAAAGCGATTGTCGCAGATGTCCAGCAAGCTGCTGAGGGTGCTCTGTCTGCGGTTGTTGCGGATTCCCGCGGCGTTACCGTAAATGACATGACTGCCCTGCGCAAAGAGGCTCGCGAGAACGGCGTTTGGTTAAAAGTCGTCCGCAATACTCTGGCGCGTCGCGCTCTGGCAGGAACCGATTACGAATGTCTGACTGACAAATTCGTAGGTCCTAGCATCATTGCATTCTCTAACGAACACCCAGGTGCCGGCGCGCGCATCCTGAGCCAGTTCGCCAAGGGCAATGACAAGCTGGAACTGAAAGGTGCTGCCTTCGAAGGCGCGATCACCGACGTCGCATTGTTGGCAAGCCTGCCGACTTACGACGAGGCGATCGCCAAGCTGATGAGCGTATTGAAAGAAGCATCTGCTGGCAAGCTGGTCCGCACTATCGCGGCCGTTCGCGACCAAAAAGAGCAGGAAGCTGCGTAATACATTCGCTTTGGCGAATCGCGGTTTCAAAACGAAATACGAGCAGCTACTGCTCAAACCAATTCAGGTAATGACTCATGTCTCTGACTAAAGAAGATATCATCAACGCTGTTGCCGAAATGTCTGTTAAGGACGTTGTTGAACTGATCGAAGCAATGGAAGAGAAGTTCGGTGTAACTGCTGCTGCAGCAGTTGTAGCCGGCCCGGCGGCTGCTGAAGCAGCTGAAGAGAAAGACTCTTTCGACGTAGTTCTGACTTCTGCAGGCGACAAGAAAGTAAACGTGATCAAGGTTGTTCGCGGCATCACCGGCCTGGGCCTGAAAGAAGCCAAGGCACTGGTTGACGGCGCTCCAAGCCCGCTGAAAGAAGGCGCAACCAAAGACGAAGCTGAAGCAGCTAAGAAAGAGCTGGAAGAAGCTGGCGCTACTGTAGAACTGAAGTAATTCAGTTACTGCGATTCCCGCTAGCGGTCGCGTAAAGCGACAGATAGCGGTAAGGCTGGTGGACTTTTGTCCGCCGGCCTTTTTGCCGTTTGCGGTACTGAGGTTTTAGCGGTGCCGGCGGTATAAAACCGTGGCAAACCTCAATTTAACCATAGCGCAGTTGCGCTGCCCGAAAGCAAGCGGAGAGGTTTCTGAACAGTGCAGGCAATCTGTATTGTTCAGAGGCTTCTCGCCCGGAGGGACTCCCGAATGGAGTCCCACGAAGTCTTGTCACTGATCAAGCTGGGGAATTTGAATGGCTTACTCATATACTGAGAAAAAACGTATCCGCAAGGATTTTGGCAAACTGCCTAAGGTCATGGATGTGCCCTTCCTGCTTGCGATACAGCTGGATTCATATCGCAATTTTACACAGGCCGACAAGCGCCCCGACGACCGCTTGGACGTTGGCCTGCAGGCGGCGTTTAAATCCGTATTTCCGATTGTCAGCTATTCCGGAAATGCCGCCCTGGAGTACGTGAGCTATACCCTGGGTAAGCCCGCCTTTGATGTCAAGGAATGTACTCTGCGCGGCGTGACTTACGCCTGTCCGCTGCGTGTACGTGTGCGTCTGATTATTTACGATAAAGAGTCTGCCAATAAGTCCATTAAGGACATCAAAGAGCAGGAAGTCTACATGGGCGAGATTCCGCTCATGACCGATAACGGTACCTTTGTGATTAACGGTACCGAGCGTGTAATCGTATCCCAGCTGCACCGCTCCCCAGGTGTTTTCTTCGATCACGATAAAGGCAAGACTCACTCCTCCGGTAAGCTGTTGTACGCCGCGCGCGTAATCCCCTACCGTGGCTCCTGGCTGGATTTCGAATTCGATCCAAAAGACTTGGTATTCGTGCGCATCGACCGCCGCCGCAAACTTCCAGCGACGATTCTGCTGCGCGCTCTGGGTTATAGCTCCCAGGAAATGCTGGAAATGTTCTTCGAGACCAGCAAGTTCGAACTGCAGGAAGATCGCGTTAGCCTGGAACTGATTCCCTCCCGCCTGCGCGGTGACGTGGCTTCTTTTGATATCAAAGATGGCCAGGGCAAGGTGATTGTGGAAGAGGGGCGTCGTATCACTCCGCGCCATATTCGCCAACTGGAAAAAGCCGGCGTAGAAAAGCTGGACGCGCCGTTGGAGTACCTATTTGGCCGTATTCTGGCTCACGACATTATCGACGAGTCTACTGGTGAAATTGCAGTCGAGTGTAATGCTGAGATTACCGCTGAGGTGATCGCGCAGCTGCGTGCTCTGAATATCAAGCAGTTCGAAACGCTGTATACCAACGACCTGGACCGCGGACCCTTTATCTCCGATACCCTGCGTGCAGAGCCTTCCCGCACCCAGCTGGAAGCGCTGGTAGAGATCTACCGTATGATGCGCCCGGGCGAGCCGCCCACCAAGGAGTCTGCAGAATCCCTGTTTGAAAACCTGTTCTTCACCGACGAGCGCTACGACCTGTCTGCCGTTGGCCGTATGAAGTTCAACCGCCGCCTCGGCCGTGAAGACGAAACTGGCCAGGGCACCCTGAGCAAAGAAGATATCGTCGATGTACTGAAAACATTGATCGATATCCGCAACGGTCAGGGTATGGTCGATGATATCGACCACCTGGGTAACCGCCGCGTGCGTTCCGTGGGTGAAATGGCCGAGAACCAGTTCCGTGTTGGTCTGGTACGTGTTGAGCGCGCAGTGAAAGAGCGTCTGTCCATGGCGGAGTCCGAAGGCCTGATGCCGCAGGACCTGATCAATGCTAAGCCGGTGGCTGCTGCGGTGAAGGAGTTCTTCGGTTCCTCACAGCTGTCCCAGTTTATGGACCAGAACAACCCGCTGTCGGAAGTGACCCACAAGCGTCGTGTTTCCGCACTGGGCCCAGGTGGTCTGACCCGCGAGCGCGCCGGCTTCGAAGTGCGCGACGTACACCCGACGCACTACGGCCGCGTATGCCCGATTGAGACGCCGGAAGGACCGAACATCGGTCTGATCAACTCCCTGGCAACTTATGCCCGTGCCAACCATTACGGCTTCCTCGAGAGTGCCTACCGCAAAGTGGTTGACGGCAAGGTAACTGACGAAATCGAGTACCTGTCTGCGATCAACGAAGCAAACTACGTTATCGCCCAGGCCTCTGCGGCAGTGGATGACAACGGTAACTTCGTTGACGACCTGGTGAGCGTACGTCACCACAACGAGTTTGCTTTGAAAGCTCCGGCAGAAATTCAATATATGGATGTTTCTGCCAAGCAGGTGGTCTCCGTAGCTGCAGCGATGATCCCGTTCCTTGAGCACGATGACGCCAACCGCGCATTGATGGGATCGAACATGCAACGTCAGGCGGTTCCAACCCTGCGCGCTGAAAAGCCGCTGGTGGGTACCGGTATGGAGCGCACCGTAGCGCGCGACTCCGGCGTGTGCGTGGTTGCCAAGCGCGGCGGCATTATTGAGCGTGTCGACTCCAGCCGCGTGGTAGTTCGTGTAGCGGACGCCGAGGTTGAAGCCGGCGATGCAGGTGTGGATATCTACAACCTGACCAAGTACATCCGTTCCAACCAAAATACCTGTATCAATCAGCGTCCGATTGTTAACACTGGTGATCGCGTAACCCGCGGCGATATCCTCGCCGATGGTCCTTCGGTAGATCTGGGTGAGCTGGCTCTGGGCCAGAACATGCGCATCGCGTTTATGCCCTGGAACGGATACAACTTTGAGGACTCCATCCTCATTAGTGAGCGTGTTGTACAGGAAGACCGTTTCACCACGATCCATATTCAGGAACTGACCTGTATCGCCCGTGACACCAAGCTGGGCAGCGAGGAAATCACTGCGGATATCCCCAACGTGGGTGAGTCTGCGCTGAACAAGCTGGACGAGTCCGGCATTGTATATATCGGTGCGGAAGTAGGTGCCGGCGATATCCTGGTCGGTAAGGTGACTCCTAAAGGCGAAGCTCAGCTGACCCCGGAAGAGAAGCTGCTGCGCGCTATCTTCGGTGAAAAAGCTTCCGACGTTAAAGACACCTCTCTGCGCGCGCCCAGTGGCACCCGCGGTACCGTGATCGACGTGCAGGTGTTCACCCGTGACGGCCTGCAGAAAGACCAGCGCTCCATCGATATCGAGAAGGCGCAGCTGGATGAGGTTCGCAAGGACCTGAACGAGGAATACCGCATTGTTGAAGGTGCGACTTTTGAGCGTCTCCAGCAAGCGCTACAGGGCCAGAAGGCTGCCGGTGGTAAAGGTATCAGCAAGGGCCAGGAGCTCACCGCTGAAGTACTGGGCGGACTGCCGCGCGAAGACTGGTTCAAGCTGCGCATGGAAGACGAGAGTCTCAACGAGCAGCTGGAGAAGGCCGAAGCACAGCTGAAAGAGCGTCGCAAGCTGCTCGACGAAGCCTTCGAAGACAAGAAGAAAAAACTGGAGTCTGGCGATGACCTGGCTCCGGGCGTTCTGAAAATCGTCAAGGTTTACCTGGCGATCAAACGCCGCATCCAGCCGGGTGACAAGATGGCCGGTCGCCACGGTAACAAGGGTGTGATCTCCGTGATCAAGCCCGTTGAGGATATGCCTTACGACCAAAACGGTGAGCCAGTCGATATCGTTCTGAATCCGCTGGGTGTTCCCTCGCGGATGAACGTTGGTCAGGTTCTGGAAATGCACCTGGGTATGGCCGCGAAAGGTCTTGGTGTAAAAATCGACAAGATGATCAAGGACCAGCAGGAAGTCGCCAAGGTGCGTGGGTTCCTGGAAGAGGTATACAACTCCACAGGCGGTCGCAAGGAAGAACTGGATCAGTTCTCCGATCAGGAAGTCATGACCATGGCGCAAAACCTGCGTCGCGGTGTGCCCATGGCGACCCCGGTATTCGATGGTGCCGATGAGAGCGAGATCAAGCAGTTGCTGCGCCTCGCCGATATCCCCGATTCCGGCCAGATCACTCTGCACGACGGTCGTACCGGTGACGCCTTCGAGCGTCCGGTTACCGTGGGCTACATGTACATGCTGAAGCTGAACCACCTGGTAGACGACAAGATGCACGCGCGTTCTACCGGTTCCTACAGCCTGGTTACCCAGCAGCCGCTGGGTGGTAAGGCACAGTTCGGTGGTCAGCGTTTCGGGGAGATGGAAGTGTGGGCGCTGGAAGCCTACGGCGCCGCATACACCCTGCAGGAAATGCTCACGGTCAAATCCGATGACGTGGAAGGGCGGACCAAGATGTACAAAAACATCGTGGATTCCGACCACCGTATGGAGCCCGGCATGCCGGAGTCCTTCAACGTACTGGTTAAGGAAATCCGCTCTCTCGGTATGAACTTCGAGCTCGAGCACGAGTAAGACCGATTGGTGCAAAAGCCTGTTCGCAGGTGAATTGAGACAAGTGCCGGCACCCCAAAGCTGTGGGATTGCCGGCCCGCCCGGCCCGGCGTAACGGCCGGGTTGACTACCCCCTAGTGGAGGAAAGGCCTTGAAAGATTTATTAAATCTGGTGAAGTCCCAGGAGCACCTGGAAGAGTTTGATGCGATTCGTATCGGTCTGGCTTCGCCGGACATGATCCGCTCCTGGTCCTACGGCGAAGTGAAGAAGCCGGAGACCATCAACTACCGTACCTTCAAGCCCGAGCGCGAAGGTCTGTTCTGCGCCAAGATCTTCGGTCCGGTCAAGGACTACGAGTGCCTGTGCGGTAAGTACAAGCGCATGAAGCACCGCGGCATTATCTGTGAGAAGTGCGGTGTTGAAGTCACCAAAGCCAAGGTGCGCCGCGAGCGTATGGGCCACATCGAACTGGCCAGCCCGGTTGCACACATCTGGTTCCTGAAATCTCTGCCATCCCGTATCGGTCTGCTGCTGGATATGACCCTGCGCGATATCGAGCGCGTGTTGTACTTTGAGTCCTACGTGGTCACCGAGCCCGGCATGACCACCCTGGAGCGCGGTCAGCTGCTGAACGATGAGCAGTACTTTGAGGCGATGGAAGAGTTCGCCGATGAGTTCGAAGCGAAAATGGGTGCCGAGGCAATCCAGGAATTGATGGCAGATATCGAGCTGCCAGCGGAAATCCAGCGTCTGCGCGAAGAGATTCCGGCGACCAATTCCGAAACCAAGATCAAGAAACTGTCCAAGCGCCTGAAGCTGCTGGAAGCCTTCTACAAGTCCGGCAACAACCCGGAGTGGATGGTGATGAAGGCTCTGCCGGTTCTGCCGCCGGATCTGCGTCCGCTGGTACCGCTGGATGGTGGCCGTTTTGCGACCTCCGATCTGAACGACCTCTACCGTCGCGTGATCAACCGTAACAACCGCCTGAAGCGCCTGCTCGAGCTGAACGCGCCAGATATTATCGTGCGCAACGAAAAGCGCATGCTGCAGGAATCTGTCGACGCACTGCTGGATAACGGCCGCCGCGGCCGCGCCATCACCGGCTCCAACAAGCGCCCGCTGAAGTCCCTGGCGGACATGATTAAAGGTAAGCAGGGCCGCTTCCGTCAGAACCTGCTGGGTAAGCGTGTGGACTACTCCGGTCGTTCCGTGATCGTGGTTGGCCCGACCCTGCGCCTGCACCAGTGTGGTCTGCCCAAGAAAATGGCTCTGGAGCTGTTCAAACCGTTTATTTTCGGCAAGCTCGAAACTCGCGGCCTGGCCACTACCATCAAAGCCGCCAAGAAAATGGTGGAGCGCGAAGAGGCTATCGTTTGGGATATTCTCGACGAGGTGATCCGCGAGCACCCGGTACTGCTCAACCGTGCACCGACCCTGCACCGTCTGGGTATTCAGGCGTTCGAGCCGGTACTGATTGAAGGTAAAGCGATCCAGCTGCACCCGCTGGTTTGTGCGGCCTATAACGCCGACTTTGACGGCGACCAGATGGCGGTACACGTACCCTTGACTATCGAGGCGCAGCTGGAATCCCGCGCGCTGATGATGTCCACCAACAACATCCTGTCGCCAGCCAACGGTGAGCCGATCATCGTACCGTCCCAGGACGTGGTACTGGGTCTGTACTGGATGACCCGCGAGCGCGTGAACGATAAAGGCGAGGGCATGTTCTTCTCCGATATCAAAGAAGTGAGCCGCGCCTTCTACGCCAAGCAGGTTGGCCTGCAGGCGAGGGTTAAGGTGCGTATCCGCGAAAATATCGTCGGTGAAGATGGTGAGAAGCACGAAACCATCTCTGTACAGGACACCACTGTTGGCCGCGCGCTGCTGTGGAATATCGTACCGGAAGGCCTGCCGTTCTCGCTGGTTAACCAGCCGATGAAGAAGAAGTCCATCTCCCGTGTACTGAACGAGTGCTACCGTAAGGTGGGCCTGAAGGCGACCGTTATCTTCGCCGACCAGCTGATGTACACCGGTTTTGATTTCTCCACCAAGTCCGGTTCCTCCATTGGTGTGAACGACTTCGAAATCCCGGCTGAAAAAGCTCAGTTGATCGAATCCGCGGAAGCGGAAGTAAAAGAAATCGAAAGCCAGTTCGCCTCCGGTCTGGTAACCGCCGGTGAAAAATACAACAAGGTCATCGATGTTTGGTCCCGTACCAACGATAAGGTGACCCAGGCGATGATGGCGGGTATTAAGAAAGAGCCCGTGATTGACCGAGAGGGCAAAGAGACCAAGCAGGACTCTTTCAACTCTGTTTTCATGTATGCAGACTCCGGTGCACGGGGCTCCGAAGCACAGATTCGTCAGCTCGCTGGTATGCGTGGTCTGATGGCCCGTCCAGACGGCTCCATTATCGAGAACGCCATTACCGCGAACTTCCGTGAAGGTCTGACCGTACAGCAGTACTTCATCTCGACCCACGGTGCTCGTAAAGGTCTGGCGGATACCGCACTGAAAACCGCGAACTCCGGTTACCTGACCCGCCGTCTGGTAGACGTTGCTCAGGATGTGGTAATTACCGAGCTGGATTGTGGCACCGACGACGGCCTGACCATGGCGCCGGTGATCGAGGGCGGTGACGTTATCGAATCTCTCGGTGACCGTATCCTCGGCCGTGTTGTGGCTCGCGATGTATTGAAGCCCGGCAGTGACGAAATCGCCGTTTCCGCTGGCACCATGATCGACGAGAAGTGGGTAGAGCGCATCGAAGCCATGGGCATCGATGAGGTTCTGGTTCGCTCCCCGATCACCTGTACCACTGCGCATGGTATCTGTGCCCAGTGTTACGGCCGTGACCTGGCCCGTGGCCACCGCGCCAACCCGGGTGAATCTGTGGGCGTTGTTGCCGCACAGTCCATCGGTGAGCCGGGCACCCAGCTGACCATGCGTACCTTCCACATCGGTGGTGCTGCGAGCCGTGCTTCTGCCGCAGACAGCATCCAGGTGAAGCTGGGCGGTACCGTACGTCTGCACAATGTGAAGACCGTTAAGACCGAAGCTGGCAACCTGGTAGCGGTTTCCCGTTCCGGTGAATTGGCGATTGCCGATAGCGCCGGCCGCGAGCGCGAGCGCTACAAGCTGCCTTACGGTGCTGTGATCAGCGTCAACGAGGGGAGTTCGGTAGATGGTGGCCAGATCGTGGCCAAGTGGGATCCGCACACCCACCCAATCATTACTGAAGTTGCCGGCTGGGTGAAACTGTCCGGCATGGAAGAGGGCCTCTCCATCCGCAAGCAGACCGATGAAATTACCGGTTTGTCCTCAATCGAGATTATCGATCCGGCCGAGCGTCCCTCTGCGGGTAAAGACCTGCGTCCAGCAGTGACCCTGGTTGATGAGAATGGTGAAGAGCTGACCTTGGCTAACAGTAATGCGCCTGCGCACTACGCACTGCCAGCGCGCGCGATCCTCAGCCTGAAAAATGGCGACAAGGTGAACGTGGGCGACGTTATCGCACGTATTCCGCAGGAATCCGGCGGTACCAAGGACATCACCGGTGGTCTGCCACGTGTTGCCGACCTGTTTGAAGCGCGTAAGCCGAAAGAACCGTCCATCCTGGCGGAGATCTCCGGTACCGTTTCCTTTGGTAAAGAGACTAAAGGCAAGGTGCGTCTGCAGATCACTCCGCGCGACGGCAAGCCGCTGGCCAACGGTAAGGACCACTACGAGGTTCTGATTCCTAAGCACCGCCAGCTGACTGTGTTCGAAGGTGAAACTGTAGAGAAGGGCGAGGTTATTTCCGATGGCCCGTCCAACCCGCACGATATTCTGCGCCTGAAAGGCGTTGAAGAACTGGCGCGCTACATCACTAACGAGATTCAGGAAGTTTACCGTCTCCAGGGTGTAGGCATTAACGATAAGCACATCGAGACCATCGTGCGCCAGATGTTGCGCAAGGTGGAAATCCTCGAAATGGGCGATTCCGGCTTCATTAAAGGCGACCAGGTGGAATACCAGCGCGTGATCGAAGAGAACGAGCAGCTGCGCGCCGAAGGCAAGCAGCCCGCACAGTTCGAGCGCCTGCTGCTGGGTATCACCAAGGCGTCTCTGGCCACCGAATCTTTCCTGTCTGCGGCTTCATTCCAGGAGACCACCCGCGTTCTGACCGAAGCGGCGGTAACCGGCAAGGAAGACAGCCTGCGCGGCCTGAAAGAGAACGTGGTTGTTGGCCGCCTGATTCCGGCCGGTACCGGTCTGGCCTACCACGCAGAGCGCAAGCGCAAGCGCAATCTGCAGCTGGAAGAAACCTTCGGCGAAGGTCCTTCCGCAGCAGAGGTAGAAGCGGCACTGACCGAGGCCCTCAAGTCCTCTGGCGAATAAGGCGTATTCCACTCCATCCGATGATGGAGTGGGGTAGGTCGGGGCACTTCGGTGCCCGATCTGATATTGGCGACTGTCTGTGATGTAAGCACTTACTTCTGTCGCCGATTGACTAGGCGGGTTGTCGCTTATAGAATGCGGCCCCCGCTGATGTGGGGTGTTTCGTTCGACCTCTGGGTCGGCGCTACACACAGACGACAGGCCCTCACTTTTAGAGGTGGGGGCATTTTATTTTTGGAGTGATTTTTAATGGCAACGATCAACCAGTTGGTTCGTAAGCCGAGAAAACGCAAAGTCGAAAAAAGCGACGTTCCCGCTCTGCAGGCTAGCCCGCAGCGTCGTGGAGTTTGCACTCGTGTGTACACCACTACACCGAAAAAGCCGAACTCCGCACTGCGCAAGGTTTGCCGTGTGCGTCTGACCAACGGTTACGAAGTAACTTCGTACATCGGTGGTGAAGGCCACAACCTGCAGGAGCACAGCGTGGTACTGATTCGCGGCGGTCGTGTAAAAGACCTGCCGGGTGTGCGCTACCACACTGTACGCGGTGCACTTGACTGTGCCGGCGTAAACGACCGCAAGCAGGGCCGTTCTAAGTACGGCGCCAAGCGTCCTAAAGGTTAATCTCCTTTAACGATTTGCGTTTCGGTTTCCAACCGGAGTAAGGCTGAGCTCGCCGGATTGTAAGGTTTTACGGCGGCGTCTCAGAATAACCCTGAAGAGAGGCAATACCCATGCCGAGAAGACGAGTAGTCGCCAAGCGCGAAGTACTACCCGACCCCAAGTTCGGGAACGTCACCCTGGCCAAGTTCATGAACCACGTCATGATCAGCGGCAAGAAATCAGTAGCAGAGCGTATCGTATACGGTGCCCTTGAGACTATTTCTGAAAAATTGAACAAAGACCCGATCGAAGTATTCGAAGAGTCTTTGGAAAACATCGCGCCTATGGTGGAAGTTAAATCCCGCCGTGTTGGTGGTGCGACCTATCAGGTGCCTGTAGAAGTGCGCCCCTCGCGCCGTACGGCTCTGGCAATGCGTTGGCTGGTAGAGTTCTCCCGCAAACGCGGCGAGAAGTCTATGGCTCAGCGCCTGGCCAATGAAATGATCGATGCAGCTCAGAACAAGGGCGGCGCGGTCAAGAAGCGTGAAGATGTACACCGCATGGCGGAAGCCAACAAGGCGTTCTCTCACTACCGCTTCTAAGTCTGATGATTACCAACATCGGAAATTAATACCGAAAGGCAGCACGGAAATTTCCAGGCTGCCTTTTGCCGTTATATCGAGGATACAACTGTGGCACGTAAAACGCCTATCGCACGCTACCGTAACATCGGTATCTGTGCCCACGTAGACGCCGGTAAAACCACCACTACTGAGCGCGTACTTTTCTACACTGGTCTGTCCCACAAAATTGGTGAGGTGCACGAAGGCGCCGCAACCATGGACTGGATGGAGCAGGAGCAGGAGCGTGGTATTACCATCACCTCCGCTGCAACCACCTGTTTCTGGGCTGGCATGCAGCAGCAGTTCGATCAGCACCGCGTTAACATCATCGACACCCCTGGACACGTTGACTTCACCATTGAAGTAGAGCGCTCCCTACGCGTACTCGACGGCGCGGTTGTTGTACTGTGTGGTTCCTCTGGTGTTCAGCCGCAAACTGAAACCGTTTGGCGCCAGGCCAACAAATACCACGTACCGCGCATGGTATTCGTGAACAAAATGGACCGCGCCGGTGCGAACTTCCGCAACGTTGTGAGCCAGCTGAAAGACCGCCTGAACGCGAACGCCGTACCGCTGCAAATGACCATCGGTGCCGAGGACGAGTTCAAAGGTGTTGTTGACCTGGTGAAAATGAAGGCCATTCTGTGGAATGAAGCCGACCAGGGTATGACCTTCGACTACGCTGACATCCCCGCTGAGCTGCAGGACGAGTGCGACGAAATGCGCGAGTACCTGGTAGAGGCGGCCGCTGAAGCCAGCGAAGAGCTGATGGAAAAGTACCTGGAAGAGGGTGAGCTGACCGAAGAAGAGATCAAGGCAGCGATCCGTCAGCGTACCCTGGCCAATGAAATCGTACCGGTTCTGGGCGGCTCTGCGTTCAAGAACAAGGGCGTGCAGGCCATGCTGGACGCGGTTATCGAATACCTGCCGGCGCCGACTGAAGTAAAGGCGATCGAAGGTACTCTGGAAGACGGTGAAACCGTTGAGACTCGCGAAGCCGACGATGACGCTCCTTTCGCCGCTCTGGCGTTCAAAATTGCTACTGACCCCTTCGTTGGTACTCTGACTTTCTTCCGCGTTTACTCCGGTAAGTTGGAGAGCGGTACTGCGGTATACAACTCCGTAAAAATGAAGAAAGAGCGCGTTGGTCGTATGGTGCAGATGCACTCCAACGATCGTAAAGAGATTAAAGAAGTACTGGCGGGTGACATCGCCGCTGCGATCGGTCTGAAAGACGTGACTACTGGTGACACTCTGTGTGCCGAAAACGCCAAGATCGTCCTCGAGCGCATGGAATTCCCGGAGCCGGTAATCTCCGTAGCGGTTGAGCCCAAGTCCAAGCCGGACCAGGAAAAAATGGGTATTGCCCTCGGCAAGCTGGCCCAGGAAGACCCGTCTTTCCGCGTGAAGACCGACGAAGAAACTGGCCAGACCATTATCTCTGGTATGGGTGAGCTGCACCTGGACATCATCGTCGACCGTATGCGTCGCGAGTTCAACGTTGAAGCGAACATCGGTAAGCCTCAGGTGGCCTACCGCGAAGCGATCCGTAACACTTCTGAGATCGAAGGCAAGTTCGTTCGTCAGTCCGGTGGTCGCGGTCAGTTCGGTCACGTTTGGGTGAAATTCGAGCCCGCCGAAGACGAGTCTGCGGAAGGCTTGGAATTCGTTAACGAGATCGTTGGCGGTGCAGTGCCTAAGGAATATATCCCAGCGGTATCAAAAGGTATCGAAGAGCAGATGCAAAACGGTGTTCTGGCTGGCTACCCGCTGCTGGGCCTGAAAGCGACTCTGTACGACGGTTCCTACCACGATGTGGACTCCAGTGAAATGGCGTTTAAAATCGCCGGTTCCATGGCAACCAAGAAACTGTCCTCCGTGGGCGGTGCGGTACTGCTCGAGCCGATGATGAAGGTGGAAGTGGTTACTCCCGAAGAGAACATGGGTGACGTGGTCGGCGACCTCAACCGTCGTCGCGGCCTGATCCAGGGTATGGAAGACAACCCCGCTGGTAAGGTTGTAAACGCAGAGGTGCCTCTGGCAGAGATGTTCGGTTACGCAACCGATCTGCGTTCTGCAACTCAGGGCCGTGCTACCTACACCATGGAGTTCCTGAAGTACGCCGAAGCGCCGAAAAACGTTGCCGATGAGATCATCGCCAAGAACAAAGCCTAATTAACTTCTGCTCAAAAGGGTCCCCGGAAATAAAATAAACCGGGGGTTCCTTTGGCAAACTTTTAGCTAGAGGACATCTAAGATGGCAAAAGAAAAATTTGAACGTTCCAAGCCCCACGTGAACGTGGGCACCATCGGTCACGTTGACCACGGTAAAACCACCCTGACTGCTGCTCTGACTCGCGTATGTGCCGAGGTTTGGGGTGGTGCTGCCGTTGCTTTCGACGGTATCGACAATGCTCCGGAAGAGCGTGAGCGCGGTATCACCATCGCTACCTCTCACGTTGAGTACGAGTCCCCGACTCGCCACTACGCGCACGTAGACTGCCCCGGACACGCCGACTACGTTAAGAACATGATCACCGGTGCTGCTCAGATGGACGGCGCTATCCTGGTATGTTCCGCAGCTGACGGCCCCATGCCGCAGACTCGTGAGCACATCCTGCTGTCCCGTCAGGTAGGTGTACCTTACATCGTGGTATTCCTGAACAAAGCGGACATGGTAGACGACGAAGAGCTGCTCGAACTGGTAGAAATGGAAGTTCGCGAACTTCTCGACCAGTACGAGTTCCCGGGTGACGACACTCCGATCATCGTTGGTTCTGCTCTGATGGCCCTGAACGGCGAAGACGACAACGAAATGGGTACTACCGCTGTTAAGAAGCTGGTAGAAACTCTGGACGAGTACATCCCTGAGCCGGAGCGTGCGGTAGACCTGCCGTTCCTGATGCCGATCGAAGACGTATTCTCTATCTCTGGCCGTGGTACTGTTGTTACCGGTCGTGTAGAGCGTGGTGTAATCAACACTGGCGACGAAGTTGAGATCGTTGGTATCCGCGAAACCACCACCACCACCTGTACTGGTGTTGAAATGTTCCGCAAGCTGCTCGACGAAGGTCGTGCTGGTGAGAACATCGGTGCGCTGCTGCGTGGCACCAAGCGTGACGAAGTTGAGCGTGGTCAGGTACTGGCTAAGCCGGGCTCCATCACTCCGCACACCAAGTTCGAAGCGGAAGTGTACATCCTGTCCAAGGACGAAGGTGGTCGTCACACCCCGTTCTTTAAAGGCTACCGTCCTCAGTTCTACTTCCGTACTACCGACGTAACTGGTGCGGTAGAGCTGCCGGAAGGCACTGAAATGGTAATGCCGGGCGACAACATTCAAATGGTTGTTACCCTGATCGCTCCGATCGCCATGGAAGACGGCCTGCGCTTCGCTATCCGCGAAGGTGGTCGTACCGTAGGTGCGGGCGTTGTTGCTAAGATCATTGAGTAATCGCTACTCTTGATCTAAATAAAAAACCGCAGCGGACGCGCTGCGGTTTTTTTGTTTAAAGTTTCTCTTTTCTCTTTTCTCTTTTCTCTTTTCTCTTTGGTCGCTCCGCGCAGTGGCTTTCTGTCCAAGCTCAGCGCTATCCCTAAACCTTTTCCAATTGTAAAAAAGTTAAGGCTGGCTCTTAGGTCTATAAGAGTTTCACGGTGAAAATTCATTGGGTGTGTTTTTACGGTGGCGATATTGAATCGCGCTGCCTTAGTTTGTGTTGGGTAAAGTGCAGGGCTGTATTGTTTAGATCGCAAGTGCGCTAAATCCTCTAGAGGCGCTCTGTAGCCCGCTGTGAGTCAGCTGGTCGCTCTTTCCAGTAAGCCTTGCGTAGGTGTCTGTAGGGGGTGGCACTGCTTCAGATGCGCACCCTGTGGATTTGCTAGGGGCTCATTGATGAATTCGATAGTGCGTGAAGGTGAGCTGTCTACCAATTAAAGCCCTGTGGTGCTCAATTTGATCTGCACCACAGGGTCATCTTGCTTAATGGGTACTCCTTTGCTGTAAAGGAGCTATTTAGAGCACAAAACTGTTATGGCCAGTCTTTGCTGAGGTCTGCACTTCGGCACCCGGCAAACAGTTTATTGAATTGTGGACCATTCATTTCCACCAATTCTTCGTGATCTCCGGCCTCAAAAAATATCGTTTCACAGCGGCTGAGCCCGCTGTCTAGCAGAGTAGTAATGCCATAAGCCTGTCCAATGGGGGGGAGGGCGCCCAGTTCGCAGTCGGGGAAAACTGACCCCAGTTCATTCTCTGCGACCATCTCCAGGCCATTGCGGCCGGTTTCCATGTGTACGGCACGCAAGTCTAGGCTGCTGCTAGCGGGGATAACCACCATGACAAAGCCTTCTTTGTCCCTCAAGAGTATGGCTTTGGCTACTTGGTCTTCGCGCACATGCGCAGAGTGCGCGCTCTCACGGCTGGTACTTGTGTGGGGATGCTGTATCAGATGGTAATCGACCGATTGGTCGTTCAAGTATTGACTCAATCTTGCGGCAATAGTCACGGCTGTACCCTCGTTTTACTTAAGGTACTTCATTGTAGTTTGAGCAGATTGAAATTTGATCAGGCTGTACAGTTGACAGCCTCTTGCGTGGCTCGTAGAATTCGCGCTCCTTTTCGCCCGCCCTCGGGGCTGCGAGAAAGGACGTTCTTTAGTTCATAAGTTGGAGTTTGATTCCATGCAGGGTCAACGTATCCGAATTCGCCTGAAGGCGTTCGACCACAAGCTGATCGACGCGTCTACCCAGGAGATCGTAGAGACGGCTAAGCGCACTGGCGCGCAAGTTCGCGGTCCAATCCCGCTGCCGACTCGCAAAGAGAAGTACACCGTACTGATTTCCCCGCACGTTAACAAAGACGCTCGCGACCAGTATGAGATCCGTACTCACAAGCGTTTGCTGGACATCGTTGAGCCTACCGAGAAAACCGTCGACGCGCTGATGAAGCTCGATCTGGCGGCCGGTGTTGAGGTCCAAATTAGTCTCGGCTAAACACTTTTAACTAACTACCGAACCCCAGGCGAAAAAGGTCTGGGTAGTGTAACGCTCTGAAACTGGGCGGCCGCAGTGGGTTAAAGCCCCGTGCACTGAGAGGTTAATAAGATGACTATAGGTATTGTCGGCCGCAAGAGCGGCATGACTCGCATCTTCACTGAAGATGGCGTATCCATTCCGGTAACCGTTGTTGAGGTTGCTCCGAATCGCGTCACCCAAGTGAAAACCGTGGAAACCGATGGCTATACCGCTGTTCAAGTAGCAGTGGGTACCCGTAAGGCTTCCCGTGTCTCCAAGCCCGAAGCGGGCCACTTCGCCAAAGCCAATGTAGAGGCTGGCACTAATCTTTTCGAACTGCGCACTGACGGTTCTGAAGAGACTTTCGAAATCGGTTCTGAAATCACTGTTAGCAGCTTTGAAGCTGGCCAGAAGATTGACGTAACCGGCACTTCCAAGGGTAAAGGTTTCCAGGGTGGCGTTAAGCGCTGGAATTTCCGCACTCAGGACGCAACTCACGGTAACTCTCTGTCTCACCGCGCTCCCGGTTCTATCGGTCAGTGCCAGACTCCTGGCCGCGTATGGAAAGGCAAGAAAATGGCCGGACACATGGGTGCTGAGCGTGTGACCGTGCAGAACCTGGAAGTAGTTCGTGTTGATGCCGAACGCAACCTGCTGCTGGTTAAAGGCGCTGTTCCCGGTGCTCCCGGTGGCAACGTTATCGTTCGTCCGGCAGTAAAAGCCTAAGTCTGAGGGGAATTAGATATGGAACTGAATATCGCTACTCCCGAAGGCGCTAAAGGCACAGTAGCTGTCTCTGAAGTGACTTTCGGACGTGAGTTCAACCAAGATCTGGTACACCAGGCAGTTGTCGCCTATATGGCTGGCGCTCGTCAGGGTACCAAGGCGCAGAAGAATCGTTCTGATGTTTCCGGTGGCGGTAAAAAGCCCTGGCGCCAAAAGGGTACTGGCCGCGCGCGTGCCGGTACTATCCGTAGCCCGCTGTGGCGTTCCGGTGGTGTAACTTTCGCCGCTGATCCGCGCGATCACAGCGTTAAGCTGAACAAGAAGATGTACCGCGCTGCACTGCGCTGCATCCTGTCTGAGCTGGCTCGTCAGGAGCGCCTGGTAGTGGTTGAGTCCTTCGACGTGGACGCACCCAAGACCAAGCAACTGGTAAGCAAATTGGCTCAGTTCGATCTCGCTGAAGCGCTGATCGTGACTGAAGAGGTTAGCGAAAACCTGTACCTGGCCGCTCGCAACTTGCACAAAATCGATATCCGTGATGTGCAGGCGATCGACCCAGTAAGCCTGATTCGCTTTGATAAGGTCGTGGTTACCGTTTCTGCACTCAAGAAAATTGAAGAGGTGCTGGGATGAACCAAGAGCGACTCTACAAAGTACTGCTGGGCCCGGTAATTTCCGAAAAAGCTGCTGTGCTGGCCGATAGTGCCAACCAGGTAGTTTTCAAGGTTTCCACCGATGCCGAAAAAGCTGAGATCAAGGCCGCGGTTGAAAAACTGTTTAACGTTTCTGTTGAACAGGTTCGCACCGTGAACGTAAAAGGCAAAACCAAGCGCACCCGCTACGGCATGGGCCGTCGCAGCGATTGGAAAAAAGCCTACGTTCGCCTGGCCGAAGGCAGCGACATCAACTTTGAAGCTGCTGAGTAAAGGGGACTGTTACAATGGCAATTGTAAAAACAAAACCGACCTCCGCCGGCCGTCGTCACCTGGTTAAGGTTGTTAACCCCGACCTGCACAAGGGTGCTCCTTACGCTCCTCTTTTAGAGAGCAAGAGCAAAAGCGGTGGCCGTAACAACAACGGTCGTATCACCACTCGTCATATCGGTGGTGGTCACAAGCAGCACTACCGTGTAATCGACTTCAAGCGCAACAAAGACGGTATTCCGGCTAAAGTTGAGCGCCTGGAGTACGATCCCAACCGCAGCGCACATATTGCTCTGGTTTGTTACGCGGATGGTGAGCGTCGTTACATTATCGCACCGAAAGGCCTCAAGGCTGGCGCCACCATTCAGTCCGGCGATGCCGCACCGATTGCTGTGGGCAACACCCTGCCTCTGCGCAACGTTCCGGTGGGTTCTGTAATTCACGGTATCGAGCTGAAGCCTGGTAAAGGTGCTCAGCTGGCTCGCTCCGCTGGTGCTTCTGTACAGCTGGTAGCCCGTGAAGGCCAGTACGCGACTATTCGTCTGCGTTCCGGCGAAATGCGCAAGGTTCTCTCTGAGTGCCGCGCGACACTGGGCGAAGTAAGCAACTCCGAGCACAGCCTGCGCAAGCTGGGTAAAGCCGGTGCTGCTCGCTGGCGCGGTGTTCGTCCTACCGTTCGCGGTGTGGCGATGAACCCGGTAGATCACCCGCACGGTGGTGGTGAAGGCCGTACCTCTGGTGGTCGTCACCCGGTTACTCCGTGGGGCGTTCCGACCAAGGGTAAGAAAACGCGCAAGAACAAGCGCACCGATAAGATGATAGTACGTCGCCGCGGCAAATAAGCCGCGCGGTGTCTGAGCAGCTAGAGAGGAATCGACAGTGCCACGCTCATTAAAGAAAGGTCCCTTTATTGATCTTCACTTGATCAAGAAGGTGGAGGCGGCGATTGAAGCAAACGATCGTCGGCCGATTAAAACCTGGTCCCGCCGTTCCATGATTATGCCGGAAATGGTTGGACTGACGATTGCCGTGCACAACGGTCGTCAACACGTGCCCGTTTTGGTTAACGAAGAAATGGTTGGCCATAAACTGGGCGAGTTCGCTGCTACCCGCACTTACCGCGGTCACGCTGCGGACAAGAAAGCGAAGAAGCGCTAAGCCGAGGTTAAAAAGATGGAAGTAGCAGCAAAATTACGCGGCGCACGTCTATCGGCGCAAAAGGCGCGACTGGTAGCTGATCAGGTTCGCGGCAAAGGCGTTGAAGAAGCCCTGGATATTCTTGCATTTAGCAATAAAAAGGGTGCGGCGATCGTTAAGAAAGTACTGGAGTCGGCCATTGCCAACGCCGAGCACAACGAAGGTGCTGACGTTGACGAGCTGAAAGTTTCCACAATTTTTGTGGACGAAGGTATGACCATGAAGCGCATTAAACCGCGTGCGAAAGGTCGTGCAGATCGCATTCTTAAGCGTACTTGTCACATCACTGTGAAAGTGGCCGAGAAATAAGAGAGCAGGCGAGAAAACCATGGGACAAAAAGTACATCCTACCGGCATTCGTCTGGGTATCGTTAAAAAGCATACCTCTGTTTGGTATGCCGGCAGCGACGAGTACGCAGACAAGCTGTACACGGATCTGAAAGTTCGCGAATACATTCGCAAAAAACTGGCCCACGCTTCCGTGAGCCGCATCGAGATCGAACGTCCGGCGAACACCGCTCGTGTGACTATTCACACTGCGCGTCCGGGCATCGTGATCGGTAAAAAAGGTGAAGACGTAGAACGTCTGCGCAACGACGTAAGTGCGCAGATGGGCGTACCTGTGCACATCGACATCGAAGAAGTGCGCAAGCCTGATATGGACGCCGCTCTGGTTGGCCAGAACGTTGCCCAGCAGCTGGAACGCCGCGTTATGTTCCGTCGCGCTATGAAGCGTGCCGTACAGAACGCTATGCGTCAGGGCGCTGAAGGTATCAAGATTCAGGTAAGTGGTCGTCTCGGTGGTGCGGAAATCGCACGTACCGAATGGTACCGCGAAGGTCGTGTGCCTCTGCACACCCTGCGTGCCAACATCGACTACGCCACTGCTGAAGCGATGACTACCTACGGCATCATCGGTATCAAGGTGTGGATCTTTAAAGGCGAAGTCATCGGTGACGAAATGCCCGATGAGAAGCCGGCTAAGACCCGCAAGAAAGCTGCTAAATAAGGGGTACGCAGATGCTGCAACCAAAGCGTACAAAATTCCGCAAGGTACAGAAGGGTCGCAACCGCGGTCTTTCTCAGCGCGGCTCTAAAGTGAGCTTTGGCGAGTTTGGCCTCAAGGCCATCGGTCGCGGTCGCATTACTGCGCGCCAGATCGAAGCGGCTCGTCGCGCAATGACTCGTCACGTTAAACGTGGCGGTAAAATCTGGATTCGCGTGTTTCCGGACAAGCCAATTACCAATAAGCCCCTCGAAGTCCGTATGGGTAAAGGTAAAGGTGGCGTTGAATACTGGGTAGCTCAGATCCAGCCGGGCAAAGTCCTCTATGAAATGGAGGGTGTGTCCGAAGAGCTGGCTCGTGAGGCTTTCGCACTTGCTGCGGCCAAGCTGCCTGTAAAAACAACTTTCGTTAAGCGTTCGGTGATGTAATGAAGACTGCAGATCTACGCGAAAAGTCAGTTGAAGAGCTGAACCAGGAACTGCTGAACCAGCTCGAAGCTCAATTTAAGCTTCGTATGCAAAAGTCCACCGGTCAGCTGGCTCAGACTCATCTGCTGAAGCAGACTCGTCGCGACATTGCTCGCATAAAGACTGTGTTGACCGAGAAGGCAGGTAACTAATCATGGCTGAAGCAAAACTGAAGCGTACTCTGACCGGTAAGGTTGTGAGTGACAAGATGGATAAAACCATCACCGTTTTGATCGAGCGCCGTGTTAAGCACCCGATCTACGGCAAAATTGTGAGCAAGTCCACCAAGCTCAAGGCACATGACGAGAACAATGATTGCAACATCGGTGATGTTGTAACCATCGAGGAATCTCGTCCGCTGTCCAAGAGCAAGTCCTGGTCCTTGCAGAAAATTGTAGAGCGTGCGGCGAAGGTATAACCCCTAGCGCATTGACTGCCGAATTGAAAGGTTTCGGAGAGAGACAATGATTCAAGCGGAATCCTACTTAGAAGTAGCTGACAACAGTGGGGCTCGCCGCGTCATGTGCATCAAGGTGCTGGGCGGCTCCCATCGTCGTTATGCCGGCGTGGGCGACATTATCAAGGTAACCGTTAAGGAAGCCATTCCCCGCGGTAAAGTAAAGAAAGGTCAGGTAATGAACGCTGTTGTGGTTCGCACCAAAAAAGGTGTGCGCCGTAACGACGGTTCCCTGATTAAATTTGACGATAACGCAGCGGTACTGCTGAACCAGCAATTGGCGCCGGTTGGCACCCGTATTTTTGGTCCGGTAACTCGCGAACTGCGCGGTGAGAAGTTCATGAAGATCATCTCGCTCGCCCCCGAAGTTATCTAAGCCTCGAGCGGAGAAGAGTTATGCGCAAGATCAAGCGTGACGATGAAGTGATCGTTATCGCCGGTCGCGACAAGGGCAAACGTGGTTCAGTACGTAAAGTACTGAACGACGGCCGCCTGATTGTTTCCGGCATACAGATGATCAAGAAACACCAAAAGCCAAATCCCCAGCTGGGCATTGCTGGTGGCATCGTTGAGAAAGAAGCTGCTATTCAAGCTTCCAACGTAGCCATCTTCAACCCTAACACCCAGAAGGCTGACCGGGTGGGCTTTAAAGTACTGGAAGACGGCACTAAGATTCGCGTCTTCAAATCCAGCGGCGAAGCCATCTAAGGCTCTTGACGCAAAAGCAGGTTGGTAGATCATGGCAAAGCTTAAAGAGCTCTACACTAAGGAACTCGCGCCCAAGCTTAAAGAAGAGCTGGGTCTCGAGAATGTGATGGCAGTGCCGCGCATCACCAAGATCACCATCAACATGGGTGTTGGTGAAGCGATTGGTGATAAAAAGGTGCTGGAGCACGCTGTCAACGATATGACAGCAATTACTGGTCAAAAGCCCATCGTTACTAAAGCGCGCAAGTCTATTGCGGGCTTTAAGATTCGCGACGGTTGGCCGATCGGCTGCAAGGTAACTCTGCGCGGTGAGCGCATGTATGAGTTCCTGGAGCGTTTGGTAGACATCGCGATTCCGCGTATCCGTGACTTCCGTGGCATTAGCCCGAAGCAGTTCGACGGCCGCGGTAACTTCTCTATGGGCGTGACCGAGCAAATCATCTTCCCGGAAATTGACTACGACAAAGTAGACAAGCTCCGCGGTCTGGATATTTGTATTACCACTACAGCTGCAAGCGACGATCAAGGTCGCGCGCTGCTGAAAGCGTTCAACTTCCCTTTCAAGGGATAAGAGGATTCCATGGCGAAGAAATCCATGATTGCGCGTGAAAACAAGCGCGCTCGAACCGCAGCTAAGTACGCTGAAAAGCGTCAAGAGCTGAAGGCGATCATCGCCAGTGCCACTGCTTCCGAAGAGGAGCAGTGGGAGGCTCAACTCAAGCTGCAAAAAATGCCGCGCGATGCAAGCCCGGTACGTCAGCAACGTCGCTGTCGTATCACTGGTCGCCCCCACGCCGTTTACCGCAAGTTCGGCCTGTGCCGTAACAAATTGCGTGAAGCCGCTATGCGTGGTGATGTTCCTGGCCTCGTGAAGTCCAGCTGGTAATTACCAGCTGGTTTAAGGCAGATTTGAGGAGTCTCATAAAATGAGTATGCAAGATCCGTTGGCAGATATGCTGACTCGCATCCGCAATGCCCTGGCACGCGGAAAAGCGGAAGTCACCATGCCTTCATCCAAACTGAAAGTAGCTGTAGCCAAAGTCCTGAAAGACGAAGGTTATGTTACTGATTTGAATGTAAGCGAAGGTAGTAAGCCGGAGTTGACCATTGCCCTGAAATACTTCCAGGGTAAACCGGTTATCGCCGAGCTGAACCGCGTTTCCCGTCCGGGTTTGCGCGCTTACACTGGTAAAAAAGCTCTGCCAACCGTACGCGGTGGTCTGGGTATCGCGATCGTTTCCACCTCCAATGGTGTGATGACTGATCGCGCTGCGCGTCAGGCCGGTGTCGGTGGTGAAGTGCTTTGCACCGTATTCTAAGCGGGGGTCGCAATGTCTCGAGTAGCAAATAGTCCGGTAGTTATCCCCGCAGGTGTTACCGTTGACCTGAAAGGTCAAAACATCGCTGTTAAAGGCGGTAGCGGTAACCTGGATATGGTTATTCACGGTGATGTAGAAGTTGGCCAGGCTGACAGCCAGCTGACTTTTGCCGCGCGCAATAACTCCAAGCAAGCCAGAGCTCTTGCGGGTACCACCCGTGCACTGGTTAACAACATGGTGATAGGCGTAAGCGCTGGCTTCGAGAAGAAGTTGCAGTTGCTGGGTGTAGGTTATCGTGCGAAAGCCGCCGGTAAAACGGTTAACCTGACCCTGGGCTTCTCCCATCCGATCGATTATCAGTTGCCGGAAGGTGTGACTGCGGAAACACCATCCCAGACTGAAATCGTACTCAAGAGCAGCAATAAACAGCTGTTGGGCCAAGTGGCCGCTGAGATCCGTGCGTTCCGTCCGCCGGAGCCCTACAAAGGTAAGGGTGTCCGTTATGCCGATGAGCGCGTGTATCGCAAAGAGGCCAAGAAGAAGTAAATAGGGCATAGATATGAACGTTAAGAAAGCATCTCGCTTGCGTCGTGCACGTCGTGCCCGCGCTAAGATCCGTGAGCTGGGCGCCGTTCGCCTCACCGTGAACCGCACACCGCGTCACATTTACGCACAGATCCTGTCTGCCGAAGGCAACTCGGTATTGGCTTCCGCCTCTACCCTGGACAAGGACCTGCGCGAAGGTAAAACCGGTAACGCCGATGCCGCTTCCGCGGTTGGCAAACTGATCGCTGAGCGCGCGAAAGCCGCTGGTGTTGAAGAAGTTGCCTTCGATCGCAGTGGCTTCAAGTACCATGGCCGTATTAAGGCTTTGGCTGACGCTGCCCGCGAAGCCGGTCTGAAATTCTAAGGGTTGAGTTATGGCTAGAGAGAAAGACAAAAGCAACGACGAAGGCCTGCAGGAAAAGCTGGTCCAGGTTAATCGCGTTGCCAAGACTGTTAAAGGTGGTCGTATCTTCGCCTTTACCGCACTGACCGTAGTTGGCGACGGCAATGGCCGTATCGGTTTTGGTCGTGGCAAGGCGCGTGAAGTGCCTGTTGCGATTCAGAAAGCGATGGAAGCTGCACGCCGCAACATGATCCAGGTAGAACTGAATGGTGATACCATCCAGTACGCTACCAATGGTCGTCACGGTGGTTCCAAGGTTTACATGCAGCCCGCTTCCCAGGGTACCGGTGTAATTGCCGGCGGTGCCATGCGCTCCGTACTGGAAATGGCCGGTGTACACAACGTATTGGCTAAGTGCTACGGCTCCACCAACCCGGTGAACGTAGTGCGTGCAACTTTTAAAGCTCTGGATCAAATGCAGAGCCCGGGAGATGTTGCAGCCAAGCGCGGTAAATCAGTCGAAGAGATTCTGGGCTAATCACAGCTCGGATTTAAGGTTATTGGTGGGTTAAGACCATGGCTAAGAAGACCATTAAAGTCACCCAGACCAAAAGCATCAACGGACGCCTGAAAAGTCATCAGGCGTGCGTTGCGGGTCTGGGCCTGCGCCGCATCGGCCACACAGTGGAAGTGGAAGATACTCCTTCCGTGCGCGGCATGATCAATAAAGTAAACTACCTGGTTAAGGTTGAGGGGGAATAACATGCGTTTGAATGACCTGTCTCCCGCACAAGGCCACAAGCACAGCGCTAAGCGCGTTGGCCGTGGTATTGGTAGTGGTTTAGGTAAGACCGGTGGCCGCGGCCACAAAGGTCAAAAAGCGCGTTCCGGCGGCAGCGTTCGTCCGGGCTTCGAAGGCGGTCAGATGCCTTTGCAGAAGCGTCTGCCTAAGTACGGTTTTACCGCTCGTGTTTCTCGCTTCACCGCAGAAGTACGTCTGGCAGAGCTGGCCAAGGTAGAAAGTGACGTAATCGATTTGGCAGCGCTTAAGAATGCCGATATCATCGGCAGCCACATTAAACGCGCCAAAGTGTTCCTCTCAGGTGAGCTGACTAAAGCTGTTACCGTAAAGGGTCTGGGAGTGACCAAAGGTGCAAAGGCGGCTATCGAAGCTGCTGGCGGTAAAATAGAAGACTAATCGAGGCGCCAATGGCACGACCAGGATCCGGTGGAAATCCCCTGGGCAACAGCAAGGGATTGGGCGAGCTTTGGGCTCGCCTTCGTTTTCTGTTTCTAGCGATACTAGTTTATCGGCTGGGAACACACATTCCGGTGCCCGGCATTGATCCGGAAAAGCTGTCAAACCTGTTTAATCAGAATCAGGGAACCATCCTTGGCCTGTTTAACATGTTCTCAGGCGGCGCCCTGGAAAGGATGAGTATTCTGGCTCTGGGCATCATGCCCTATATCTCCGCATCCATCATCATGCAGTTGATGAGTGCGGTGACTCCCTCTCTGGAAGCTCTGAAGAAGGAAGGGGAGGCCGGAAGGCGTAAGATCAACCAGTACACCCGTTACCTGACGGTAGTGTTGGCCCTGATTCAGGGTATCGGCATGACTTTCGGGTTGGCAGGGCAGAACCTGGCTTACTCATCTGAGCCTGCGTTTGGTTTTTACTTTGTGGCGGTAACGTCACTGGTGACCGGTGCCGTATTCATGATGTGGCTCGGTGAGCAGATCACTGAGCGCGGAGTGGGCAACGGGATTTCTATGCTGATTTTTGCCGGTATCGTGGCAGGCTTGCCCGGCGCCATCGGCCAGGCATTTGAGCAGGCCCGCCAGGGTGAGTTGCATATTCTTATGCTGCTGATCATCGGTGTTATCGCTCTAGCTGTGGTGTTCTTTGTGGTGGTGATGGAGCGCGGTCAGCGCCGAATTACCATCAACCACGCCAGGCGTCAGGCCGGTCGTTACTCTGCAGCACCCGCTGCGCAGGCGAGCCACCTGCCTCTGAAGGTGAACATGGCCGGTGTTATTCCGGTGATCTTCGCCAGCAGTATTCTGCTGTTCCCAGCGACGCTGGCACAGTGGTTTGGCCAGGGTGGTGAGGGTGTTGGTGCCCAGATCCTGCAGTGGATGGCATTGCAGCTGGGGCCGGGTCAGCCGCTGAACATTATTCTGTTCGCACTGCTGATTGGTTTCTTCTGTTTCTTCTATACGGCGTTGATGTTCAACCCGAATGAAGTTGCAGATAACCTGAAGAAGTCTGGTGCCTATGTACCTGGTATTCGTCCAGGTGAGCAGACAGCCCGCTATATCGACAGCGTGCTGACCCGACTCACCCTGGTAGGTGCTGTGTATATCGCACTGGTATCCCTGCTGCCGCAGTTCCTGGTAGTTGGGTTTAACGTTCCCTTCTATCTGGGGGGTACCTCACTACTGATCGTTGTAGTAGTGGTGATGGACTTTATGGCGCAGGTACAATCGCATCTGCTGTCGCACCAGTACGAAGGCTTGATGAAAAAAGCGAACCTGCAAAGCTACGGTCGTCGCTAGTGCGTCACCTGCTCGCAGTTTGATTGAATTGAGGTAAGGTCATGAAAGTACGCGCTTCTGTAAAAAAGATCTGCCGTAACTGCAAAATCGTACGTCGCAAAGGCGTTCTGCGGGTAATCTGCAGCGCTGAGCCACGTCACAAGCAGCGTCAAGGCTAATAGGGGCCAGCCCCTTACAGAGAGCGTCCAGTGGGCGCCTCTGTAGAAGCTGGAAAAATTCGTCACTTGTTGCAGCCCCGTAACAAGTGGCAGCACCATAAGGAATTTCTTTGTGGTGGGAGGTCAGTCCAAAGGGTGGGCCTCCAATAGGGGGCGTTGACTGTCGTCCACATCCGCTGCGGGAGGCCGTGGTGGGCGTGGGCTATTGCAATTTGGTGTCTGAAAAGCTATTCTTGCGCGCCTTTTTGGTGGCGCCGTCGGTTTTTTAGTCGCTGTCAGCGCCGAAATCAAAGTAGAGTCACATACTTAATATAAAGCAGTGACTCCCAATACGTGGAGTACGCCTCTATGGCACGTATTGCTGGTGTCAATGTACCAGACCACAAGCACGCCGTGATCTCCCTGACCCACATTTATGGGGTCGGTCTTACTACGGCTAAGTCTATTTTGGCAGCGGTTGGTATCGCTGAATCCACCAAAATCCGCGACCTGTCTGAAGAGCAGATCGAAACCATCCGCGGTGAAGTTGCAAAACTTACCGTAGAAGGCGACCTGCGCCGTGAAGTATCCATGAACATCAAGCGTTTGATGGACCTGGGTTGCTATCGCGGTCTGCGTCACCGTCGCAGCTTGCCGCTGCGTGGTCAGCGCACCAAGACCAATGCTCGTACCCGTAAGGGTCCGCGCAAGCCGATTCGCAAGTAAGCCTGATTATCAAGGCGCGAAATCGCGGTTTAACAAGCCCCGCCCGGCGATTAGCCGAGGGGATTTGATACAGGATTTAGGATACTGGTATGGCTAAGCCAAAAACTACTGTTCGCAAAAAGGTCAAAAAGACCGTTGTCGACGGTATTGCCCACATCCACGCATCGTTCAACAACACGATCGTGACGATCACTGATCGCCAGGGTAATACCCTCAGCTGGGCCACCGCAGGTGGATCTGGCTTCCGTGGCTCACGTAAGAGCACCCCGTTTGCAGCCCAGGTTGCCGCTGAGCGCGCAGGTACTGCAGCTCAGGAGTACGGCCTGAAAAACCTCGACGTAGAAGTGAAGGGCCCTGGCCCCGGTCGCGAATCCGCTGTTCGCGCACTGAACAACTGCGGCTACAAAATCACCAACATCACCGACGTGACGCCAATCCCGCATAACGGATGTCGTCCGCCCAAGAAACGTCGCGTGTAAGAGGGGGCTGATAGAATGGCACGTTATATTGGACCAAAATGTAAACTGTCCCGTCGTGAAGGGACTGACCTGCAGCTGAAGAGTGGTGTACGTCCGCACGACTCCAAATGTCGCGCAGAATCCAAGCCCGGTCAGCATGGCGCTGGTCGCGGCCGTCTGTCCGACTACGGCATCCAGCTGCGCGAGAAGCAAAAAGTTCGTCGTATCTACGGCGTACTGGAAAAGCAGTTCCGCAACTACTATAAGGAAGCGGCTCGCCTGAAAGGCGCAACTGGTGAAAACCTGCTGCAACTCCTGGAAAAGCGCCTGGACAACGTGGTTTACCGCATGGGCTTCGGCTCAACTCGCTCTGAAGCGCGTCAGCTGGTTTCCCACAAGGCGATTCTGGTAAATGGCACTACTGTAAACATTCCTTCTTACCAAGTTAAAGAAGGCGATGTAATTGCTGTACGTGAAAAAGCCAAGAAGCAGCTGCGTATCCAGAATTCCGTTTCCCTCGCTGCCCAGCGTGGCGATGTCGAGTGGGTAGACGTAAACGCGAGCAAGCTGGAAGGCACTTTCAAGCGCATTCCAGATCGTGTCGATCTGCCGGCAGAGATCAACGAAAACCTTATTGTGGAACTGTACTCCAAGTAACAATTAGTTCACTTTAAGGAATGCAACTGTAAACAGGTATGGCTATGCAGACTGCTGTCAACGAGTTTTTGACACCGCGTCGTATTGACGTCACCGAGTACAATCAGAATCACGCCAAAGTGGTTCTGGAGCCCCTGGAGCGTGGCTTTGGCCACACTCTTGGCAATGCGCTGCGTCGCATCCTGCTGTCCTCCATGCCGGGCTGCGCCGTCACCGAAGTAGAAATCGACGGTGTCGAGCACGAGTACAGCGCGATTGAAGGTGTGCAGGAAGATGTTATTGAAATCCTGCTCAACCTGAAAGAAATCGCGGTTGTTATGCACGGCAAGGATCAGGCTGTATTGAGCCTGAGCAAAAAGGGCCCGGGTGCGGTGACTGCTGGAGATATCCAGGTAGATCACGATATCGAGATTGTGAATCCTGAGCACGTGATCGCCAATATCACTGGTGATGTAGAACTCAACCTGCGCCTCACTGTTGCGCGTGGCCGTGGCTATCAGCCCGCCGACGCACGCCGTGACGAGGAAGAGGAAAGCCGCGCGATTGGCCGTCTGCAACTGGACGCATCTTACAGCCCGGTTCGCCGCGTTTCTTACAGCGTAGAAAGTGCGCGTGTAGAGCAGCGTACCGATCTGGACAAGCTGGTTCTGGACCTGGAGACCAACGGTACTCTGGACCCCGAAGAAGCTATTCGCCGTGCAGCCACTATTCTGCAGCAGCAGCTGGCAGTATTTGTGGACCTGGAAGGTGAGAAGGACGCACAACCGAAGGCAGAAGAGCCTGAAGTTGATCCGGTATTGCTACGCCCAGTTGACGACCTGGAGCTGACAGTACGTTCGGCTAACTGTCTGAAAGCGGAAAACATCTACTACATCGGTGACCTGATTCAGCGCACCGAAGTGGAGCTGCTTAAGACCCCGAATCTTGGTAAGAAGTCTCTGACTGAAATCAAGGACGTACTGGCTTCCCGTGGTTTGTCCCTGGGTATGCGTCTCGAAAACTGGCCACCGGCCAGCCTTAAAGGCGATAGCAAATTAAGCCCCCTGTAAGCATTTGGTAGTCGCGGCGACGCCGTGACTAGTAGAAAGAACCCGAGCGGTGCCACGGCTTAACGCGACACCGCTCCAGAACGACCTGCTGAGACAGCAACTGTGGTCGTAAGGAATTGAGTCATGCGTCATCGCTATAGTGGCCGTAAATTCAGCCGTACCAGCGCTCACCGCAAGGCCATGTTCAAGAACATGACCGCTTCTCTGGTAGAGCACGAACTGATCAAAACTACATTGCCAAAAGCCAAGGAGCTGCGTCGCGTTGCCGAGCCGCTGATTACCCTGGCTAAGAAGGACAGTGTTGCCAACCGTCGTCTGGCTTTTGCCCGTATCCGTGATAAGGATGCTGTGCGCAAGCTGTTCGATGAGCTGGGTCCCCGTTACGAAGCCCGTCCAGGTGGATATATCCGTATCCTGAAATGTGGTTTCCGCGCAGGTGATAAAGCACCGATGGCTTACGTTGAACTGGTGGATCGTCCACAAGTTGAAGACGAAGCTGCTGAAGCATAAGTTGCGCTAGCAATTTTGCTACGGAAGGCCGGTCTATGACCGGCCTTTTTTGTACATACGGGAGAATTTTGTATGTCTTTTGAGCAGTTGTTAAATAATCTGAACCCACAAATTGTCGCCAGTCTGCGACGAGCTATTGAGCTGGGCAAATGGCCCAATGGTGTTGCTATTACCGCAGAGCAGCGCAGTCTCTGTGCCGAGGCTGTTGCCAACTGGGAGACTCGTAATCTGCCTAAAGAGCAGCAGGTGGGCTATGTCGCACCCAAGACTTCAAATGATCCCTGTTCCGCCAAGAAGAGCGATGAACAGCCTTTGAGCTGGGTTTAATTCTCCTCAGTTGATTCTTTTTATTCACTTTCCAGCTGTTTGACAGATATTGGCGTATATCTCTTCAGCTGGGACGCCCTTCCCATTCATCCCCTCGATTTTCTCTGCTTATATAGTTATCGATATAACGACATATAAATTCAAATTTGCTCGGTAACTGAATATGAAAAAACTGATATTGCTTGCCGGTGCAGTAAGCCTAGCCGTTGTGGGCATCGATCATTACGATATTGATGTCAAAAAAAGTGTGGCGAAAGTTCGGCAGTTCGTACAGCCTTTAACGGAAAACAATCAATTAGCGCAGGATATCTCTGAAAAAATACTCTGGTCAGAGTTAGAGAGTACTGAGATGGCGGAACTCTTGGATCATCCACGGGTTAAAGCCTACCTAGATCGAGAGCAGCTAAAGCAGGAAATAAAAGAGTATTTTGCGGATCTTGGGAATTTGTCCAGTTCAGAGGCTTGGGACGCTATTGAGAAGGTAGAGAATGAAAACCGGGTGACCGGCTATGAAGCATTGTCAATGAAACTGGCCTGGCTGGAGAAAAATAGCCTGAACGAGGCTGATTTCAAACAGCGCGCAGAAGAATTATTTAACCTCTATCGGGAGAAGGCTCAGTCGGTCATCAGCCGCTACGACCCACATACCCAGGTGCCAGGTTTTTCAACCTATAAAGATTTGGAGCGCTCTATTGTGGAAGAGGTTCAGCAAATGACTTCTTTTCCCAATGGGATGAATAAACACGAATATTTGCGCCAGCGCCTACAGGAAGCTCGGGAAACGGTTTACGGTAGCTAATCAATAAACAGTGCTGCTACTTTTAGTACTTTCAGCAGCAGCACTGCTCTACGTCTGATCCGAGTTACATAAACAGGCCAATAAGGTCATAGAACCAATTACTGTTGTTTTCAAAGTCGGAGACTTTGTCGGTCTCATAGGCGCGGATCATGCCGCCACCGTTGTGGTTCACGATATTGTTCAAAAAATCCTTTAATTCCAGTCCATGCTCGGCGATTTCGCCGTATTTAAGGTCAATAATCGTGGTGCAGTGGCTTTCGTTTAGGTTGCGAAACATTGGGAAGTAGTAGCCCCAATTACTGGTTTGATCCAAGAGTGGTATTAGATTTTCATGGGTGTCCTTTTGCCAGCGTTCGCGTAGTTTATTTAAACGAGAGTTGGCATCTGGGTCGTTGTAAATATCTTCGTAGAAGCGCTCATAGGAGTATGAAGAAAAATTACCGTCCGCCAGAAAGTGTGTAATACCCAGGCGATCCATGGGAAATTTATCCGATAGTGCGCGGTATATCGAAGCCAGCTGATTGCTATCAAATCCTGGAGTAAACGACTTTATCGCATTAATGGGGTTCTCTTCAGTGGGATCTCCATCAGTTGTGTAAGTGGTCCAGGAGCGAAGCACTTCGTTGTGTAACGGTAATGACGGATACTGAGTGTTGTTATCACTGTCAAAAGGCGCGTTGTAAAGCGGGCCGGAATCATCTATCAAATAGCCATAGTCGACATTCATATCCTCACGAAGTTTCGTGTAATTTAACAGAGCCCCTACGCTGCCTGCACTACAACCAGCGGCAAGCATTTGCTTGGGTTTCTGTAAATTATTTTTTACCCAGGAGGTTACTGCCTGCACATTGCGCAAGCCGTTATGATGCCAAATTAGGTCCGAGTTCTGACCACTCTTATCCTTATATACCTCGGTTTTATCGCCTACATAAATATCACCAGTACAGTAGGGAACGTAAACCATGTTCCACTCGCCCGTTTTGTACTGGTTGTAGGGGTGGTGGGTATAAATAAGGGGAGAGACACCCGCGGTAGTGAGATTATCGAAGTTTGTGAAATCTAAGAGGTGTACGTTACTGAGATAATCATCGGGGATACCATTAGGATTTCGTGCGCCGCGGATGCCGGCCTGGCCGGAGCAGCTCTCGTAGTCCCAACAGGCGCCGCCACCTTCAAAATAAAAAATGGTATTGCTGGTATCGGGCACTCGATAAACGAAAAATTTATAGGGAGAACCATTTCCGCACATGGCGCCAGTGCTGGCAGGAACATCTACTTTTTGCCAAGTATTAAAATCTTTCGGATTGAAATCATCGTTAAAACCAGGGTCGTGCATGGTCAGAGGGTACATGCCCTGAGCCTGCTGAGGGGTGACCGGCTCATCAGCATTAGGAGGGTCAAAAAGGTGCTTTAGAGTGGTCCAAAAATTGTAATCTCCCGGCTCGGCTTGCGCATAGGAGGTGATAAGAAGTGAGCAGGCAATAAATGCCGTTAGTAAACCACGGAGAATTTTTATCATTATTAATCCCCTTTAGGTAATTGGTGTTTTCTCTCTGGACTAGGCCGCATTAAAGACGCCAAGTATGGGAATAGAAGTCAGTCCTATGGCTGTGGGTCAGTTAAGTTGGACACTCGTCCAAATCGCTATTTAGGTAAAACTCAAAAAGACTAGTTAATAATGATCCTTCGGTCTAGCTGAAGTAGTGGTAGAACCAGATGGTCAGCTGGGACTGTTCAGTCTAGGGGGAGTCATTGAAAATATTCCATTAAATTTACTATGCCCATTGATGTTTGTTTTGGAGCGATGATATTGATGCCGAAATGCTCTAAAGATTGTGGTTTTTTAATTAGGGGGAGGTAATTAAAAGAGATGCGGGGTTGTCGTTATTCAGTAATTTGAATTTATTTTATTATTTGTTTAAAGCTCCATCTTCAAAGAGTAAATGTTTCTCTGGTCTCTGATTTCATCGTGTTTAGTAGCTTTCCTAAAAATTTATTTTTTACCTGTAAGATTTTCCTTGCCTGCGTCTGAGTAACCAGCTGAAAATTGATTTTATCCTGGGCTTTGAGTTGCCCTAATCTATGGAGGTCGGCCCGAATAACATGAGCCAGTCGAGGGTAACCGCCGATGGTTTGCCCTTCTATAAATGAAATAATCGGCTCGCCATTGTTTGGTATCTGAATACTTCCGGGATAAAGTCCGGAAGAAACCATTTCCCCTGAGATATCTTTCAGTCTCTCAGAGTCTGACATTATCGATGGTGATAGGCGAATTCCCATGCGGTTACTCTGAGCGGATACTTGAAAAGTGGTAGAAAAAAAATTGTCCAATGCAGATTGGGTAAATCGCTGACTCTCTGATCCATGGACGACTCTTATTAAGGGGCGTAGTCGATAGTTTGGGATAAACTCTCTTTCCAAGTGTGCTTCTTTTGCTATGCGGGTATTTTCTAAATGGACCCTCTCTCCCTGCTTAATTGCGCCGTTTTTATGTCCGCCAAAGCCGCTGATTAAATGGGTGGATACACTATTTAGAATTTGAGGTGCAGAGATTGTGGCGGATAAACCTATATATGCCCGAGCACCGCTCATTAAATGGGAAAACTCTAGAATATCCCCACTTTTAATTTGGATAACTTTATAGCTTTCAATGGGATTGTTGTTTAACAGAACTTTGAATTGCGCGCCTGTAATGGCTATCGAAACATCACAATCGAACTTAATAAGTGGACCCGTTAAAGTTATTTCCAGTACTGGGTTATTTAGAATGTTGCCTAATAGTAAGTTAGCAAGCTTCATCGATAAGAGGTCTGCTGCGCCCCCTTGAGGAATTCCGTAGTGCATCAAGCCAGGCCGGCCACAGTCCTGAATGCTGGTTTGTAGTCCGGCTCGAATAAAATAGATGCTCATAAATGTCTAATTTATTAATCGTGGTGTTGGCTAATGATGGCGAACTCAAATTCACTGATAGGGTAGAATTCGACAATGTCCAAAGGAGCAGCAATAAAAGGAGATTCACTATAAGGTTGAAATAGCTGGATGGGGGTTTGTCCGATAATCTGCCATCCCCCCGGTGTAGCTTGTGGATAAATTCCGGTTTGACTCCCACCAATTCCAACCGCTCCGGCAGGAATACTCGCTCTCGGCTTGTCTTTGCGAGGACAATGTAGTCGGGGATCAAGGCCGCCTAGATACAAAAAACCGGGTGAAAAACCCAGCATGTGCACGAGATAGGGGCTTGCAGTATGTAACTGAATGATCTCCTCGGGTGATAAGTCTGTGTATTTGCTCAATACAGTCATATCGGGAGCAAAAGTGGATTCATAGCAAACAGGAATACGAATTGTGCGAGGCTTTCTTTTGATTTTCTCTGGGTTTTCTAGGAAGCTTCGGGTTAACCGATGAACTTCCTGAGAAAGCGATTCGTTATCAAATAAAGTAGGAACAAAAATTATTGTTAGGCATTGATATGAGGGAATTAGGTCGGTAAGTCCATTTGGGCCATGCTTGAGGATATACTGTCTTAGCCCAATAATATAGCGACTAAGATTTGCACTAGGTTCCGCGCTAAAGCGAATATCGAGGGCACTATCCCCATTAATAGACACATTAAAATCTAACTTTTTGGGGAAGTCTTTTTCGGGGAGTGTCACGAATATATGCTCAATCCATGGAGCTGCAAGTGATTGACAAGCCTCTCTGCGATACGCAGTGCTGCTGGATTATCACTATGTAAACAAATAGTGTCGACTGAAAATTTTAGTGGTCTGCCATGATAGCTTGTAATGCCTGTGCCTTTTGCCAATGCGACAGCTCTTTCGAGGCAGTGATCAATGTTGTTTAGAACTGATCCAGGCAAATCACGTGGCGCTAGCTTTTCTTTATTGATGTATTGCCTGTCCATAAAACCCTCCCGGTAAAAAATACGATTTTTTTCGGCTGCGGCGGCTTCCATGGCGCCATTGGCCAGGCCGATAATTTTCAGTGAGGGATATTCCTTAGAGAGTAGGGAGATAATTATTTGGGCCAGTAACTGGTCTGCTTCGGCATCGTTATATAGAGCGCCGTGCAACTTAATATGATCGAGCTGCGTTCCTGCTGCAATAGCAAGGGTTTGAAGTTGATTGATCTGAGCGTATAAAGAGTCGAGTAATTGATTTGGCGAGATTGGGACAGATTTTCTTCCAAAGTTTTCCCGATCTGGATAACTGGGGTGGGCCCCTATTTTTAACTTATATTGCTGTGCGTTGCGAATAGAGAGGCGCATAATCTCCAGGTTGCCAGCATGGCCACCGCAGGCGATATTGCAGCGGGAGATGAAGGGCATAATTTGCGCATCCCTCTCGCAGCTGATTAAATCAGATCCTTCGCCTAGGTCACAGTTGATATCGATTTTCATTCGTCGCAGCTCACGATTAGAGAAAACTCTGTTTAGAGTTCTATCTAATGAAAAGTGTCTAAATGCGGTTGGTAGTGCATGCTTCAACCTCCGTAGAGGTTCCCTCACTCTCTGAACGATAGCACCCACCCAAGGGTGAGCAGAAGCAGAAGTCGACTGATACTTTTCTTCTTTCTTTGTCTAGTTTTTTCCAGAGATCGTAAGATCGTTCACCATAAAATAATGCAAATATTCGTCGCTTGGAGTTCGCTGGTATTAAGCTGTTGGATAAAGTTGAGGTAAGTATATTTCCTTTGTCTAGGCTGGCGGCGTCGCCATCATTTGCCAGTTTTTTTGTGAGCTCTTGATATTCCTGTTGGCAGCAAGCATTCAGGAATTCCCTGGCGGTATGGTAGGTAGTTTGCTCATAGTTGATGCTGAAACTCTTCAGCAGGGCTGGGCTTGCCCCCACATTGTAAAGTTCAAAATAAATTGATGGTTTGTCATCCTCAAGGTCGTAATTACTCTGTGTAAATTGAATTACAGGCATGGTCATTATTTTGACTTGTTTATTTGCTGCTTCTGCCTGCAAATAAGTTGCATAGAAGGAGGCAAGGGAAACCATCATTGCGCATAGTGCAATAATTAAGTTTAACTTTTCTTGATCCAATTTTTTTATCATTTCCCACGTTCCGTCGCGGCATGTATTCGGTGATTTAATTACTATAGGAGCCAGACTGCGATCCAGCTCCGTAGTATTGATCAGCCAAGCATCGGTTTTAGGAAATGACCGGTATGGGAAACTTTCATTTCTGCCACTTCCTCGGGAGTTCCCGCTGCAATAATTTGTCCGCCGCCAGAACCGCCTTCCGGACCCAGGTCCACGATCCAATCGGCTGTTTTGATCACATCTAAATTGTGTTCGATAACCACGATGGTATTGCCGTGATCGCGTAAGCGATGTAAGACATCCAGTAACAATTGGATATCGGCAAAGTGCAGGCCGGTAGTGGGTTCGTCGAGGATATAGAGGGTTTGGCCAGTATCGCGCTTGGATAGCTCGCGGGAGAGCTTTACTCGCTGGGCTTCACCGCCGGAGAGCGTCGTGGCAGCCTGGCCCAGCTTGATATAGGAGAGGCCGACATCAATGAGTGTTTGTAATTTTTTAGCGATCGCAGGCACGGGATCAAAAAACTCCCGCGCATCTTCCACCGTCATTTCCAATACTTCGTGGATATTCTTACCCTTATAGTGAACTTCCAGGGTTTCACGGTTATAGCGTTTACCATGACAGGTATCGCAAGGTACATAGATATCCGGAAGGAAGTGCATCTCCACCTTGATTACACCGTCGCCCTGACAGGCTTCGCAGCGACCGCCTTTTACGTTAAAGCTAAAACGCCCAGGTTTGTAACCACGTGAGCGCGCTTCCTGAGTACCGGCAAACAGATCTCGAATCGGAGTGAAAATACCGGTGTAAGTGGCGGGATTGGACCTTGGAGTGCGTCCAATAGGGCTCTGGTCTATATCCACACACTTGTCGAAATGCTCCAATCCGTGGACGGCCTTATAAGGGGAGGCCTTCAAGGTGGTGGCTTTATTTAGGGCTGTGGCTGCAAGAGGGTAGAGGGTGGTATTGATTAGGGTGGATTTACCTGAGCCGGAGACACCGGTGACACAGGTAAACAGCCCCACGGGTATTTCCAGGTTCACGTTTTGCAAATTATTGCCGCTGGCACCTTCGAGGCGCAACATATAATCCGGATCTGGGATGTAGCGCTCTTCCGGTACGGCAATTTTCTTTTTGCCCGACAGGTACTGTCCGGTGAGGGACTTTTTGCACTTGGCAATTTTATCGGCGGTGCCGGCCGCGACGACTTCGCCACCATGAACACCGGCGCCGGGGCCGATATCGACAATAAAGTCGGCGCTGCGGATGGCGTCTTCATCGTGCTCTACGACAATCACGGTATTACCGATATCGCGCAGGTGGGTAAGAGTGTTGAGTAGGCGTTCGTTGTCCCGTTGGTGTAGGCCAATAGAGGGCTCATCGAGGATATACATCACACCCACCAGGCCGGCACCGATCTGGCTGGCCAGGCGAATCCGTTGCGCTTCACCGCCGGATAGGGTCTCTGCGCTGCGGTTCAGGGTCAGGTAGTTGAGGCCCACATCCACCAGGAAGCGGAAGCGATCGCGAAGCTCTTTAAGAATTTTATCGGCAATTTCCTTTTGTGCGCCTTTGAAGCTCAGCTCGTGATCAAAATAATTGAAAGCATCGCCGACGGGCAGTTCAGTAATCTGTGCCAGGGTGCGGTTGTCCACAAAGACATGGCGGGCTTCGCGGCGTAGGCGGGTGCCGTGACATTCGGGGCACCTTTGCGTGCTCAGATATTTGGCCAGTTCTTCGCGGACAGACTGGGATTCTGTGTCCCGGTAGCGGCGCTGGAAGTTGGGGATAATGCCTTCGAAGGTGTGCTGTCGCACGGTGACATCACCGCGATCATTCACATAGCTAAAGTCAATCTCCTCATCGCCACTGCCCTGTAAAATGACTTTGCGGTGAGTTTTACGCAGTTTTTTCCAGGGTTTGTCCAGGTCGAAGTCGTAGTGCTCGGCCAGAGAGTCGAGCATATGGTAGTAGTAGATATTGCGCCTGTCCCAGCCGCGAATAGCGCCCTCGGAAATACTGCTCTCCGGGTCGAGAATCACTTTATCTTCGTCAAAGAACTGTTTAACCCCCAGACCGTCGCAACTGGGGCAGGCACCGGCCGGATTGTTGAAGGAAAACAGACGCGGTTCCAGTTCATCCAATGAATAGTCACAGACAGGGCAGGCGTGGCGGGCAGAAAAAAGGCGGTCTTCCTGGTCGCCATCCATAAAGCTGACGGAGGCGATTCCATCGGTGAGATTCAAAGCGGTCTCGAAGGATTCTGCCAGGCGTAACTGCAGGTCATCGCGCACCTTGAAGCGGTCTACCACCACTTCGACCGTGTGTTTGCGGCGCTTGTCCAATTTGGGGGTATCGTCCAAATCGCAGATAACCCCATCGATACGTGCGCGCACAAAGCCGTCGCGACGCAGCTGTTCGAATACATGCTGGTGCTCGCCCTTGCGGTCGCGAACGACCGGTGCTAGCAGCATCAGCTTAGTGCCTTCCGGCAGGGTTAGTACCTGATCCACCATCTGGCTGACCGTCTGGGCTTGCAGAGGCTCGTCGTGTTCCGGGCAGCGCGGCTCACCGACACGGGCGAACAGCAGTCTGAGGTAGTCGTAAATCTCGGTAATGGTACCCACGGTGGAGCGCGGGTTGTGGGAGGTGGACTTCTGCTCAATGGAAATCGCCGGTGACAGTCCCTCGACAGTATCTACATCCGGCTTTTCCATCATTGATAGGAATTGCCGTGCATAGGTGGAGAGAGACTCCACATAGCGTCGCTGGCCCTCGGCGTACAGGGTGTCGAAGGCCAGGGAGGATTTGCCGGAACCCGATAGTCCGGTGATCACGATCAGCTTGTCGCGGGGGATGTCGAGATCAATATTTTTCAGGTTGTGGGTGCGAGCACCCCTCACATAAATCGTGTCCACGCTCTACCTATATTGCTGCTAATACTGGGCCGGGCCACGGACTTGCTCCGCGCAGGGCGATCACAACTGCGGTGCCGGGAAAACAGTCGAGTATAAACTCGCCACTCAATGTGCCAAAATCGTCTGCCGCAAAAAACCAACCGATGAACAGATAGCGCTGATGATCCCTGTAATTCTCTGTGGTGGCACCGGTTCGCGCCTGTGGCCACTCTCTCGCGAAACCTACCCTAAGCAGTTTTTGCCGCTAACAGGTGAAGAAACTATGTTGCAGGCTACCGCAAGGCGGTTGGAGGGCGTGGCACAGCTACAGGCTCCGATTTTAGTGTGCAATGAGGAACATCGCTTCGCCGCTGCGGAGCAGCTGCGCGAGATTGGTCATGGTGCCCAGTCTATTTTACTGGAGCCCTGCGCGCGCAATACGGCACCGGCTATTGCTCTGGCAGCCTTGGCGGCGCTTGAGTCCGGTGAGGACCCTTTGCTGCTGGTGCTGCCAGCTGACCATGCGGTGGCTGATGTGGCGGCTTTTCAGGAGGCGCTACAGCCGGCTCGGGCACTGGCAGAGCAGGGACATTTAGTCACTTTTGGCATTGTTCCGACTCGGGCAGAGACCGGTTACGGCTATATCCGCCGCGGAGAGGCGCTTTCCACTGGTGCATGGTCGGTGGCAGAGTTTGTCGAGAAGCCAGATGCCGATACCGCCGAGTCCTACCTGGCCGATGGCGGTTATTCCTGGAACAGCGGTATGTTTCTGTTCCGCGCCTCCCGCTATCTGGAGGAGCTGGGCCAGCATCGCGAGGATATTCTCACTGCCTGTCGCACGGCCTACGAGCAGGCGGCTCGAGACCTGGACTTTACCCGGGTGGATAGAGAGGCTTTCGCCGCTTGCGCCGATGAATCTGTGGATTATGCGGTCATGGAGCCTACGGAGTCGGCGGCTGTAGTACCTATGGATGCTGGCTGGAGTGATGTGGGCTCCTGGCTGGGGTTGTGGGAGCTGGCCGAGCGGGATGGCGACGACAATCTGCTGCAAGGAGATGTCTTGCAGGAAGACAGCAGCGGTTGCCTGGTGCGTGCGGAGAGTCGCCTGGTCAGTTTGCTCGGTGTAGAGGACCTGGTGGTGGTAGATACCGACGACGCCCTGCTAATTGCTGACAAGCAGCGGGTTCAGGAGGTGAAGAAACTGGTGGGGAGTCTCAAGCGCTCCGGTCGCAGCGAGGCCCAGCGGCACCGCAAGGTGTATAGACCTTGGGGCTACTACGACTCTATCGATGCGGGCCCGCGTTTTCAGGTAAAGCGCATCGTGGTTAAACCCGGACAACAGCTTTCTCTGCAGATGCACCACCACCGCGCCGAGCACTGGATTGTGGTGCGTGGCACCGCGCGGGTGACCCGCGGTGATGAAGAGTTGCTGGTTACCGAGAATCAGTCCACCTATATCCCCCTGGGGGTGACGCACCGATTGGAAAATCCCGGCACTATTCCGTTGGAGCTGATCGAGGTGCAATCCGGCAGTTACCTGGGCGAGGACGATATAGTCCGCTTCGATGACGACTATGGCCGCGGTTAGATCTCCGCGAAAGTTGTACAGCTTCCACTACAGCCCAGCGCTCGCTCGCTGTACAATGCGCGCCCAATTTGACGCTGTTCCGGGAGCTGCATGAATTCCATTGAGCGCCGGGCCCTGGGTGGGCTGGCTTCCCTTTATGTCTTTCGCATGCTCGGCCTGTTTATGGTGCTGCCGGTACTCACGGTATACGGTGAGGGCTATCGCGATAGCACCCCGATGCTACTGGGGTTGGCCATGGGCGCCTATGGCTTGAGCCAGGCTTTATTGCAGATTCCGTTGGGGCTCTTATCCGATCGCTGGGGCCGCAAACCCGTGATTTATACCGGTTTGGCGCTATTTGCCCTCGGTAGTATCGTCGCTGCACAGACGGACTCCGTATATGGGCTGATTGTTGGCCGTGTGTTACAGGGGTGTGGAGCGATCGCTGCCGCTGTAATGGCATTGGTGGCTGATTTGACCCGGGATGAGAAGCGCGGCATCGCCATGGCTGTGATCGGGGCTTCGATCGGTGTGGCCTTTATGCTGGCGGTAATACTGGGCCCGGCACTCGCGGGTGCTGGCGGACTACCGGCTATTTTCTGGCTGACAGCAGCACTGGCCGTGTTAGGCATGTTGCTGGTATGGAGAGTGGTGCCGACACCTCAAGTGGCAAAGCGCCCAGCAGTATTTAAGGGCGGTTTCCGCAAGGTTCTGGGTAGTGGCTTGACTTGGCGCCTGGTCAGCGGGGCCTTCTTTTCCCACTTGCTACTGACGGCACTGTTTGTGGCCTTGCCACTGGTACTGGTCGATCGGTTGGGCTGGCCGGCGCAAGAGCACTGGAAACTCTATGGTCCACTGATGCTCGGCACCTTTATCGTTATGTTGCCCATGATGCGTATGGCTGAGCGTGCCGGTAAGGTGCCGCTCGCACTGAACCTGGCGGCGCTCGCCCTGATTGCTGGCAGCGCGGCGCTACTGCCGATGAATGGGACTGTAGCGGTCGTACTGCTGCTGAGTATTTTCTTTATTGGCTTCAACTTACTGGAAGCCCTGTTGCCGGCACAGTTAACTCGCAAAGCCCCGGAGGATGCCCGCGGGGCTGCCTCGGGCCTCTATGCAACGTTGCAGTTTTTCGGCACTTTTGTCGGCGGCAGTCTGGGTGGATATCTGTACGGAATCGGTGGCACCAGTGCAGTGGCGGGGCTTGGTTTTGCGGTAGTGGCAATTTGGATACTGCTCTGGTGGCTTCTGCGTGAACGGGTCTCGGGTGTCCGCGAGGGTAGTGCTTACTAACAGCGGATGTCTGTTGTATGCTGCTGTATAAAAATACACTGGTTGTCGCTGTGGGCGGCTGCCTGTTTACAGACTAAAAGTGCGTGTGAAACCGCACCTTGTAGTTAATTATTGAATGATTATTGCTCCGGGTGGGACCCGGGTCGAAGAGAGGAGAGGGCCATGGCCAGGGGTATCAACAAAGTAATTTTAATCGGCAACCTGGGTAACGACCCGGAGACCAAATATATGCCGAGCGGTGGTGCGGTGACCAACGTCAGCCTGGCCACCAGTGAGAGCTGGAAGGACAAGCAGACTGGTCAGCAACAGGAGCGCACCGAATGGCACCGTGTAGTATTTTTTAATCGCCTGGCTGAGATCGCCGGCGAGTACTTGCGCAAGGGCTCCAAGGTCTATGTTGAGGGCTCACTGCGCACGCGCAAGTGGCAGGATAAGAGTAGCGGTCAGGATCGTTACACTACCGAGATTGTCGCCAGTGAGATGCAAATGCTCGATGGCCGAGGAGAGCAGGGTGGCTTCGGTCAGGGCATGGGCGGTGCCGCAATGGGTGCAGCCGGAATGGGCGGCCAGATGGGTGGTCATCAGGGCGGCCAGGGTGGTTACGAACAGCAGGGCGGCTTCCAACAAGGTGGCTACCAGCAGGGTAATCAGGGACGCCCAGCGCCCGGTAACCAACAGCAGCCCGCACAGCAACCAAGCCAGGGCCCTGCCGGTGGTTTCGATAACAGCTTCGACGACGATATTCCCTTCTAAAGCAGGCCTGCCCTGTGTCTGATCTACATACCGGATACAAGCCGGACCGGGTTGCGTTAATTCGCGCCGGAAACGATATCGACAACGCGCTGCAGAAACGCCTGCAGCGCGCTGGCTTTCGCATTCAGCAACTTGGGCCCTCTGAACTCGATAAGTTGCGTCCCGCCTCTATTGTTATCAATGCATCGGCATGCGCGGATGACCAGGGGATGCCAGAGGCGCTGCAGGTCGCCAAGGCGCTGGCACAATGTTCCTGCCGACATGTTATTCATCTCTCTTCCTATGCGGTCTTTGCCGGTGGTGAACCGAGAAAATATGACGAGGACGAAGTAGCGGCACCGCAGGCTCGCAGTGGACGGCAATGGCTGGCCTGTGAGGAGGCCCTGGCCGGCCACGAAAACCTGACTATTCTGCGCTTTGGCTGGCTGGTGGATAGCAATCCAGATGCTTTGCTTGGGCGGGTACTGCGCGGCTTCATCACTGGCGAGCCAGTCGCGCTGGATGGGTGCAATAGTGGTAATCCCGTCACTGCTTTGGATTTGGCTCGCGTTGCCGTTGCCGTAGCGCAGCAGCTGGCCAGTGGTGCTGAGGCTCGAGGGATCTATCATTACGGCAGCTCGGATAGCTGTACTGCGGTAGAGTTTGCCCTTGAGGTTGTGGAGCGAGCCCAGTCACTCTACGACGAGGGTAGGTTTGCACAATTCAGTGCGCTGGAAACCGGGCCGGACCAAAGGGACAAGGGGGTAGTATTAGCCTGCGGTAAGCTGCGCGATGTCTTCGGTATACAGCAGCATAGCTGGCGACAGGGCCTGACCAGGCAGGTGGAATTGTGGTTGGAGCGCCTGGATGCGGAGCGGCATGAATAGTCTTGCTATCAAAAAAGGGCGCCAATTTGGCGCCCTTTTTTGTTTAGATTGAGTCTGCAGCTCTATACCTTATCGAATACCAGGCAGGCATTGGTGCCGCCGAAGCCAAAACTGTTGGACATGGCACGTTTAATCTCGCATTCACGCAACTCTGTGACTAGGTCCATCCCTTCTGCCGCAGGATCTCGGTGATCCACATTCGCGGAAGCGGCAATAAAGTTGTTTTGCATCATTAGTAGGCTGTAGATCGCCTCCTGCACACCGGCGGCTCCCAGGGAGTGTCCGGTCAGGGATTTTGTGGAGGCAAATGGGGGCACTTTGCCGGCAAAAACTTCGCCCATGGCTTTCAGTTCTGCGATATCGCCAACCGGGGTTGAGGTACCGTGGGTGTTGATGTAATCCACACTGCCTTGGAGCCCTTTGCCATCCATGCCCGCGAGAGCCTGCTGCATGCAGCGCACTGCGCCTTCACCACTCGGGGCTACCATGTCGTATCCATCGGAAGTGGCGCCATAGCCGGTGAGTTCGGCATAAATGGTTGCTCCGCGAGCGAGGGCATGCTCCATCTCTTCCAGAATCAGGCACCCACCACCACCGGCGATGACAAAACCATCGCGATCGGCATCATAGGGGCGCGAGGCATTGGTTGGCTCGTCATTGTATTTACTCGAAAGAGCGCCCATGGCATCGAACAGATGAGTGAGGCTCCAGGCGAGTTCTTCACCACCACCGGCGAAGATAACATCCTGCTTGCCCATCTGGATTAGCTCGGCCCCGTGGCCAATGCAGTGAGCGCTGGTGGCACAGGCGGAGGAAATGCTGTAGTTCACGCCCTTGATTTTAAAGGGAGTGGCTAGGCAGGCGGAAACAGTGCTGTTCATCACCTGGGGAACTCGGTAGGCGCCGACGCGGCGAACCCCCTTTTCCTTGAGAGTATGGGCGGCATCAATAATCTGCTGAGTGGAGGTGCCGCCCGATCCCATCACAATACCGGTGCGGGGGTTGGAGATGTCGCTCTCCTCCATACCGGACATTTCGATAGCCTCGCGCATAGCAATATAGGCATAGGCGGCGGCATCCCCCATAAAGCGCAGTTGTTTGCGGTCGATGTGTTCCTTGAAATCGATATCGACAGGCCCTGCTACCTGGCTGCGTAGGCCCAGTTCTTTGTACTCTTCTTGAAAGCGAATGCCGCTGCGGCCTGCTCTCAAGGACTCGGTAACTTCTTTTGTGTTAGTACCGATACAGGATGTGATGCCCATCCCGGTAATGACTACCCGACGCATAGTGATCTCCAGCATTACTTGTTGGCAGAGGCCTTTATGGTTTCTACCGGTATTGGTTTCATGGGGTTAGAAATTGTCGGTACGGGTGAATAAGCCTACGCGAAGATCTTTCGCGGTGTAAATTTCACGCCCATCTACAGATACTGTACCGTCGCCGATCCCCATGACCAGTCTTCGCTCAACAACCCGGCTCAACTGAATGTGATAGGTCACTTTCTTGCTGGTAGGAAGTATTTGGCCGGTAAATTTGACTTCGCCACAACCGAGGGCGCGACCGTGTCCTGGGTTGCCTTTCCAAGCAAGGAAATAGCCCAACAGCTGCCACATGGCATCCAGGCCCAGGCAGCCGGGCATTACCGGGTCACCGGGGAAATGGCACTCGAAAAACCAGAGATCGGGGTGGATGTCCAGCTCGGCGATCAGCTCCCCCTTGTTAAAGGCTCCCCCTTCTTTTGATATATGGGTGATACGGTCCAGCATCAGCATATTGGGGGCCGGCAATTGGGCATTGCCTGGGCCAAACATCTCACCAGTGGAGCAGGTCAGTAGCTCCTCTCTGTCGTAGCTACTTTTTTGAACAAAATTACTCATCTTCTCCCCGATTGTGGGTGGTTACGCAACTTATGTTGAGCGTTTTTGTAAGAGCGGGCATTCTAAGCGCTGTGTGTCGCTTGTCCAGTCAGTCAAAATTATTTTTGTGACTGTCGTAGTAATTACTTTCACAACATCTTATATGATCAATTGTGTAGAGCGCTGACACATCAGAGGAATTTGGCGTCATCCTTTGTAAGTGAACTCTCTTTTTAGCTATGTTAGGTTCCCGCCGAGTGCGGGGGAGCGCTCGTTTTTAGATCATGGGGGAGCATAATGCTCAAGAAATGTTTATTCCCGGTTGCCGGTTACGGCACCCGTTTTCTGCCAGCCACCAAGGCGATGCCGAAAGAAATGCTGCCGCTGGTGAACAAACCGCTGGTGCAATACGGTGTGGAAGAGGCTATCGAGGCGGGCCTGACAGAGATAGGATTCGTCACTGGACGTGGCAAGCGTGCCATCGAAGATCACTTCGATACCAATTACGAGCTAGAACACCAGATTGCCGGGACTGGTAAAGAGCGCTACCTGGATTCCGTTCGACAGGTGATCGACAGCGCCAGCTTTTCCTATACCCGCCAGGGTGAAATGCGCGGCTTGGGTGATGCGATATTGCAGGGGCGCCGCCTGGTGGGAGATGAGCCATTTGGGGTAGTGCTGGCGGATGACCTGTGCCTAAATGATGACCTGGGTGTGCTCTCGCAAATGGTGCAGCTCTATAAGCAGTTCCGCTGTTCGATCGTTGCCGTCGAGGAGGTGCCGATGGAGCAGATTCATAAGTTTGGTGTGATTGCGGGCAATGAAATCAAGCCGGGTCTGTATCAGGTAACGGATATGGTGGAAAAACCGGCTGCTGAAGATGCGCCAAGTAATAAGGCGATTATCGGCCGCTATATCCTTACCCCGGATATTTTTGATCTGATCCGCGATACTCCGCCGGGCAAAAATGGGGAAGTGCAAATTACCGATGCGTTGCTGACCCAAGCGCGCCAGGGTTGTGTTCTTGCTTACGCCTTTAAGGGGCGGCGCTTTGACTGTGGCTCGGTGGAAGGGTTTATTGAGGCCACTAACCACGTCTTTGAAAATGTGTATCTGCCGGAACAGGCCGCCCAGGAGAAAAAATAAGTGTCAGAGCTGACCTGCTTTAAAGCCTATGATTTGCGCGGCCGCGTGCCTGATGAGCTGAATACCGAAGTGGCTTATCGGGTGGGGCGGGCATTTGCCCAATTTCTGCGGGCGAAACGTGTCGTGGTTGGCCATGATATTCGACTTACCAGTGGTGAGCTGACAGACGCCCTGGTGAATGGTTTGCGCGACGCTGGTACCGATGTCTTCCACATTGGTGAGTGCGGCACTGAAGAAGTGTATTTCACCACTTTCCATGGTGATTTTGATGGTGGTATCTGTGTGACCGCCAGCCATAACCCCATGGATTACAACGGCATGAAGTTTGTTCGCGCGGGTAGTAGGCCGATTAGTGGCGATACCGGTTTGCTCGATATCAAACGCTTGGCGGAAGAGAATGATTTTGCCCCTGTTGCGGAGCGCGGGAGCCTGCAGCGTTTTGAGCACCGTGCAGATTTTGTGAAGCACTTGCTTGGCTATGTCGATAGCAAAGCCCTGAAGCCCCTTAAGTTGGTGGTCAATGCGGGCAATGGTGGTGCGGGTGCCGTCGTCGATGCGCTGGCGCCGCACTTGCCGTTTGAGTTTGTGCGGGTGCACCATCAGCCAGATGGCAACTTCCCCAATGGGATTCCCAACCCACTCCTGCCGGAAAACCGCGCTTCGACTGCAGAGGCGGTGCGGGAGAGTGGTGCTGACTTTGGTATTGCCTGGGACGGTGACTTTGATCGCTGTTTCTTCTTCGATGAGAACGGCGATTTTATCGAGGGCTACTATGTGGTCGGCCTGCTTGCGGAGGCCTTCCTGGTGAAGCACAAAGGCGCCAAAGTAGTTCACGATCCGCGCCTGTTGTGGAATACGGAAGATATTGTGCGTACTGCTGGGGGGGAGCCGGTTCAAAGTAAAACTGGCCATGCCTTTATCAAGGAGCGTATGCGCAAAGAAGATGCGATTTATGGTGGCGAGATGAGTGCACACCATTATTTCCGTGACTTCGCTTACTGCGATAGTGGCATGATCCCCTGGTTGTTGGTGGCAGAGCTGGTCAGCCGAAGCGGTAAGACTCTGTCCCAGTTGGTCGGAGAGCGCATGGCAGCTTTCCCCTGCTCGGGTGAGATCAATTCCAAGGTGCAGGATGCGGCAGCGGTTATTAAAGCTGCAGAGGAAAAGTATGGTGCAGATGCACTCAGTGTCGAGCATGTGGATGGTCTGAGTGTGGCTTATGCCGAGTGGCGCTTTAATTTACGCATGTCCAATACTGAACCAGTGATTCGCCTCAATGTTGAGTCCCGCGGGGATAAGGCTTTGATGCGTGAGAAGACCGAAGAGCTACTCAAGCTGATTCGTTCATGATTTCCTGATCAGCTCTGAATAGGCTTCATGAGCTGCCGCTTTGAAATTAAAAAAGCCCCATTTATGGGGCTTTTTTAATGGGTGCTGGTTTACGACATCTGGCCTTCTCGTATCTAGGGCTAGGACGATACTCCGAGCTTGCTAGACATTTCTCTCCACGGCAAAGCTGGCTAGTTGTTGTAGTGCGGTTTTTTGATCACTCTCGGGTAGGAAATCCAGCTGAGTTTTGGCATCCTCCACGGCAGCGCGGGCCCGCTCCATGGTGTAATCCAGTGCTCCGCAGGCCTCAATAGCCTCGACAATTTCTACCAGCTTTGCTGCACTGCGCTGTTCAATTGCCTCCTTTACCAGAGCCGCCTGGTTTTGGCTGCCATTGGCCATGGTGTAGATCAGGGGCAGTGTAGGCTTGCCCTCCGCAAGATCGTCGCCGACATTTTTGCCTAGTTCTTCCGGGTTGCCTCGATAATCCAGGGCGTCATCCACCAGCTGGAATGCGAGGCCTAAATGGCGTCCATACAGCTTCAGGGCATTTTGTTCCTCGGCGGAACAGTCGGCCAAAACGGCGGCGGTCTCACAGGCCGATTCGAACAACGCTCCGGTTTTCTTGTAAATTACACTGAAGTAGTTTTCTTCGCTGACCTCTGGGTCGCCGGCGTTTACCAGCTGCTGTACTTCACCTTCGGCAATGGTATTGGTGGTGTCAGAGAGGATTGCCATGATGCGCATGTCCTGCAGGGCAATCATCATCTGGAAGGCACGGGAGTATAGAAAGTCTCCCACCAGGACGCTGGGTGCATTGCCCCATTTGGCATTGGCGGTAAGGCGGCCGCGGCGCATATCGGAGGTGTCCACCACATCGTCATGAAGTAGGGTGGCGGTGTGGATAAATTCGATAATGGTGGCCAGATCAATATGGCTCTCACCTCGGTAGTTGCAGGCCCTGGCACAAAGCAGCACTAATAGGGGGCGCAGGCGCTTGCCGCCGGCCTCAACCAGGTAGTGGCCTATATTTTCCACCAGGGGGACATCCGAGTGCAGTTGGTCGAGAATACGCTGGTTGACCGCGGCAAAGTCTTCGGCGGCGACCCGGTGAAAAGGCAGCATTTGAGAGTTCCTTAATACGACTAGACAAGCGCCGCCGAAGGCTCGGGCGGCGGAGGGCCGCTATTGTATCAACCCGGCGAATTGATTAGAATCTGCGCCCCGTCGATTGTGGGCTCCGCGGTTTTTAGAGCCGATGGTACCGCCGGCGAAATAGATGTTAAACAACACGGCGCAAGCTCCCGAAATGCGGAGCAGTGACTTAATAGTCCTCCCGCTGCTTCGTGTCGTCCATATCGGAGCATAGAAATATGTACGCTGTTATTGAGAGCGGTGGCAAGCAACACCGTGTAGAAGAAGGTGAAGTACTTCGCCTGGAAAAGCTGGAAGTAGCTACTGGCGAAACCATCGATTTCGACAAAGTGCTGATGGTCGTTGATGGCGACACAATCAACATCGGCGCTCCCGTTGTAGACGGCGCTAAAGTATCTGCTGAAGTGGTAAGCCACGGCCGCGGCGAGAAGGTGAGAATCATCAAGTTCCGTCGTCGTAAGCACTCCATGAAGCGCCAGGGCCACCGTCAGTGGTACACCGAAGTTAAAATCACTGGCATCAAGGCATAAGAGAGGAGTAACGACTCATGGCACATAAGAAAGCTGGCGGTAGTACGCGAAATGGTCGCGATTCCGAGAGTAAACGCCTGGGCGTGAAGCGCTTTGGCGGCCAGTCTGTAGCAGCAGGCAACATCATCGTTCGTCAGCGTGGCACCAAGTTCCACGCCGGTGTTAACGTTGGTATGGGCAAAGATCACACCCTGTTCGCCACCGCGGACGGCGTTGTGAAGTTCGAAGTTAAAGGCCCCAATAACCGCAAGTTCGTTTCTATCGAAACTGCTTAAGCGGTCACAAGCCCTAGCTTCATAAAAAGCCCCGCTATTGCGGGGCTTTTTTGTTGGAAAAGTCCCGATAGTACAGTGACGGGAAGCTGGGGTGGCAGGTGCCTGCGTGGGGCGGCTTGTCGGCTGGTATGATGAATATGATGGTAGGTGCGAATATGTGCGCACCGGATGAGACAACCGCTGTGGCGGTGGAGTGATTATGAAGTTTGTCGATGAGGCGCCCATCTTTGTGCAGGCGGGTAAGGGTGGCAATGGCTGCCTGAGCTTCCGCAGAGAAAAGTTTGTAGAAAAAGGTGGCCCGGATGGTGGTGACGGCGGCGATGGCGGTTCCGTCTATTTGGAGGCCGATGACTCCCTTAACACCCTGGTAGACTACCGTTACCAGCCCCGCTATGCCGCTGAAAGTGGTCAGCCCGGCCGCGGGCGCAATTGTACCGGGGGCAAGGGCGAAGACCTTGTCTTGAAAGTGCCCGTGGGTACAACCGTGATTGACGTGGATACTGGCGAGGCCATCGGCGATATGACCCGGGCGGGTGAACGCCTGCTGGTCGCCCAGGGAGGCTTTCATGGCCTGGGTAACACACGCTTTAAGTCCAGTACCAACCGGGCCCCCCGCCAGACCACTAATGGTTCTGAGGGTGAGTTCCGCAACCTGAAGCTGGAGCTGAAGGTGCTCGCAGATGTGGGGATGCTGGGGTTGCCCAATGCTGGCAAGTCTACGTTTATTCGGGCGGTATCTGCAGCTAAGCCCAAGGTGGCCAATTACCCCTTCACGACCTTGGTGCCAAACCTGGGGGTGGTACAGGTGCAGAAGCACCGCAGTTTTGTGATTGCCGATATTCCGGGATTGATTGAGGGGGCAGCGGAAGGAGCGGGTCTGGGTATCCGGTTCCTCAAACACTTAACCCGCTGCCGAGTGTTGCTGCACCTGGTGGATTTGGCGCCATTTGACGGTTCAGACCCAGTGGAGAATGCCCGCGCCATCGAGCGTGAGCTGGCTACTTTTAGTAGCACTCTGGCTGGTCGCGAGCGCTGGCTGGTGCTGAATAAGACTGATCTGGTGCCGGCTGCTGAGCTGGAAGAGCGCTGTCAGTCGGTTGTGGATGCGTTGAATTGGAAGGGGCCGGTATTCCGCGTGGCGGCTATACGCGGTGAAGGCACCGATGTACTCAGTGGTCGTTTGATGGACTACCTGGAAGACCGTCAAGAACAGGAAGATCGCGATCCGGAGTTGGCCGAGGCCGAGCTGGAGGCGCAGCGCCAGATGCAGCGCGAAGCCCGCGAGCGCATTGAGGAGTTGCGGGAGAGCCACCGCGCCAAGCGCAAGGCTGCGAAGGGCCTGGTGGATGATGATGAAGACTGGGATGATGACGACCACGATGTCGATATCGAGTACCGCCCTTGAATTGTACCTTTCCGGCGGCATGCCCTTGCCGTCGGGTAGAATTTCAGTCGGCTCCCGCTCTTTTCGGCAAATAAATTGATCACTCGATAGGCCCCGAGGGGCCGGTGTCCAGGGGGAAGTATGGGCTCCGTATCAATGTCCCGCAGGGGGCTTTCTAAGGGGCGGCGCTGGGTGGTGAAAATTGGCAGTGCCTTGCTCACTGACAATGGTCGCGGCGTCAATAGTGTGGCCATTTCCGCCTGGGTGGCACAGATCGCCGAATTGCGTCAGCAGGGCGTTGAAGTGGTGTTGGTTTCCTCTGGGGCGGTTGCCGCGGGTATGGATCGCCTCGGCTGGCATCGCAGGCCGGAATCGATCCATCAGCTGCAGGCCGCCGCAGCGGTCGGGCAGAGCCATCTGGTGCAGGTTTACGAGCAGGCTTTTGGCCGCTTCGATATCCGCAGTGCCCAGATTTTGCTGGATCACGATGATCTCTCCAATCGCACCCGCTATCTCAATGCGCGCAGTACGTTGCGAACTCTGCTCTCTTTGGGGGCTGTACCGATCGTCAATGAAAACGATACCGTCGTAACCGATGAGATACGTTTTGGGGATAACGATACTCTGGCGGCGTTAGTGGCGAATCTTGTGGAGGCGGATACCCTGCTGATTTTGACCGATGCCGACGGACTCTTTACCGAGGATCCCCGCGATAACCCCGATGCGGAGCTAATTGGTGAGGCGTCGGCATTGGATTCCAGGCTGCTGGGAATGGCAGGAGACTCCCGCAGTGGCCTCGGGCGCGGTGGTATGACCACCAAGGTGCGCGCGGCACAACTGGCCGCTCGCTCTGGAGCCTGCACCGTGATTGCGGGAGGTGCCAGGAAGGAAGTAGTCACACGGGTATGGAAGGGGGAGGCCTTGGGTACTCTCCTGCTGCCTGAGGCGGGCCCCCTGGCAGCGCGCAAACGCTGGCTTGCCGGGCAGCTGCAGGTCCGCGGCAGCCTCACTCTCGATAATGGTGCTGAGAAGGCGTTGCGCGATGGCGGCAAAAGCCTGCTATCCGTTGGGGTGACTGAGGTGCAGGGTCGCTTTCACCGGGGAGACTTGGTTTCTTGCCGTAATAGTGCGGGACAAGAGGTCGCCCGCGGCCTGGTGAATTACGATAGTAGTGAGAGTGCCAGGATTCTCGGCCAGTCATCGGAGCGCTTTGTCGACCTGCTCGGCTATCGTGATGATGACGAGCTGATACATCGGGATAACCTTATCTTGCTGTAGTGGTAGTTCCGACTTTCAGACATAAAAAAACCCCGCAATGCGGGGTTTTTTTATGTCTGCTACCTAAGGAATTAGGCGGCCAGAGCTTTAACCTGAGCGTTCAGGCGGCTCTTATGACGAGCGGCTTTATTCTTGTGAATAATGCCTTTGTCTGCCATACGGTCAATAACGGGAACCGCTTCTGCGTATGCAGTTTTTGCTTTTTCCGCATCGCCGGCATCGATGGCCGCAACTACCTTCTTGATGTAGGTGCGCACCATGGAGCGCAGACTGGCGTTGTGCTTGCGGCGCTTGTCGTTTTGGCGCGCGCGTTTCTTCGCTTGAGGTGAGTTGGCCACCGGTTGCTCCTGTCTGGAATCTATAAATCTGTAACTAACAGGCCCTGGGGCCCGATCGGGACGCGACATTATCCCCACAGCTGGTTGTTTGTCAACCATCTGCGCAGACGCCTTGCGCTTTACTTTCAATACCGGTGCTAGGTTAGCGGCTCGGCAGCTTCAGGCTGAACTCTACTCCGCTATTATCAACACGATTTCGGGCCTCCAGGCGGCCCTGGTGAAAGTCAGCGATCAACTTAGCGATATGGAGCCCAAGGCCCAAATGCCCGGCGTTGTCACCCTCCTTGCGCACCGATACCAGTGAATCGAACAGCTTGTGAGCATAGCCATTGGGTAGCAGTGGGCCATCGTTACTCACACTGATCAGGTAGCCGCCCTTTTCACTTCGAGCTAAAAGCTGGATCTCACTGCCCTCTGGGGCGAAGCTGCAGGCATTATCTACCAGTTTATCTAAAAGCTGTGCCAATAGCTCCGGGGCCCCCTCGCAGAAAAGCTCGCCGTCGGGTTTGTTCAGTGAAAAGCGGTGGCGAGGGTGGGCATCGCTGTAGCATTGCACCATGACTTCCAGCAGATCTGCCAAGTCAAAGCGCTCTCGCTCTGCCTGATGAATACTGGCTTCCAGGTTGCTGGCTGCGGAGAGACTGTTGAGGATTCCGGATAGGCGGGCACTGCCATCCATCGCACGTTCGGCATAGCGACGGCTATCTTCATCCAGTTCGCCTGCGGAGAGATTGTCGAGGGAGGAGCGCACCACCGCGAGAGGTGTGCGCAGCTCGTGGGACAGCTTACTGGCAAGGGTGCGCAGGTATTGGTGATACTGGTCCAGCTCTCCCAGAAGGCTGGCAAAGGCGCGGTTAAGTGCGCCCAGTTCATCACTGGCGGAGGAACGGGGGAAGTTGCCGCGCAATTTGCCGTTACTGTCGATTGCATTGCGTGCGGCGCGGTGCAGTTTGCGAATACGCCACGACAGCCAGCTGGCGTAGCCCAGTAAAAACAGCAGTGCGGTTGCCGCTGCCGCACAGCTAATCAGCCATAGCCGGTGCGCGGCGCCCTCAGTTACCGATTGCATGACCTCGGCGGATTGCAGTACGAGTACCCGTCCCAGTAGTGGCCGCTCTATGACTTCATCAGCTCGGGTAATCACGGGCACACTGACTGCGCCAATACGCGACTGCAGTGGCCCGCCAAACCACTGCTCTGCAGTATCGCGCCCTATACCGCTGCTGAGAGGCAGATCATTTTCGGGCAGTTTTGGTAGCTCTTCTCTGGCGAGTAACTTGCGGTAAATCCAGCTGCGCAGCCAGGGCCGAGGTGCGCTCTCCTCCACATTAATCTCTTGTGGTTGGCCGTTACTGGCAAGCAGGAATCCCTCGCTATCTACGACTGCCAGGCGCAAGCCTGGGCGGGCAAAGTGATCGAGTTCTTTCTGTAGTTCAGGCAGCGGGGCAACTAAACGCCCCGGTTGGCCATCGGCGGGAAGGGTGTTGGCGCTGTGGATTGGTGTCGCACCGTTGCTATTGGCGCGGTCCTGTACTCGAATGGACAGGCCGCCACCGGTGAGTGCATAGGGAAGGGTGAGCTCTAGTTGATACCCTTTGGGTGAGGTGGTCCAACGCCCGCGCAGGCGTAGTTCGCGTTGGTAATCACCTTCGCGTGGGTTGTGCCACAAAGCCTCGACCGGGCCCCGGCTCGCCACCGGCAACAAGTAATGGCGCCCGCTGGTAAACAGCTCGACAGTATCCCCTCCCGCAAGCAGATTTGTGCGAGGGTCTCGGTAAGCGGGGGTCTCATCACTGACTGTTAATAGCAGGTAAATCTGATCCTCAAACTGGCCGAGGGTGATTTGCGCCTGGGGCATGAGCTGCTCATTGAGCAGTTCCCTAGGTGTGAGCTCCCAGGTGCGCCAGTCATCTCCGTAGCCATCCACGACCGGAGGGTGGGAAAGTGGATTGAGGTAGAGTTGGCTGCCCGGTGGTCGCGCGTGGCGTGCAGGGTCTGGAGCGATCAACTGCGGGGCGCTTGCCAGGCGCGCGGCAATCGCCGCAGCTGTGGCCTCAAGGGCCTGCAACTGGCCCTGTGCCAGTGCCGCATCCACCTGGCGGAGGTATTGGCAGCCTGCCCAAGGCAGGGCCAGCGCCACAAGGCTCACCAGCAGGAGTTGACGGCGAAGTTTCATGTATGAGCTCTCGAAATACTGTGGGCCGGCAGGTGTGCTGTTAGGGTTATCCGCTGTAAGGGCTATTAAAGTTGCCAGCGATATCCCATGCCATAAGCCGTGCCTATAGCGTTAAATTCACTATCCAGGGCCTGAAATTTCTTGCGGATCCGCTTTACATGGGAAGTAATGGTGTTGTCGTCCAAAACTACTCGAGCGGCCTCCATTAACTGGCTGCGGGATTTCACATGTCCGGGGCGTTTGGCCAGGGCGTGGACTATCCAGAATTCTGTGACAGTGAGGTCCACTGCCAGCCCGTTCCAGTGGCAGTGCAATCGGGAGATATCCAGCTCCAGCTTACCCTGGGTCAGGCTTTCTCCTTCATTGCCCTGATCGCGTAGTACGCTGACCCGGCGCAGCAACGCGTTGATACGCGCCTGCATATGGGGTAGGGAGATATCCTTGGTGAGGTAGTCGTCGGCGCCGAGACGCAGGCCGGAAATAATATCCAGCTCGGAATCCCTGGCGGTGAGGAACAGAATCGGCAAGCTGGGGGCCATGGCACGCAGCTCCCTGCACAGCTCAAAGCCGCCTTCTACTTCGCTACCCAACCCGACGTCGATAACGGCAAGATCTGGCAGTCGCTGGCGAAAAGCCTCCATGGCCTCAATCCTTGCGCTGTAGAGATCGACTCGATAACCACTGCGGCGCAGTGCATCGCGGTAATTTTCGGCGATGGCGCGCTCGTCTTCGACAATAGCGATAGTTGCACTCATGGTTGATTCCGACGGCTTCTTTTGTGGCGGAGAATCATGCACGAAATTGCAGCTTATTGGCAAAAAGGCGGGCACAAATGGCCCGCAAACAACAGGGTTTCTTTCAGGGGGAGAGTTTTGGCGTATTTGTAATCCGCTTATATATATGCGACTAGGTGCAACAGCGATTTGAAGTCGCCTTGCGCAGCCGCGAGGATTTGTAGTCCATCGCGGCGTTTTGCCGTGGGGCTTGGCAGTCTTTAGAAGTGTCCGGCCATGGCTTCCGGCAGAGAGAAGCGGATATCCACGCGACGTTCCATGGCATAGGCGTCAACATCCCCTTTGGGTGCCTGGGAGTAGGTGGCCCCCATGGCTTGACGACTGATTCGGGAGGCGTCGATGCCCAGGGAGATCAGTGCCTGCTCAACACTCAGGGCGCGCTGGTCGGACAGTACGTTGTTGTAACCATCGCTGCCCCTTGGGTCGGCATGTCCCTCAAGATGAATCTGCAGATGGGGGTGACGTTTCAGAAAGTCAGCCATGGCATTCAGCTGTTGAAGCTGGGTGGCCTGAAGCTCATCTTCTCCGGTGGTGAATAACATCTGGAATTGCAGTGAATCCAGTGCCACTTGACTGGCATCATTCGCGGACAGTCGAGCCGCATCCAGTTGCTGTGCCAGGTTGCTGAGCTCTGCACGGCTCTCTGTCAGTTGTGTTGCCAGCATATCTGCCTCTTCTGCTTGCTTGACCTGTTCGCCGAGCCAGGCACCGCCGATTGCACCGGCGATAAATCCGACTGGGCCCCCTACAGCGGCACCGGCAACGGCTGCCGTGGTAAAGACCGTGGCCTGTTTGGCCGGGGTCAGTTTTGATTCATTGAGTTCATTCGCCTGGGTACCAGAGGCGATCAGGGAAGTCAGGGCTGCAACCAGTAATGCTTTTTTCATTGCTACTCTCCTTGGAGGCTTTCTTTTTTACTCGGTGGGCTGTGTGTTTGGCCCGTTTGAGTGTTATTAAAAAGCTCCAAGGTGGCGCTGGCGGGGCGCAGTAGTGGCAAACTACCGCGCAATTGTGGCGAAATGTGGCAACCGGTGGTGTCCTGTTATTTCAGGCGGTGATAGCGCCGGTCGCGGGGCGAATCTACGCGGACACGAACTCGCTGTGGGCGGGGGCCGCGCATTATCGCAATGTAAAGCACAATCGCCAGTGCCAGGGCAATAATCAAAGCGTTAATGGTCATCCTGTCTTCTCCCCGCGCCACCGGTTCCGTGGGACGCGTAACTAGCTCACAGCTAGTATAGGCTCGCGGGCTCCAGGTCGTAGGAGCACACAATTACCCATATCTCCATGGTTTCCGTGGAATTGCGGTAGACTTGCCGGCCAGCAGGTCTCGCCCAAATCCAGGAGTCACAGCGTTGTCCCAGTTGCCCCCAACCCAAGACCAACCCACTGAAAAATCCGGTACGTCCAGACTTCTGCGCGGCAGCTCGGTGGTGGGGGCTGCGACTATGCTGTCCCGGGTTGCCGGCCTGGCTCGGGATATGGCACTAGCGCGCTTTGCCGGGGCAGGGGACGCCGCCGATGCCTTTTTTGTGGCCTTCAAAATCCCCAACTTTTTCCGCCGCTTGTTTGCTGAGGGCGCTTTTGCCCAGGCATTTGTGCCGGTTCTTGCGGAGTATCGCCAAAAGGGCGGAATTGCCGCAGCGCGAGCACTGAATGACCGGGTCGCGGGTGCGCTCGGCGGTGTCCTGTTACTGGTTACTCTATTTGGCGTGTTGTGCGCGCCAATAGTGACCGGAATTTTTGCTTTTGGCTGGTGGTGGGACGGCAGCGAAAGAGAGAAGTTCGATCTTGCCGCCGGTATGCTGCAAATTACTTTTCCCTACCTGATGCTGATTTCTTTGGCGGGCTTCACCGGGGCCATTCTGAATAGTTTCGACCGCTTTGCTATCCCGGCATTGACGCCGATCATGCTGAATCTGGTTTTGATCGGTGCGGCAACGGTGGGTACGGCTTGGTTCGAACCAGAGATTCTGGCCCTGGCCTGGGGTGTGCTTTTCGCCGGGGTGGTGCAGCTGCTATTCCAGTTGCCTTTTTTGGCGCGCGAGGGGTTACTGCCAAGGCCCAAGTGGGATTGGAGCCATCCGGGGGTCCGTAAAATCCTGCGCTTGATGGCCCCGGCGATTTTTGGCGTCTCAGTCACACAAATCAGCCTGGTGCTGGATACCCTGTTGGCCTCATTCCTGCCCAGCGGCAGTGTTTCCTGGCTGTATTTTTCCGATCGCCTGACCGAATTACCGCTGGGTGTATTTGGTGTGGCTGTGGCCACGGTGATATTGCCGAGCCTGTCGCGTCTGCACAGTGATGGGGATCCGCGTCGATTCCGCCATACCCTCGACTGGGCGCTGCGCAGTGTCACGCTTATCTCCCTGCCCGCGGCGGTAGCATTGGTGGTGCTGGCTGAGCCACTGTTGACCACACTCTTTCAGTACGGCCAGATGCAGCCCCGCGACATGCAGATGGCGGCCTGGTCCCTGAGGGCCTATGCCCTGGGGCTGTTGGCTTTTATGTTGATCAAAGTGTTGGCGCCTGGCTATTTCGCCCGCCAGGATACCTATACACCCGTGCGTTTCGGTTTGATTGCGATTTCAGCCAAGATGGTGCTGAGCCTCCTGTTTGTTATTCCGTTGAATCATTATTTTAAGCTTGGCCATATGGGTTTGGCGCTGGCTACTGCCTGCCAGGCGGCGATCAATGCCTGGCTGTTGTACAAGGGCTTGCGTAGGGACGACGTATACGTACCCGAGGCTGGCTGGGGGCGCTATCTGTTGCGATTACTCGCTGCCAACTTGGCGATGGTGGCTGTGTTGATGGGGCTTCTCCACGTCTGGGAGGCCTGGAGTGCTTGGGGCTGGTTCGAACGTGCCTGGCGTATGGGGGTGATAGTGGCCGCAGGAGGCTCGGCCTATCTTCTGGCCCTATTTGTTTCAGGCCTGCGCCCGCGTCACTTCCGCGCTACAAGCTAGCTCGCTACTAGCTACTAACTATAAGCTCCGTAATGACGTTTATCGCACGGGGCCAGTAGCCACTGGCCGCCCGGTGGGAATCCGCTATACTGTGCGGCTCGATTTTATGAGGATGGGAAGATCGTTTTGGCCCAGGAGCGCGAACTAATTCGCGGGTTGCACAACCTGCGCCCCCGCCACCGGGGATGCGTGGCGACGATCGGCTCGTTCGATGGTGTACATCTCGGTCACCAGGCAATTATTGCCCAGCTGCAACAGCGCGCGCTGGAGTGGGGCCTTCCCTCGGTGGCCATTATTTTTGAACCCCAGCCCCACGAATTCTTTTCTGGTGAGAAAGCTCCCGCGCGCTTGATGCGTTTCAAGGAAAAGGTGCTGGCACTGTTCGATGCGGGCGTGGATCGGGTTTTGTGCCTGCAGTTTAATGAAACCCTGCGCGGACTCAGTGCCGAGGCTTTTATCCAGCGGATATTGCTCGACGGCCTGGGCATTCGCCACCTGGTGGTTGGCGATGATTTTCGCTTTGGCTGCGACCGCAGTGGTGACTACGAACTCCTGCAAAAGATGGGTACGCAGAGCGGCTTCAGCGTGGAAGATACCGCGACTTTGGAAATACGCGGTGCTAGGGTCAGCAGTACCCGTATTCGCGAAGCCTTACAGGACGGCGATTTCCAGTTGGCTGAGGCCCTCTTGGGGCGGCCCTACAAGATAACCGGCAGGGTAGCGCCTGGGCGTTCACTCGGCCGTCAGCTGGGTGCGCCCACGGCCAATGTGCGCCTGCATCGCTATCGCTCCCCCTTGGTTGGCGTTTATACGGTGCGTACCACCGCCACCGATAGTTCTGAACTCGCCAGTGGGCGCCGAGAGATAGATGGCGTAGCCAATGTGGGATTTCGCCCCACTGTAGAGGGGGAGGGCGCGCGTCCTTTGCTGGAGGTAAACCTGTTTGATTTCAATGGCAATCTCTACGGGCGGGAACTCGCCGTAGAGTTCTGCCACAAGTTGCGCAACGAGGAGAAGTTCGCCTCGTTGGATATTCTCAAGGCTCGTATCGCCGAGGATATCGATAATGCCCGGCAGTGGTTTAAACAAAACCCTCGACCGCATCCATAAACTGAGACGACCTAATTTATTTTTCTACTAGAGCTGAAGTAGACATCCAATGACTGATTATAAAGCGACCCTGAATTTGCCTGAGACCGACTTCCCCATGCGTGGCAATTTGCCGCAGCGTGAGCCGGCAATTCTGAAAAAATGGCAGGACAACAAGCTCTACGAAAAAATTCGCGAGGCGCGCGCCGGGCGCGAGCAGTTTATTCTGCACGATGGCCCTCCCTATGCGAATGGCGATATTCACATTGGTCACTCAGTTAACAAGATTCTCAAAGACATCATTATCAAGTCGAAAACCTTGAGTGGTTTCGATGCTCCCTACGTACCTGGGTGGGACTGCCACGGCTTACCGATTGAACACCGCGTAGAGAAAAAAATTGGCAAGGCCGGAAGTAAAGTGGATCACAAGACTTTCCGCCAGAAATGCCGCGAGTATGCCGCCAAGCAGGTGGAAGGGCAGAAGAAAGATTTTGTACGTCTGGGTGTGTTTGGCGAATGGGATAACCCCTACCGCACCATGGATTTCCAGTTTGAGGGCGATATTATTCGCGCGCTCGGCCGCGTGGTGAAAAATGGCCATCTGGCGCGTGGTTTCAAACCTGTGTATTGGAGTGTGGTGGGCGGTTCTGCGCTGGCTGAAGCGGAAGTGGAGTATCAGGATAAAACCTCTTATTCCATCGACGTCTGCTACCCGGTAAGTGAAGAGGCGGATCTGGCCATAGCCGATGCCTCTGGTGGCCACGCGGGGGAGGGCCCGCTGTCGGTGGTCATTTGGACTACAACACCCTGGACTCTGCCCTCGAGCCAGGCGGTTTCCGTAAACGGCGAACTGGAATATGTGGTGGTACAGGCGGGCAAGCGTCGTTTGCTGGTTGCGGAAGCGCTGAAGGATGCGGTTCTAGCTCGCGCAGGCTTCGAAGGGGAAGTTGTGGGGCGCATTCGTGGCGCCGCCCTCGAGCACCTGAAAGTACACCACCCGTTCTACGACAAGCTGCTGCCAATCGTCCTCGGCGATCATGTCACCACCGATGCCGGTACCGGCTGTGTGCATACAGCCCCGGACCACGGCCCGGATGACTTCCAGGTAGGCAAGCGCTACGGCATTGAAACCCTAAACTACATTGATAATAACGGTGTCTACCGCGACAACGTGCCGCTGTTTGCCGGCGAGCATGTTTATAAAGTGGATGACAAGATTGTTGCATTACTAGAGGAGCGCGGTGTGCTACTGCATAAGGGCAAGCTGGAGCACAGCTACCCGCATTGCTGGCGCACCAAGACACCACTGATCTACCGTGCGACACCTCAGTGGTTTATCAGCATGCAGCAAAATGACCTGCTGGAGCAGGCGCAGAAAGCGGCAGATGACGTGCTGTGGATACCTGGCTGGGGCAAGGCTCGTATCGATTCCATGCTCAATGGCAGTCCAGACTGGTGCATCTCTCGCCAGCGTACCTGGGGAGTGCCTATTGCCCTGTTTGTGAACAAAGAGACTCACGAGCTGCACCCGGAGTCCCCGGCACTAATGGATAAAGTGGCCGCTTTGGTCGACGAAAAAGGGATGGATGTCTGGTTTGATCTGGATGCTCGTGATCTTCTTGGTGATGAGGAGGATCAATACGAGAAAGTGACCGATACCCTCGATGTCTGGTTCGATTCTGGCGTGACCCATTACGCCGTGTTGGAGCGTCGCGAAGGTCTGCGCTTCCCAGCCGATCTCTACCTGGAAGGGTCCGACCAGCATCGCGGCTGGTTCCAGTCCTCCCTGAAGACTTCCATCGCTATCAATGGCTGTGCACCTTATAAGCAGGTTTTGACCCACGGTTTCACCGTGGATGCCCAGGGACGCAAGATGTCGAAGTCTATCGGCAATACTGTCGCCCCCCTGGATGTGATCAACAAGCTGGGTGCAGATGTCCTGCGACTGTGGGTATCGGCCACCGACTTCAGTGGGGAAATGGCCGTTTCCGACGAAATTCTCAAGCGTACCGCAGATTCTTATCGACGCTTGCGCAATACTGCGCGCTTCTTCCTGTCGAACCTGGCTGGTTTCGATCCGCAGAAAGATCTGTTGCCAGAAAATGAATTGCTGGCGCTGGATCGCTGGGCGCTGGATAAAGCTGCGCATCTGCAGGACGAGATTTTGGCGGCCTACGATAATTACCAGTTCCACCAGATTTACCAGAAATTGCATAACTTCTGCGTAGTGGAAATGGGTGGTTTCTATCTGGATATTATCAAGGACCGTCAGTACACCACCAAGGAAGACAGTATCGCGCGCCGCTCGGCACAGAGTGCGCTCTACCATATTGTGCAGGCATTCGTGCGCTGGATAGCACCGATTCTGAGCTTTACCGCTGAGGAGTTGTGGCAGTTTATTCCAGGTAACAATGCCGATAGCGTCTTTATTGAAGAGTGGTATCCACTGCCCAAGTTGCCGGTAGAGGCCAATAAAGGTGCAGAATACTGGGCCGTAATGGCCGAGGTAAAAACGGCGGTAAACAAGGTATTGGAAGAGCAGCGTGCAGCCGGAGCCATCGGTGGATCCCTACAGGCTGCGGTTACTCTATATGCCAATGATGACCTGCGCGAGAAATTACTCGAGCTGGAAAATGAGCTGCGCTTCGTGCTGATTTGCTCCTCCACTTCAGTGCAGCCGCTCAGCGATGCGGGGGGCGCCGAGGCTACCGAGCTTGAAGGCCTTAAAATTGGTGTGAGTAAGGTAGATCACCCCAAATGTGCGCGCTGTTGGCACTATCGTGCAGACGTGGGTGAGAACAGTGATTACCCGGATATATGCGGTCGCTGTGTAGAGAACGTGACTGGTAAAGGCGAGGTAAGGCACTATGCCTAAGACCAATTTGCTGCTCGGCCATCCCTGGCGCTGGTATTGGCTGGCCCTGGCTGTTGTGGTTCTAGATGTCGCCACTAAGGTTTGGGCCGTGGGTGAATTTATGCACGGCCCAGCGGTGCAAATAATTCCGGGGTTTCTGCAGTTTACCTATGCGGAAAATTACGGCGCAGCGTTTAGCTTCCTGTCTGATGCAGGGGGCTGGCAGCGGTGGTTTTTTGGCGTGATCGCAATGGTCTTTAGCATAGTTGTCACTATTTGGCTGTGGCGTTTGCCAGCGCTAAAGCGCTGGGAACCCTGTGCCCTGGCCCTGATTCTTGGCGGCGCCCTAGGTAACCTGTGGGATCGTATTTTGCTGGGGTATGTACGGGACTTTATTTCCGTGTACTACGGCAGTTGGCATTTCCCTGTGTTTAATGTGGCGGATATGGGCATCAGTATCGGCGCAGCCATGCTGGTAATAGAGTTGCTTTTCTTTGCAGAAAAAGACGGCGACAAGACAAAAAATAACGCGGAAGTTTAACGAACCATGAGTAATAGCGTTATCGGCGAACACAGCCGCGTAACTCTGCATTTCAGCCTTAAGCTGGATGACGGTACCGAAGTGGATTCTACCTTTAAAGGCGATCCCGCCTCTTTTAGTGTGGGGGATGGCAGTCTCCTGCCGGGCTTTGAAAAAGCCCTGTTTGGTCTCAAGGCCGGCGATGAAGCGGAAATTGAAATTCCCCCCGAGCTGGGTTTTGGTCAGCGCAACCCGGCCAATATGCAAAAGGTTCGCCGCGATAGCTTTTCTCCAGATATTGAACTGGAACCTGGCTTGGTGGTGTCTTTTGACAATGGCAGTGGTGAATTGCCGGGAGTAATTCGCGAGATTGAAGAAGATGAAGTGACCGTTGACTTCAATCATCCCTTGGCAGGGCAGACGCTGAACTTCCACGTAAAAATTATCGCAGTGGATTCAATTCAATAGGGCAATTTTTCACCCTTTGAACTGGTTATCGAAAGAGTGCTGAAGTAAAAATGCAAATCCGACTGGCTAATCCCCGCGGCTTCTGTGCCGGCGTCGACCGCGCGATTGATATCGTCAACCGCGCCCTGGATGTTTTTGGAGCGCCCATCTATGTGCGCCACGAGGTGGTGCACAATAAGTTTGTGGTGGAGAGCCTGCGCGAGCGCGGTGCCGTATTTGTGGATGAGTTATCGGAAGTGCCCGATGATGTCATCGTTATTTTCAGTGCTCACGGCGTATCCAAGGCCGTACAGCAGGAGGCGGAGGATCGCAATCTGCGCGTGTTCGATGCCACCTGCCCACTGGTTACTAAAGTGCACATTGAAGTCAGTAAGTTCAGCAGCGATGGCGCCGAGTGCATACTGATCGGCCACGCTGGTCACCCGGAAGTGGAGGGCACCATGGGCCAGTACGATGGTGCCGCCGGTGGTGCTATCTATCTGGTCGAAGATGAGGAGGATGTGGCAAGGCTACAGGTAAAAGACGAGAACAACCTCGCTTATGTAACCCAGACCACACTCTCTATGGACGACACCGCCCGTGTGATCGACGCCCTGCGCCAGCGTTTCCCCAATATCCGCGGCCCACGCAAGGACGACATCTGCTACGCCACCCAAAACCGCCAGGACGCCGTGCGCCAGCTCGCCCTGGAGAGCGATATGGTGTTGGTTGTGGGCAGCCCCAATAGCTCCAACTCCAACCGCCTGCGTGAATTGGCCGAGCGCTGCGGCGCTGATGCGAAATTGATCGACGGCGCTGCAGATATTGATGCCGATTGGCTCACCGGCAAAAAATCCATCGGCATCACTGCCGGCGCCTCGGCTCCAGAGGTACTAGTGCAAGAGGTGATAGGCAAACTGCAAAAGCTCGGCGCCAGCCTGCCCGAAGAGATGGATGGGCGTGAGGAGAATATTCGTTTTTCACTGCCTAAGGAGTTGCGCTAAATGGAGGTGGTTGAAGCGAAGGTGGGATTATGAGCAATCACTTTCATCTGCTTTCTCAATTCGCATTCGCCCACCGCTGGATAGAATAAAGGCCTTTCCATCGCTATTTTCCTGGCTGCAGATATGTAGCGTTCCCATTTGAAGAGCCCCTTGAGGAGAGCCCACCTTACGGCTCTCCCCTGTGCTAATAAAAGAAATATAATCTGCAACTGGTCTGTTTGTCTTAACTCGGACTTTTTCCTGCGGGCCACTGCTAAGAATCAACACCTCATCAGTACCCCTATTCCCGTCATTATCGATGTCGGCAAATATCTCCCAACCCTGCTCCCAGCTCCCCATATTGCGCATGGTTACCCGCTGATTACGGGTAATGGCATTGGTGCGGGTAAGTTGCACAGAAGCAAAAAACTCCTCGGCTGCGGTTTGCAGCTGAGTGTTTTGCAGCATTTGTGTAAAGCTTGGCAGACCGATCAATAGAAGTATCGATAATATCGCCAGGGTGATCAGTAACTCGAGGAGTGTAAAGCCCTGTTGAGTCATATCCCCTCTCCATGGGTTATTAGAAACAGGTCTCAGTTTCTTGACCATTGAATCTGCTGGAATTGCCACTTGTCGAATCACCTTGGTGTGGTAACTACCAGCAATGCTATTTTTGGGAATATAACTCTAGGCAGGTTTTCCATCTAGATGCCTGGCGGTTAAGAAAACACCAAATTATTGGTACAGATCGAGTAGAAGTGAATGCGATATAAGCAAGTTCAACATAAACATTACTTCAGGCAGCGGGGATTTACCTTAGTCGAGCTAATGGTCACTCTTATGGTGATGGCGATTTTAGTCAGTATTGCAATGCCAAGCTTTACTAACTCTATTAACAATAATCGTTCAATTGCGCTTTCAGAGGAATTTATTGGTGCTTTGAGCTATGCGCGTTCTGAAGCGGTAAAACGTGGAGCAGCTGTTTCTATTTGTGCAAGCACAGATGGTGCTAGCTGCACTGCAGCAGATACATGGTCGCAAGGTTGGATAGTTTTCGTCGATGTGGCTGTCGATGATAACACTATTCCACCTAATGTAGGTGCTGTACTAAGAAGTTGGGAAGCTGATGAAAATGCGGTAATTACGGTTGAGCAGGGGGCGGCCACTAACTTTATCCGGTACACGAGTTTGGGTACCTTAGGGCGCTTTAATCAGACTACGATTAACTCAAAGGTATCTGGTTGTACCACTAACAGTGCACGCACAATTATGGTCAGTGGGTCTGGAATAGCTACGGTATCTAAGGTCAGCTGCTGAGTAATACCTATATGAAAGTATTAACAAAACAATGTGGTGTTGCATTAATCGAAGTAATGATCACTGTGTTGATTCTCTCTACATCTTTACTGGGCCTGGCAGCCTTGCAAAACAAAGCTCTGCAATATAATCACAGCGCTTATATGCGCTCACAGGCTAACGTGTTCGCCTATGACATCCTTGAAAGGATGAGAGCAAATCGCCCAAACATTTCATCTTATGAAATAACTGTTAACGCAACGACACCGACGACAAGTTCCAGTAGAGCCGGAAAGGATTTGATTGAATGGAGGGGACTTCTTGCAGACAAGTTGCCCGAGGGAACTGGTGGTATAAGTTGTGATGATGAAAATAATTGTACTGTGACAATTCGTTGGGGGGAGCAAGATGCAAGTAGTGCAGATGGTAAAACCAGTTTTAAGTACATGACACGGATTTAAAGAAATGATAATGCATAAGCAGCGAGGGGTTTCCCTAGTAGAGCTAATGGTCTCTATTACTGTGGGGTTGGTTTTAATGGCGGGGGTAGTACAACTATTTTTGTCCAGTAAAGTGACTTTCACCACCCAGCAGGGGCTTTCTCGAGTTCAGGAAAGTGGACGTTTGGCGATTGATTTTCTTAGTGAAGATGTCCGCATGGCTGGATACTTGGGATGTGCAAACCTCTCTAATCCTGAAATAAGAAAATTCATGACGTATGAAAACCTGCTTAAAGAAAAAGAGGTAATGCTCTACAGCTATGATACACCCATCAAGGGGGTTGATGCCGGGGTTAAGGATGATAACTACCCTGAAGATCGACTGGAAACCTCGGATGCTCTGTCTATACGTAGTGCCAACGGTAGAACGGTTGGTGTTGCAGCGATTAGTGATGGAGAAAAAGTATACGTTGAAAATACTGGAGTCGAGGAGGATGGCTGTGCCGAGGGAGAAGATAAATATAGCGGCTTTTGTGCAGGCGATATAGTGACACTTGCTGACTGTCGAAAAATATTTGTTTTCCAGGCCACAGGTTTCGAAATAACAAGTGGCCCGGATGAAGAGTCTGACACGGATTCATCAAGCGATTCTTCAGCTTCTGGGGGCGAAGATGATTCTGAAAGTGGCGCGGATGCCGGTGGCGATGAAATGATTGCTATTTTCCATTCGGATGAGAGTGGGTTTGAGCCAGGAAATGAGGTGGCCAACTGGGATGATGAGTTTGAAAACGGTGGAGATATCCATAAATTTGGAGAAGATGCACAGGTTCTGGTAACAAGTAATACTTTTTACTATGTGGCTAATGGAACGTCTGGGCAACCCAGTCTCTACCGAGAAGTAAATGGCGAGGCCCAAGAGTTGCTGGAGGGGGTAGAGAATATGCAACTCACTTATGGGGTAGATACCAATAGTGACGATGCGCCAGATGAGTTTGTCTCGGCTTCAGAGGTTGTAGACTGGGATGATTTGATCGCTATTAAAGTTGAGCTGCTCCTGGTGTCCCCAGAGGATAATATTCTTCAGGAGCCCCAGCCATATACTTTTAATGATCAAGGGCCTACAACTCCCGAAGACCGCCGAATGCGGCAGGTATTTACCAGTACAATCGCGATACGAAGCCGTATGCCTCAAGTGGATTTATAAAAGATGCGTATAAAAAGGATACCGTTAATTCAGCGGCAGCAAAAAGGTGCCACCTTGTTGGTCGGCTTGATTATTTTATTGCTCATGACATTTATTGGATTGGCTGCGATGCGTGGTAGCGGGATGCAAGAATTAATGGCGGGTAATATGCGTGATCGCCAATTAGCATTCCAGGCGGCCGAGGCGGCATTACGTGTTGCTGAGCAAAAGGTAATGATGGAAACGGCAAAAGCTTATACAGATATTTTTAATGGAAATACCGATGGTTATGCAGAAAGAATGGAGGGTTCTTCAAGTACAGGTTTTTGGTCCAGCTTTAATTGGTCTGACTCTATTGCGAAAACGGAATTGGAGTTAGAGGGTGTAGCTAGCCAGCCGGTATATATAGTTGAAAGAGTTGAATTAGAAGTAAGAAATAACGGCTTTAGTGGAGGGGCTATTGATAAGGTTGGCAGTGAGAGTGGTGATCCCGAGAAATTTTACAGAATTACCAGTCGAGGTGTTGGTGGCACAGAATCTGCGGTGGTTATTCTACAGTCGAACATCAAAGCTTATTAAAAATCAAGGTTGGAAAGACTGGTATGTTAAAGGTAAGAGAAAATAAGAAATTTTTATCAGCCCTGATTGCAGGTCTTTTAAGTTTAGGAGTTGCACACTCAGCCGTATCTTTGGATATTTCCCAACAGCCTTTATTCCTACAGACTTCAGCAGATCCTAATATTATGTTTATTTTGGATGATTCTGGGTCTATGCAGTTCGAAGTAACTCCCTCTGAAGCAGTTGACTATTTTGATAATCTTGACCGGGTAGTATATGTATATCCAAACTCCTCTACCAATACGGCATCAGTAAACTTTGTTTATTGTCCCTACGCTGAAGGGAAAACAAGCTCGTGTGATTACTGGCAGAATGGGGATCAGGTAGTCCCTATGTTTGGTAGTAGCAATAAGTGGGCTGCATATTATCGATCATCTCACAATAATAAAACCTATTATGACCCAACTGTTCGATATGATCCATGGGCAAAAGAAGACGGTACCTTTTGGCCCGCTGCACAGCCGACAAAGGCTTACCATAATCCAGCAGATATAACAAAAGGCTGGAGAGATCTCACTGTAAATAATAAACAAAGTGCAAGTTGTTGGCTGCGAGGTAGGGCTGATAAAAACTCAGGTAAAGATCATGCTTGTAGAGATGATGAAATAACATTTTATCCTGCCACATATTTTAATTACCGTGGTACTGGTGATGTGCTTGATGCGGCAAACTATAGTCGCATACAAATTAAAAGCGGTAATACTTTTGTGGGGGGCGATGGCCGCACGGATTGCGCCAACACAGCTGCCTGTACCTATGATGAAGAAATCCAAAATTTTGCTAATTGGTATAGCTATTACCGATCACGTGTTTTGATGTCAAGGGCGGGTATTGGCCAAGCATTTGCTTCTCAGGGGGAAGATTTACGTGTTGGATTTGGCACGCTGAACTCTGGATATAAAAATATTGATGGAAAATATACTGAAACTATCTTGAGAGGAGTGCGTGCTTTTAGTGGAGATGATCGCGATAAATTTTTTGAAAACCTCTATGAGGTAGATATTCCTTCTCAGGGCACTCCGCTTTTAAAGGCTTTAAAAAATGCAGGTGAGTATTATAGTCGTACCGATAGTACCGGCCCTTGGTCCGGTAAACCTGGTATTGGCTCCAGCGCGGCTGATGTAGCCTGTCGCTCAAGTTATACAATCTTGATGACTGATGGTTACGGAAGTGACTATGGTTCAGTTGGCTATGGTAATGTTGATTCAAACTATGATCCTCCATTTTCTGACGGTTATTCCAATACTTTGGCAGATATTGCAATGTATTACTGGAAGGAAGATTTAAATCAAAATCTAGATAATAAAATTAGCCATCCGGAGGGTAGCTTAGATACTGCAACTTGGCAGCATATGGTAACTTTTGGCGTTGCGTTGGGTGTAGCGGGAAATGTGAATCCGGCATCATCGGCATTTGATGCAATTGATACTAAGACGATTATTCCCTGGGGGGATCCCACATCAAGTGATGCCTCTAAGTTAGATGATTTATTGCATGCTTCTGTAAATAGTCGGGGGGGGTTTTATAGTGCAGGAGATCCGACAACTTTCGCCGAGCAGCTTTCAGCGGTTCTCAGTGATATCAGTGATCGTCAGGGCTCAGCATCTTCTGTTGCAGCGAACTCAACACGTCTTGGCACGGATACGGCTATATTTCAGGCGCTCTTTAACTCTGATAATTGGAGTGGCGAAGTTAGGGCAATTGAGATGGATACAGACGGTACATTAAGTGATAGCGCGAAATGGACTTCAACCGGCAATATTCCCGAAATTAATCGTGATGTATTCACTTACAATGGATCCAAGATCGTAGATTTTACTTGGGATAAGTTAACTTCTTTCCAACAGTCAGCACTAAAAGGCGCTGATGACGAAGCTACTGGTATTCGGAGGCTTAACTGGATACGAGGCGCGAATGAAACCGGTATGAGAGTTCGTTCGAAATTACTGGGCGATATAGTAAATAGCAGTCCTGTATTGGCTGGTAATAACAATTTTTATTACCATCTTCTTCCTGCAAGTCTTGGAGGAACAAGTTACTCCAGCTACCTTAGTGAGACAAAAAATAGTGATCGCACTGAGGTCCTTTATGTGGGGGCCAATGATGGTATGTTGCATGGTTTTAATGCAGATACTGGTGTAGAGACCTTTGCTTATATTCCTACGGGGGTCTATGGGAAATTAAAAGCGCTTACTGAGTCAAACTATGGCACGGAGAAAAATCCACACCAATATTATGTCGATGGCCCTCTTTATGTGAGTGACGCCTATTTTAAAAAGGGGGGTACAGGTAATGCAGAGTGGATGAATATCTTGGTGGGAACTTATGGTGCCGGCGCCAAAGGTCTGTTTGTTCTCGATGTGACGAATCCAAGCAATCCCGAGACACTCTTTGAATTAGATAGTTCTGATAGTATCGCGGGGCAAAGTATTGGTCACATTTTGGAGCAGCCACTTATTGCGCCAACACCAGCTGGTTGGAAGCTTATTTTTGGTAATGGATATGATTCCGAAGATGAAAAAGCAAGCCTGATAGTGGTGGACCTTGAGAATCCAGCTGATATTGAGGTGATTTCCACTAATAGTCAGCTCAATAATGGTTTAAGCGGCCCTTCACTTTTGATGGATGCCAAGGGGGTTATCAACACAGTGTATGCTGGAGACCTTCAGGGAAATCTTTGGAAATTTGATATTAGTGAACAATCATCCGATAAATGGGATGTGGCATTTACACATGAATCTTCAGATGATGATCTTCCTTTGTTTACTGCAAAGGATGTGAATGGAAATCCTCAACCAATTACAGCACCTCCAACACTTGGTGCTAATTTTGCAATAGATAATTCCATAATGGTTTATTTTGGTACGGGTAGTTATTTCACCTCGAGTGACAATGGCCCAGGTTCTATCATTAATAGCTTTTACGGACTAGTTGATAAAAATGAAAGAATTACTTATAGCTCGGATCGCTCGGATATTTTGATGGAAAAAAAGATAGTCGAATCTGGTGATACTCGTACTATTGATAATGACGATGATACAAGTTGGTGGCAAGACAAGTTGGGTTGGTACCTTGATTTTGGTGCTATAGAATCCACAACGATAAGCTCTTCAGGGGACGCCGGCTCATCGGAAGTAGGAACTACGGGTGAGAGAATCATTAGTAAACCTCTATTAATTTTGGATAGGTTAATTTTCCCAACATTGATAACTTCAGAAGATCCCTGCGCTTATGGTGCTACAGGATGGACAATGGAGTTAATCGGTCTAGGTGATCCCAGATTTGCTAATATAGGTGTTTTAGATAACCCAAATACAAAGCAGGATAGTGCGAGTAATGGTTTTTCCGGTTATATTTCTGCTGGTAAGAAGATTTATATTCCCACTTCAGAAACCTCTGGAAAATATCGAAATATAACTGGAAATAATAGCTTGCCGCCCTCACGCCTGTCTTGGAGGAAATTTTAAGAGCTATGATGGATATTAATAAACCATCCAATAATCGGGGCTTCACGCTCATTGAATTGATGATTGTGGTCGCGATTGTTGGAATTATTGCTGGAATTGCTTACCCGTCCTACATGGAATCTGTAAGAAAAAGTAATCGTGCCGAAGCAAAAGTTTTTCTGAACGATACTGCGCAACGCTTACAGCGCTGTTTTACTGCTTATAGTGCTTACAACGATGATAATTGCTCTGTTGCGGGAGATATTTCTGGAGGCAATAGCCTGGACACAGAAAATGGCTACTATTCGATTACAGGGGTTTTAACGGCCACTACTTTCACTCTAAGTGCTAAACCTGTATCAACATCTATGCAGGGTGGTGACAGTGGCTGTACAGATTTCACTCTTAACCAAGCCGGCGTAAAAAATGCTTCTGGGAAGAATGCAGCTAATTGCTGGTAATCACTAATTTAGAAAAATTGGGCAGGCCGGGCAAATGTAACCCGGCTCGCTTATATTTCTAAGTTTCCAGCCCCAACTTCTTCAACCGATAACGCAGTGAGCGAAAACTGATCCCCAACTTCTGGGCCGCAGCAGTACGGTTCCAGCGGGTTTTGGTAAGCGCGCTTTCTATCGCTTCTTTCTCAATCTCCTGTAAAAACTCATCCAGGGATTTATACTGACTGGGATCAAAGCGGTTGCTATTTTCCTGTTGATTTTCAGATAAGTTTTCACTTTCTATCGCAATGGAAAACGCTTCTCGTTCCTGCGGCGTCTCATCCTTTTCCAAAAGCAGGTCTTCACAGCGAATTTCCTGCTGGTCACATAGAGTGAAGGCGCGTTCGAGAATGTTTTCCAGCTGGCGTACATTACCGGGGAAGGGGTAGGTCTGTAGGGCTTGTATGGCATCGGTGGTGATGCCGGGAGGAATTTCACCTGAATTTTTGGCGATGCGTTGCATGATGGCATCGACCAGTAAGGGGATGTCCTCACTGCGCTCGCGCAATGGTGGTGTTGATATTTCGATGACATTGATACGGTAATAGAGGTCGCTGCGAAAGCGTCCCTCATTGACTTCTTTGGCCAGATCTTTGTGTGTCGCACTGAGGATGCGCACATCGATTTGGGTTTCCTGGCTCGCGCCGATAGGGCGGATGCGCTTTTCCTGTATCGCGCGCAAAAGCTTGACCTGCATATCCAGGGGCAGGTCGGCTACTTCGTCAAGAAATAGTGTGCCTCCTTGGGCACTTTGTAGTAAGCCGGCCTTATCTTTATGTGCGCCGGTAAAGCTGCCTTTTTTGTGTCCAAAGAACTCGCTCTCCATCAGCTCAGCGGGAATGGCGCCGCAGTTAATGGGTACAAACGGTTTGTCTGCACGGGCCCCCTGTGCGTGGATGGCACGGGCGGCCAGCTCTTTACCGGAACCTGACTCACCACTGATATAAACCGGGGCATCACTGCGCGCGACTTTGGCAATTTGCTCGCGCAGCTTGCGCATATTGGACGCTTCCCCCAAAAGTAGCTGCTCCGAGCTTTTGCTGAGTTGAGGATCGCGCTCCCGATTTAGGCGTAGTGCCAGCTGGGCGAGGTTGCGCAGTCGTTCCAAGTCGACCGGTTTACTGACAAAATCAAAAGCTCCGAGCTTCAGTGCCTTTATCGCAGTATCCATATTGCCGTGGGCGGTAATCACTGCGATGGGCAGATCTCGATGAACGCCACTCTGGATATGCTCCACCAATTGCAGGCCATCACCGTCGGGCAGGCACAGGTCGGTAAGGCAGAAGTCGTAGCGGTTCTCTGTGAGCAAGCGTGTTGCCTCCGCGAGGTTGGCTGCGGTGTGGCAGTTCACATCCATGCGCTGCAGAGTGAGTGTGATTAGTTTGCAGATATCCGGTTCGTCGTCAACAACCAGGGCCAGAGGTAGCATCAATTCTCTGTCTTTTCTTGTTTTGTGGAGATTGTGGGCAAAGGTGCCGATTCTGATTATGTCAGAAATTCTTTACGAATAATCCCATACATTTTGGGAAAAATTCCTGAGTAGAATCAAGTCACATCGGTTTAGTGAGCAAATTCAACCCTGAAGCAGCTCATATCATCATCACTGCGGCAGTGGTAGAGAGTTGCCTGGTTGCTTTCACACAGTTCCCGGGCGATATAAAGGCCCAGCCCGCTGCCGCGATTGCCAGTGGTGAAAAAAGGCTCGAAAACCTTGTCTCGGTGCTCCTGTGGAACTCCAGGCCCCCGATCTTTCACATCTAGCTGGGTACAACCGCGCTCTGGATTGTAGTGCACGCGGATTTCGGCCTGGCGCTCGCCGGTAGCCGCTTGTGAGTGGTGCAGGGCATTGTCGGTTAGGTTGGTGACGACCTGGGCCATTTGTGCTGCATCAAACTTGGCGTTGAGGGGCTGGGATGGCAAGTCGAGTTCGACTCGGTCTCCCTTATCAGAGCCGGCGGTGTAATCCTGCATAAGCTGTTGTAGCCAGCTACTTAGGTTATGCTCCTGGGGGTTGCCGGCTCGACGCCGGGATAGCTGCATAACATTTTCAACGATCTGGTTCACCCGTTGGCTCTGTCTGCAAATGATCTCGGTAAGATAGTGATCCTCCTCGCGCAATTGGGAGGATTCGGACAACAACTGGGCGGCATGGCTGATAGCTGACAGTGGGTTGCGAATCTCATGGGCGATAGAGCCGGTGAGGTGCCCTAGAGAGGCGAGCTTCAATTTCTGTGCGGCTTCCGCCAGCTTGCGGTTATCTTCCATAAAAACCAGTGTGCTACTGCCACTTTCATGTTTGAGCTTGGCGAAGTTGAGGTGCAGTTCACTGCCATTTTCCGCTTGTAGCAGGGGAGTATCGGGTCCTTCATTGTTGCGCCATTGGAGAATGGATTGGCGTAATGCGCTCCCCGCTTTACTTTCACTGTGTAACTGCTCTCCTAAGAGTCGCCGGGCGGCCTGGTTGACCAGCTCGGGTTGGCCGCCGGGGCCCATCACCAGAACCCCAGTACCCATACGTTCGATAATCTGCTGGGCCAGGCGTTGTAAGTGTGCGGCTTGGCGGCTCTGTTGGTCCGCACGCAAATTGGCGCTGCGGATGCGTGCAGACAAATACTGGAGTGCGCTTACCGTGGCGAATAGTAGTAGTCCCAGGCTTCCCGCAGCGACGATATCCTGGCTGGTACCCCGGCCTGAGATCAAATTGTATAACTGCAGTCCGATCACTCCGAGACTAGCCAGCGCCGCAAAGAAGGCACTCATACGGCGATCCAAGAGGATGGAACCTATCGAGCAGTTAATAAGCAGTAGATAACCAAGGCCCGAGTTGAGGCCACCACTGGATTCTATCAATAAAAGGAAAACCAAAATGTCACAGGCCAAAATGATACCGATTTGGCCTGTGCCCACTTGATAGGCCTGCTGGCGTAAAAAAATTAACCAACCAAAATTAAGAATGGCATACACCACAACTGTGTATAGGAAAAGTAACGGTGCATCATCGCCAAAGGCACCGGCGCCGATATCCGAATAGAAAACGCCCAGTAATACCAGGGCGATAGACAGCCGGTAGATTGCGCAGATGCGCAATAACTCATGGTGTTGAAACGAGGGGGAGGTACTGGTGTTGCTGGCACTACTCAAGATGTCTTCCCGGTTTGTTGTTGTGGTGGCCGCTGCTGTTACAGCCCACAGGGGTTACAATGGCGGCCTGTCTTGTCCGAGGTTTAACCATGTCTACTTTGCAGCTAGTGCTGGCACAAATCAATTCTCTCGTAGGAGATATTCCCGGTAACACCGCCCGAGTTATCGAGGTGGCTAACAGGGCCCACCGCGAAATGGGTGCCGATCTAGTCTTGTTTCCCGAGTTGACTCTGTGTGGCTACTCTCCGGAAGATTTGCTGCTGCGACCCAGTATGCAAACTCGTATTGATGCTGCACTGGAAGCTTTGAAAGCGGTTCAGTTGCCCTGCGCGATTCTGGTTGGCTACCCCCGCCATCGCAATGGCAGGCTATTTAATATGGCAGGCCTGATTGCCGATGGGGAGTTGGTGGCGGAGTACGCCAAGCAAAAACTGCCGAACTATCAGGTCTTCGATGAGAAACGCTATTTCACCAAGGGGGATGGGCCCTGTGTGGTGGATATCAAGGGTATCCCGATTGGCTTTAGTATTTGCGAGGATATCTGGCATCCAGAGCCTTTACAGAAGACCGTAGAGGCCGGAGCTAAGTTGATTCTGAATATCAACGCCTCCCCCTTCCATCGTGGTAAGGCTTTGCAGCGTCAGGAGTTGATAACCAGGCAAGCGCGTGCGGTTGAAACGCCGATTGTTTATGTAAATTGGTGTGGAGGCCAGGATGAATTGGTCTTCGATGGGGGCACCATGGCTGTAGATGCTCAGGGGCAGGTTTGCGCCAGGGCAGAAGAATTTGCCGAGCAATTATTACCCGTATCGGTTTCCCAGCAGAACGGTAGAGTGACTTTATTGCCCGGCGAGGTGGCCCCGCTTATGGGAGACTTGGCTTCGGTTTACCAGGCGCTGGTATTGGGGGTGCGCGACTACGTCAATAAGAACGGTTTCAACGGTGTGGTGCTGGGGCTCTCAGGCGGGATTGACTCGGCCCTGACTTTGGCAGTTGCCGTGGATGCGCTGGGCAAGGAGCGGGTGGAAGCGGTGATGATGCCGTTCCACTATACCTCGGATCTGAGTAAGACCGATGCTGCCGATCAGGCTCAGCGCCTGGGTGTCGAATACCGGGAGATTGGTATCGAGCCCATTTTCGATGCCTTTATGGGAGCTTTGGCGGAAGAGTTTGCCGGCAGTGAAAGGGATACCACCGAGGAAAACTTACAGGCCCGAACTCGTGGAGTGCTATTGATGGCTATCTCCAATAAGAAGGGAGCCATGGTGCTGACCACCGGCAATAAGAGTGAAATGGCGGTTGGTTATGCCACCCTATACGGCGATATGGTGGGTGGTTTTAACGCTTTAAAAGACGTGCCCAAGGTGCTGGTGTTTGAGCTGGCGCGCTATCGCAATACGGTCTCGGAGGTCATTCCAGAGACTGTGATTACACGGCCTCCAAGCGCTGAATTGGCTCCCGATCAAGCGGATACTGATAGCCTGCCTCCCTATGAAGTGTTGGATGAGATTCTGAATCTCTACGTCGATAGGGATTACAGTGCCGAACAAATTATCAAGCAGGGCTTTGAGCGCAGCATTGTAGAGCGGGTGGTGCGCCTGGTGGCACGCAATGAATACAAGCGTCGCCAAGCCGCTGTGGGTGTGCGGATTTCCGAACGGGGCTTCGGGCGGGATCGTCGCTATCCGATTACCAACGGTTGGAAGGCTGGAGAATAAGCCAGCCCAGAATGTAAAAACGGCGCCATAAGGCGCCGTTTTTTACGTTTAAAAGGGGTGCTTACATCAGCTCCGGTGGGAGGGGAGCCTCACCGCGATTGTATTCGGGGTTGTACAGCTCACGGCTGTCGAAGCCTTGTGGGTCAGATTTTTCAAACAGCCCCAGAGTTACACGGTGGACCAGGCTGCGGCCACTGGCGCCCTTGAAGAAGGCGTAGTTGAAGGTGCCATCTTCATTGAAAGCCGGGTGCTTGGGGTAGTTGTTGCGCAGTACGCTCAGGGCGTTGGCCTCCAGCTCGGGCATCTCCATCAAGTGGTAGCCCTGAACCATTACTGCGAGCGCATCGGGCACAGCCGGAGTCTGCTGGAAGTTCTCCACAACATAGCGGCCGCGGTTGGCGGCGGCGAGGTAGGCGCCGCGCTTGAAGTAGTAGTTGGCCACGTGAATCTCATAGCGGGCCAGCAGGTTGCGCAGGTGAATCATGCGTTTCTGTGCGTCTGCAGCGTAGCGGCTCTCTGGATAGCGGGCCATCAACTGTGAGAAGTAGGCGAAGGACTCACGCGCAGCGCCAGGATCGCGATTGGTTAGATCGGTGGGCATAAAGCGCTCAAACAGGCCGGCGCCCTCGGTGAAGGAGGAGAGCCCCTTCATGTAATAGGCGTAATCGACGTTGCGGTGTTGCGGATGCAGTCGGATAAAACGATCCGCGGCGGCGATGGCGGCATCGTTCTCATAGTTGCGGTAGTAGGCGTAGATCAACTCCAGCTGGGCCTGTTCGGCGTAGTTGCCGAAGGGGAAGTTGTCTTCCAGGGCGCGCAGGTTCTTGATCGCCAGGTCCCACTGGCTGGTGCGCAGTTGCCGCTGGGCAGCCTCGTAGAAGGCCTGTTCAGTGCGGTTGCCGGTGGGCAGACCCTCTTCTGAATCATCGGTGTTGGCGCAGGCAACCAATATTGCGGACACCAAGGCCAGCCACAGCATTTTCCAGGCTTGCATAGCCCCTCGCTCTATCATTCTCACACTCTACCTTATTAAACTATCCGCCAAGATTAATCTGGCGCTCCGGACATTTAAACACAGTCCCGGAGCTGCCCAAAGTATTTGCAATTGTTTGATGAATGACCACCTAAAACTCGATATTGAAGTACCGGCCACAATGGCTGGTCAAAGATTAGACCAAGCGGCAGCCGAATTAATTCCCGATTATTCCCGCTCTCGCCTGCAATCCTGGATCAAAGGCGGGCAACTCACCCTAAATGGTGCTGCTGCCAAGCCCAAGGATAAGCTATTTGGCGGTGAGCGGCTCAGCTTGCGTGCAGAGCTGGAGCCTCAGGGGAGCTGGACCGCCCAGGACCTGGACCTGAATATTGTCTATGAGGACGACAGCCTCATTGTGATTAACAAACCCGCTGGCCTGGTGGTTCACCCAGCTGCCGGCAACCCCGATGGCACCCTGTTGAATGGCCTGTTGCACCACTGTCCAAACCAGGAAAAGATTCCCCGTGCGGGCATTGTGCACCGTCTGGACAAGGACACCAGCGGTTTGATGGTTGTCGCCAAGACTCTGCCAGCGCAAGTTCATCTGGTAGACCAGTTGAAACGGAGAACGGTCAGTCGGCAATACGATGCCCTGGTGCAAGGCTTTATAACCGGGCCGGGGCGCGTCGATGCACCTATCGGTCGCCATCGGCAAAATCGCCTGAAAATGGCCGTATTGGACTTTGGTGGCAAAGAAGCCATCACCCACTATCAGGTGCAACAGCGCTTTCGCGCTCACACTTTACTGCGCTGTAAGTTGGAAACTGGGCGCACCCACCAGATTCGCGTTCATATGGCCCATATTCGCCATCCTTTGGTGGGCGATCCGATTTATGGGGGCAGGCCTAAGCTGCCCGCAGAGGCAAGTAGAGAGCTGGTCCAGGCACTGCAGGGATTCCCACGTCAGGCCTTGCACGCTGCAGAGTTGGCTCTGGTCCACCCACTGACTGGGGGAAATATGCACTGGTGTGCTCCCATGCCAACGGATATGCTCCAGTTGCTCGATCTTCTCGGTAGGGACCAGCGCGAGTGAATGTCAGTGGCCCTAGCCACTTGAGGTGAAGCGCACAGTCACTGTCCGTTTCGCAACATCGTTATAAAGCAGAAATACCATGTCCATCGATCATTACCTGATTCCCTCTTGGCCGGCTCCAGCCAGGGTGCGCGCGGTGACTACCCAGCGCAATGGCGGTGCCAGCAGCGGGGCTTTTAGCAGCTTCAATCTCGGCGCTCATGTGGGGGATGAGGAACCTGCAGTGAAGGCCAATCGGCGGCAGTTGTTGGAGGAGTTGAAGCTGCCGGCGGTGCCTCAGTGGCTGGAACAGATTCACAGTGACAAGGTTATTCAGGCACAGGCTGACGGGCTTGTACGTACCGCCGATGCCAGCTTTAACATTGGGGGTGGGGCCGTCTGCGCAGTTCTCACCGCTGACTGCCTACCGGTACTTATTTGCGACAAGGCTGGCACCAAGGTAGCGGCGGCGCATGGGGGCTGGCGAGGCTTAGCCGAGGGCATATTGCGAAATACAGTTGCGGCACTCGAATGCGACCCACAAGAATTACTGGTCTGGCTGGGCCCCGCGATTGGCCCCGAGGCTTTTGAAACGGGAGTCGATGTTTTGGAAGCCTTTTTCGAGCATGCCCAGAGTGGCGCGCACACCGAGGCGATTGCCCAGTGTTTCCGCCCCCACAGCCAGAAGCCTTTGCATTTCCTCGCCGATATCTATGCCTTGGCGCGAGCTGAACTGGCTGAACTCGGCGTTGAGAACATTTATGGTGGTGAACACTGCACAGTGAGTGAGGCCGAACGCTTTTTTTCCTATCGCAGGGAAAAAACCACCGGTCGTATGGCTTCGTTAATCTGGTTGGCTAATGATGAAAGCTGATTAAAAGAACCAGAGCGAGTGGGTTTTATTTTACTCTCTATGTCGCTCGCGCTTCTCTCCACTTATGGTCTCACTTATACGGTCTCACTTACGGTAAGGCTATGGCAGAGCGCGCCGTTTTCATCTGATCGTTGTTGGGGCGCCGCGCACACAAATCAAGTCGAGGTGGGAAGCTAAAACTGCATTCTGGCAAAAATTATTTTGTGTATTAACAACTTATGTCAGAAATTCCCACCAATTGATTTAAATCATTGAAAACCTTTCCCCCGCCCCTATTTTACTTCTCATCACTACACTGAAGCGTGGCGCCTCCCGGTTGCTATCGACGCAGTGCTACACAAAATCCCGAGTAGGAGAAGTTGCATTCATGCGCATAGACCGAATGACAAACCCGCTGCAGGCAGCTTTTGCCGATGCACAATCCCTGGCCGTTGGCAGGGACCACAACCAAATTTACCCAGAACATTTGCTACTAGCGCTGCTTAACCAAAATAACGGCAGTGTGCCCGCATTTTTATCCCAGGCGGGGTTTAATCTAAATGGCCTGCGCAACGATTTAGCCAAAAGATTGGATCAGCTGCCAACGATCAGCTCCCCAACAGGGGATGTGGGCATGTCGCAGGAGCTTATGCGCCTGATGAATCTCACGGATAAAAAAGCGCAAAAAAATGGTGACAGTTTTATTTCCAGTGAGACAGTTTTGCTCGCGGCATTTGATTCCGCTGCGGGGGAAATTTCTAAAATTCTCAACGCCAATGGCGACTTAAAACAATTAGAGGCGGCGATACAAAAAGTGCGTGGCGATGAAAAAGTTGACGACCCTAATGCGGAAGAAGCGCGCCAGGCGTTGGATAAATACACCCTGGACCTGACCGAACGCGCGATCTCCGGCAAGCTCGACCCGGTGATTGGCCGCGACGATGAAATTCGTCGCACGATTCAGGTGCTACAGCGCCGCACCAAAAACAATCCAGTTTTGATTGGTGAACCCGGTGTGGGTAAAACTGCGATTGTCGAGGGGCTTGCCCAACGGATCGTAAATGGCGAAGTGCCTGAAGGTCTCAAAGACAAGCGTCTGCTGTCTCTGGATCTGGGCGCTCTATTGGCCGGCGCCAAATTTCGCGGGGAATTTGAGGAGCGCTTAAAAGCGGTACTCAATGAACTCTCCAAGCAGGAAGGGCGGATTATTCTCTTTATTGATGAATTACACACCATGGTGGGGGCTGGCAAGGCTGAAGGCGCTATGGATGCCGGCAATATGCTCAAACCGGCACTGGCGCGGGGTGAATTGCACTGTGTTGGCGCCACAACCCTGGATGAGTATCGCAAGTACATCGAAAAAGATGCCGCCTTGGAACGCCGTTTCCAAAAGGTATTGGTGGACGAGCCCACCGAGGAAGACACCATTGCCATATTGCGCGGATTGAAAGAGCGCTACGAGGTGCACCACGGCGTAGATATCACCGACTCGGCCATTATTGCCGCTACCAAACTGTCCCAGCGTTATATCACCGATCGCCAGCTGCCCGATAAAGCCATCGACCTGATCGACGAAGCGGCCAGCCGCATCCGTATGGAAATAGACTCCAAACCGGAGTCCATGGATAAACTGGAGCGCCGTTTAATCCAGCTGAAAATCGAACGCGAGGCGGTCAAGAAGGATAAAGACGATGAGGCTACGCAGAAGCGTCTAGCTAAGCTGGAGGAGGAAATTCACCAGCTGGAAAAAGAATATTCTGACCTTGAGGAAGTTTGGAAAGCCGAGAAATCCCAGCTCGCCGGTAGCCACGACTTAAAAGAGAAATTGGAGCAGGCCAAGTTGGATATGGAGTCGGCGCGTCGCGCCGGGGACCTGACCCGTATGTCGGAACTGCAATACGGAGTCATTCCACAGCTGGAGCAGCAGTTAAAGTCTGCTGCTACCCATGAGGCCACAGAAGAGCCGCGCCTATTGCGCAACCGGGTAACCGATGAAGAGGTGGCCGAAGTCGTTTCCCGCTGGACTGGTATACCGGTTTCCAAAATGCTTGAGGGCGAGCGGGAAAAGCTGCTGCGTATGGAAGATGAACTGCACAAGCGTGTTATAGGGCAGGGCGAAGCAGTCGACGCCGTGGCCAATGCGGTGCGACGCTCCCGCGCGGGTCTCGCCGATCCTAATCGCCCCAATGGCTCATTTTTATTCCTGGGCCCCACAGGCGTTGGTAAAACAGAGCTCTGTAAGGCGTTGGCGCAATTTCTCTTCGATACCGAAGATGCCATGGTGCGCATCGATATGTCGGAGTTTATGGAGAAGCATTCTGTAGCGCGCCTGATCGGTGCACCTCCTGGCTACGTGGGTTACGAGGAGGGCGGCTATTTGACCGAGGCGGTGCGGCGCAAGCCTTACTCGGTGGTACTGCTCGATGAGGTGGAAAAGGCGCACCCGGATGTGTTCAATATTCTTCTGCAGGTGCTGGATGATGGACGCCTGACCGATGGTCAGGGGCGTACTGTGGATTTCCGCAATACCGTTGTGGTAATGACATCCAACCTGGGATCCGATCTGATTCAGAAATTCGCCAGTGCCCAAAACGGCGACGATCTGGATGCAGAAATCCGCTACCGCCAGATGAAAAATGCGGTGATGGAGGTGGTGGGCAATCATTTCCGCCCGGAGTTTATTAACCGCATCGATGAAGTGGTGGTGTTCCATCCATTGGATAAGGCGGAAGTGCGTTCCATTGCGGAAATTCAATTGCGCCAGTTGTGTCGCCGCCTGAGTGAACGCGACCTGAAACTGGAGGTCTCCGAGGGCTTGCTGAACAAGCTCGCGGAGGTGGGATTTGATCCGGTCTATGGCGCCCGGCCACTGAAACGGGCGATTCAGATTTGGCTGGAAAATCCACTGGCGCAGGATGTACTTGCCGGTAAGTTTACGCCCGGAACCACTATCCACGCGGATGTAGAGGACGATCGGGCGGTATTTCGCTAAGCAATTATCTTGACGTTTACTCCGCCAATGAAACAGATAAGTCTCTATCTGTTTCATTGGCCCGTGAGCTAGGCTCTACTGCTGTTTTTGCCTGCGTTCTTGCTTTATTTTCCGCATGAGTGTTGGCATATCTCTTCCTCCCCTGTCACCTAAGTTCGTTTTCTTCTGCAACCCCATCAGTGTCTGCCGGTATACACGGGATTTTCTTTATAAACTGAAATGAGTGGCCTGCTGAGTTGGGGCTTGTCTTACTTTCCAGCTTATTCACTGCGGAATTGTTGTAAACGATCGGGGGTAAATTATCAGTAAGCGCATGATGCTAATGCTGCTTGGTTGCCTGGTACTGTTTGGCGGCATTTTTGCGTATAAATTTATTGTCCATCGTATGGTGAACCAATATCTGGACACTATGGCGTTACCGGCGCCCACGGTGACCTCGGCAAAGGCCCAGGTGCAAAATTGGCGGGAGGATTTAAGTGGAGTGGGGACAGTCCGCGCAATTAATGGTGTTGAAGTCACCACTGAAGCCCAGGGTGTTGTGAGTGCCATCCACTTTAAGTCCGGTCAGTATGTGCATAAAAATGATCTCCTACTGGAAATCTTCGCTGAGCCGGAAAAGGCTCAGCTACAGGTTCTGGATGCTGAGCTGCGTCTGGCAAGGCGCAATTATGCACGTATTAAAACCCTCACCGAGCGCGGGGTGACCACCGAAGCAGACCTAGATACTGCGCGCAGTACCTTAGATCAGGTAGTGGCCAATATCGAAGTACAGCGCGCCAGGGTCGATCAGCGGCGAGTCCTGGCGCCATTTAATGGTGTTTTGGGTATTCGGCGCATAGACCTGGGCCAGAATGTCAGCCCCGGAGATGCGGTGGTGACGCTGCAGCAGCTGGATCCGATTTTTGTCGATTTTTCCCTTCCGGAGCAGAAATACGCCTTAGTTAAAGAGGGCATGCCAATTAGCTTGACTACCGATGCCTTTCCTAAGAATACCTACAGCGGAAAGATTACTGCCGTAGATCCCAGAGTGGATATGGCCAGCCGCAACTTCCTGATACAGGCGACACTGGAAAACCCCAAGAAACACCTGCGCCCCGGTATGTTTGCCCAGGTTTCCGTGCAAATAGAAGCTCACCGGCGTGTACTTGTCGTACCCCGCACGGCCTTGTTATTTGCTCCTTACGGCGTCTCGGTTTTTGTACTGGAAAAGGACGCTACTAATAGCAGTGTCATCGCAAATAAGCGATTTGTTAAAACTGGAGAGGAGCGTGGTGATTTGGTGGAAATTGTACAGGGGTTATTGCAGGGTGATGAGGTGGCCAGTAGTGGATTGCTCAAATTGCGCAATGGTGAGAAAGCTGTGATCAATAATGAAAACAAGCCACCGGAAAACCCATCTCCCACGCCTGGGAATAGTTAATTTCTGCAGGGAGTTGCGGTGAACTTCACAGAGATATTTATTCGTAAACCGGTATTAGCTTCAGTAGTCAGCCTTTTTATTTTTCTGCTGGGCTTGCGCTCAATTACTGAATTAAATATTCGCCAGTATCCGGAATTGGAAAATGCGGTTATTACAGTATCCACCGTTTATGTGGGCGCCGATTCCGATCTGGTTCAGGGCTTTATTACCACACCACTGGAGCAGGAGATTGCTACGGCAGATGGCATTGATTATATGGTGTCGACTAGTGTTCAGGGACTGTCCACCATTAATGCCTATGTGCGATTCGACTATGACCCGAACGAAGTGCTCACACAGGTAGTCGCCAAGGTTAATAAACTGCGCAGTGATCTGCCCGAGGAATCTGAAGATTCCAGTGTAGAGATGCAGCAGGGGGAGACCACTGCCGCCATGTATTTATCGTTCTCTTCGGAAATTCTCGCCAATAACCAAATCACCGATTATCTGGTCCGGGTCGTACAGCCCAAGCTGGCTACTGTTGCCGGTGTGCAACGTGCACGCTTGCTTGGCGATAGCACTTTTGCCATGCGCGCCTGGCTAAAACCCAAAGAAATGGCAGCGCTAGAGGTGACTCCCGATGATGTGTCCAATGCCCTGCGCAACAACAATGTCCTATCTGCAGTAGGTGCGACCAAGGGTTCGAGAGTGGCGATGGAAATTCGAGCGGATACAGATATTTCCCGCCAGGTAGATTTTCAAAATTTGGTGGTCCGCGCCAGTGGTGACCAGTTGGTGCGGCTCGGTGATATTGCCGATATTGAGTTAGGTGCCGAGACGTACGATAGCTCGGTGACATTCAATGGGCAGTCCGCCACTTTTATCGCTATCGAAGTGGCTCCGAATGCTAACTCCCTGGATGTTATCAAACAGGTGCGGCAAAAACTGGAGGGTGAAATTTTCCCGCAGTTACCCGAGGGAATGCTGGGAGAAATTCCCTATGACAGCACTGAATATATTCAGGATTCTATTTCTGAAGTTGTGAGTACCATTGTTGAAGCGGTGATCATCGTTATCGTGGTGATCTACCTGTTTTTGGGTTCTTTGCGCAGTGTTTTAATTCCAGCTATCGCTCTTCCTCTCTCCTTGGTCGGCGCAATGTTTCTAATGCTATTGATGGGATTTTCTATCAATTTATTGACGCTGCTGAGTATGGTGCTGGCCATTGGCATAGTGGTGGATGATGCGATTATTGTTTTGGAAAATGTGCATCGTCATATTGAAGAAGGGCTCTCGCCCCGAGAGGCGGCCATTGTTGGGGCGCGCGAACTGGCATGGCCAGTAGTAGCGATGACCACTACTTTGATCGCCGTCTACATTCCTATTGGTTTTCTCGGCGGCCTTACCGGAACCCTGTTCATTGAATTTGCGTTTTCCCTCGCGGGTGCCGTGCTGCTATCCGGCGTTGTAGCCTTGACACTCTCGCCGATGATGGCTTCAAGAATTCTGAAACCGCGGGAGGGTGGCGGCACGCGCTTGGAGGCTTGGCTCGAACGGCGCTTTGCCCATTTGCAAAAAGGGTTTGAGAAACGTTTGCACAGCGCGCTAGAAGAGCGCGGGGTTATTTTGCTGTTCGGACTGATTGTTCTGGTAAGTTGCTATTTCCTGTTTATTACCTCCCCTCAAGAGTTGGAACCCACTGAGGACCGGGGCTTGATTCTCACTATCTCCACTGCAGATGCCTATGCCACTCTGGATTATGTCGAGCAATACAGTGGGCAGTTAGTGGATATTGCCGATCTCTACACTGAGGTAGAAAATATTTTCTTGCTCAACGGTGCAGGTACTTTTAGCAGTGGCGTCAACAATGCCACCGCGGGTTTTGTGTTAGGACCTTGGGAAAAACGCCAGCGCGATACCGAAGAAATGCAGGAGCTGATCAGTGAAGATGTCCGCAAGATTGCCGGACTCAAAGTGGCAGTGGTGGTGCCGCCAAGCCTGCCCACCGCGGGTGGTCAGTTACCAGTGGAGTTTGTGATCGGGGCGACAGAGCCTATGGAAAATCTCGCCGATGTTGCCAGTGAGATTATGGCGAAGGCATTGCAGAGTAGAAAATTTATTTTTTTGGATTCCGATCTGAAAATTGATAAACCCAAGATCGTTATAGAAATAGATCGGGAAAAGGCTGCCACCATGGGAGTGGACATGGTGGATCTCAGCCGAGATCTGGGAGCCATGCTCTCTGGTGCCTACGTTAACCGTTTTTCCCTCGATAATCGTAGTTATAAGGTGATTCCACAGGTTGAGCGGGTGGACCGTCTCACCTCTGATCAATTGAAGCAATATTACATTCGTGCGATCAATGGCGATCTTGTACCGGTCAATACTCTGATCAATCTGCGTCAAACCGTGGAGCCACAACAATTAAAACGCTTCCAGCAACTCAATGCGGTGACAATTTCCGGAGTGCCACGCCCCGGTGTGACTCTGGGAGAGGCACTTGGGGTATTGGAAAGCGCAGCTAGCGAAATACTACCCGCGGAGTACTCGGTGGATTACTCCGGCCAGTCCCGCCAGTTCAAAACGGAAGGCTCGGAATTAGTAGTAACTTTTTTCTTCGCACTGATAGTGATTTACCTTGTACTGGCAGCCCAGTTTGAATCCTGGCGCGACCCACTCATTATGCTGGTGACTGTGCCAATGAGCGTATGTGGCGCGATGATTTTTGTCAGCCTTGGTCTAACCACACTCAATATTTATACCCAGGTGGGACTAGTGACTCTGATTGGTGTTATTTCCAAACATGGAATATTGATAGTGGAGTTCGCGAATAAATTACAAATGGGGGGGCTGGATAAGCGCACCGCTATAGAGGAGGCCACCTCTATCCGGCTGCGCCCCGTATTGATGACAACAGCCTCTCTGGTGTTGGCAATGGTGCCCCTACTGATTGCTTCCGGGCCCGGCGGTGGGGCTCGTTTTGCCATGGGGTTGGTGGTCGCCTCAGGAATGACCATTGGTACATTGTTTACACTTTTTGTTGTGCCCGCCATGTATCTGTATTTAGGGCGAGACTACAAAAAGATACAGGCTCAAGCTCACGGAAGTTAAAGGCACCGTGAGCGATGCTATTAAGCTAAGCAGCTAAGCAGCTAAGCAGCTAAGCGTCGAGAAAATCCCTTGAGGCATTGCTGCGGCGGTATTCGCTGGGGGTTACCCCCTCGTGCTTTTTAAAGAAACGGGTGAAAACCGCACGCTCTGCAAAATGCAGTTTTATAGCGATACTTTCGACGGATTCGCTGGATGACAGCAGTAGCCGCTTAGTTAGTGCCAGGGTGACACTTTCTTTTAACTCCTGAAAAGTAACCCCCTGTTCTTTCAGTCTCCTTTGCAGGGTGCGTCCACTGGTGCGGAAGTGGGCGGCAGCCTGTTTGATGGTGACTTCCTCGCGAACGATATGCTTTTCCAGCCAGGAGCGTAGGCTTGCCGCCAAATTGTAGCTCGATAGGGTGTTGTGTAGAACGGTTTTTAAAACATTGCGGCTCTGGCTGCGCAGCAACTTATGATAACTGGGAATAGGGAAGTCCAGGGTTTCTGCACTGAGAATAATGGCGTTGCTTTCACAGTCGAACTCTACCGGGCTCTGGAATATCCGAGCGTAGATAGAATCATCCTCTGGCTTTGGACTGCGCAACTTAACACCGCATACCTCGGTAAATTGAGGGTTTAGGGTACGCAGTAATTCTGCGATACGGGCCATCAACATCTCGGCGAAGAAATAGTTTACTGACTCGTTAAATAATTCCAGACGCCAGTGTAAAGTGAGAATTTCGAATTCATTTTCTTGCTTGGTTTCGAAACGCAGTAGCGGTGCCAGGGTTTGTGATAAAACAATTTCCGCAGGCCGCAAGATTTCCCGTGGACGTCGAAGAGAGGGCTGCGCCTCGATAATCGTTTCCTCCAGCCACAAAATAATGGGAAAGCGACTGAAGCTTAGCCCCGGCGAAGAAACCGGGGAGAGTGCCACCAAGTTTTCGATCAGCGCATTGAACTCGCTATAACTGAGCCGTTCACTTTCGCGGGGATTCCAGCTAAAAGTGAATGGCAGTCGCTCGATCAATGTGCCAATAGGAATACCTAGCCGCGCAGCGGCAGTAACAAAATAAGGTGCGAAAATTTTAGGCACGCCGGCATGGCCGGACATATTTTTATTCTGGTCTCTCATGACTCTTTGCCGTCCGGGTGGCGTTAACTGGATCATAGCAAAGGCACATCAAACAACGAAAACAAAAATGTGAATTATGACGAGCTGGTCGCCTCACGTGGCGTACTGGATCATCCTCTGGCGCCAAAAATCCTATTGCGATACCAGCCTCACCGGATAACTTGCAGTTGTCTGCAGAGTGTTGCGAAACGGATACCTCGAGACTCTGCGGTCAGAAAATTTCCACTTATAAAATTATAAAGGGCGACAACCATGACACTGTCTAATCGACTGGGCGCAGGCCTGTCTGTTTTTTTTGCTGCGATGGTGGGTGCTTCTTCAGCGGTAGCTGAGAACTGCTATATCCTGGTCCATGGACATGGAGTCGAGGGGCACACAACCAGCACTGATAATAATGGGAGTTTAGTGCAGCCGGCACTGGACTACTGGAGTGAAACCTATTTCGATGAATATAAAAACAGTAGTTTCATCGATCAGCTACTCGTCAATGGCGGAAATTACGGAGTGGTGGGGTATAACTCTACCGACGAAGGCGAACTTCCCTATTGGCACGATCAAACATCCGGTGAAATTGCCCGGCAAATTATTCAGATCCGCAGTGGAGCGGGAGATAGATTCGAACACGAAAACCAGTGTTCCGCCGATGATACTTTCTGGATTATTTCCCACAGCCAAGGTGCTGCCCAGATGATGTATATCGCTGGTAATTCGGTTGAGGGATCACCTTACTACAACCGTGCTTACGAGCAGTACGATACCGATACAGAAATGCAGGAAGTCGAGAAGTGCTCGACAACCTGGTATGGCAGCAAGAGCTGTAAAACCGTGACCAAGGAAGTGCAGGTTGCCAGCCTGAGTGACACCAACGCGGTAACCGTGGATTTTGATAGTGCGATTAGTGGAGTGGCTGCGATTTTCACTACCGGTGGCGCAATCACCGGCACCGAAGGTGTGGACCGGATATGTAATGGCACTTGGTATGACGAGGTGATCAACGACCTCTTCTTCGGCCGGGAGTGCTCCGCGGTACGCTATATGCAGACCAACGATATTTACACGGTACGCAATTATGTGGGTACTAACCTGGGCGCCCCTGTCTATACCATCGGTGGCTATGCAGGTTTTCCCGGCGTGGAAAGTGTTTCCTCTGCTCTGCTGAATGGCGAAGATGACGGCTACATCAACCTCGCTTCTCAGATGAATTGTTCCGGTTCCGGCAAGCGTAACCTCTGGTCAAACCTGAAACAGTACGACACCTTTATGGGGATTGCCTACGGCAGTGCCACCTTCTCCTGTAATAATGACAACAAGGGTACGGCCCGTTCCTATAACTTGGCCAGTATCTATACCGATCACGATGCCCAGCGCAATGGCGGTATTCTGTCTCCAGATTACGACGGTATCCCCGACGGTCTGGATTGCGGGGTTGGTAAAAACAGCGCAGGCCGCATCGCTGCCTGTACTCAGTAATTTTTGCGGGAGATAGTCCATGTCCGCCAGCAACAACCGCCTCAAGGGGCGCCTAGCCATCCTGGGATCTATTGTCTTGATCGCCGCAGCAGTGGCTTATTGGTTCACTGGAGAGGCTGGGGAAGTCTCCACTGCGGTTGTTGCCAAGGCCGAGGCGGGTGGGGTAGATACCCACCGGCCAAAGCTGGCGGAGTTACGACGGATCGAGTTCGTTGAGGAGGATCCAGTAGAGGATAAATCCGTGCAGGTGTGGCAGGAGATCCAAGCACGGCCAGTGAAGACCGAACTGCACCAATCCTTGCTTTCCGATCTGGCCAAATTCCATCGCTACCCACCGGAAAACCGCGCAATCAAGAGCGCCTCGCAAGATCCAATTTCCCAGACCCACGCCCCCGATCAACGCACAACCTATAGTGATAATGGAGATACCCTGACCCTATGGACCGATCAGAAATTTTATCTGTACGGGGATACCGTGCGGGTCTATGCCTATCAGACCGATAGTGATGGAGCCAAGGTGCCGGCGGACCTGACTGCCCTGATGGTATTGGACGATCAACATGTATTGGGTGCCCTGACCTTCGCGGATAGCAATGGGGACCTGGTCTATGAAGCGGAAATGGAGGCAGGTGTTTACCAGGGCCAGTCGCTGCCAACGGGTATCTATAAAATCATCGTGGATACGGATATCGACGGGCTACGCGATGCCGCCGCTTTTACACTGTCTGAGGATACCGGCAGCTACACCGGTAATTTGCGGGATTCGCTCACCAGTGAGGGCAACCTATTGGTGGAAGCTGAAGTGGAGGTACTGCAGCAAGGCCGCTTTTATTTCCGTGGCTCCCTCTACAACGATGAGCAGACCCCTATTGGCAGTACCCAGTATGCGGTTGAGCTTCCGCCTGGACGCCACTGGATACCCTTCGAATTCTATGGGCTGATGATCCGCGACGCCGATCAGGACGGCCCCTATCTGGTCAAGCAGCTGAGTATTGCCCGGGTGACCGTGCCGAGGGCTGACAGGCTGTTTGAACCCGGTTATTACACCGAGCGCTACAGCCTGGAGCAGTTTAACGATATGCCCTACAAGGAGTTGTAGCCGCCGAGAGCGTTAGCAGTTATCGCGAATGCTCTGTTTTTCTTTAGAGATACGCTCCTGACGTTCGTCCTCACCCAGCATGCGTTGATTGCCCTGCTCGTCGATTTCGCGTACGCGCGCATGAGTCGTCAGGGCTTTCAAATTCTTCTGCGAGGATTCACAGCGTTGCGCGCGGGCCTCTGCCTGGGCGCGGGCAACTTGCTCATCCACCTTTGACGGGTCCTGAGGCTCTTGTTTTGCAGTACTTTTTTTCTCAGGAGTGGGCTTGGCAGCCTCCTGTTTGGCTTTTTCTGCGGCCAGTGCGGCCTGTTGTTCCGCTTCCCACTTTTTATAGCGTTCCGACTTGGGCTTTTTAATCACCTCGACTTCGGAGCTGTTAGGTGGCTGCTCACCAAAATGCACCACACCGTCCTCATCTACCCACTTGTAGATGCCGTTGGCTTGAGCGGCCAGTGCCAGGCCGGAGAATAGCATTGCGAGTGCGATGCGCATCGGATTACCCCTCATCGTTTTATCTTTCCTTAACTGGCATATTGTACCGGTATCGGTGGACTTTCCTGTAACTCTCTTAACACTTTCATTCATGTCTATTGACAGTCAAGGTTGGATTGGCAAAATCGACTGTTTCCTCGGCGAGTAGTCGTCTCCGCACACCCGCGGCCAGGACACTAGCTCAGGTGGACCACCCTTCCGCCGCAATTCCGTCGAGAGGCTCTCCCTACCCCTGGAGGCCTGCTAGCCTGCAATTCTGACACTGACGTGTCGGTCTCAGGCTGGGTGTTTTACTGCGCGCGATGATTCCATCCTAAAAATCGGCATGTAAACACGCAACAGGCTGATATCTGTCACCATTTTCCTTTACAATTGCCGTTCAACATTCTTGTTGTTCGTTCGGTTAGCGGTTCTTTGGTGATGGCTATCCTACCAACTAGGTAAATTGAGGAGACTCAAGTGGAATTACTTTCCGGCGGCGATATGTTGGTTCGCGCGCTGCAGGATGAAGGGGTAGATTTGATTTTCGGCTACCCGGGCGGTTCGGCACTGCATATCTATGACGCCATCTTCAGACAGAAGTCCATCAAGCATATCCTGGTGCGTCACGAGCAGGGCGCTACCCACGCTGCAGACGGCTATGCACGCTCTACAGGCAAAGCGGGCGTGGTATTGGTGACCTCTGGTCCAGGGGCCACCAATGCGATAACTGGGATTGCCACTGCCTATATGGACTCAATCCCCATGGTGGTGATTTCGGGCCAGGTACCCAGCGACAAGATTGGTGAGGATGCCTTTCAGGAAACCGATATGGTTGGCTGTTCACGCCCAATCGTAAAGCACAGTTTCCTGGTAAAGAATGCCGAGGATATTCCCGAGATTGTCAAAAAAGCCTTCTATATAGCTACTACTGGCCGCCCCGGCCCGGTGGTTATCGATGTGCCCAAGGATGTGACCAATCCCGCCGAGCGCTTTCCATACCGCTACCCGGAGAAGCTGCGCATGCGCTCATACACTCCGGCGGGCAAGGGGCACAGCGGACAAATACGCAAGGCGGTGGCGCTGTTGCTGTCAGCCCGGCGACCGGTGATTTACGCCGGTGGTGGTGTAATACAGGGGGAGGGTTCCGAACTGCTCACCGAGTTGGCTCGCCATCTGAATTACCCCGTGACCAATACACTGATGGGGCTCGGTGCCTTCCCCGGTAGCGATAAACGCTTCCTCGGTATGCTCGGTATGCACGGCACTTTTGAGGCCAATACCGCGATGCACCACGCCGATGTCATACTGGCGGTAGGGGCGCGTTTTGATGACCGCGTCACCAATACCCCCAGTAAATTCTGCCCTGGGGCCAAGATTATCCATATCGATGTGGATCCGGCCTCTATTTCCAAAACGATCGTCGCCGATATTCCTATCGTGGGTACTGTCCAGTCTGTACTGGCGGATATGTTGGAAGCGCTCAAATCCAGCGAGGAGCAGCCGGACCAGTCGGCCATCGTTGACTGGTGGCGGCAGATCGACGACTGGCGTGAGCGCCATGGTCTCTATACGGCCCCGCGCTATAAGACTGACGGTGCCTTGATCATGCCGCAGGAGGTGATTCGCGCGGTTTACGATATAACCGAGGGGGATGCTTTCGTTACTTCTGATGTTGGACAGCACCAGATGTTTGCAGCCCAGTACTATCACTTCGACAAGCCGCGCCGCTGGATCAATTCCGGTGGCCTCGGCACTATGGGCTTCGGTCTGCCCTCTGCACTGGGGGTGAAAATTGCCCACCCCGATAAAGAGGTCGTTTGTGTGACCGGTGAGGGCAGTATCCAGATGTGCATTCAGGAATTGTCCACCGCCACTCAATACCATTTGCCGGTCAAGATTCTGTGCCTCAATAACCAGGCCCTCGGTATGGTGAAGCAGTGGCAGGAAATGCAGTACGAGGGGCGCCTATCCAATAGTGTCTACGAAGAATCCCTGCCGGATTTCGTCAAACTCGCCGAGGCCTATGGCCATTTGGGCGTGAAGATTGAGCGGCGAGAGGATTTGCACACAAAACTGCAGGAAGCCTTTGCGCATAAAGATCGTACGGTATTTATCGATGTTTATGTTGACCCGTCTGAGCATGTTTACCCGATGCAGGTCATGCCGAGCGGCTCCATGCGCGATATGTGGCTGAGCAAAACCGAACGGACATAGGGGTTAAGGCGATGCGTAGAATTATTTCGGTTTTGATGGAGAACGAACCGGGAGCCTTATCCCGAGTTGTGGGACTGTTTTCCCAGCGCGGCTATAACATTGAAAGTTTGACGGTGGCACCTACCGAGGATGCCACCCTGTCGCGTCTCACCTTGGTGACTATCGGTGATGACCACAAGATTGAGCAGATCACAAAAAATCTAAATAAATTAATCGACGTGGTGAAGTTGGTTGATCTCACCGAAGGCTCCCATATTGAGCGGGAATTACTGTTGGTAAAAGTTCGCGCAAATGGAGCACAGCGCGATGAGGTTAAGCGCAGTGTAGATATTTTTCGTGGGCAGATTGTGGATGTCACCAGCAGCATGTACACGGTGCAAGTAGCCGGCACTGGTCAAAAGCTCGATGCATTTTTACAGGCATTGGGTGAGCACACCATTATGGAAGTCGTACGCTCCGGGGTTTCGGGAATCGCCCGCGGTGAAAAAGTATTAAGTGTTTAGATAGCAGGAAACAGGAATTTAATCATGCAAGTTTATTACGATAAAGATTGTGAGCTCTCCTTAATTCGCGGAAAAAATGTTGCCATTATCGGTTATGGCTCTCAGGGGCACGCCCATGCCAATAACCTCAAAGATTCTGGTGTGGAGAATATTGTTGTTGGGCTGCGCAAGGGCTCCAGTTCCTGGAGTAAAGCCGAAAATGCCGGCTTGCGCGTGGCCGAGGTGGAGAGCGCTGTTAAAGATGCAGATGTGGTAATGATCCTAGCGCCGGATGAGTACCAGGCCAATATTTATAAGGAGCAGGTGGCCCCTAATTTAAAATCTGGTGCGGCGCTCGCCTTTGCCCACGGCTTTAATGTTCATTTTGAACTGATTGAGCCGCCAGCCGATGTGGACGTCATAATGATTGCACCAAAAGGCCCCGGCCACACTGTGCGCTCGACCTATCTTGAAGGTGGTGGTGTGCCAACCCTGATTGCAATTTATCAGGATGCCTCAGGTAAGGCTAAAGAGTTGGCCCTCTCCTACGCCTCTGCGAATGGTGGTGGCCGCTCTGGGATTATCGAAACCAATTTCCGAGAAGAAACCGAAACAGATCTTTTCGGAGAGCAGGCAGTATTGTGTGGTGGTGTTTCTGCACTGGTAACTGCGGGCTTTGAAACCCTGGTTGAAGCGGGCTACGCGCCGGAAATGGCTTATTTCGAGTGTTTGCATGAACTGAAGCTTATTGTCGATCTGATGTACCAGGGCGGCATTGCCGACATGCGCTACTCTATTTCCAATACCGCTGAGTACGGCGATTATGTTACCGGGCCTCGGGTTGTTACCGATGAAACCAAAGCTGAAATGAAGCGAGTGTTGAAGGATATTCAGACCGGGAAATTCGCCAAGGACTTTATGTTGGAATCTCTCGCTGGGCAGCCGCGCCTGAAGGCGGAGCGTCGTATTGGTGCAGAGCATCAAATCGAACAGGTAGGTGCCAAGCTGCGTGCCATGATGCCCTGGATCAAAGCCAATAAAATTATTGACCGGACCGAAGGCAACAGCTGATCCTTCCCAAACTAAAAAAACGGCGGGGTTTTCCCGCCGTTTTTTTTTGCCCTGTGCGCGCACAGGGCAATGGCGTACACTCGCTGACTGCAAAATGCATTAACGGAGAGTCTATGAGCGTTCATGGCGATGATAAGCAGTCCGAAGATCCAGCCAGCGGGTTGAATGAGGAAATTCGTCTGCCTGTCGACGAGCACATTGAGGAAGAGGTTGCGGAAAATGGTAAGAAGGTCCGCGCACGGGGGGTCTATCTCCTGCCCAACTTGATTACTACCGGAGCCCTCTTTAGCGGCTTTTATGCGATCGTTGCCGGTATGAGCGGCAATTTTGAGGCCGCCGCGATCGCAATTTTCGTGGCTATGGTCCTGGATGGTCTCGATGGACGGGTAGCGCGTTTGACCGATACCCAAAGTGCCTTTGGAGTGCAATATGACTCCCTGTCGGACATGGTCTCCTTCGGCCTGGCCCCCGCACTGGTAGCGTTTAGTTGGGGGCTGGGAACTTTAGGCAAATTTGGCTGGGCAATAGCATTTTTATATGCCGCCTGCGCCGCTCTGCGTTTGGCTCGCTTTAATACCCAGGTGGATACTGTCGACAAAGGGGTATTTATCGGTCTTGCCAGTCCTACTGCAGCGGCCATTGTCGCCAGCATGGTTTGGGCTGGGCACGATGTGGAAGTTGGGACCGGGCTTGCAATGATTGCCGCGCTGGTAACGACTGCTGCTGGACTTCTGATGGTTTCCAATTTCCGTTACACAAGTTTTAAGGGGCTGGATTTCAAAGGCAGAGTGCCTTTTGTAATGATGCTTGCGGTGATCCTTGTGTTTAGTCTGGTGACCATAGACCCAGCTGGGGTACTGCTGACATTGGCTGTGCTTTACACGCTTTCTGGGCCCGCAATGTGGCTGTGGGGAAGGGTCCACCCTAAACCTGACAATCGAAACGACAAAACCAGTGATGAAAAGGCGAAGGATAGGGAGCTGCACTAATCTCTAAGGATTCCCTTTGGTATTTGTGTTTCTCAACACTATGTTAGTTATGCGGGAGTGCGAACTAACATGGACAAGTGATCGTCGGGAGGTCGGATGCGGCCTCAATATTCCCCTCAAAATAAGAGGGCTGTGCGATAGCTGAAAAAAGTCTTGCACAGAAGCACAGTAGTCCGTATAGTTCGCGCCCTCGCTGCCTGAGACGGTAGTGAGGGACTAGCTCCAACTGACTGATTTTTCAAAGAAAACTCCTTCA
>NZ_CP174291.1:0-36312 GCF_052466775.1 Microbulbifer sp. CnH-101-G
TAACCTTCCGCGCCACCAGTATCGGCAGCGGCAAAGAGACAACCACCAGTGGCACCTTTACCGGCGCCAGCCATACCGAACCAACCCCGGCCAATCTCAGCGCGCACCGCGCAAATGGCCAGCTGGTAATTAATTGGCTCGGAGTAGGGCGCCTCGGCGGCCGCGCCGCCTACGATCAAAGCCAGTTTTTTGCCGGCTACCGGGTAACGGTCAACGGCCAAAGCACAGACATCACAGCAACCACTTTCACCATCGCAGACCCAGGCACCGCGACGATTGCAGTCAGCCAGCTAAACAGCATCACCGGCCCAGGTCCGGCCGCACAGATCACGGTATAAGCAGGAACCAAACCCCATGAGCAACACACCGAATAACGGTATCCCCTACGCCCAGGAAGGCACCCTAGATCCGGCCGCCAGCCTGAATCAGGCCCTGGATACCGCCGACGCACTGCTACAGCTGGAAGTGCAGGCCATACAGAATGATCCCCCGGCTTCTGCCAGTGATGGCGACCGCTACCTGGTCGCTACCGGCACCGGCGACTGGGCCGGCAAAGACGGCCAGCTTGCCCGCTATGTGGCGGACCCTGGCTACTGGCAATTTTTACCGGCAAAAGTGGCCCTGAATAAAGCGGATGGTCTTCTGTATGTAAAAGCCAGCAGCGGCTGGCAAATTGCCAACCGCCCGGCGACATTGCCGCAGATTACTGGCGACACAAGCAGCGATTTAGCCGGAGTGGTTACGCAGATGTTAGGGGCTTTGGATGGGGTGCTTTGGGATAATCAGGTGAGCTAGATTGTTTTTCTTTGGGAATAAGGCCTGGGAGGCATTGAAAATACAGCGCTAGCCTCCAGAATTAATGCTCAACAAGTTACGAACATGGAATAAAAAATGAATAAAGCTATCAGGATTAAGCTAAGTGAAGACATTGAGCAAGAGTCTGACTCTTTAATGTTAAACGACGATGAAGAGTGTTATATAAACCTTTCTTACATCTCACAATTCTATTTCCAGAAGGCTGAAATTCATTTATTTTTAGGGGATTCAGTAGAAGGCGGTACGCCTATCGGCCTGAAGTTCAATAAAAACAGTATGGGTGAATACCAGCGAATTAAGCGAGAAATTCAGGAGGCCTTTGGCATCTCTGAAACCTCTGAGTCAAAAGAGGCCATCGCCTAAACCGCCAGGTCTGCTAATGACCGCCAGCAGCAATTTATGTAACCCTTTGCCGCTGGCATCCTCGCTTTCTCCACCGTATTTAGCCGCGCCCCTTTCGAATAAACCCCGTTCGGAAATCTATAAAAATAGGTTTTTTTGTTAAGTTTGGGCTTTGGGCTCTCGCGCTTCCGGCTTATAAGTAGCCTTGGTATCCGCAACAATACTGCCGCTATAAATACACAACAGCCGCCACATCGCATAGGAAATATTCTTTTCCCCGCTGGTGAGTTTGCGCACCTGACGGCTGGCCTTGTAGCCGAGCAGGGCCGCCGCCTGGGCGCCGGTCAATCCCGCGCGGGCAATCTCCGCTTTAATTTCCGCGCCGGTGGGCGGTTCAAAACCAGCATCATAGCGTTTATAGATCGCGGGGCGCGCTGGTCCCTGGTTATAGACTGGGCTTTGTTCACTCATTGCTTTATCCAAGGGCGGGCACTGCCCGCCGGTTGTATTGGGGGTGGGGCTTACAAAAGCCCCTTCTCCGCAAAACTTAAATTGGTCTCGCCGCCGATAATGATGTGATCCAACACTGGGATTTCTACCAATGCCAGCGCCTGGCTTAGGCGCTCAGTCAGCCAGATATCCGCCTGGCTGGGGTCGGGCAGGCCGCTGGGGTGATTGTGGGCGATGATCAATGCTGCGGCATTCAGCTCCAGGGCGCGCTTGACGATTTCACGGGGGTAAACATTGGCGGCATTGATGGTGCCCTGAAACTCCTCACGGTAAGCAATCACGCGGTGCTGGGTGTCGAGGTAGATCACAGAGAAGACTTCGCGCTCCAGTGAGGCCAGGTTCAGCAGCAGGTAATCCACTACCGCACGCGGGCTGGTAAGCGCACTGCCGGGTTTGCGCAGCTTAGAAAAAAGAATTGCCTTGGCGGTGTTGATGACAAGAGATTCGAATCGTTGAAACATGCTTTTTCCTTTCGGATATTGGGGCCGCGTTGTGCTTCCCACTGACAGCTATATTAGGCCCCAAGGGGCCTATCGTCAAGCATTAATTTAGGCCCTTTGGGGCCTATTTATTTACCGTTAGGATTGACTTTCTTTTATATCCGATATTACTAAATATCGGATATAGAAGCGCGCAATATTCCTTTTAGGTATATCAAAACAGAACCTGTGCAACTCAATACCCCTCGAAAAACGGGATAGACGGTCATACAATCATTGGTCAACAACTGCGCAGCTCTGCGCAAGCACTGAGGAGGCTGAACAATGCCAGATAACAGCCAGATCTGGATCGAGTGCAAGCCCGATGTCATGGTGGGCAAGCCCTGCGTCAAAGGTACGCGGATAACCGTCGAGAGCATTTTGCAGATGCTCAGCGCCGGGATGACCTATAGCGAGATCATCGAGGACTACCCGAGCCTGGATGAAACCAAAATACGCGCGGCGATTGGATATGCCGCAACGCACCTGGCAAAAGGAAATGCGGCTTAATCATTTCCCTTTCGAAATTCCTCTACAGACCTAGTGTTGCCACGTGTAAGTTACTAACAAGTGGAACCGAGTCGACACCATTATTGCTGCCGACTTTGTGACGAATTTTCCTTTTATCCGTCTCTACGGATTTTGCGCCGCCAGCCTTCAACGCTTCGTGCAACTCTGATTTAGATATTTTGGGGTTTATATTTGAGCTGTATACATGAATGTTTATGCTCGATTGAATACCAAAGTGCTTGCAAGCCTTCACAATAGCTTCTGTCGTTTTTTCATATAACGACATATTCAACTTCACTAGCAGAGGCAAATTTCCCTCATGCCGTCCTTCGGCATTTAAGTTTTTGATATAAATATTACTCAGTATGTCCCTAGGCTGAACCTGATAAAACTGTGAGGCAATGGTTACTGCATCAATGATATGGTTGGCATTTGTTCCATCAATACCGAAAACCCAAATTTCATTATCGATTAAGGCCGCTTCTTTGATTGAGGCTTTCAACCGTGGGTAGAACGGAGATATGTTGACTGCATACTTGGCTTTCCATACAGAAAGCTGGTCATATGCCGTTCTTAATACATATTCACGTTCTTTGTTGCCGTTTAATACTAATGTGGCGTCTGTTTTGAAGGACTTTTTTTGGCTTCCTTCCGCTAGTGTCATGGCTCCTTTAGACATGCTTATTCCTTCTCCAGATACATGCCTGAAGCAAACACTCCAGTAACCACTTCATGATGAGTTTTAGATTTTTCGTAGGATTCTATAGTTTCAAACAGTTCATCATCTTCTGAATCCCAGGTTTGATGACTGTAATCAACTATCGATAAAACGGACTCTACTTCAACATACTTATCTTTTAGTGCTGATCTGAGGAGGTCGATTGCCTCCTCAATAGATCCAGCTGGAACAATTGATCTTCCGTAATACCATTTGCTGCCATCTTGCTCATACGAGCTTTCAGGAAAGATTTTAGCCTTGGTATCAATCACCCAAAATACAGACATTCGTACCACTCCCTGATTGTTTCTAAATCACGGTCCTTTTTAATTGGGCGCCAGAATATAGTGTGTAAAACAAACACTCAAGCGGGCACTTTTCCCTACCTACTCTTCCACCGCAAACAAATCCGGCTGGGATTTGCGCACCATAGAAAACTCCAGCCCGGTAATCCTTCGGCCTCTTTTAATCGGCAGATAGGCCACTTCTAAATCGGTGTGCGCGCATAGCTCGGCCACGGCCGGATCGATCACGCGCTTGCGCAGGTTTTTGTAGTCGGCGTACTTACCGGCGATATCCATGCTAAAGCGAAAATCATCCAGCTCGGCAAAGCGGCGCACACCCTGGTCGGAGAAGCGCACTAGCAGTTCGTACAGGCGCACGCTGTGAGCGCTGCGCAGGTGCCGCACGTTGCGCTGTTGGTAGCTGGTGAAATTGCGATGCAGCTCGGTGATATAGGGCAGCACGTCATCGGTAAAGGTGATCGTCACCTGCCCTGCCCCTTTCTTGTAGATCGTCTTTCGCTGAATCCAGCGGAATTCCTCGGTGGCGTTGTGGCGGTCGAAAACGATCGATTGATGGTAGAGCGATTCCGCCGCGCGCTTGAGTTGCTGGTAGGCGGTTTTTGGGTCCAGCTGCCAGGACTCGGCATACTCGAGCGCGGTGATGTTCACCTGCTTGCTGGGCAGCTTCTTGCGCGGATCTACTTTGGCAATAGCGGAGATAATCAGGCGGTGCTCATCCAGTGACAGCGGGCTGCTGGCCTCCAGCAGACTGTTCTGCTTGACCACCAAATGCTCTAAAGGGCCGGTGCCCTCCAGGGGTTTGCTGATTGTTTTGGGGAGCTTGCTGGCCATCACCCTTCTCTGGTTGTTATGGGGCGCACTGCTATGGGGTACAAATAGATCTGCCCCCTTTGTACCCCTTAACCTGCGAGAAAGTAAACCAGAAATCTGTACCCTTTTAAGCGATGCCGCCCTGCCCTACTCTGTGGCCCTGGGATGCACCACCAGAAATCTGTACCCCTTTATTCCGCCCTGTTCTGCCCTGTCCCACCCCATTCCAGGGTGCCGCGCCCTAGTTGCCAGAAATGTGTACCCTTTAAGCCTGCCAAAGCCGCCTTGCCAGAAATCCGTACCCCTTTAACCGGAGGCTCAAGCCGCCAGCCTTGCGGCTTGCAGGACAATGGGCGCCAGCTACCAGAAATCTGTACCCTTTTGTGTTTGGAAGCGGTTGGGGGTGGCGCTTAAAGCGAAATTTTAACGTCAAAACGGTGGATAGTTACCCACAGAAACGGGGGATAAATAGCGGGATAACTGTTGATAGCGCCAGAAATTCGTACCCATTAACCAGAAATCCGTACCCTTAAACACCAGAAATCTGTACCCGACAAACCAGAAATTTGCCCCCCATAGGCCAGAAATCTGTACCCCACAGACCAGAAATCCGTACCCCCTATTTGCTAAAACCTGTTTTAAATCAGCAAGTTACAAGCCTTACAAACAGGATAAACAAGACAAACAAGTCAAAGTAAACAAACAGGGATACAAAGATAAAGAATAAAAAAAGAGCAAAAAGGCTATGCGCTAGGCAGGCTCGGCGTGTACCGCCCTGCCCTTGTGTTTCGCCTGGCGCGCTGCCAGCCAGCCTTGATAGCGACAATTCTGAAATACCGCACTCATCACCTGACGGCCGCTACCCGGTACAAGGGGGCGATAGTCGCCCCACTCCGGATTCCACTGCACGCCCTCGGGGTTGGGGAAAGCTCGCTCAAACTCCTGTCTGTCGTTGCCTTTCATGGCTGCGATCCTGATTATTTTTGCGTGGCCCCCACTGCAGAAGCAGCTGGCCACCGGAATGATTGAGTTGCAGTGACAGCCGTAATGCACCGCTGCCCCGCTTCTTGGGTACTCCAAACATCCAGCCGATTAAACGTCCCATGCTTATGACCTCCAGTGATTTGAAGCACCGATGCTACAGGCCATAGAGAATGGGGCTGGCGTGAGGACTCCACACAGGGGGGGCCTCTCACGCCTTTTTCAGCTTAATTTTCCTCAGCGAATCGATCAGCCAGGGGTTGGGTGCTCTGCAGGTATTCTGCTTGCTGCTGGCTGTACAGCTTGGTTTTGTGCTGGCTGTCGCAGCACACGGGTGTTGGTGCAAAAGGCTCCGGCTTATAGCTGGCGGTACGGCAGGCAAAGCACCAGCTGCCGATGCTATTGCCTGTGCTTGTCATTGTCTGCACCGCGTGCAGCTCTGTATTCTCACCGTAGAAAATCCTGTCATCCAGATCGCGCGCCTGCACCCACCAGATAGCGTCCGCAATCTTGCGCTCTTCTTCCGTTAATTGGCGATAGCTGCGGGTCCGCACGGTTATTCCTCCTCAAATCCCGCTGCGCGGGCGTCCGCCAGCAGGCCTTCGATATCCAGATATCTGCGCACGATAAAGCCAATGCTGCGCTCTTCCTCTGCGCACAGCCACTTAACCGCGTCTACCAATTCCTTTGCGGCGTAGGCGTCCAGCTTGGTGGAGCCCTTGTAGGGATCTATGCCTCGTGGCTTCTTCTTAGGCGCTGCTGGGGCCTTGGCGGGCTTTTGTGGCTCTGGCTTGGGTTCTTCTGCCGGTGCAGCTTGCTCGGCCGCTGGAGCCGCTTCCTGGGGCTGCTCGTTGTCCTGGAGCTGCCCAAGCCCGCTGCTCTTCAGCAAATCAGTCAAACCTTCACCGCCGGCGGGTTTCAATGAGGGGCGCGTGCGCTTAGTCATGGGGTTACTCCTTTTTAGTTTTCCAGCTCGGCCAGTAGGGCAGCATCCCCAGGGCTCTGTGTTTCAGAGGGTTGCCAGTTGCAGATGGCGTGCTGGCCCTGCAGCGCTTGCAGGCACTGCACGGTGAGGTCGTTAAATTGTTTAATCACGGTGGCGCTCTCCCGTGGGAAGTCCCACACGGTGCCACCCATATCCATGGCTTCATCGACGCGGGTGCTGTTGGTGATAAAGCCGTCGAATACCGGCGCCACTGCCTCAGCATCGGCGCGGCGATCCTTGTACAGGCGGGTGTTGGTCTTGATATTGGAGAACAGCACCCCGGATACCGGGTTGCCAAAGCTGGCGCGGTGACGGCTGGCAAGCTCTACGGTGTTGAGGGCGTGGCGTAGGGTGTTGATATTGGAGTTACAGGGGGAGATCACCAAATCGCTGACTTCAATAATCGCCCCTATCATGGCGTCACCCATTGCGGCGCCATCGATGATGATAATGTCGTATTTCTGCCGCAGTAGCGGGATCGCCTTGCGCAGCGTGTCCGGGCTCTCCACTTTGACCACTTCCGGGCCGCTGTACTCTTCGCCCTGGGAGGCAGCCTGTGCAGCGGCGTCCTCTTTCCAGTTGCGTGTGGTTTTGGTGCTGTCGTCGGTGTCGGCGATAAACACTTTGCAGTCGTTGCGGCTAAACGCCACGCCGAGATGAATTGCTACCGTGGATTTACCCACGCCGCCTTTAGTATTGGCTACACCAATCACCTTGCCCTGGGTTGCGCTGCTCTGCTCTGTCATATTCTGCCCTGCCCTATTCTGCTGGCCCCTGCGCTGTTGCGGGGTGCTCTGGATTGGGTGGATACGGGGCGCACTGGATCACGGTGGCGCAATCTAGTGCGCGCTGGTGTGCTTCGATCTAGTGCGTAGTAGTGCGGGCCGGAATGTGCCGGTACAGCGTGGCGCGCTCTGGCGTGCTTTGTTCTGAATTGGCGCAGTGTGCGCCGGGGTGTCCCATATCACCGCGCACTAATCTAGCAGGATGTAAAGCGGGGCGCAATACTCTAAAGCGGTCTAGTTTAGTTTGGTGTGCGGCAGGGTGTTTTGTGTTGCTTTAGGGTGTCCCGCTCCGGGGTGGAGCGGGACAGGTTAAAACAGTGTGGGTTAGGGTATTTGCCGCGCAATGCAGGGAAATACTGCGCGGCAAACTGTTTTAGGGTGGATGGAGCTGTAAGGAGTGAAATACCCTATTTTACCCTGCTGCATAGTATTTTGCGGTGTTACATGGTTAAGTGGGGCCTTACCGTGCAGACAGCGCAATTCAGGCACCTACCGTCGCGCGCTAGGGCAATGCAATGCACGGAGCCTGTCGCTTTCGGCGCTGGTTTGGGGGTGCTGCCGGCCAATGTCTGGCGCAGGCGGTGCTGGATGGCTAAGGCCTCCGCCACACTAGCCCCCTGTGAAAGCGCAATCCGGGCCGCCACTCGCGCGGCCTGGTCGGCCCGAGCTTGTGCTTTATCTTGGGTATTTTGAGGGGGATTTTTTATTGCGTCCATGGTTGCCGTGTACTCCGTTGTCATCATTTCCCAAATTGGGAACCAATATACCCAGTGAACCCCGTCACAAAAATCCTCACCGGGTCAGGCTTGGACCGATTTATTAAAATAAATTCGGTAACGATACGATTTTGACATGGCGTGTAATAGCCCGCAGCGGTTTCGCGGGTAGGAGGTAGCGGTGGACAACCTGCCGGACAACTGGCCCCAGTTGAGCCTGGGGCGACGTTTGGCCAGGCGCCGTCGCGGCCTGGGGCTCACGCTCACCCGCATGGCAGCTACAACCGGAATCAGCGCCGAGCGCTTGCAACGACTGGAAAGCGATAGCGGTCGCCTGTCGCCGGAGGAGCTGGCGCCACTGCTGAACGGCTACGACCTCAGCCCCAATGCCTGGATACTGGGGCAGTGCACCGTGCTGGACCGCATTAGCCCGCAGTTACAGGCGGGGCTGTCCCTCTTAACCGCCGACGAGGTGGCGGCGGTGGGGCGCCTGGTGCGCAATCTCACCGCCGGCAGGGCCAGTGCCCGCCCGTGAGCCGAACAGGGAAGAGCGGCATTACATGGAGACGTTAGCAGCACTGGCCCAGGCACTGCGCCGGGATTCGGGTCGCGGCGTGGCCGAAACCGCGCGTCTACTGAATATGAGTCTATCCAGCTACAAGCGCTGGGAGCGGGCCGAATACTTGCCCAGCGGGCTGGACCTGCAGCGAATAGGGCGACTCTATGGGCTCGACGCCAATCTGCTGGTGTACGGGGTGAGTATTATTGGTGACCCCTTGTCGCTCAAAGCCAAGTCGTCGCGCCCCCTGCAGCGCTTAATGTGGCGCCTGCGAGCCCTGGATCTCCAAAGCCAGGCCTCGGTAGGGGAATTTGTCAAAGATCTGTATGAAATCCAGCTAAAGCGCGGCGGTACTACGGCGGAAGACGCTGCGGAGAAAGCGCAGCGGCAGTTGGTGGAGATATTAGAGGAGGATTACCACTAAACAACTCTGCGAAGCGGTTTAGTGGTAGGGAATTTATCAGCTGTCCGAGTCGTTGAGACTACTTGCCCACTCATCACCAATAGGGAAGTGCCTCAAGGGGTCAGCTTTGCCGTGCAATACGCCGAGTATTGCGATCTGTTCCCGGTCGAGCCTGGTGTAATACACCACATGACTCTTGTGGGGATATGAGCGGTATCCATCACCTATATCATCCCGCTGCGCCCCTGCGGCGGGAAAGTCTGCCAGCCACTGAAAGCGTTCGTACAGATTCAGCGTGTACGAGTATGCTCTCTCGGCTCCCCATTTTTTGCGCCCATAGCGGGCAATATTCAATACATCTTCTGCCGCACTATTCGTTATTTTGTATCCCTGCATCCGAAATCTGATCCTCTAGATCAAGTTGCCGTTTTATGCCCTCCGGCGTCAGATCAGAAAACTCACCGCGCTGGGCCTGAGCCATCCCGTGGGATAGGTGCTCACGCAATGCTTCCAGCTTGCTTTGTCTTTCTTCCATCTGCCTCAAGGCGTCTCTAATCACCTCACTCGCAGAGCCGTAGCGGCCCGACCCCACCTGGTCGCGAATAAACGCTTCCCAGTGCGAACCCAGGGTCATGCTGGTACTAGCCATAACTACCTCAATTTTCATCCAAAAGATTTCATTGTATTCAAAAATTTTCTAATTGATTCCCCAAGTGAATACCCATAAGTACCATTGAGTATTCAAATTGAATATTAACATGATGCTAAGAATTGTCCAGTTTTTAGGCAGGGAGGAGCCGGGCTACAAAATCTCCACTTTTCTACATTTTTTGGTGGCAGGCGGAATTGGCGCTATTTAACATGTCGTGACTGGCCAAACTTATGAGGAGGCGAACACAGTGAAAGTGCTATGGATGGTGGTAATTTTTGCGGTTTTTTCGGTTTCAGCGTTTGCGGAGTCTCTGACCTACCGCGATGACATTAAACCTATGACCTATAACGACATTTTGAAGAAGCAGCTGGTGACGGGCACTCGGGTTGATTATGACCCGGAAAAAGATCAGTTTGAGTTTTATATCAAGCAGGGCATCTCACTGGTGGGGTTCAAGTTATCGCGCAACCAGGCCGACTCGCTGATTGAAACTATCGACAAATACCAAGCCTGGGATCAGAAAGCGAAAAAGAAAGCGGTTACGCTTGAAAAAGAAATCGCGCAGGTGCCTACCGGTGAGGTTTATTGGAGGTTCGGCAATGGGGATTGGAGCTTTGGGCCCGACGCCAACCTGAGAATGGTCTTCTTTTCTCAAAACACTGAGCGTCACCAGCTGGTGATGCAGTTTTCGAAATTCGTGAGCTCGCGTAACAGTTACTTAGGCCACAATCCTCAAGCGCTCTATTTTGATTATGACGAAGCGCTAAAGCTGCGGGACTCCCTGAAAAAAGAGAGTGTTGCACAGTTCATCATCCAGGCCAAAAATCAGGCCGCTATTGATGCGGAGTTTAATTAGGGGCCTTAAAGGGGTGGTTACCGCGGTAGCCACCCTGGTGGGGAGTGCTTAGCGATTCTTCTCGCGGCGGTAGAGCTCCATGGATACCTTAACAGCGGCGCGGGCTACCAGGTCGCGGTTAAACTTCCCTTTGTTCTTTTTGGCGTCGGCGTAGACTTCGCCATAGGAGCCCATCAGGATTTCATCATCGATGGCGATATCGATATCGCCACCTAGGGCATCGTCCAGATAGCAGAGGATTTCGTTGACGCACTCACCCACCAGCATAAAGTCATCGGCGGTTTTGGGGGTGGGGATATCCGGGGCTGGTTGGTCTTCCTCAGCGCCAAAGGCCCACCAAGCGGCGGTGCTGTTTAGCTGCTCCGCAATAGCCTCCATTTCGCCAATATCCCGAGGCAGCATATCGTCACTTAGCCAACTAGATGCGCTGACGTGATCGATGCCAAAGTGAGTCGCAAACTCAATGATGCGACCTCTGCCTTGTGGGAACCCAGCGTCATCTAACAACTGATTTAGGCGCGCGCTGCTTCCTGCTGCGATAAGCCCCGAACTCGCATTAATCATTTCATCCTCTGCCTGTTGATTGGGGGCAAGCTCTGCGGCCGCTTCCCCGATATAGCTAGCTGTCTTGTTGTTGTTTGTGTTCAGCTAGCACGTTAACGGCGGCGATGGACACCCGATCCGGGTCTATTTCTCCGTGATTCGCCTCCGCATGTTTGTAGAGCTCTGTATAGCCGTGAATCAGTGCCAGCTTGTTGAGCGCCAGCGGCCTGTCTACCAGTTCTTTTAGGCGGATCAGTAGCGCGTGGGCGCAGCGGCCATACATGCGGATATCAATTTCTGGTGCTGATTCCTTTGCCTTTTCAGTAGGTTCTGGGTCGCCCAGCGCCCACCAGAAGGGGTCCGCATTCAGGCCCACGGCAATACGGCGAAGCTCGTGGTAATTTCTGGGAATTTTGTCTTTGTTAAGCCAGCGATAAACATTCGCCTTGCTCAGCCCAAAATGTTTGGCAACGGCGCTGGCGCGCTTACGACCTTCAGGGAACCCGGCGGCATCCAGCAGCTGATTAAATCTGGCACTGCAGCCAGCAATACTTCTGCCTTTAATTCGCTCGTTACGCTGTCTCACGCCCGCCCCGCTTTTCATCCAAGCACACTATAAATATGTGTCACTAGTTTTCATTTTGCTGTTTTTGGTATCACTAGTGAGAGATCTTAGGTGTATTTCCGGTCAAATCAACACAAAAACCCCCTCAAAATTCTCACAAGAGAATAATTACCACTGCCCTTCCAAGGCAATGACAGTCAATCACGGAAGGTATCGCGGTATTACAGCGCAAAAAAGGAAGATGCCAGGTTAGACAGGTTGAAGGTTTGTAAGTATGTGATACCGTTTCCGTGCAATGTAGTTTTGTGAGCTACTTTTTGAGAGGGGGGAGACATGCAATTTACTATCCGCATCAATCAAGCGCGTGCGCTGGAATGGGGCCTTAACGTCAAGCAGGCCGTTCTATTCGACTATCTCTGGGCTCAGTGCGCAGCGTTACCCGAGGGAGAAATATACCTCTCCACATCCAAAACGGAAATCCTTGAGGTTTTGCCTCTTCTCACCGATAAGCCCGACACCGCTTACCGCCTACTGTGCCAGCTGCAGAAGCTCGGCCTGATCCACTACGCCAAACGCTCTGGGCGGGACCTGATAGCGATTACGGATTTGGGTAAAGCCTGGGGAGGTGTTGAGTGAGTGCTGAGGCTACTTTCTGGGCATGGCGGCAGAGTGTGAAGTCCACGCACAAGTTAGTGTTGCTATCCCTTGCCAACTGCCATAACGAAGCAAACGGGCAGTGCAATCCATCGATTGCGTATATCTCCCAATCAACAGGCCTAAACCGTAAAACCGTTATTTCAGCGATGGAGCAGCTGGAAAAATCTAGCCTGATTTTCCGCGTCAAATCGGCTGGGTCCAGTAATCACTTCACTTTAAATTTTGGCCAAATCACCAGTACCGAAAACGGTACTAGTCCCAAAAACGGACCAGTCCCAAAAACGGACAAAACCAGTACCAAAAACGGTACTGAACCAGTCCCAAAAACGGACCACAAATCTAAAAGGAATCTAAAAGAACCTAAAAATATTAATAGGGGATTAGATTTTTCATCCTGGCCAAACCCTCCGAAGGACAAAGTTTTGCGGGACTGGAAAAAAGTTCGCAAAGCGACGCTCACCCAAACCGCTGTAGACAACATTGCCAATCAGCTCCACCTGGCCAGCCAGCATGGCTACAGCGTTGATTACTGCCTTGCCATTTGCTGTGAGCGGGGGTGGCGAGGATTCAAGTTCGAGTGGTTGCTCAACCATGAAAACCAGTTGCAGCGAGAACCTGCACCCCAGGACCGGGGATCAAACGGCAACCGCCGCTCCCGCGATATCCCCATCACCGACATGCTGACCGATACCAACTGGTAACTGGGGGTGACGACCATGAGAACAATCGAATTCACCCTGCCAGAAAAAACCATCCTGCTGAACGAGTGGCAGCGGCTGCACTGGCGCAAGCGCAAGGCCCACGCTGAGCGGCTGGCCCTGCTGGTGGTTTCCACTCTGCAGGTGCAGAAGATCCGCAGACCCAGTGAGCCGTTCCGGCACTGCCAAATCGATATTGTGCGCGGCTCTTCTTCGCTGCCGGATTGGGATGGCCTCTACGGCGGTTTGAAGCCGCTACTGGATACGTTTGTGGTGCGCACCATGCGTAACCCGCACGGCCTGGGGCTGATTGACGACGACAACCCGCGCTGCGTGGTGAGCCTGAATGCCCGCCCAGAAAAGGCCCGTCCCGGCTTGGGATTTACAGAAGTTTCTATCACCGAGGTGCTGGAAGACAGCCCTGAATTTTCTAACCGCTTTGGGGGTGCCCGATGATCGATATTTCCACTCCAGCCAGCCGGGGTTATTTCACTGACGCGGAGATGCGCTGCGGTTGCGCTGTTTGCAATCACGCTCGCAGTCAGGGGGAGCGCGCACCGGGCTGTGCTTCGAATATGCGTCTGGAGTTTATGGCTCACCTGAACCGAGTGCGTGAGCGCGTTTACTGCCGACCCATGCCGATTGCTAGTGGCTTTCGCTGTGAGCATCACCCGGAGGAGTCGTTTAAACGCCGTCGCGCAGAGCAGGCGGGTAAGCCCTGGATTCCGGGCGACCACCCCAGCGGCGTGGGTGTGGATGTGCGCGTGCAGGGTTCCGATGCTCACGCACTTATGCGGGCTCTGCACGTTTACAACTGGTTTCACATTCAGAACAACCTACCGCAGCCCTTCACGGCAATCTGCCCCCACCAGCGCGGCCGCCAGCAAGGCCGCTTTATCCATATCGGCGGCAACGTCGAAGCCCCTGGCCGTCCGCGCCCCTGGTTGTGGACCTACTGAGGGGGCTGGCGCATGGGGGAGCGTATCAGCCCACGCCTAATCGAGGCGCTGGAAGACAAGTTGTATCTGTGGGGCTCGGTGGCCCTGGATCTTGGCGGAGTGAACGGCAGCAGCGTGCTCTGTTCCATCGAGGTTCACGCCGCGCGCAGTGCTTCAAGGCTCAGACAAAAACAGCGCACCGCCTTGGCCAGCGCCAGCCGGGGCAACCGCAACAGCGGCCTGGGCATTAGCGACGAAGTAGCGGCACCGGTAGAGCGGGCCATGGCAGCGATCAAGCGCGAAAGCCCGAAGCTTTACGAGGTGCTGAAAGTGGAGGCCCGCGCGCTACTGCTGCACGAAGGCCTGGACGAACAAAGGGCACGCGCCCGCTATCTGCGCATCAGTCTGCGCACCTATCAATCCCGCCTGCACAAGGGGCGGATCTATCTCGCTGGTTTGTTGTTTGGGCCGGCTATCGCAACGCAAAACATCGACGGAATGGGGGAGTGAAGTGATGACACCTGAACAGAGAGCTCATAGGGATTTTTTCCGGAAACACTCAGAGCCAACTGCAGATAAGCCTTGGTTTTCGTATAGCCCAGATGGCGACTTCTTATTTTTTTCCACTGAGGAAGAGGCCAAGGAGCATGCAGAGGGCGAGATTCCAGATTACTGCCAGGACACCTGGGATGAAGAAGTTGAAGGGGTTCTTGTGGGCAGGATTTCGCTAGTGGCGACCCAGACCGATCTGGAGCATAGACCTCCAGAGGGTCAGCTTGACGACGATGGCTGTGATGAGGATGGCAACTACTGGGATGATGGTGTCGATTATCGATGCGATTACAAGCTCCTACCCCTGGCAATTGAAACTGAAAAAGCTGCAGAGCAGCAAGACGAGAGCCCAGTGGATGCGCTGATGAAGAAGGTTGAGTGCCTTCTTACTACCTATACCTCTGCTCGTACAGATGAGTCGAATGGAGCCCTGTTAGAGGGGATGCAAGGGTTAGAAGATGCGAAGGAACTGTATTCCGAGCTGCGCGAAGAGCTGGAGAGGCTGCTGTGATTCTGCAGCCTTCCCGCTTCCCCAAACTGCTGGCCCTGGCTAAAGGTCGCGATTGCGTGCGCTGCGGTAACAACGAAGGCAGCACAGTGGCGGCGCACTATCAGGGGTATCGCAGCCACAGCTATAGCAAGGGCAGGGGGATTAAACCCCATGACGCTATGACGGCGTTTCTGTGCTACCAGTGCCACAGCATCGCGGACAGTTCCGTGTTTGCTAATTCCCCCGAGGCCCATAGTCGCGAATTCCTGTTGCTGATTATCGCCACTCAAATGCATTTGCTTCTTGAGGGGCGCACCATTGCGAGGGGCCTTGCTCCAGTGTTCACAACAAAGTTGATGCTAAACGCATCCGACCTGCCCGACTGCAGCGAAACCGAACTGCACGAAACCGCCTGCCGCCTGGCCCAGCTCTGGGACTCCAAAGAAATCACCATCGCCCCCGCTGGCGCCATGGTGAGCAGCTTTGTGGGGGTGAGCCAATGAGCCGTAAAGCCAACGAGCGGGGCGAGTTCTTTTGCGCTGGCTGCAACCAGTGGAAGCACCACGAGGAATTCCCAAGACGATTAAGCCCCTGCGGTCGGGCCAGTCGCTGCAAACGCTGCCGCGCCGACTACCAGCAAACCTACCGCGCCCGCCAGGCCCGGCAATCGAATATCACCGCGCTGATCCAGCGCAGGACGCACCAGTTTTTTTAACTCAGGGAGGAGCTAGTGAGAAAGCAGTACCTAAACCGTTTCGCAGTCTTTAGCGGCACTTACAACCTAATGATGGGCGGGGCCAAAGATTTTAAAGAGTCCCTCCCCACCAAAGAGGCCGCAGAGGAAATGGCGAAGGAGATAGCCAGGAGCGAGTGCTTTACCAGCTGGGTGCAAATCTTCGACAAGGTAACAGACCAAATAACCACCTATCGCATTGTCGATGGGGAGCTTAAGCAAGAGGAGTGCGAGCAATGCCAAACCACATTACTAATCAAGTAAAAGTAATTGGACCGGGAGCCGCTGAGTTTTTAGCGGGCTTATTCAACAAGCACGGCTATTTATCCTTTGAAAAAATCATCCCAATTCCTCAGAAGCTGCTAGAGGAGCACGGCTGGTATGAGTGCAATAGACATTTCTGGAGCACCAAGTGGAATGCGTATAACCAAGGAGTGCCTGGCGTTAAGTGGCCGCAGACGCGCGAAACGGGACGGCCACGCTGGACGCGAGGGGATGGGAGTGTGCTTCGCCATAAAACCGCCTATGCCAAGAGGGTATGGAAAAAACGGCTTAAGCGCTTTAGACCTACCGAGATTCACTTTGACACCGCTTGGTGTACTCCAGGAAAGGTGTGGATTGCTCTGGCCAAGAAGTTGCCACAGGGGTTGCGTATTGAGGTGAAGTTTGCCGATGAAGATATAGGCAGCAATTGCGGACAGTTTTCAATTGTTCCCGGTGATTTTGTTGGTGCTGAAATAGCCCCTAGCTACCAAGATCAAAGCCCAGAAGAAAGAAAGCGATGGAGAATATTTGCTTTTCATATTTCCTGGGGGAAAGACGCAAAGCCCACGGACCATGGCATGAATGAAGACTACGAATATGTAGACGAGGAGGAAGAATGGGACGCGGCGTAAACAAAGTAATCCTCGTTGGCAACCTGGGTAACGACCCGGAAACCAAGTACATGCCCAGCGGTGGGGCGGTAACCAATATCAGCCTGGCCACCAGTGAGAGCTGGAAGGATAAGCAAACCGGCCAGGAGCAGGAGCGCACCGAGTGGCATCGGGTGGTGTTCTTTAATCGCTTAGCGGAGGTCGCCGGCGAGTACCTGCGCAAGGGCGCCAAGGTTTATGTGGAGGGCTCACTGCGCACGCGCAAATGGCAGGACAAGCAAACCGGCCAGGACCGCTACACCACCGAGATCGTCGCCAGCGAAATGCAGATGCTGGACGCCAGGGGAGAGCAGGGTGGCTTTCCCCAGGGCGCAATAGGCCAGCCCGCCTCGCAACAGGCTCCCAGTCAGCCTGGGGGTGAAAATTCCTTTGATGATGAGATGCCGTTTTAGGGGGTGATGCGTGAGCAATAAAACTCTGTTTCAGCGTGCCTTGGGTAGGTTGCAGCACCTTGTAAGTATGGTGACCGGGTGTCGCTATCGGTGGCAAGTGAGAATCGTCTATCAAAAGAATGAGTATGACCTCTTTTCTGCTGAAGGCAGTATTCACACGACTAGGCGAAGCGGGATCTACGAAGAGCGTCAAATTATCGAATGCCTCAACTGGCAAGACACTGTCGAGGAGCAGGTGAAAAAACGTCCTGGCTGGGGTGGTGGAGAAGTTCGAGTGACTCCCTTGGCCTATCTGGGGTGGTTCTGATGACAGTAACCCATTGCCCCCAACCCGAAGCCCTGCGCCAGGCTCAGGCAAATATCGACAGCAAAATAGCGGCATTTCTGGCCAACGGTGGAGAGATTAAGCAGATGCCGCGCGGCCAGTCTGGTGAATGCCTGCGCGTGGCGCCATGCACTGCGGACACTACCCGGCGCAGCTGGGCAAAGGTGCAGAACAAACAGCAGATTAAAGTAAGCAGCGAAAAGAAGAGGGCGAAGAAATGATAGGGCATCCCGATGGCGGTCCGGTTTATAAACTGGAGGATCCAAATTATCAGCGCTTAGCCGATGTATTAGAGCGAGCTCATAACCAGGCAGCGAGGGGCAAGGGCGAAGAGCGGCACGCTAATGGGAAGCGCTTCGAAGACCAGCCCATGCAAACCATTAGCGGGCTATTGGAGACCGATGGCGGCATGGCTTTTCAGGCGATCAAAAAGATTCAGGAAGCCCGACGCCTGCCAACCAGTGAGCGCCGTGTGGCCGAATTGCTAGGGGCGATCAATTACATTGCCGGTATGGTTATTTATGAAGAGAGCAGCCCCGCTGCAAATCTTGGTTAGTTTTTTGGGGTTACGCGTTTTTGGTGCTTTTGCGTTTAGGGGGTATAAATAGGGCACTTTGCGATTGTTGCCTCTGCCAGATGCCACGCATTGTTCAACCCCTTGGACCGGCCCACCCAGGCCGGTTTTTTTTCGCCTGGAGAAACTGCATGACTGGACAGGAAGCCGGAAGCACAACCGTAACTGCGGCAGGAGTGGGGCTTACGCAAGTTCCATTTAATTGGCTGCAGGTAGTGGGGTTGCTGCTCGCCGTGCTCGGCCTTGTTTGGAATGTTTATGCAGTGATTACCCGCAACCAGCACAACCGATTTATTCGCGAGCAACGCGAAGAGTCAGACCGAAATAAAACCCCATAACCTTTTTCGCCACCCGGTGCTCCCTCCCCCTCCCCATATCACCTGGCACCGGGTGGCCCCTTATCTGGAATGACGGCATGAACTGGAAAGCTCTGGTAAAAACCATTGCCCCCACTATTGGCGCGGCCTTGGGTGGTCCCGCCGCTGGGGTTGCCGTCAAATTTATGGGTGAGAAACTTCTCGGAGATGGACTGGCCGGCGAGCAAGAAATTGCCGAGTTTGTGTTAGGTAGTAGCCCGGAGCAGTTGGCGGAGTTGCGCGCGCTCGATAATGAGTTTCGCCTACAGATGCGCCAACTAGATATAGACGTTTTTGCCCTGGAGGTGCGCGATAGGGACAGCGCTCGCGGCTTGGCTTCAAATACCAGCCTTTTGCCCCAGGTGGCGCTGTCAGTCTTATTTATCGGTGGTTATTTCGCCCTGTTATTTTTCCTATTTGGAGGCGAGGTAGCACTGGATGGAACACAGCGTGATATTGCCGTTTGTCTGTTGGGTATTATGACGGGGGAGATTCCCCGGATTATGTCTTTTTGGTTTGGCAGCAGCCAGGGCAGCAAGGACAAAGATAAAGCGCTGCGACCGGCGCAATGAGGATTAAAGATGACCTTGCCCAACTGGAGAAAAAGCTGGGCAAGATGGAGCGCGGTTTGATACCTAAAGCCGCAAGCCAGGCAATCAATAAGGCGGTGCGCTCAGTGAATAGCGCCGCCGTCAAAGAGGTCTCAGCCGAGACGAATATCAAGCAGAAAGAAATCAGGCAGGCACACCAGCTCTATCTGGCCAGCCGTAATCGCCTGAGCGCTGCCATTGATGCTAAGAAGTCACGCGGTAAAAACCTAATCAACTTTGTACGCCCCAGTCAGCGTAAGGTGGGCCACTTCAACGCACGCAATAAGCGCGGCGCACATAAGGCGCTAGGCGTTAAAGCTAAGGCCTGGGGCGAGACTAAGACCTATAAGCACACCTTTATCGGCAGGGCGCCACAGGGCCAGCTGCTGGTATTCGCACGCAAAGGCCCAGGTCGCACACCATTGAAGAGCATCAGCGGCCCAAGCCCTCGCGGTGCGTTCATTAGCCAGCGCCTGCAGCAGGTTATGGAGCGCCAGGCCAGCGCAAGATTCCGCGTAGAACTCACCCGATCAATCAACTATCAGCTGAGCAAACTCAAGTGAACACCTCGCACCACGCACCCGCGCGGGTCCTTCCTGGACCCTGAGCCATACGGGTCCGCTGCTGCGCGAGGTTTCGCTATTTATGAGGCATTTTAGGCGGGGGTTGGTGGTTGGTCATTGAGGTACTAAGGCATGGCTGAAACCAAACAAAAACCCCGAAAAAAACAGATTCAAACGGCTGCCTCTACTGCAGGGAAAAAAGCTGGCAATGACCAACCCGCCCCGGTTCCTGATTACTGGCTCAATAAGCGGCAGGTGTGTGATTCGCTCGGTATCACCGCGACGGCTTTTGACAAGTGGAAAGTTGAGCCGGTATCCCGCCAGGGAAACAAGAATTACTACACCGTGCGCAGCCTGTTGGATAACCGGGAGGAGGCACTGGTAAGAAAAATGCAGCTAGAAAGACCCGCTCAAGTTGCTGGCGATCTGGACCCGATGCAAGAACAGGCCCGACTTTCTAAAGAGCGTGCAGACCAGTTGGCGCTGAAAAACGAACTGGCACGCGGCGAGACAATCCCAGCCGAATCGGCCGCCCTGATTTTTGGCAAGGTCGGCTCAGAAATGGCTTCGATATTTGATTCCCTGGAGGCCAACATTAAACGCCAGGTGCCATCTCTGACAGCAACCGAACTCGGCTATATCAAAGCCGAGCGGGTGAAGCTGCAGAACCTGGCCGCCAGTGTGCCCGATAGACTGGAAGAATTTATCGATGAACTTATCGGCGGCGCAGATACGGGCGACTAAACGCCACCTGCGTGCCGCACTGCGTGGCTTGTTTAGGCCTGAACCTTTACCGATGGCCGAATGGGCCGACAAGCATTTTTATATGTCAGCCGAGTCCAGCTACTCGGAAGGCAAATGGACCAGCGACCCCTATCAAGTCCCCATTCTCAATATGATGGGGAATGACGACATCGAGGAGTTCAACTGGGAGAAGGCAGCGCGGGTTGGCTACACCAAAGCGATCGTCATCGCCCTTGGCTACTTCGCCGAACACAAGCAGCGCAATCAAATCCTCTGGCAGCCGACCGACACAACCGCAGAGGGATTCATGCAGCAGCATGTAAACCCCATGATTCGCGACGTGAAGCCAGTGCGCAAGTTGGCCCCCTGGTTGGGGAAAAAGCACTCCGACAACAAACTCGACTACAAGAAATTTACCAATTACCGCCAGATATTTGTGCTCGGTGGCACGGCAGCAGCCAACTACCGGGAGAAATCGGTAGACGTTGCCATCTATGACGAACTGTCCAAGTTCGATGAAGACATCGAGGGCGAAGGTTCAGCCACTCAGCTCGGTGATATGCGCTTGGAGGGCTCCAGCTTTCCCAAATCCATTCGCGGCAGCACGCCCACACGCGTTGGGGAATGCCAGCTCACCAAGGCCGCAGAAAAGGCCGATGAAAGATTCAAGCGGTATTTGCCTTGCCCTCACTGTGACGAATATCAAACCCTGGAATGGGGCGGGCCAGATGTGCCTTGGGGTATTAAATGGGACAGCCCCGAAACGGTTTTGAATGCCTATTACGTTTGTCAGCATAACGGCTGCGTCATCGAGCAGCGCGAGCTGAAAGGCATGGACCAGCGCGGCGAGATGCGCAGCGAATCCGGCATGGTCACGCGCGACGGCCTTACTTTTTACCGCAACGGCAAACAGGTTGACCCGCCCCGCACAGTCTCCGTGCATATCTGGTCCGCTTATAACACGCGCACCACCTGGGGCAAGATCGCCCACAAATTCCTGCAGGTGTGCAAAGACCCGATCGAATTAAAAGGCTGGGTCAACACCACTAAGGGCGAACCCTGGGAAGAGCCCGGCGAGCGGGTCGATTCAGATCAGCTCTACCAGCGCCGCGAACACTACCCCGCACAAGTACCCCAGGCCGCTGTGGTTTTGGTCTGCGGTGTGGATGTGCAAGACGATCGTATAGAGGCCAGCGTCTGGGCCTTTGGTGGCGATCAACGGGGTACAGAATCCTGGTTGATTGAGCACCGGATTTTTGTCGGCGACCCAGGCCGCTGGCAGCTCTGGGACGAGTTCACCGACTGGCGACTCAGCACCTTTGAACATGAAAGCGGCACGCTCTTGCGTATTGCGGCCACTTGTATCGATACCGGCCACAAAACCGATCAAGTCTACAAATACTGCAAGAAGTACGAAGGCCAGCGGGTCTATGCCGTGAAAGGCGGTAAAGATCCCATCGCCCCGCTAGTTGGGCGACCGAGCCGCAGCAATAAAGCCAAGGTGCTGCTGTATACGCTTGGCGTAACAACCGGCAAAGACGTGATTTACGGGCGACTTAAAATCAATGAGCCGGGCCCTGGGTATATGCACTTTCCCATGGCGGCCACAGAGGACTATTTCAAACAGCTCACAGCCGAAGAGCTGCGCATTAAATATGTCAATGGCCGGGCCACGCGGGTTTATCACCCAATCCGCAAGCGCAACGAAACCCTGGATTGCTGCAACTATGCCCTGGCCGCCCTCGATATCTTGAACCCAGTATTCCCGGCCCTCGCCGCCCGCCTGCAACCCGCAGAAGAAACCGAGCCCGAACCCGTACCCACTGAAGCCCAGAACTATCAGAAGCAGCGCCGCGCCCGCAGTAGTGGCCGTGGGCGTAAGAAAGGATTTGCAAATTCATGGCGCAATTAATTGAGCTACCCGCGCAGCTGCACTGCGGCGATACCCTGACCCGCACCGTGTGCGAATACGGCTACCCCGCCAGCGGCGGCTGGAGAGTAGAACTAACTATCTCCGACAGTGCTGCCAGTCACACCATTACCAGCACGGCCAACGGCGACAGTCACGCCCTGGCAATTACGACTGGCGTACTCGGCGCGGGCAATTACAGCTGGGGCCTGGTGTTTACCAACGGTGCCGACCGCGTCACCTTGCAAACCGGCCTTTTAAAGCTGCTGCCGAATTTTTCCGACGGCGCCGCCGACCGTCGCAGCCACTGTGAAAAAGTGCTGCAGGCAATCGAAACCCTACTGGAGGGCAAGGTCGGCAGCGACAAAGCAAAACTCACCGTCGACGGCCAGGCCCTGGAGCGATACCCGATCCCGGATCTGCTCGCTATGCGCAATAAATATCGCCGCGAATTAAATCAGTTAATCCGCCGGCAAAAAGGCTGGCGACCCAACCCCCGCACCACCTTCAGAATGTAGAACCCCATGGGAATACTCGATATTTTCCGCCGTGAAAAACCGGCGGCACAGCGCCGTATTGCGCCCAAATTTCGCGTACCCAGGGCCAAGCCCATGGTGCCGCGCCAGCGCAGTTTTGAATCGGCCAAAAGTTCCAACATTACCGCCAGCTGGGGCACCAAACCCAAAAGCGCAGATCAGGTGATTTACCAAAACCTCACCGCCTTGCGCGCCCGTTCCCGTGACCAGCGCTGCAATAGTGACCATGTGCGCCGCTTCGATCAGTTGGTGCGGATTAATGTCGTCGGGGCCAGGGGTATCGTGGTGCAGTCCAAGGTCATGCGCCCCGGTGGTAAAGAGCCCGATAAACCGGCGCGCCAGGCGATTGAATCGGAATTTCAGCGATGGGGCAGAGCGGAAAATTGCCACCTGCAGGGGCGTTTGTCCTGGGTCGAAATCCAGCAGCAAATAATGTCCTGCATCGCTATCGATGGTGAAGCCATTGTGCGCGAACACGCCGCCGGCCCCTACGGCTATCAGCTGGAAATCATCGACTCTGAACTGCTGGATGTACGTTTTTGTGAGGAGTTAAAAAACGGCAATCGCATTCTGTTTGGTATCGAGTTCGATCAGCGCGGCAGGGCGGTGGCTTATCATTTCAGTCAGCCAAGCCCCTCGCCACACACCTATACACACACAAGTGGCGCCCACTACGAACGGGTAGACGCAAGCGAAATCTGGCACCTGTTTATCACGGAATTTGTTGGGCAAAAGCGTGGTATTCCCTGGACCGCTACCGGTCTGTTTCGCCTAAAAATGCTCAGTGGTTTTGAGGATGCTGCCCTGGTCAATGCCCGTGTCGGCGCCTCAAAAATGGGGTTTATTACTGAGTCAGATTCTAGCGATGTTTACATTGGCGATGATCAGGATCCCCTGGCAGGCGAGCATATAGACCCAGAAACTGGCGATCACGTCGAGGAATTGGAGCCTGCCTATATCGAGCGCCTCGCCCCCGGTCAAGGTTTTGTCGGATTTGATCCCACCTATCCCAGCGGTGACTTCGACCCGTTTATGCAGTCCTGTCTGCACTCGATATCGATGGGCTTTGGAGTTAGCCATCACGGCCTGTCCGGCAACCTCAGCAAGGTGAATTACTCCAGTGCCAAGGTTGGTGATCTGGTCGATAAAGAAAACTGGATGTATCTGCAGAACTGGCTGATCGACAAGCTGGGCCGCCCGGTATTTGAAACCTGGATGGAGCGCCAGCACCTGCTGCACACCATCAAGATTGGCACCAAGCCCCTGGGCCGTCCTCTGCCGGAATATCTGCTGGCTCGCTACCAACCCAAACGCTGGAAAGAGGTCGATGAATTAAAAGCGGTCAGTGCCCAACGGGAAGCCGTAGCACTGGGCAAAGCGAGTATTTCCCGCTTGATTTTGGAAGACGGCGAAGACCCAGACGAAGTTTTTGAGCAGCTCGCCGAAGACGTGAAGCGCCTGCGCGATCTTGGCCTGCCGCTGCCCACCTTCCTGCCCCCGGAAGCCTACAAAGCCCTGACAGAATCCGAACCCGACGGAGCCCCCAAAGATGCCGACTGAACCCCAAGCCCTGCCGGCGCAACTGCGCCAACAGGATAGGGTGGCGCGCCGTACCTACGGCATAGAAACGCGCACCCTGGACGAAGAAAACCGCACCATTGAATTAGCGCTTTCCAGCGAGTATCCGGTGGAGCGCTACTGGGGCGTTGAGGTCCTGGACCACTCGCCGGACTCCATTGACCTGGCACGCCTGCAAGACGGCGCCCCCCTGCTGTTTAACCATAAATCCGACGACTATATCGGCGTTGTGGAATCCGCCCGCATCGATGCAGACCGCCGCGTGCGGGTGCAGGTGCGCTTGGGAAAAAGTGCCCGAGCCCAGCAGATTCTCGACGACGTGAAAGACGGTATTTTGCGCCATGTTTCCGTTGGCTATGAGATACACGACGGCGTGCTCGATGAGATACGCGAAGACGGCCCGGACGTGTATCGCATTACCCGCTGGTCCCCCTATGAAGCCAGCCTAGTGACGATTCCCGCCGACCCCACCGTGGGTGTCGGGCGCAGCGCAGAAGCCACAAATCCCCCTTTACCAAAACCCAAATCCGAACCCGGAGAACGCACTATGCCCGCAGAAAACACACCGCCTGCAGCCACCACCACACCACCGAGCGAAGAAAGCATCCGCGCTCAGCTGCGCCAGGATGAAGCCGCCCGCGCCAAGGCCATTCGCAAGATTGGTAAAACTTTTAAACTCACAGAGGATGCTGAACGCGCTATTGCCGATGGCGCCAGTGTCGAGCAATTTATTGACGAAGCGCAACAGAAAATGGACCAGCGCACCCAGGCACAAAAGGGGACACCGGTTACTGAGCTGGGCCTGAGTGAAGGCGAAACCCAGCGTTATTCGCTAATGCGAGCAATCAATGCCGCAGCGGATAAGAATTGGAAAAACGCGGGGTTTGAGCTTGAGTGCTCGCGCGCTATCGCTGATGCCCTCGGTCGCGATGCGCGTGGCTTTTTTGTTCCCTATGAGGTGCAGAACCGCACTATGGCTACCACAACCGCCGGCGGCGGTGGCAATTTGGTAGGCACTGACCACATGGCGGGCGAGTTTATCGAAAACCTCAAAGCCCAGTCAGTACTGGGCCAGCTTGGGGCGCGCTTCCTTACAGGCCTAGTTGGTGATGTAGATATTCCCCGCTTGGATTCTGGTGCAGTGTTCGGTTGGGTCGCAGAGGGAACCAATGGCAATGAGTCCGACGCGGTAATCGGAATGCTCAAGCTCAGCCCTAAAACTGTAACCGGCCAGGTGCCCATGACTCGCCGCCTACGTAAGCAGTCATCGCCGGCAGTAGAGGCCATGCTGTTGGCAGATATGCAGCAGGGGTCCGCCCTGGCAATTGATTCCGCCGGCATCGAAGGAGCTACCAATGGCCCCACTGGTATCGCCAATACCACCGGCGTTTTAACTCAGACCGTCGCCACTGCTGGCGCGCCTACCTGGGCAGAGACAGTTGGCTTCCGCACTAAGGTACGCTTGCAAAACGCTTTGCGCGGCAGTGTGGCCTACGTAATTGATCCGAATGTGGCCGGCAGTTGGATGACCACCAGCAAGGATGCCGGAAGCGGTCGCTTTATTATGGAAAACGAACGCGCAGCCAATCACCAGGTATTGGAGACCACCCAGGTTGCTATTAACCGCGTCTTGTTTGGCAACTTCGCCGATGCAGTAGTGGGCCTGTGGGGCGTCCTTGATGTAATGCCGGACGAGGCTGCACTGGCTGGCAGTGGCGGCCTGGTACTCCGCGTTTTCCAAGATGCAGACGTGGGTGTGCGCCACGCGCAGAGCTTCTGCATTAACGGCTAACCAATTTCGCGGCCCATTAATCGGGCCACTTTCCCTCCCGTATTTCCATTTTTTCACCGAACGAACGGAGAACCCCCATGCAACTCGTTATTGCAAAAGGTTGTGTCGCCAATGAAGCCCCGCGCAAAAGAGGAGACACCATAGAAGTTAACGATAAAAACAAAAGTTGCCTGCAAGTACTGCTGGCTGGCGGCCTCGCGGTAAAAGCGGGCACCGAGGAAGCTAAGGAAATTTTGCAAGCTGTCGCCGCAGAAGAAAAAGCCACAAAGGCCGATGACAAAACCAGTAAGTAGTCGCCATGTACGCCGAACTCATCGACCCCGATCTGCCCGGCTACCGCCTAGCCAGCGCCCCCGCTGGCCCCCTGCCGGGAATTTTTAGCAATGCCTGGCAGGAAGCGGCGGGGCAGGCGGGCACTTTCCCCACCTTCACCTGTGACGCCACCACCGCTGCGGCCGCTGGGGCGGGGAACGGTCAGGAAGTCAGCATCGATGCCGCTGCCTACCTTATTCGCGAATCCCAACCTCGCGACGGCGGCGGCGTCACTTTTATTCTGGAGTGCATCTGATGGCCCACGTTAGCCAACAGCTACTGGATGCGGTCACCGCCGCCATTACCGGGCTCGACACCACTGGCACCAACGTAGAGCAGACCCGCGTCTATGCGCGCGAGCCTGTGCCCGCTTTGTCCGTGCGCCTGGGGGAACGCCGCTTGGTTTCGACTCTCGGTAACAGTTTTATCGACGCCGATCAGGATATCCATATCGATATTTATGTGGCGGGGCGCGCCGAAGATCTGGATAACAAAATGCTGCAGATCGATAGCGAGATCCACGCCGCCTTAATGGCCGACTACGCCCTGGGGCTCAATTTTATTGTGGATTTAGAGCCCCAGGGCCTGAGCGAACCGGACCCCGCCAACGCCGGCAGGGCCAAGGCCGTGGCCACCAGCACCTGGCGCTACCGCATCCGCCACAGCACCACCAGCCTGGAAAGCCCATGAGCAAAAAAGCCCCCAAGAAAACCCCCGGCAAACTGGAATTTATTCCGCGCAAAGGCGGCAGCCGCACCCGGCCCGCTCCCGCGCCAACTGTAAAAGAGGCCGCCGATGGCAACAAAAAAGAAACTGGTTAAACGGGAATTAATCCTGGCCAAGATCGAAAGCGCATACGGCACTGATGCCGCACCCACCGGCGCCGACAATGCGATTTTGATAGAAAATCTCGGCTGGAGTTTTTCCGGCGCGCGTATGGCTGAGCGCAACCCGATTACGCCCACCCTGGGCAAGCTGCAGGGGGTGTTTGCCGGCACCCTGATGGAAATGACGTTTGATGTGGAGATCAAAGGCAGTGGCACCGCAGGCACTCCACCGGAAATGGCACCCCTGCTGCGCGCCTGCGGCCTGGCCGAGACCATCACCGCCACCACCAGCGTCGCCTACCAGCCTGCCAGCGACACACACGAGAGCGCCACTTTGTATTTCCACGAAGACGGCAGCCTGTACAAACTCACCGGCGTGCGCGGCACTTTTAGCGCCGCACTCACCACCGGCGAAGTGGGCAAAATCTCCTTTACCCTGACCGGCCATGTCAGCCGGCCCACAGACGCCGCCCTGCCAGTGGCCAGTTACAGCGCCGTAGTGCCGCCACCGGCGATCAATATGCCGTTCAAGGTGGGTAGCTTTAACGCCGTCATCAGCGCGCTATCCCTGGAGATCGGCAACCAGATCGCCACCCCACCCAATATCGCTGCAGAAAACGGCTACGGCGATGTATCGATTACCGACCGCGAGGTGACGGGCTCCTTTGACCCCGAGAGCACTCTGGTGTCGGAGAACGATTGGGTGGGCGACTGGCAGGACGGCAACGCCCAGGCCATCGAAACCGGCACCGTCGGCCACTTGGCCGGCAACCAGTACAGTCTCAGCATTCCCCAGGCCTGGTACAAGGAAGTCGGCCCCGGCGCTCGCGACGGCCTGCGCACCTACGAAATGAATTTCGGTGCCGCCGGTGGCGACGATGCTTTTACCCTGACTTTTACCTAAGAGCACTTTTTTATGGCACTGCAATTACGCGGGGCGATTGCGCCCCAGTGGTACACACCGAAAGACCAAGACCCCAAGGACCTCACCGCGCCTCAGTTCTTACTACAACCCTTAACTGATGCGCAGTTTATGGAGATTGCCGGTGATCCCACCGCGCAAATTACTGACAGCGGAGGCCTGATCCCCAGCCATGCCGGACGCCTGAAATTACTGGGCTGGGGCCTCAAGAACTGGCGCAATATTGAGGACGAAAACGGCGTGCCTGCCGAGTTTAAAGGCGGCAGCTGGAAGAAATTGCCTTGGCACCTGCAGATGGAGCTATCGCAAGAAGTCCTCATTACCAGCGCCCTGGGGGCGGAAGCAGAAAAAAACTTATCATCGCAGTCGAAGTCGCCAGCGACCCCGACGAGTTCGACTGCGGTACCTGCAGCCACCGTCACTGCGACGAATCCAACCCCGCCCCCTTCGCCAAATGGGTAATCCCCGGCGTTATTGAATCCCACACTTGCTTAAAACCCATGGTCAGTGCTGAGAGCAACCAGCTGCTGCGCCTCTATGGCCACTACCGGCGCGGCCACCTGTACAGCGGCGGCGGTATCAGCGAGCAGCCGCGCATCTACCTGGAAGCCATGGCGCTGATCGACAACCTGCTGAGCGAAACCGAGTAACCGAGAGCGAACCCCATGGCCGACAGTTATAAGTTCACGATTGAGGGTAACGACAAAACCCGAGCTATGTTTAAGTCCCTCAAGGCCAATCTGGGTGGCCTGCGCGGCGCGGCAAATAGCACCGGGGTCAAGATTGCCGGCCTGGCCGGGGCCGCCGGTATCGGCGCGCTAGTTTCTTCCAGTATTAGCGCGCAGCGTGAGGTAAGCAGTCTGTCGCGCGCCCTGAGAGTGAACAGCCAAACCCTCAGCGAATGGCAGTATGCCGGGCGCACCGTCAATATCGAAGCCGACAAAATGGCGGACATAATGAAAGATGTGTCCGACAAAATTGGCGATTTGGCGGTAACTGGCGGCGGTGGGGCAGCAGACCTTTTCGAGCAGCTGAGCCTGGATGTAAAAGATTTTGTGCACCTGTCACCAGACCAGCAGCTGCTGAAAATCGGCCAGGCCTTGGAGCAGGTTGATAGCCAGTCGAAGAAAGTATTTTTTATGGAGGCACTGGCCTCCGACTCCTCACTGCTGCTCCCCCTGCTGGAAGATAACGCCGCAGGCCTGCGCCGGGCATCCCAGGAGGCGCGCGATTATGGCGTAGCCCTCAGCGAGGTGGACTCTGCCAAAATAAGGGCCGCTGGTGACGCCATGCTGCGCGTGCAGCAAGTTGGCCGGGGTGTTACCAACCAGCTCACCATCCACCTGGCCCCCATTCTCGAAACCGTCGCCATTCAGTTCACCGAGGCCTCGCAAGAGGCCGGCGGTATGGGCGTAGTGGTCAAAAACGCCTTCGAAAAGGGCGTGCATGTTGCCGGCATTTTTGCCGATGGTATCCACGGCCTCAATGTGATTTTTCACGGGGCCAAGGTAATCGCCTGGGGCTTCGGCGGTGCCGTGGTGGGCGCGTTGAATCTGGGTGTCAATGCAGCCTTTGAACTGGGCAACGGTATTAAGAATTTTATTCTGGCCCCCATGCGCGCCGCCCTGGAGTTGGCCAGTGATTTGCCCGGTATTGGCGAGCAGGCCCGCGCCGCCCTGGCGTTTCTGGATGAAAACCTGGCCGACGCCAAACCCCCGGCGCAGCTACAGGCCGCCTTTGATTATATGGTCAACGGCATTCGCGACGCCCGCAGCGAACTGCACAACCTGATGATGGAAGACCTCCCCAGCGAGGTGATGAAGAAAAAACTCGAGGAGGTATTCCAGGCATCCGAAAAACGCGCCGAGGAAGTGGCGGCCAAATTGCAGGGCCGGGGCGGGGTACAGCTGCCCGCCTTCGCCAGCAATGACCCCCGCAGTGGCGGCGACGACGAAAGCGAGCGCGAACGCCTGGCGGAACGCCTCAAGAATCTGCAGTTCTCCTGGCTCTCGGAAATGGAGCAGCTCAAGGCCCGTCAAGCGGAAGAGCTGGCCCTTTTACAGGAAGCCAACACGCAAAAGCTGCTCACCCATGAGCAGTACCAAAAAGATTTATCCACCCTGGAGGAGCGCCACCGCCAACAGCGCGCCGACCTGGAGAAAGCCAGTGCCTCCGCGCAAACCAGTATCGCCACCAGTGGCTTTGATCAAATGCTCTCCACGGTGGCTGCTCACAATACAAAGCTGGCTGCTTTACAACTGGGGATGGCGACTTATACCGCCGGTACCGCCATGGTGCAGAACATCGCCGAGGCCTCAAAAATCGGCTTTCCACAAAATATTCCCATGATCGTCGGTGCCACCGCCCAAGGCCTGCAAATCGCCAGCCAATTAAATAGCCTGCAACAGCCTACCTTTGCCGGCGCCTACGACAAGGGCGGCCATATTCCCGCCGGCAAAGTCGGCCTGGTGGGCGAGTACGGCCCCGAGTTTGTGCGCGGCCCCGCCAATGTCACCAGCCGTCGCGACACCGCCGCCATGGCCCGCAATGCCATGCAGGGGAGTGGTCGCCCGGTGAATGTGCAGCAAAACATCACGGTTGCCGGGCCGCTTAACCGGCGCACCCGCAATCAACTGGCCCGCGATAGCGCCAGGCAGCAGATGCGCGTACAGAGGAGGTTGGGGCAGGGATGACCACATTTGTCGAACAGCGTTTACTGGACGAGGTGGCCTATGGCTCCACCTTTGGCCACAGCTACAAGACCGATATCAAAGAGCTGCGCAACGGCGTGGAACGGCGCAACAGCGAGTGGGATTATCCTCTGGCCTCTGGCGCGGTACTGTTTGAAAAGCTCCAGTCCGGCCACCACTCCCTGGTGATGGCCGCGCACCACGCCTGCAGGGGCAGCGCTATCGGATTTCGCTTCAAAGACTGGTCCAACTACACCGCCAGCCACGAGGTGATCGGCTTCGGCACCGGGGAGGCTGCCACCTACCGGCTGAGCAAAACCCATATTTTCGGCCCGCTCAGCGCCACCATTCCGGTGTACAAGCCAGTAGTGGGCACCGTCACCATTTACGCCAACGGCCAGCCCATCGCCCATAGCCTGGATTACACCAGCGGCCGGGTGCAGCTCAGTGCGGACGCCGGGGCGGAAATCACCTGGAGCGGCGAGTTCGATATTCCGGTGCGCTTCGAATCCGATGATCTGCAGTTTTCTGTAGACCACAAAACCGCCGGCGGCTTTATGTTGAGCGCCGATGTGGAAGTGGTGCAGATTCGCGGGAGCTGGATCTAATGCGCTACGTCCCCCCAGCACTGCAGGCCCATTTGGACAGCGGCGTCACCACGCTGTGCCGCTTATTAAAAATTACCCTGGCCGATGGTCGCCAGTTTGGTGCCACCACGCTCGACCGCGATATTGAATTCGAAGGGCTCACCTATTACGCCCAGAACGGTTTCGATTCCAGCATTATTGCCAGCGATACCAGTTTCGATGTGGACAACGCCGAGGGCTATTCGCTCTATAGCACCGACGTGCCCGGCATCACCGTCGAGATGGCGGAGCGCGGCGAGTTGGACGGGGCGGAGTGGGCCATGGTTCTGGTGAATTACCGCGATCTGTCCATGGGTGCGCTCTTGCTCGATGGCGGCGATGTGGGCGAGGTGCGCACCGCGCGCAATACGGTCTTTATGCCGGAGCTACTCAGCTATGCCATGCGCCTGCGTCAAAGTATCGGCCATGTGGATTCCGTCACCTGCCGGGCCATTTTCGGCACCCCGGCCAATTCCCAGACCGGTTGCGGTGTGAATGCGGAAGCCCTGTGGCAGCCCGCCACCGTCACCGCCGTCTCTGGGGATGAGCCCAAAGTCACCTATGTGGTGGATGATATTGCCAGCCTGCCCACTGCGGCCAAGCGCTGGCGGGTGAGATGGGTTAGCGGCAATAACGTCTCCTCGCGCCTGTATCAGGTGGAGGCCGTGGATATCGCTACCGGGCAAATCACCCAGATCGAACCGCTGCCCTTTGCCGTGGAAAACGGCGATCAATTGGAGATCCGCCCAGACTGCGATAAGACCTTTTCAGTCTGCCGCGATGTGTACGGCAATCACCTGGATTTTAAGGGCGAAAATTTAATTCCCATCGGCCAAGCATCCGATACCCCAGGGGCCGGTGTGCCCGGTAGTGCCGGCGGTGGCTCCTCGTTTAATTCCAACGGCACCAGCCAGCAGCAACACTAATGCAACAACAAAGAATCGACACACTGGCCTTTGCCCGCGGCCTGGTGGCTAAGCGCGTGCGCTGGCGGCACAGGGGCCGCACCATCTGGGCGGTGGATTGCGTGGGGTTAATCGTACTCAGCCTGCGCGCCGCCGGCCTGGAAATCGAAGATGAAAAACACTACGGCCGTGAACCCTGGAAAGATGGCGTGCGCCGCAAAATGCGCGCGCGTTTTGGCGAGCCTATTGCCGAGGATTTATGGCAGCCGGGGGATATTGCCGTATTTAAAAGTCCGCAGCGCAGCGATCCCAGTCATGTGGGTTTTTTAGGGGACTATCCCCTGGGCGCCCCGGGTGATTTTTCCCTGATCCACGCCCACGCCGATCAGGACTGCAGAGAACATGTTTTGGATGCGCGCTGGCGCCGCTTGCTGGTGGAGGTGTACTCGCCATGGGCAACCTAATTTTTGGCAAGACCACAATTCAAGGGCGCAAGTTCGACAAGATCAAACTGCAGACCAGCAAGGCTGGCGTGCCGCGCCAGATTATTTTCGGCCGGGTGAAACCGGTGGTGGGCAATATTATCGCCACCACGCCGCCGAAGATTGTCAAAAAAAAGGAAAAGCAAAAAGGGGGCAAGGGCGGTGGATCTACCGAAGTGGTCAATGAGGAGGTGTACCGCACTTATGCAATACGCATCTGCGAGGGGCCGATTACCGGTATCTGCAAAGTCTGGCGCAATAACGAATTAGTTTACGACCGCGACAGTACAGACCCCACGCAGATCGACAATAACCAGGCGTTTTTGCAACTGGCTGAATTTTTCCTCGGCGGTTTCCAGCAAATGCCCAGCGCGGTACTGCAGGCCGCGTTTGGTATCAACAATGTGCCCGCCCATCGCGGCACCTGTTACCTGGTCATCGATAACGAAAACCTCACCAGCACCGGCGGGGCGATTCCACAGTATGCCTTTGAGGTGGAGCGCTCTGAAGGTTTTACCCTCACTAGCAAACCCTACCCGTTGGAGGCGGTGGATAACATGAACTCGGCCATTGCCGGCGTGCGCCCGGCACCGGAAGCGCTAACCCGCGATGCCATGGGTTCGACTTTTTTAGGGCTTTCCGGCGATCTGCGTTCGATCTTGAGCAGTTACGACAACTATGCCCCGGAGTCATTCAGCTCCACTTTTCTGGGGGTTTCCTCTGGCGAGCTGCGCTCAATCCTGAGCAGTTATGACCGCTACGACCCGGAGCAATTCAGCGCCACTTTTTTAGGGGTTTCTTCTGGTGAACTGCGCAATGCGCTGATCACCTACGACAACGCCGAGCCCGAATCCATCACCTCGACTTTTTTAGGTATTTCTGGAGACCTGCAATGATTCAGTCGCAAAGCCGCGTGCGCGGTTTTTACACCGTAGAAAAATTTAAGGCGCGGCGGGGCGCTGAAATTCCCGGCAGCCGCACAACCGTGGCGCAATTTGAAAATCTGATTACGGATCTGGGCCTCAATCGGTTGGGAGAGGCTTCCCCCAGTGCCGCGACAACTTCCTGCTATGTGGGCAGTGGCTCCGCCACACCACAGGTTACCGACAGCGATATGAATCAATTTGTCGCCAAACATAATGTCCTGGGGTCCGACACCAGGTCGGCGCAGAGCAGTGTCGACCCCTGGTATCTGGCCATGCGCAAAACCTACCGCTTTAACCCCCTGGGTAGCGCCAACAACTTGTCCGAAGTGGGTGTGGGCTGGGCCAACTCTCCCAGCGGTGCGCTGTTTTCCCGCGCTTTGATCCGCGATGCGGATGGCAACCCCAGCAGCATTACAGTACTGGCCGATGAATACCTGGATGTCACCTACGAGTTGCGCCTCTATCCCGATTTGCGCGATTTTAATGGCGTGGTCACCATCGGGGGGGAAGCCTACAACTATCTGGCCCGCGCCAGCCGTGCCAATGCTGCAGGGGCCAGCGCCTGGGATTTCGATCGCACAGCCACCAGTGGCGCCTACGTTTTTGCCCACGCCGGTGATATTGGCGATATTACCGCTAATCCCTCTGGCAATAGTGGTGGCGGTACTGGTGCCGATATCAGCTATAGCCAGGGCAGTTTCGAGGGTTGGTCCCAGCTCTCCTGGGGGCTCAGTAATGCCAATTTTGGCGGTGTGCGCTCAGTGGCTGCCAACATTGGCTGGGGCCGCTGGCAGGTGCAGTTCAGTCGCGTCAGCGACGGTGCCGCCATTCCCAAAGACGATACGAAAATTTTGACCCTCACCCTGGGGCACAGCTGGGCGCGGGGCTGAGATGGCACTGCCTGAAAACACCTTATCGAGCCAGCCGGTAGCCAGCCCCTTTATCGGCGGCGCCGCCCTGCCGGTGCGCGCCATTACCGATTACCAGCGCGGCGGTGTGGCCATTCAAGATCCCAGCCGAGGACTCAATTTTCAAACTTGGCGCGCGCGGGTTATGGAGGATGGTAAAGCCATCGTGCTGGATGCCCAGCAGGTGGCAGCGAGTACTTTTATCACTGGCAACAATATCACCGAGGTCAGTCTGGCCTTTGACCAGAATATGCGCCCGGTGATTGCCTATGTGGAAGCCGGCACAGCAAAGCTGTACTGGTATGACAGCAGCCAGGGTGCCCAGGTGACCACCAGCTGGCCGGGGGTTATTACCCCACGGGTTTCCCTGGACGATAAGCGCAGCACCCAGGGCGGCACCAACGATGTGATTTTTGCCTATTTAAAAAGTGGCAACCTTTATCACCGTCAACAGCGCGACCGCTACGGCAGCGAGTATCTGCTGGCCAGCAACGTCAATAGCCCCGGCCTGGTGAAAGTCGGCATGAGCCGCAATTTCCGTTTTCAGTTTTTGCTGCAAAATCCTGAATAGCACCCTGAATAAAAACCCGAATAAATCCCTATGCCTTATCCCCTCTATGCCGTGGTTGCAGAGATCTGCGAGCGCGCCGGCCTGCCGTTTGGCAAATTCGATACCACCCTGCTGGAGGGGTATGTCTCGGGCATGCAGATCAGCAATGAGGCCCCCGCGTTCGAACATATTCAGGAGCTGGCCAAGGCGTTCTTTTTTGATCCGGTTAATCGCGGTGATTCTTTGGTATTTACCCCGCGCGGCGCCGAGCCAGTAATGACCATCGATGAAAACGATCTGATCGGCGATAGCGATGACGAGAAAACCCGCCGCTCTCCGGAAGAGATTGTGCGGGTGCTCAATCTCAACTATTACGACGCGGACGCCGGTATCGATACCTGTAAGCAGACCAGCGATCGCAGCATCGATACTCGCGGCGAGGGGGAGAAAAATATCGAAACCCCATTAGTTTTAGAAAGCGACCAAGCCGCGCAGATCGCCGTGATCATGCACAAGGTGATGATCGAAGAGCAGCGCGGCGATTTTGAAATTACCCTGCCGGATAGTTATCTAAAACTCACTCCCGGCGACGTGGTGCTGTTCCGTGGGGACCGCTGCCGTATCGATGAGGTTTCGCTCGATAACGGCGAACAGAAGTACAAACTAATTCACGACCGCAAAAGCGCCTATCAATCCCAAGCCTTCGGCGTGGCCCCCATGGCCCCACCGGCCCCAGTGCCACTGGTGCCGGGCTCTACCTACATCGAATTTATCGACGCGCCCATTCTGGCCAGCGGTGACGACAGCCAGCTGGGCTACTACGTGGCCATTGCCGGCAGCAACAGCGCCTGGGCCGGCGCCAGTGTGGCGCTGTCTCTCGATGGGGGGCAAAACTATATCGAGTCAGACAGCACCGATATCGAGGCGGTCATGGGTGAGCTGACTAGCAGCCTCAACAGCCACAAACCGGAAATCCCCGACACCCACAACCGCGTGCAACTGCGCCTATATGACACGGGCGACGCCCTGGAAAACCGCACTCTTGCAGATCTGTTAAACCGCCAGAATAGGGCGCTGATCGGCAATGAAATTGTGAGCTTTGGCGAGACCGAAGAGATCAGCCCCGGCGTATGGGAATTGGGTTACTTACTGCGCGGGCGCCTCGGCACCACACCAGCCAATCACCCGGCGGGCACACGCTTTGTATTGCTGGAGCGCAATACCCTCAACTTTATTGCCACCGAGCGCTACAACCTCGGCCAGACCT